>NZ_JAWRWY010000002.1:0-601472 GCF_046535315.1 Paraburkholderia sp. SIMBA_027
GTGATGGCGGCCGCCGCGAAGGTGCGCGACGCCTACCTCGCGAACGCGCGCAACACGCTGCCCGCGCCGGTCACGGGCTATGTGGCGAAGCGTTCGGTGCAGGTCGGCCAGCGCGTTTCGCCGGGCACGCCGCTGATGTCGGTGGTGCCGCTGAACTCGCTGTGGATCGACGCGAACTTCAAGGAAGTGCAGCTCAAGCACATGCGCATCGGCCAGCCGGTGGAAATGACGGCGGACGTGTACGGCTCGTCGGTGGTGTATCACGGCAAGGTGGTGGGCTTCTCGGCGGGCACGGGCTCGGCGTTCTCGCTGCTGCCGGCGCAGAACGCGACGGGCAACTGGATCAAGGTGGTGCAGCGTCTGCCGGTGCGTATTTCGCTGGATCCGGAAGATCTGCAGAAGCATCCGCTGCGTATCGGTCTGTCGATGCAGGTCGATGTCGACATCAAGAACGATGCGGGCAGCCAGCTCGGCAACGCGCAGAACACGGTGTACGAGACGAACGTGTTCGAGAAGTATGGCGATGAAGCCGATGCGGAGATTGCGCGGATTATTTCGCAGAACGCGGGCGGGAAATCGGCAGACAAGCGCGACGCGCGCGCCGGGTGATGGCGTGCGGATGAAGATGCAACTAACTGCCAGAAACCTCCGCGTTCCGCCGACGCCGGTTCCCGGCGCACAGTTACAGCGCACACAACGCACTCCAGCTCGGGCAGGGTGCGAGCGTTGGGCTCGCGTCTGTTGTCACAAAAACTGATTACACGAATTTGCACCGGCCGCTTAAAAACGTCTGGTTTGCGAACATCGTTCGGATAACCAGGTATTGTTCAAAAGCCTCCTGAAAACAGGAGGCTTTTGTTCGACTGGCGATTGCGAAGCGTGACCGGCTGACTGGTCAGGCAAAACGCGGATCAATGACCGTGCGCTTCCCTGAAACCAGCGTCATGTTCGAATCGCTCGGCACGTCTACCGGACTGAAATCCGGCCGAGACAATGAACAGGACTCCTGCAAACGGCCAGGAAAAAGTGGCCAGAACGAAGCAGAACCAGAAAGCGTCTTGAGGAGGGTACGCGGGGAGTGCCCATGAAAGGCAGGCAGCTGGCAACAGCAACATACACAGCGCCGACCGATTGAGGAAAACGGCGACCTTTGCGTTCTTGAGCGTTTCAGCGTGCATGCCTGTCTCCATAGGAAGTGGCACTGAGACATAGAGTCGCACGATGGCAATCCAATGAAAACTTGGTGAAAGCCCTGAGGTAATTTCGCTGAAAATCGACGTGGAATTGCCGAAATTGCGGGGATTTGATGGGGCCAAGACACGTATTGCACGTTGTGCGAAGCCGCATAAAACGCCCGAATTCCGCATCGGAAATAACGCGAAACAGAAGCGCGCGAAACGAAAAATGAGCGTAATCGCTATTGGCGTTAAGATGCGCGCTCGACACCGATGTCTCTCTGGCTCAATCAGGCTCAATCGCAGACTCCTCCTCGCGCCATGCCCCAATACCTCGACGCCGCTGCATTACTCGAACTCGCTCAACGCGCGGAGCACGCCGACGCCCCCGTGTGCGGCTGCACAAAAACACCGCTCGATGGCTGGCAATCGCAGCCACTTTCGCTCGACGAGCGGCAACTCGAACAGATCGGCACACTCATTCCGGAAGATGAGGCAGAACCGACTTTTTCCGAATATTTGCCGGAAAACCACGGTTACTGGTCCGACGAAGCGCCCATTGCCCCGCGTTACTTTCCCTATAACCGCTGCGGCGTGTGGAAATGCACGCAGTGCGGCCGGCTTTATCTGCGCTATACCGAAGGCGGCGGCTATTTCGTCGATCAGCGTATTCGCGCGTTAAAAGCGCGGCTAATCGAAGACGTGCCGCTTTAAAGCCACTTCCCGTTATGCTGTGCGGCGTCGGGGACGCATCGCGCGCCCCGGCTCACTGCTCCACCATAAGGCCAGCGGACGGGCGCGCCGCTGTTTGCCGAAGGCATGGAGAAGGGCTATTAGCTGCGCAAACCTGATGGTGAGGTATGGCAGTGGTACGCGGGGCATTTTTGACGCTTGCTGGAGATGGGCGTCGATTGCTTCAAGACGGATTTCGGCGAGCGTATTCCTACCGACGTGATCTATCACGACGGTTCCGATCTGCAAAAGATGCACAACGACTACAGCTACCTTTATAACAAGGTGCTGCTCGACGTGCTGCGCGAAGTGCGCGGCGAAGGTGAGGCCGGGGTGTTCGCGCGATCCGGCACCGTGGGCAGCCAGCCATTGCCCGTGCATTGGGGCGGCGATTGCAGCGCGACTTACGATCGAATCGATAGCTGAAACGCTGCGCGGCGGGCTGTCGCTCGACCTGAGCGGCTTCGGCTTCTGGAGCCACGACATCGGCGGGTTCGAGCATACGGCGCCCGCCGATGTCTACACGCGCTGGTGCGCGTTCGGGCTGCTGTCGAGCCATAGCCGTTTGAACGGCAGCAAGTCGTATCGCGTGCCAGGGTTGTTCGACAACGAAGCCGTGGAGGTCGTGCGCCCTTTCACCGAATGGAAGTCGCGTCTGATGCCGTCTCTGTTCGATGCCGCGCAACAGGCGGTCGAGCATGGCACGCCGATGCTGCGCGCGATGCTGCTGGAGTTTCCCGACGATTCGGCCCGCGATCAACTGGATCGTCAGTATCTGCCCGGCGATGCGCTGCTGGTCGCGCCGGTGTTCAACGCGATCGGCGACGTGGACTTCTGGCTGCCCGAGGGCCGCTGGACGCATCTCTTCACGAGTAAAACCGTTGCGGGCAGCAGGTGGCTGCGCGAGCGTCACGGCTTTTTGAGTCTGCCGGTGTACGTGCGGCCGAATACGCTGCTCGCGATCGGGACTACGGATCAGCGCCCGGATGACAACTACGCGTCGCGCAGCGAACTGCATCTGTTCGAACTCGCCGATGGCGCGAGTGCGACGCTCAAGCTGCGCGATGCGGGCGGCCTGGCGAAGCAGGCGAGCGAGTCCGGCGTCGTCGTGCAGTTGCCCGCAGGCGACCGCGAGGCTGCGTTGTACGTGTAAGCCGAAGCGATGATCTGGCTGACGCGCGGAAACGCATGTCAGCCAGACAATTCGGCAGCGGCGTTATTTTCGATGCTATGAAATCCGCGTGGAATTTATTTCCCCGCAGCGTTCTTCACATCGCATTGCGCCGACACTTTCTCGCCGTCGCTGAAAGCAAAGGTCACCGGAATGCTGGTGCCAATTTTGAGTGGATGTTTCGCGTGCTCGAACATCACGTGATAGCCACCGGGCGCAAATTCGAGCGTGCCATTTGCAGGAACGGTGGCCTTGTCGACCATGATCATCTTCGAGGTACTGCCGTTGCTTTGCGTCTGATGCAGCATCGACATACCAAACGCTTCCGTTGAAATACCAACGAGATCGACCGGCTTGTCGCTCATGTTCATGAGTTTGAAATAGCCGCCCGAAGGCACGTCGCCGGGCATGGAACGAATCCAGCAATCCGACACCATGACGGAGTCAGTCGCGGCCATTGCGGCGATTGGAGCGGCAAACAGGACGAACGTCGTTGCGAGCGAACGGAAAAGAGCGGACATGGTGAATCTCCAGTTTTGAGTGGATAAGGTTTTGGAAATACATTGCGATTAAGCGGGCTTCAGCAATCCGCCCAGATCGTGAACCCACGGCGTCGCACCCTGTGCGTCGCGTGCATACAGGCGCAATTTGCCGTCGGCGTCGAAAACAAAACTGGCTGCCGTGTGATTCATGGTGTAGTTGTCCGCGTTCGTACCGGGGACTTTTTCGAAGACCAGCTTGAAGTCCTCGGCCAGCGTTCTGAGTTGCGCATCGTCTGCGGGACGCAGTGCGCGAAACGATGGATTGAAGGCCGCCGCATATTGTGCGAGCACGGAAGGCGTGTCGCGTTGCGGGTCGAGCGTCACGAACAGCACCTGAATGCGCGCGGCTTTTTCGGGGCCGAGTTGCTGCATCGCCTGCGAGAGTTCGGCCAGCGTGGTCGGGCAAACATCGGGGCAATGCGTGTAGCCGAAAACCATCACGACGATCTTGCCGTGGTAATCCGCAAGCGTGCGGGTTTGTCCGTTGGTATCCGGCAGGGAAAACTGGCCTGAAAACTGCGTATTGCCCGTAATGTCCAGATTCTGGAAGGACAGTACGGGCTGCTGATTGCACCCGCTGAGCGCGAGCGCACCGCAAAGCGTCAGGACGGCGCAAGCCGTCACGGCGGCGCGTCGCCATGGGGCGGACGCCGCGGTTAAAAGCGGTTTTTGCATGATGCGTTATCGAAAGCGTTTGCGCGACGACGGCGCGCGGACGAGCGCAGGCGCAGGCCCGGGCCTGGCGTGTCGATCGTGCGAATAAGGACGTGAAGCGGGGGACGTGAAGCGCGCGGCGACGCTTCAGTGCGCAGACGGCGGGGCGCGCGGATAACCCGCAAAGTAGGGAAGCGTCGGGAAGTCGGCCCGCAATGCGGGCATGACGACAACAGCCGCAAAAAGCGGCAGCCATTGCGCAACGGATGGCGCAAGAGGCGGCGGCGCCGAGGGCGTGGCGAGCAGATTGCAATAGCCACAGGCCGCGAGCGGATCGTCCGCTACAGCGGCATGGCTATGGATCGGCGGCCCGGCGGAGCAGAGCGCCGCGTCGGGCGACGCCGCGCGCGCCGAAGCACGCATTTGACTGACGAGCGGCGCGAACACAATCAGGCACATGGCGAGCAAGGCTAGCCATGTGCCGAGTTGTTTTCGAGTGCGTGCGAGTGCAGTCATGCGCGCATGGTAGCTCACTCTCTCGACATTGCGGTAGCGAATGTGCACTCGGACCAGGCTCAGTCCGCGTGTGAGACGGAATGTCGCGTCGATGAACCAAGTGGTCGCTGAAGCACGCTTTTCGCCGCATGGAGCAGCGGGGCAGCGGCGGTGCAGCAGCACCGAATCGCGAAAGCCCGTTCACGCTGCTCTGTTTATCCCTTAGGAATTTGAAAGCCGGATAGAATGCGCGCCATGAGTGCCTTTCGCCGATTCCTGCTGCGAGGCGGCATGGCGAATCGGGCATGGTTCCTGATTGCTGTGGCTGTCCTCCTTGTACGCGCGCTGCTGCCGGGCGCCGTCATGCTGGATCCGGCATCCGTGGCGCAGGGCGATTTTGCACTCGTGATGTGTTCCGGGCACGGTCCGATGTTCGCGGGTGATTCCGGCGCGGCAGTGAAGATGTCCGATGTCATGCCCGGCATGAACATGACTCACATGGCGGGCATGATGCACGGCGACATGGACATGTCCGGCATGGCGGGTTCGCCCGCACACGATCACGGCGCCATGACCGGCGACGACGGGCTTTGTCCGTTCAGCGCCGCGCTGGTCGTCGCGTGCGTGGGCATCGCGCTCGCGATTGCTCTGTTCACGCTGACCCGTGTGACGCAGTCGTGGCGTGCTGTATCGACGCGCCCGCTGGTGCGCCTGTCACTTCATTTCCGGCCCCTTTCGCGGGCGCCGCCGCTTTTCAGCTAAATGCCGTCTCCCTGCTGCGCGTCGCGATGGCGCCGCGCATGCACGACCATTTCTTTTAGCTGAATCGACAACATGAAGACCCAACAACGACCGCCGCGCGCGGGCGTCGTCGGCACGCGCGCGTCCGGAACGCACCGCGCCGAACCGCATCTTTTTACATTGCGTGCACGTCCTGAAGCCGCACCTGTCCGTGCGGTGCTGGCCGTGCTGATGACGGCACTCGCGGTGATACCTGAAGCACGCGCGGCAGAACCGGAATCGGCCCCGCCCACTTCGAGCGATAGCAGCGCCGCGGACCCGGTCATGGCGCCGATATCGGTGGTGGGCACGCGCGGTTCGCCTTATATCGCGCCCACGTCGAGCAGCACGACGAGGACCGACACGCCCATCAAGGACTACGCTGCATCCATTCAGGTCGTGCCGTCCGAGGTTCTGCAGGACCGTGGCGTGACGAGCATCGATCAGGTCGCCGATACCGTAAGCGGTGTGCACGCCGAAGCAAGTTACGGCGGCAACGGCGCGACGTTCTTCAATATTCGCGGATTCAGCGAGAGCAATGGCTTGCGCGATGGCTTCCGCAACTATGGCTATTACGCGTTTCGCGATGTGCAGAATATCGACAACGTGGAGATATTCAAGGGCCCGGCGGGTGCGCTTTATGGCGGCATCGGCGCAGTAGGCGGCTATATCAACACCGTCTCGAAGCGACCCGAGCAGGAGAATTTCGGCGAAGTCAGCGCGACGGCGGGAAGCTACGGCCTCGCGCGCACGACGGTGGATGTGAACCGCGTGCTGAACGACGACCTGAGCATCCGGCTCAATGCGTCTGCCGAAACGAACTCGACGTTTCAGGACAACGGCGGCTACAAGTCATGGTCTATTGCACCGGCCATCACCTGGAATAACCATCACGGCACGTCCGTGACGTTGCTGAGCGAATTCAATCATCTGAATCGCGACGGATTCGACTTCGGCGTGCCGGCGGTCGACAATTATCAGGCGCTTTCGCGCAGCCGCTATTACGGACTTCGCAGCGGCGTCTATCCGGGCGTCGATGGCGACTACGGCCGTAACGACACCTGGTCCGAAACGCTGTTGTTCGAGCACGAACTTTCGCAGAACTGGAAACTGCGCCTCGCCGGGCAGTACGCGTACGCGCGCCAGCACTCAACGCAGTCGTTCCCCGACAGCACGACCGCCACGGACAATCTGCTCGAATACGCCGTCTACAGCGGCGCGAATGAATTTTCGCGTCAGTATTCCGCCCGTGCCGAACTGGTCGGCGACTTCTTCACCGGCAGCCTGAAACATTCGCTATTGGCCGGTGTGGATTACGGGTATCTGGAAGTCGGCAGCGGCGGCTCGCAGGTTTCCACCATGAACGTGGATCTCTTCAACCCGAGCTACACATCTGGATTGACCGCGGGGGACGCATTGCCCGGACATCAAGGGCGCGGCGCGGATTACGGCGTCTATGTGCAGGATCTGATCGATCTGACTCGACAGATCAAGCTTCAGGTCGGATTGCGCGCGGACCGTTTCATCAATAGTGCCGACGAAGCAGGCGAGCCGACCGGGCGAGGTCAGCAGACGGCTTTCTCGCCGCGCGTCGGCCTGGTCTGGCAGCCCACGCGCAGCACGTCGTTTTTCACCGACTGGAGCCGTAGTTACGCACCGAATGTCGGTCACAGCGGCAGCAACGTCACGTATGCGGCGGAGGTCGCGGAACAATTCGAAATCGGCGTGAAGCAGGAACTGATTAAAGATCGCCTGAATGCAAATCTGGCGGTTTTCAATATCAACCGGAATCACATTCTCACGACCGATCCCACGAATCCCTTGCTCGAAGTGCTCACCGGCAAGCAGCGCAGCCAGGGTGTGGAACTGGATATCACCGGCAATATCACGCCGCGATGGAAGGCCATCGTGAGCTACGCCTATACGCTTGCGAAGGTCACGAGCGACACGACGTATCCGGTGGGCGACATTCTGAGCAATGTTCCGCGCAACAGTGCGAGCCTCTGGACCGTCTACGATCCGGAGTCCGTTCCGGGCTTGCGGATTGGCGCGGGTGTTTATTATGTCGGGCCACGCGAGGCGACGCTACCCAACAGCTTTAAACTCGCGGGTTATGTGCGTACCGATGCGATGGCCTCTTATCGCCAAGGGCATTGGAAGACGCAGTTGAATATCTTCAATCTGTTCAATCGCAAGTACTACACCGGCGGCTCGGCGGCGACGTTCGATTACACGCTGACGCCAAGTCCGCCTTTATCGGCGCAGGTGACGATTTCGTACGATTTTTAAATGTCGACCGGTCGCGAGCGCAGTTTTAATGGCGCTTCTGACCGTTTCATTTTCAATGAAACAACGCAAAACGAAAACACGTCGCAAACGGCGTGCCGTGCTTTTTTCTTAAGCCCTGCCAACGACGCGTTGGACGCCGCCACTCGATTTAGAACCCGGGCACCGAAAATGCATTGGGGTCGCGAAAGAGCCATCGGCTCTCTGCTCATCATGCCAAGGAGTGGACAATGATCGGCGTCGTGATACCTGCACACAACGAGGCGAGCTGGCTCGGGCGATGCCTGTTCGCCGCTGCCCTGGCCGCGCGGCATGTCGAGCTGATGGGCGAATCTGTCTGCATCGTCGTCGTGCTCGACAGTTGTACCGACGACTCGGCCTGCGTCACTCAGGCATTCGGGGCAACCGCGCTGACGGTGCAGGCGCGCAACGTGGGCATCGCGCGCGCGACGGGCGCAAGTCATCTGATCGCGCTGGGCGCACGCTGGCTGGCGATGACGGACGCCGACACATGCGTCGCGCCCGACTGGATCGTGGCCCAGCTCGCACTGCGTGCCGATGTCGTTTGCGGAGCGGTCGAAGTCGACGACTGGGGCGCGCATCCACCGTGTGTACGCGAAACGTGGTCGACCCATTACCGAAGCGTCGACGGACATCGCCACGTGCATGGGGCCAACCTCGGCGTGTGCGCGAAGGCGTATCAACGCGCAGGCGGGTTTCCTCCGCTCGCGTGTGGCGAGGATGTGGCGCTCGTGGAGCGGCTGACGGCGAACGGCGCGAGAATCGCCTGGAGCGTTGCGCCGCGCGTGACGACGAGCGCGCGCACCGATTTCCGGATTCGCGGCGGTTTTGGCGATACCTTGTCGTCATGGTCGAGCGGGGTTGCGTGTGCGCCCGCAGGCGTTACGCTGAACGAGACGCTTCAGGGCAGGGAGCACCATGAATAGCGGCGTCGGATCGCTCTTTGTCGTGTCGCCCCATCTGGACGATGCGGTGTTTGGATGTGCCACGCTGCTGGCTTCGCCACCCGGCGCCACGGTCTGCACTGTATTCGCCGGTACGCCACGGGCGCCGCAGATTCAACCGTGGGATGCAGCGGCGGGCTTCAGCGATTCGTCCGCGGCGATGCGCGCCCGCACGCGAGAGGACGCACGCGCGCTCGCGCGTCTGGGCGCGCGGGCGATCCGGCTGCCATTTCTCGACGGCCAGTACGGCGAACTGCCTTCCGTTCGCACTGTGGCGAGGGCTTTGCTCGCTTGCTTCGAGCCGCTCGATCGATCCAGTCTTGTCGTTCCACTCGGGCTGAGGCACCCCGATCACCTGCGCGTGGCCGATGCATGGCTCGCGTTGCTGCGCACGCGGGCCGTGCAGTCGTGCATCGTCTACGAAGATGCGATTCATCGTACGGTGCCGGGCATCACGGCGGCACGCCTCGACCAACTGTCAGCCGCCGGACTGCGCGTTACCGCGTTCGATGCTTCGTGGACTCCGCAGCGCGAAAGCACGCGTGCGCTGCGCTTGAAGCAGCTCGCGGTGCGGGATTACGGCAGTCAGCTTCAGGCCTTTGGCGAGGACATTCCCGCCGATCTGTCCGAACCGGAACATTTCTGGCGCGTGGAGTGGCCCAGATATCAGGGCGCGTCGTTTTCGCCGCGCGAGCGCGACATCAGCGATGCTCTTTCGGCGACGCTGAGTTGATCGGCGCACCAGACGTCGAGTGTGAAATCCGCATCGTCGACGTGCACGGTATGCTGTAACGAAGCGGCGTGCGCGGACTCGCGAAACAGGCTGTGAACCGCGTTGCCGGTTATGAGAAAGTCGTCGGCGTGGTGTCGCCAGTGGCAGCACAGCAGTGCGCCGTCAGCATCGAGCGATGAACACGCGAGTCGCGCGAGGGCGCGGCAACGCGCTTCGTCGAGATAGTAGGCAAACTCGCTGATGACGATCAGGTCGAAGCGGCCTGCGGGCCAGTCCTGCGGCATGGCGCGCGTTTCCACCTGGGCGGCGGGCCAATCGTCCAGCCGCTGTCGTGTGAGCGAGACGGCGCGCGGCGCGAAGTCAGCGCACAGCAATTCGTCGCAGCGATCGGCAAGCAGCGCGGAGAGTTCCCCGGTCGCACAGCCGGGTTCGAAACCGCGTCGGTATTTTGCTCGCGGGAGCGCCGCCACCATCAACGCCCGCTTACGCGCCTCGTACCAACTGGTGCGATAGCGCCACGGATCGGAATCGAGCTGGAATGCTGCGTCAAATCGTGCGGCATCCTCGTCACGCTGGGTCTGCATTTGCGCTCCTGTCGCGTTTATAGCTGCCAGTCCTCGCCGATCTCGGCGAGCGTGCCGCCAAGCGACGCGAGGTCGCGCTCGGCGTGACTCTGGCGCATGAACACGGAAAGGTCGGACGTCATGTGCGCGAACCACGCGTCCTGGCAGAGCGGCCCGGCGCCCAGGCCACGCGCGGCTGCACGCAGGACGGCATCGCAGGCCTGTTCGACGGCGGCGCGAACCCGTAATGCAGCGGCGGATCCAAAAGCGTGGGGGTCCGCGTCAATGCATTGCGCTGATTCACGCAGCAATGCGCGTGCGGAGGCGAGTGCCGCATCGGCCGCGCCCAGATGGGCGTGCAGATGCGGATCTTTGCGTCGCGCGGCGGCTTCGCGCAAGCGTCCCGCGAGCGCTGCCGCGGCGCCGTACCAGCAGGCGGCGATACCTGCGCCGCCGTGCCAGAAACCGGGCCGTTCGAGGTAAGCGCGGGGCGGACCGATGAGGATCGCGTCCGCGCCCTCCATGTCGATCTCGACGCTTTGCGTGACCTGCATCCCGACCGCATTCCAACCGCGCGTGCTGACCTGTACATCCGGCTGCTTGACGCGCAGCGCGGCGAGCCAGTCTTGCTGATCATCGTCGACACAGGTCACGAGCGCGAACGTGACGAAGGCCGCGCCGGAGCACCATGGCTTCGTACCCGAGAGCCGGACTCGCTGCCCCTCTTGCCACGTAACACGCAGATCGTTGTGCGGCGCCCGCGCGGCCCACACGGCCCAGAGGGCAGGGCCCGCCTCTGCGGATTGCGGCCGATCTCCGCCGAGTTCAGTCAGGATGGCGATGGCGTCGGCGTGTGCTTCGAAGATCTTCACCAGCGGCAGGTCATGCGCGGCGACCGCCGCGAGCGAGCGCCAGCGCGCCAGCGTATTGCCGCCGCCGGGCTGAGGCAACGCCGGGCAGGCCTCGACAAGTCGATAGGCAGCCGAGGGAAGACTGACGGCATCGAGTGGCAATTCGAAGCCGTGCAGGGCGGCGTCGATTTCCGCTTGTGCAGCGCACTCGGTCGCATCGGTCGCATGCCGGACGTGGGTTCCCTGCATTCGCGCCTCCAGAGCGTTCGCGAGCCGATTGGCGTGGCGCTTCGTGGCATCGTGCACGCCCCGTGCAATTGTCTGCACAATCACGCTGGACGGAACGTGCGCGGCGAAGATGCGCTTGCGGTTCGCGTTGATAACGCCTTCAGCGAATTTCATTCCCGACCGGAGCGCCGTCTCGAACCGTCAGGCGCAAGCGCCTATCGCCCCGCAGCGACGACCGCGCCACGAAGCTTGAAAAATGCCACGAGGTCTCGCAGCGAACTCGACTGTTGCGCCATCGAATGGGCCGCCGCGCTCGCTTCCTCGACCAGCGCCGCGTTCTGTTGCGTCACCTGATCCATCTGCGCAACAGCGACATTGACCTGCTCGATGCCCGTATGCTGCTCCGACGATGCCGCCGAGATTTCCGCCATCAGATCCGCGACCTGCCTGACCGAATGCACCACGTCGTCCATCGTCTGGCCGGCTTCCTCCACCAGTTGCGAGCCGGTACGAACGTTCTCTGCGGAAGCGTCGATGAGCTCCTTGATTTCCCGCGCAGCCGTTGCGCTTCGTTGCGCCAGCGTGCGCACTTCGCCCGCGACCACCGCAAAGCCTCGCCCCTGTTCTCCGGCGCGTGCGGCCTCGACAGCCGCATTCAGCGCGAGAATATTCGTCTGAAATGCAATGCCTTCGATGACGTCGATGATGTCCGCCATTTTTGCGGAACTCGTGCTGATGTCCTTCATGGTGCCGACCACGCGGCTCACGACGGCGCCGCCGCGCGCCGCCACCTCCGACGCACTGGCCGCAAGCGTGTTGCCGCGGCGTGCATTCTCGGTGTTCTGCTTCACGGTGGACGTCAGTTGTTCCATGCTGGCCGCCGTTTCCTGCAACGAGGCCGCTTGCTCCTCGGTGCGCTGGCTCAGGTCCGTGTTGCCGGCCGCAATCTCGGCGGAGGCAGAGGCCACGCTCTCGCTGCCGTTTCGCACGCGGCCGACGAGGTCGCCGAGGCCCTCGTTCATCGTGTGCAGCGCGCGCAGCAACCGGCCGGTTTCGTCGTCTCCGTCGACGACGATCACCGACGTGAGATCGCCCTGAGCGACCGTGCTCGCAACTTCGAGCGAACGGCGTAGCGGCACCACGATAGAGCGTGTGATCAGCATGGCGGCGATGACGCTGAGTGCGATTGCACCAGCGATCAATGCCGCGGTGAGAACGAGCGTCGTGCGATAACGGGAAGCCGCTGTGGCGGCGGCATGATCCGCACCCTGTCGGTTGAGCGTGACATCGCGCGTGACGATATCCGCAGCGGCCATGAAGCGTGGAGACGAATCGCCGCTCGCCAGCTTTCTTGCCGCTTCCAGTTGGTCGCCGCCACCCTGCGCTAACGCGTTGAGCCGGGTGTCGACGTCCAGATACGAGGACCAGGCGCCTTTAAAGTCGTTAAGCAATTGCACTTGTTCCGGCGACGAAACGACACGCTCATACTTGCCGAGCGCACTGTTTAGCGATGCAAGCGCGTCGTTTCGCCTCTGCGCGAATAATGCCTGGGTGTTCGCGTCCGACGCCATTGCCACGACCAGCGACGCGCGCCGGGCGTCATTCATGTATGCCCGGATTTCGCCCAGCGCCTGCACGCCGGGTAGCCACTGGTTTGCCAGTTCATCGGTTCCACGATAGATGCGCGACACTTGCAGCAGCGCGAGGCCGCCGATGAGACACAACGAAAAAATGGCGATTCCAAAGCCGATACTCAATTTGCCGGCGATACCGATGTTTCTCAGTCGCATTTCAGATTCTGTAGCGGTGATAATGCGCAGCAGGCTGCGCGCCCCGAAGATCTCAACGATGGCTACGCAAACCAGCGTGGGCAAGCGTAGCCGTCAACTCCGCACATTGCCCCGGTCTCAGGATTTTTCGTTTCCCGGTTTCAATGCCTGCGCCGCCGCGGTCTCCGGTTCGTCTTTCGTATGCACACCGGTGGCCCAATGCGCGCGAGGGACTTCGACGGCATAAACACTGATCGCCCCGTATGGCGCACCTAAGGTCTGATGCACTGCCTCCGCTACGGCTTTGATGCACGATTTGATGAGGTCGTCACTACGGCCCTCTAGAAGAGAGATTTGAACAAGCGGCATCGTTTTCTCCTGTTTAACAGGGGAAATCATGCTGCGACGCTTAATCGACGGTCCAATACCGTTTTAGTTAATCATCCATATCAAGCCGGCATCGAGAAAAAGGCCGCGGGTGAAATGCACATTCACCCGTGTAAATTGGAGAATTGAATTTTATTGGTAAATATCAATGACTTTGGCTCCTCGCCACTTAACCGCCCCGATTGTCGCGAATCACTTTTTCCGCCGCCGCTTGCGCTTCGCTCGCCATGCCGTCATGAACGCGCGTCGCCAGTGCGGCGAGCGGCGTCTCCGAATCGAGCAGATGCCCGTCGCGCTCGTGCGTATCCACGCGCACGCGCATCGACAATCCAATCCGCAGCGGATGCGCGGCCAGATCGCCGGGATCGATCGAAATCACCACGGGCACACGCTGCACGACCTTGATCCAGTTTCCGGCCGCATTTTGCGGCGGCAGCATCGAAAACGCACTGCCGGTCCCCGCGGAAAATCCTTCTACGCGTCCGCGATAATTGACCTTCGATCCGTAGATATCTGAATTGATCGTCACCGGCTGGCCGACCCGCATATTGCGAATTTGCCCCTCCTTGAAATTCGCTTCGATCCACAAGCCGTGCAATTGCACGATCGACATCAGCGTGAGACCCGGTCCGACCTGCTGGCCGATTTGTACGGTGCGCTGTCCCACCACGCCATCGATTGGCGCGACGATGGTGGTGCGTTTGAGATTGCGCCACGCCAGCTTGAATTGCGCGACGGCCTGAATCACGCCCGGATTGTCCTCGACGGCGAGGCGGCTGCCGAGCGCACGCGCTGCGTCCAGTTGAGCCTGCGCCGCGCCGAGCTGCGCCTGGGCGCCCGTCACGGCGGCTCGCGCACGCGCCAGTTCCTCGGGCGAGACGACTTCGACCGACGCGTGATCGCGCGCGGCCAACGCACGTTGTGCGAGATCGAGATCGGCTTGACGCGCCTTCACCGCTTCGGCGTACATCGTCGCGGAATAGCGCGCGTTGGCGGTTTGCCGCACGGCTTGCGCGAGTTGTGCCTTCGCTTGCGCATACGCGACCGAGGCTTCAGCATCGTCGAGTTGCACGAGCGGCTGTCCCGCGCGCACGCGTTGCGTATCGGCGGCGGCGACGTCGATCACCGTGCCGGCCGTTTGCGCGGCGATCTGCACGACATTGCCGGCGACGTAGGCGTCGTCGGTGTCTTCGCGAAAGCGCACGGCCATGAACCAGTACGTTGCCGCAGCGAGCGCGGTGACGGCGGCGACCGCGCCGAAGATCGCGAAGCGTCGCCGCCGCGTCGCGCGCTTGCGTGCGAGCAGGGCGGCGTTTGCGGCGAGCGTGGCCGGATCGGGATGGAGGTTGGTGTGGTCGTGGTGCATTAGTCGACGCGCGCGCTGGTGAGTCGTTCGTTGGATCGATCCGTGAGCCGATCGTGGGAGGGGAAGACGACATCGAAATGCGAGATCGCGGGTCCGGGCAGCGTGCGTTCGTCGAAGCCGCCGCCGAGCGCGCCGATCAGCGCAATGCGCAGCGTGCGCTGCTGCGATTGCAGGTCGATCAGTTGGGCGCGCTCGTCATAGAGCGTGAGCCTGGCCGTATTCACGTCCTTTTGCATCAGCAGACCGCGCCGGTGCCGCTCTTCGGCGATCGAGACGTAGCGTTGCGCGGCGTCGGTGGCGTCGCGCTCGCCGCTCACGAGGCGATCCACGGTCGAGAGCGAAACGAGCGTGCGCGCGACATCGCCCAGCGCCGTATCGACGGTCTTGTTGTAGAGCCCGATGGCGACGTCGGCATTGGCCGCGTCGCCCGAGAGCTTCGCCTTGAGGCGGCCGCGATCGAAAATCGGTAGCGATACCGCCGGGCCGACGGATCCCGCGAGCGCCTGGCGCGAGAACATCGCGCCAGGTGTCAGCGCGAGCAGGCCCGCGAAGCCAACGAGGTTCACGTCGGGATAAAACTCGGCGCGCGTGCCGTCGATCGCGGCGTAGGTCGCTTCGACGCGCAGCCGGGCCGCGACGATATCGGGGCGACGTCCGAGCAGATCGGCGGACAGGCGTGCGGGCAGCGGCTGGTCGGCGAGACGGGAGAGCCTCGCGGGACGCGGCCTGGCGAGCGCGAGGCCGCGCTCGGGGCCGCCGCCGGAGAGCACGCCCAGTTGCAGTTGCGCGAGGCGGATACGCTCGTCGGCGAGTTCGATCTGCGCGATGAGCTTGTTGCGGCGCACGGCGGCATCGTCGGCGTCGTAACCGTTATCGATGCCGCGCGCCGTGCGCTCGCGCAGCACGGCGGTAATCTGATCGCTCGCGTCGCGTTTCTCGATCCAGAGATCGCGCAACGCGTAGGCCTGATCCAGATCGCAATAGAGCGTGACGATCGCGATGGCGAGGGTGAGACGCGCCTGTTCCGCGTCGACGCGTGCCGCATCGCGCAGTGATAGCAGCCCGCGCGTGGCCGCCGCATTGCGTCCCCAGAGATCGAGTTGATAATCCAGCGCGACGAAAATTGAAGAGGGCGATTGAACAGGATTGCCAAATAATTGTACGGGGATGTCGTAGCCGTTTGCGGAAACATTGGCGACGCCGTTTGATTGCGGCATGCGCGCCTTGTTGACGGTCGCGCCCGCCGTGGCCGTGAGTCCCGTCAACGACGAAAACTGCCGCAACTGCGATTGCGCGACGCCAATACGGGCCTTCGCGATTTGCAGATCGGGATTGTGCGCATAGGCTTCGGTCACGAGCTGGTCGAGCTGCGCATCGCCGAACTGGCGCACCCAGTCGGGCGCGGGCCACGCGGCGGCGCTGTTCGATTTCGGCGTATCGGACAGCGTGCGCGAGAGTGCATTCGCATCGGGCGTGTGCGGTTGCAAGGCTGGCGTGATTGTCGGCACACAGGCGCACGCGAGCAGCGTGGCGGTACCGAGCGCAAGCAGGCGCGTGATCGCGTGTGTCTTCATCCGCGACGCTCCTGCACGGTGGGGCGTGCGGTCCAGCGTGGATGCGAGATATCGAGCGGCCCGAGCTTTCCTGCGAGACCGTCGATCAGACCATAGAGAATGGCCTTGAGCTTGGCGCGTTTGTCCTGCTCGCCGAGCAGGACTTGCACGATTTGCCCAAGCGTGAGCAGATTCGGCACCCACGCAACCGGAAAGCGCGGGCCATATTGAAGGGCAATCTCCATCGCGTTGCGGGCGCTGTAGTAACGGCGCATCCACGGGTGATTCATGGTCGGGATATTGAGCGGGCCGATGCGTCTGCGCGCCTTGTTGCCGATGCGATGACGCAGCACGAGCGCGGGCACGAGATAGAGCGGCACGTTGTGCGCGAGCGCGCGAAAACAATACTCCGTATCGACGTGATCGATAAACAGCGCTTCGTCGAAACGGCCGAGTGCTGTATAAGCTTCGCGCGACACCAGGCTGCCCGACGAAATCAGAAACGCACAGCGGACCGGTTGCAGGTCGGCCGTTTCGCCGATGTCGAGTTCGATGCGCCGCACGCCGATGCCGTTGGTCGCGAGCGCGGGGAGAAAGCGCCCGTCGTTTTCATCGAAGATGCGCGGCCCTGCAATGAAAGGCCGTCCAATCTGATGTTTTGCGAATGCGTGCATCGCCGGAAAATAGGCATCGGGCACCACGGAATCCTGATCGAACAGCGCGACGGCATCGAGCTTGTCTTCGAGCGAAAACAGATGCGCGAGGCCCACGTTATACGCGCCCGCAATGCCGCCGCGATTGCCGTTCTGAATCAGCGTATAGCCGTCGCGTTGCGCTGCGTCGCGAGCGGCGTTGTTCGCGGCGTCCTTATAAGGCGTGTTGTCGACGACTACGAGTGCGTCGCACGCGTCGCGCAACGCGGCCAGCCGCGCGAGCTGTTCGCCGCTCGGGTGGTAGAGAATGACAAGTGCGCCTGATCGCATCGCGTGGTTCCTCTTTTTATCGTTCTGGTGTCAGTGCCCGAGGGTCATGGCGGCGCCCCGTTTGGGGCGCGTGAACCACATCATCGTGGCGAGCACGAGGCAGGTCACGGACGCCATGAAGAACATGTCGCTCGTCGCCATCATGTAGGCCTGCTGCAGGGTCACCTGATGCAGTGCGCCGGCTTCGCGTGCGCCGCTGATCCCCATCGCATGCAGCGTGGCGACGTAGTGTTGCGTGCCGCCCGATTCCTTTGTCAGCGATTGCGCGAGGGTCGCGTAGTGGAACGTCGCGCGGTGGTCCCAGAGCGTCACGCTCATCGCCGTGCCGAATGCGGCGGCGAGCGTCCGCAGAAAATTAGACAGGCTCGACGCGGCGGCAAGCTGATGATCGGGTACGCGAGATAGCGTCGCCGCGGTCAGCGGAATAAAGAAGCACGGCAGGCCGATCCCCTGAATCAGGCCGGGCGTGACGATCTGCGTGAACGACATGGTCAGTGTGAAATGCGTGTCCCACCAGAGCACGGCGGCGAACACGAGAAAGCCGAAGGTCGTGAGCACGCGCGCGTCGAAACGATGTGCATAGAGACCCACGAGAATCGAGAACACCAGCGCGAGCATGCCGAGCGGTGCGGTCGCGAGGCCGGCGTGAAAGGCGTCGTAGCCCATCACCGCCTGAAGCCAGAGTGGGAACACCACGCCCACAATCGAAAAGCTCGCCATGCCGAGCGAAATGATGAGCACGCAGAACGAGAAGGTGCGATCGCGGAACAGGCTCAGGTCGATGACAGGCTGTGCTTCGCCTGCTTCCCAGAGTAGCAGCGAGACCAGCGCGAGTGTGGCGACGATGGCGAGCGTGACGATCAGTGTCGAGTCGAACCAGCCCGCGTCGTGGCCCAGATCGAGCATCGCCTGCAATGCGCCCACGCCGACCACCAGCAGTGCGATGCCGATAAAATCCACTGGAACGCGTTCGCCGCGTTTCGCGTCTTTTCTCAACAGGGTTGCGCAGACAACGAAAGAGAACAGGCCGATGGGCAGGTTGATGAGGAAGATCCATTCCCACGACAACGTGTCGATCAGGTAGCCGCCGACCACGGGGCCGAAGATCGGCGCGAGCAACACCGTCATGCCCCAGAGCGCAAGCGCGAGCGTGCGTTTCGCGGGTGGGAACGTGCGCAGGAGGATCGTTTGCGAAAGCGGCACCATCGGCCCGGAACAGAGTCCTTGCAGCGCGCGGCAGGCGACCAGTACATGCAGGTCGGCGGCGAGCGCGCACATCAGCGAGGTGAGCGTGAAAAGCAGCACCGCGCCGATGAAAAGGCGTGTTTCGCCGAGCCGTCGCGCGAGCCAGCCCGTGAGCGGAACGGCAATCGCCGCGGCGACGGAATATGAACTGATGACCCACGTGCCCTGGCTGTTGGCCACGCCGAGGCTGCCGGAGATCGCGGGCACGGCGACGTTCGTCACCGTCGAATCGAGCACTTCGATGAAGGTCGCGAGCGACAGTGCGAACGTCAAAAGCGCGAGACGAACGCCGCCGCGTGCGTGCGCGGCGCTCGCGTCGGGGATCGTGAAGGGCGAGGCCGTGCTCATGCGCCCGCCACTTTGAGCAGGGGCGCGCGTGCCATCTCCTGCGCGGCGTGCGATGTGGCTTGCGGCACGAAGCGCTCGATAAAACGCGCGGCGTCGACGCAACCGTCGGGCGAGGTCGCGAGCTTGTTGCGTATCTGTGCGCAACGCGTGGCGATGCGTGGGTCGTGCAGGACCCGGGCGAGTGCACGGGCCAACGCGGCTTCCTTGATCGGTGCGTCGAGGCGCAGGCCGCAACCGGCGTCGGCGACACGTTGCGCGTTGTCGAACTGATCGTGCGCGAACGGCGTGACGAGTTGCGCGATACCGGCTTCAAACGCCAGCGATGCGGTGCCGATGCCGCCGTGATGCACGAGCGCGCGGCAACGCGGCAACAGCGCGCGCAGCGGCACGTAGCGGCGTTGCAGCAGGCGTTGGCGTGGCATATCGCGGCCGCGTTGCGCGTCGTCGAGTGTGAAGTCCGAGCCCAGCAGCAGGCCGCGTGTGCCGGTCGCACGCAATGCGTGCAGCACGGCGCGCGCATAGTGCTGGCCGTCGACGAGCGTCGACCCCGCCGTGAACACCACCGGCGGTTCGCCCGCGCTCAGGAACGCGTCGAGTTCCGCGTCGGGCGTGCCGTCGTCGAGATCGTTGAAGAGCGGAAACCCGCATTGCCTGTGCTGCGCGGGCCAGTCCGGCTGCGGCGGGGCGAACCAGTCGGGGAAGAGGCAGAGCACGCCGTCGGTCGAATGGAGCCAGCGGCCCAGAATGCGTTTCGCGGGCGGCAGTGCGAGCGTCGCGCGCAATGCGTTCAGATTCGGCCCGCACACGGCGTCGAGCAGGGCGCGCTCGATCAGCGTCATCAACGCGGCTTTGAACGCCAACGGCAGGCCGCGCGGAATCGTGAGACGCTTGTGCGCCGGTGGCGCGTGCGCGGAGAGCAGTGTCGACGGCGAGACCTGAATGGACACGTAAGGCGTGCCGTGCCGCTCCTGGAGCAGGCGCGCGGAGAACGCCCACAGCGTGCCGACGAGAACCGTGTCCGGGCCGCGCAGCGCGTCAAGGGTGGCGTAATGCGGTTGCAGCACGGGTGCGATCAAAGCCCACAACGTCTTGAACGACGTGCGCGGATGCCAGAGCGCAGGGTTCGCGAGCGCGGCTGCATAGTCTTCGGCAAGACCGATGGCGACGAACGTGAAACCCTCGCGGCGCGCGGCCGCTTCGAATGGCGGATGCGAACAGAACACCACGCGATGACCGCGCGCGGCGAGCGCCCGCCCGACGCCGAGCAGCGGGTGCACATCGCCAGCCGAACCTATCGCCGTGATGATGATTTGTGCCATCGGGCCGCCGTGCGTGTCAGTCGTTTATATGGTGTTCGCGACATCAATAGATGCCGGGGATCAGCGCCGCGACTTCGCGGCGGTAGCGCGCGTAGGCGTCGCCGAAATGCCCCGTGAGCCAGCTTTCTTCGATGCGCACCTTGAAGGCCAGCGACGCGAAGATCAGCACGACCCCAGCCACGCCGCGCCAGGTCTCGCCGATCAAGGCCGAACCGGCCAGCGCGATCAGGCATCCAGTATAGATAGGATGCCGAACGAGTGCATAAGGACCAGTTCGGATTAGTTCGTGACCTTCCTTGAGCGTCACCGAGACGCTCCAGTTCGTTCCCAGATGCACGCGTGCCCACACCGAAAACAGCAGGCCGGCAACGAGGACCGCGAAGCCGCCGAACTGCATTGCACCCAGGCGCGTCGGATCGGGCGAGAGCGCGTTCAATGTCGGGTCGGGCAGGATGAGGAGCGCGCCACCTGCGATCAATGGCAGCGACTGCCAGGTGCGCGCGCTGCGCGCTTCGCGGCGAGCGGTGGTCTTGACGGCCTGCGCCGTCGCGATCCAGTAAACCAGCCACGCGAGCCACGGCACGACAATGGCGATGCTTTGAGCGATATTCATGAAGAGATCTCGACGATGGAGAGGGAATGCGTGCGCGCGCGATTCGCGCATCTCACGACAGCGCGGGCACCTGGAACGGCAGACGCTGCGGCGTGCTCGAATTCGGTATCACGGCAAGCGACGCGTAGGTCTCGCGCTCGCCGCAGAAGAAGTCGCACAGCACGTTGCGCATCTGCTCCTGTTGCGTGCGCCCTTCGAGATCGAGGAAGTGTCCGGCACCATGAATCGTCGCGAACTCCGCGTGCCGCACGTAATCGCCCAGACGGCGCACGTCGGCGGCGGTGGTGTATTCGTCGAGATCGCCGTTGACGAATTTCACGTCGCAATCGATGCGGCGGAATTCGTCCAGATATCGCTCCGGCTTCATGGCAAGAATCTGGTCGACGTGAAACGCGACCTGATCCTGTTCGTCGCGCGGCAGACGCGTCAGGTAGCGATAGTTGTAGAGCTTCATGATGCGCGGCAGATGACGGCCAACGGTATCGTTGAGCAGTTGTGCCGCCTGGAGGTTCTGACCGGCCGCGATGTGGTCGCGCGCGCGCGTCACGTAATCGGTCATGGCCGCGTTGAGGAAGGGCGAGAACGACGCAATGGCGGCACGCCGTACGCTCGCGCAGCCGCGCGCGAGCGCGAATAGCGACGCCACGCCGCCCCATGACACCGACAGCAGATACGACGGGCGAAAACGATCGGCGATATGCATGAGAATGTCGATCTCGTCGTCCTTCGTGAGCGTGTAGTCGCACGCGTTGTGCTGGCGCGACTGGCCCGCGTACGGCAGATCGAAGCACAGCGCATTGACGCGTTCGCCCAGGTAACGGATGGTCTGGCCAAACGATGCCGTGGTCGCCAGCGCACCGTTGACGAGCAGGACGGTTTCGAACGATGGATCGAAGCAATGATGCTCGACGTAGACTTTCAGGCCACCCGGCAGTGGCAATAGCTGCTTCTCGACTGACATGAGACTTCTCCCCCGCATGTAGCGCTGAAAGACGAACGCACTCGCAGCCATCATGGTCGGTCCACGACTGACTGCACTCGATTTCGCCAGGGCCGCGCCGCGCATCGACGCGCGACGTTGCCGCCTATGTTGACCCGTGGCTTGAGGTGTCTCCTCCAGGCCATGTGTCGGGCGCGGCGGTGAGACTGCCGCTTGCGCCTTGTATCGGCGCTCGCACGATTTGCTGCACTGCTTCTAATGCAACAGGTGTGCCATTCGACTGACGAATTCGCGAATCGGATCGCGAGGGCGGGCGAGGATCGTTGTGCAGCGGACTTCTTCAGGAGATGGTCGAGGCCGGTTTGTGCGGGCCAGGAAAATTCGATGTGCGCGCAGCGAACTGAGCGATGCGCGCGGCATCGTGCGTAACGTAATGGCTCATGTTGCTTGTTACGGAACACCGCGTAACGTTGCCGGCCTGTGTAATGCAATTCGAATTCAAAGCGAATTTTTTAAAGCAGCCGAAACAGGACGAACACGGCGATTCGTGTGTGAGCCGCGATCCATGGACCTGGATGACCTGCCAGTTTGGATAGGTTGCGTGTGTTTTGTGGCGTGTTAATGCCGCGCCGCTAGCGGCGTGTATGTCCGCGTTGAATCGTTGCTTCGATGAGCGGTCGTTTTTTATTCGTAGATGCGGGGCGTGCTGGTTGTGAACGCGCTTGAAAACTCGCTCAAGTCACGGCATCGGTCACGTTGCGAAACCTCGTAACAGACAAGTCGCGCGCCATTCCGCAAAGGAATAAGTCCTATCACCACCGCCTGCCTTCTTGGGGCGCGGCGTCTGCCCGATCATGTGTTCACCGTCAACCCACAGAGGAATCCACGATGAACACCTTCAACGCCTACACCGTCGAGACCGCACCGGCCGACTCGAAGCCCCTGCTCGAAGGCACGAAAGCCGCCTTCGGCTTCGTCCCGAATCTCCAGTCTTTCATGGCGGAATCGCCCGAATTGCTGGCCGGCTATTCGGCGCTCTGGGATCTGTTTTCGAAAAGCACGCTGACGCCGCATGAACAGCAGGTTGTCTATCTGACCTCGAACTTCGAGAACGACTGCCACTACTGCATGGCCGGTCACAGCACGCTCGCAAAGATGATCAAGATGGACCCGGCCGTGATCGACGCGCTGCGCGCCGGCACCGAGCTTCCCGACGCAAAGCTCGAAGCGCTGCATCGCTTCACAACCGTCGTGGTGCGTGAGCGCGGCTTCGCCACCGATGCCGACATCGACGCATTCCTCGCCGCCGGCTACACGCGCCGCAACGTGTTCGAAGTGATTCTCGGCGTGGCGACGAAGGTGATGAGCAATTACACCAATCACATCGTGCATACGCCTTACGACGCTTTCATGAAGGGCAACGAATGGGTCAAGCCGCAGACGAGCGTCGCGGCCAGCGCCTGAGCGCAGGTTCTCACTCGATCACCCGATACAGGAGAAGGACATGTCACTGCAAGACAAACTCGACGCGTTCAAGGCGGACTTCAAGGGCGGCAAGCCGCCGTACTATGCACCGCCGGAGATTCACCCGATCATGGAGCGCGCCACCGCCGAACTGATCGCAAGCGGTCAGGCGACGCGCGCAATCAAGGCCGGCGAGCGCGCGCCCAGCTTCACGCTCAAGGATCAGGACGGCAACGACGTATCATCGGTCGAACTACTGCGCCGCGGCCCGCTCGTCATCACGTTCTATCGTGGCGTGTGGTGCCCGTATTGCAACATCGAGCTACAGGCGATCAATGACGTGCTTCCGCAGATCGAGGGATACGGCGCGAGCGTCGTGGCCATCTCGCCGCAGACCGCGGTGAACAGCCGCAAATCCGTGCGCGATAACAAACTCGGCTTTCCGGTGTTGAGCGATACGAACGGCGAGGTCGGTGCTTCATTTGGCCTGCGCTTCGCGCTGCCCGATTATCTGGTCGATCTCTACCAGGCCTTGAAAAACGATCTGCCCGCGTTCAACGCCGATCCTTCATGGACGCTGCCGATGCCCGCGCGCTACGTGATCGGTCAGGATGGCATCGTGCTGTATTCGGAAGTGAATCCCGATTACACGCATCGTCCCGATCCGGTCGATATGTTGTCGGTTCTGGCGCGCGCGAACGCGAAGGTGTGAGCGGGCGCGCCCGTCATCGGCATCGCGCGATCGCACGCGGCGCCTCGATCGGCCAGGCTGGAATCCGATGGCCAGTTTTAGGTCTGTCCGGCAAACAGGCTTTCGACGAAGGCGACGAAGGCGCGCGCCTTCGTCGTTGCCATGCGCCCGGAAGGAAACACCGCCCATACGTCGATGCCCGGCAGCGTCCAGTCGGTGAGCGCGGCCTGCACGGAGCCGTCCGCGAGTTCCGGCGCGAACATCCATTCCGAGGCCACGGCCAGTCCCAGATCGGCGAGGACGGCGGCGCGCACGCCTTCGGCCGCGCTGACCCGCACGCGGCCCGACACCGTGACGGCCACTTCGGTGCCGTCCGCGTGTCCGAACGCCCACGCGTCTCCACCGCTGCGCATGGCGTGAACGATTGCCCGATGCTGACTGAGTTCCGCGGGCGTTTGCGGCACGCCATGCCGTGCGAAATACGCCTTCGTGCCGACCACCAGACGCTTTCCGCTTGCGACGCGCCGCGCCGTCATCGCGGAGTCGTCGAGCCGGCCCATGCGCAACGCGACGTCGACGCCTTCCTCGAGCAGATCGATCGGACGGTCGTCCATCACGATCTCCACATCGAGTCTCGGGTGCTGTTCGAGGAACGCGCCAAGCGCGGGGATGACGTGCAGCCTCGCGAAGGTCACGGCCGCGCCCACGCGCAGCCTCCCGACCAGTCCCTCCGACGACTCGCGCACCGAATGTTCCGCGCGATCGGCTTCTTCGATCGCCAGACACGCGTGTTCGTAGAAGCGCTGGCCAGCATCGGTGGGGGTGAGGCCGCGGGTCGAGCGCAGCAGGAGGCGCGCGTTCAGATGCTCTTCGAGTTGCGCGATCGACTTCGATACGGCGGGTTGTCCGATATGCAGCCGACGCGCCGCCGCCGAGAACGAACCCGCCTCTACGACGGCGACGAAGGTTTCCATTGCGGCCAGGCGATCCATGCGGGCGGGGTCTCGGGAGTGGGAAAGGGCGGGCGTCGCAGGGTTGCCGGATGCGCGCGATATCGCGTTCCACACCGACGACCGCGCAACTATACAGCAGCCATATTGAGCGAGCGCCGCGCGCCACGTTCGGCGAAGTGGCGCGTAGTCTCGACGACGATGGCGTTACACCGGCTGGATTTCGTTACGGATGACACCCACGCCGACAATGTCGGTTTCCATGATGTCCCCCGGCTTCAGGAATTCCGGCGGCTGACGGGCGAAACCGACGCCCGAGGGCGTGCCTGTCGCGATGATGTCACCGGCCTCCAGCGTCATACCGCGCGACAGTTCGGCGATGATGCGCGGGATCTTGAAGTACATCTGCTGGTAGCTGGCATTCTGCTTTTCGACACCGTTCACGCGGCAAATGACGCGTACATCGTCGAGCTTCACGCCGGCCGCCGTGACGATCCAGGGACCCATCGGGCCGTGGCCGTCGAGGCTCTTGCCTTTGAACCACTGGCCGCCGTGGCGTTTCTGCTGGATATCGCGCTCGGTCGTGTCGTTGAACGCCGAATAGCCGAACACGTAATTCATCGCGTCCGCCTCGGAGATATTGATGCCGGTGCGGCCGATGATGACGGCCAGTTCCGCTTCCCAGTCGGTGCTGGTGGAGTTCGCCGCATCGTAGGGAATCGGATCGAACGGCCCGTTCATGGTGTGCGTACCCTTGGTGAAGAAAACAGGGTGCGCGGGCAACGTACTGGTTTTGTTGTCGGTGCGCACGGCCTGTCCCTCCTCGAAGTGGTCGAGATAGTTCCAGCCGACACAGTAGATGTTGCGATCCGGGCGCGGGATCGGCGAAAGCAGCCGCACTGTTTCCAGCGACAGCAGTGTGGATCGCGGATGCTCGCTCAGCGTTCTGACCTGTTGCAGTGCCGGATCGCCGACCTTGATCAGCGAAAGCATCGAGCTTGGGTCGAACGCCAGCTTGAGGTGACGTGCGTGCGCTTCGGCCTTGAGATCGAGCAGGCGGCCGTCGTCGAGCACCACGCCGATGGACGGCTGCGCACCGACGCTATACGTGACGAGGCGCACGCCAGGCTGGCCCGTCAGAGGCGGAATCGATTCGATCTTCGTGCCCGCTTGCTGTTCCTGCGCGGCGAAAATGCGGCCGGAAAATACGCCCGTTGCCGTGGCGGTGATAGTGGCGCCAGCCTTCAGCCAATTACGACGACTCTTGTCCAATTTTTATCTCCGATCCGGCAGCGCTTGTTTCGGGATTTTTGTGCGTGCGCTACCGCGCCATATTATGGCGGACTTGATTACCTCGGCGCAGATCGGCCATGAGTTTGAATGCGTTAATCAAATTGACAGAGTTTTGAAAGAACGAAAGAAGACGCGATGTCCCGCGAAACGGATCTGCACCGCTCGGTGCGATTCGCGCGCCCGGCCGCAACGTTGGCGCTACGCCGATCCCCAATCAAAGCTGCGAGTCGAGCAATTGAACCGCGCGTTCAAGCAGCTTTTCCCGCAATGGACGGTTGCGCCATGCTTCGAGCGTGATGCGTTTCGCGTGGCTGATGTCGCGATCGAAGATCGCCGTCTGTTGCCGCGCGAAGTCGCGATTGTAGACATTGAGATTGGCTTCGTCGTTGAGCCTGAAAGAGCGGCTGTCGAAATTGGTCGAACCGACCGACACCATATATTCATCCACGACCATGAGCTTGCAATGGAACATGGTGGGTTGATATTCGTACATCTCTACGCCGGCCTCCAGCAGCGGTCCCCAGCACGCGCGCGACGCTTCGCGCACGGTATGCGTGTCGATGTGTTTGCCAGGCGTAATGATGCGCACGGCCACGCCGCGCTTCGCCGCTTCAACGATTGCGTTGATCGTCAATTTGTCCGGCACGAAGTACGCGCTCGAAAGCTGTATCGAATGCGTCGCGGCCGTGATGGCCATCAGGTACATCAACTGCATGTCGTCGCTGCCGCCCGATGGCGAACTGCTGAACATGTGGGCGAGCCCGTCGCCCGATGCGTCGATCTGCGGAAAATACGTGGGGCCGTGCAATACATTGCCCGTCGCCTTGACCCAGTTGTCCATGAATACGGCTTGCATCTGGCCGACCGCTGGTCCGTCGACACGAAAATGGGTGTCGCGCCAATGCTTGTCGTCCTGCGCGTCGCCGGTCCATTCTTCGGCGATACCCACGCCCCCTGTAAAACCGATGCGGCCATCGATCACGAGCAGTTTGCGGTGCGTGCGATCGTTCATTCTGCCGAGCCCGGTCCAGTGCGGCTTGTGATACTGAATCACCTGTGCGCCCGCTTCGCGCAACATGCGCAGATAACGCGGGTCCATCTTCGACGATCCGATCCAGTCGAGCAGCACATGGACCGCGATTCCGGCACGCGCTCTTTCGGACAGCGCCTGCGCAAGCTGCTCACCGATTGCACCGGACCAATAGATAAACGTTTCGAAGGTAATGGTGTGCTTTGCGGCGCGAATGCAGCCGAGCATGGCGGGAAAAATCCGGTCGCCGTTGACCAGCACTTCAAAGCGGTTGCCGCCGACAACCGGCGGCCCGAGCAACAGCCCCATCGAGCGTGTGAATTGGGCATCGTCGCTGGCGTAAAGCCGCTCGATCTTGTGCTCGATCTTCTTCTCGCCGCTAGTGAGATTGGCGATCAGCAATACGACGATGAGCGTGAGTACAACGGCAAGGGCAACCAGGGCAGTCGTCGGCATGCGTGGTCCTCGCGTAGCAAACAGTCATTCGGACCGCCAAGTGTACGGTGTTTTCAAACCGGAGTTGCACGCGGATGGGAAGCGAAGACGTTGTCCGCCAAGCGGTCTCAACGGGCGTGCTTCATACGGGGAAGGCTGTCCACGAGATACGCACAGTACGTGTAGACGCTATGGCCCAGGCAGACTGGCCACTTCTCGCGCCGTGGAAACAGCGGGTGCAGTCTGTGCGGGCACGGCGGATGCTCGCTTCGGATTTGCAGCAGACCCGTGCGCCATGAGGCGAACGCTCGCGGGCACAACGGACTGGGAGGCGAGCATGAACAGCAACTGGTTTTCCAGATTCTCCAGCAAATTGTCGAGTTTCGCCGGCCGTCCGGCGACGTTCGTTTTGGCCACCGCACTGGTGATCGTATGGGCGATCACCGGACCGGTTTTCCACTATAGCGACACGTGGCAACTGGTGATCAACACCTCCACGACCATCGTGACGTTTCTGATGGTCTTCCTTATCCAGAACACGCAGAATCGCGATACCGCTGCCATGCAGATCAAGCTGGACGAGCTGATACGCGCGCTCGCGGGCGCGCACAACGCGTTACTGGATCTGGAGGAACTCGACGAAAAGGAACTGGCGCGCTTCCGGCGCCACTATGAAAATCTTGCCGAGCGCGCGCGCGGCGAACTGCGTCTGGATCAATCCAGTGCTGCTCCGCCATTTGTCGGAGTGACCGGCGTCGACGTGTCCAGCGATGACTAGCGAACGAGGCGTTGTCGAAACGTGCGGCTTCCCAGTTTCAGGCCGCACATTCTGTATCGAGTTGCGGCACGATCGACACGCAGTTCCGCCCCAGTCGCTTCGCCTCGTATAGCGCCATATCGGCTGTTTTCAGCAGGGTGCTTGCGTCCGTCACTCGATCGACCGCCGTCGTCGACACGCCAATGCTCACCGTGAGCATGTGCAATGGCGCTTGCCGATGCTCGATCTGGAGATTGAATACCGCGCTCCGAATCTTCTCCGCCATCAAGGCGGCGCCGCGCGTATCCGTGTCGGGCAAGACGACGATAAATTCCTCGCCGCCATACCGCGCGGCGTGATCGCCGGGTCTGTCGAGACACGCGGCAATTCGCGTGGCCACGGATTTCAAGGCGACGTCGCCGGCTTGATGACCATATTGATCGTTATACGATTTGAACCGGTCGATATCGATAAACAACAGGGACAGTGGCTTTTCGTTTCGCCTTGCGCATTTCCATTCCCGGGCCAGCACGTCGTCGAACGTGGCGCGATTCTCCAGCCCGGTGAGCGGGTCGTGATGCGCCATGCGCTCCAGCGAGGCCTCGGCGCGCTGCCTGCGGCGAAGCTCGCGCACGAATAGCCAGGTCCCGGCTGCCTTGATGGCCGTGAACGCCAGAATAAGCGCGCCGAACCACGTCGCTCGCGCCCACCATTCGGCATAGACGGTGCTCATCGCGGGCGCAACGGCAACAATCAAAGGTAAATCGGGCAGGCGTTTATAGACGTAAAGCCGACGAACGCCATCGAGGTTCGGCGTGCCCACAAAGTGGCCCTCCGTGCCCGTCATCAAGCGCCGGAATATCGGGCTCTGCGCGAAATTCCGGCCGATATTTTCCGAACTGTCCGGCAAGCGGGAAATCAAGGTGCCATCCGTTTCGAACACGATGACCGAGCCGCGCTCGCCAATCGACAAGCCATTGGTCAGTTCCCGGAAGTACTCCATGCTGAGACTGCCCATGACCGTCCCCAGAAATTTTCCGTCGGGGCGATAGATCGAGCGGCCTAGCGGAATGGCGAACTGGGCGGGGTTCGCCGACGAATGGACAGGGCGGCCGATATAGAGGCCGTCCGGCGTCATCAGGTGGCCGGCGGCGTTCAGATCCGGCGCGGCGCGCTCGCGCCCGGCGGATCGGGGATCCGAGGTGGCGATCAGCGTGCCGTTCCCGGCGCTGATCGTCATCGGTCCCATATAGTGGGCCGTCGCGGCCCGGTCGAACAGGACCCGGTCGCGCAGGTTGGCCGGCAACGCCATCACCTGGCTGTCGGCCGCGCCGTCGGAGACCGCGCGCAACGAAAGGTCGTACAGATCGATGCTGCGC
The DNA here is from genome assembly GCF_046535315.1 of Paraburkholderia sp. SIMBA_027. NCBI lineage: Bacteria > Pseudomonadati > Pseudomonadota > Betaproteobacteria > Burkholderiales > Burkholderiaceae > Paraburkholderia > Paraburkholderia sp. SIMBA_027. The sequence goes on from NZ_JAWRWY010000002.1 coordinate 29,698, forward strand.
TCGATGTCGCGCTCGAGGACCAGCGTGAGATTGCGTGAATTCCGTAGCGCGTGGTTGAAGGCGTCGGTGCGGGACGTCATTAACATGGCGGTGCCGATGCTGAGCGTCGCCAGCCACAACACGATGCTGCAACCGAGGATGCCGGCCGGCGAGACCATGTTGCGGGCGATGACCTTCAGGATCTGCCGGAAGGCCTGTGCGGATTGAGTTTTCTGTCCGCGGAGATTGCTTGCGGCGGCATCGTGCGGCGTGCCTTTCCGTTTCACCATGAAATTGTTCGCCCGTATCTTCTTATTCTTTGAATGATAGCGGGGTTTATGCACGCTGAATGCCGCGCGCAAGCAACAGTGCGCAGTGGCAGTCACGTTTAGTGCGCGCAAGCGCGATCCGGTCAATGGTTGATCTAAGTCAATGTTGACGGAGGCGGGCGGTGCGCCACACGCTCGCCAGGGCTCAGGCGCGCTCCTTCGCGGTCGCGCGCGCCGGGATCAGCAACACCGGACGGCAGGCGCTGCGCAGCACGCGTTCAGCGACGCTGCCGAGTGCCAGCCGCTGCATGCCGCGGCGTCCGTGCGTGCCCATGACGATCAGATCGGCGTGCCAGTCGGCGGCCGCGCGTTCGATGCATTGCGCGATGTCATCGGCGCCCAGCTGGACTTCCGCCGTGCGCGGGGCGCCTCTCACGCCCGCGCCGGTCATGCGGTTCTGGGCATCGGCACCGAGGATCCGGCTCTCTTCGACGTACGCATCGCGAATGATCGACGGATCGAAGCCCGGCACGTCGTAGGCCAGCATCGGCATGTCGATGACGTACAGCGGCTGTAGTTCCGCGGCGCTGTCACGCGCGAGTTCGATCGCGGCATCGAGTGCTTTCGACGCGGTCTGGCTGCCGTCGAGTGCAACGAGAATGCGGGAAAACATGATCTGTCTCCGGGGCACGTGCGGTCGCGTGCGTTCGCTGCCGCTCAATGGGACATGAGCACGGGCAGTGTCATCGTGAGCAGAACCGAGCGCGTCGCGCCGCCAAGCACGGTTTCCTGCAAGCGGTAGTGACCATACGCGCCCATCACCAGCAGGTCGAAGCCGTTATCGGCCGCGTAGCTGAGCAGGGCGTCGCCCGTGGATTCCGAGGCGCTGCGGTCGAAACGCGTGATGTCGACGGTGTTCGCGCCATGGCGCGCGAGCATCGCGGCCAGATCCGAGCACGAGGCCGCCGAAGGCGCGGGCGTAAAGCTGCTGGAAACGGCGGCAATCGTGACATGTGCGGCGCGCGCGATGAACGGAATCGCATCGTGAACCGCGCGCGCTGCCTCGCGGCTGCCGTTCCAGCCAATCAGCACGCGTTCGCCTACCGATTCGAAGTGGCCGGTGTAGGGCATGACGAGCACGGGCCCGCCGGCGCCGAGCACGACCGATTCGACAAAGTGATTCGCCACATAGGCTTCCGGTTCGTCGAGATCGGTTTGGCCGACGATCGTCAGATCGGCGCTGCGGCTGCGCTGCATGACGGCGGCGACGGGTTCGCCCTCGGCGGCCACCCATGCGCCATTCACCTGCGCGCGCGCCAGCTCCGCATGGAACAGCCGCTCGATCGCGGCGCGCTGTTCCGCTCGCAGTCTGCGATGCGAGTCGTAGTAGTCCGCCGTGCCGGCCATGACGTGAAACTCGCGCGGGCTCGGTTCGAAAACCGCGAACAGACCGTCCAGGTGCGCGCCGTACGTGCGCGCGAGTTTCAACGCAAGCGCGAGGCGTGCGCTGGCGCGCGCACTGGTATCCAGATGAAGCAGCAAGGTCTTCAAACTCATGGCGGGGCTCCGGCGAGTGGGAACGGGCGATCGTCGCCCGGCTTGATGCAGGCCACGAATGAATTCGAGTCTACGAATGAGGACGGGCGCACGCTTGACTTAAGTCAAGCGTCCTATTCCGCCAAATCGGGCACTTCCGTGCAGCGTCGAGACGCGCTTCAGACACACGAGCATTGAGTTGGATCAATCGGGAAACGTCGCGGGTTCGTAGATTGAAGCTGATGCGCGCCCGGCGGCGATGTGCGGGCGCGCAAGGAGTGGGCATCTACCCGCGCTGCCGCGCGGTGCGCGCAAGCGGACGGTGCGGCGAGTGACAGCTCAAAAGGAGGAATCGCGATGAGCAATCTGACACGTTACGACCCGTTTTCGGTCGAGCCGGTTTCCGATCTGTTTCAGGGGCTGTTCCGCCCTATGCGCGGCCTGCTCGCGTCGGAGGAGCACGATCTGGCGGCCATGAAAATCGACGTGACCGAGAGCGATCAGGCCTACACGGTCAAGGCGGAATTGCCGGGCGTGGACAAGAAAGACATCGACGTGAAGATCGACGGCAATGTGGTCTCGATCAGCGCGAAGGTCGAGCGCAAGGCCGAGCAGAAGGAAGGCGAGCGGGTCATCCGCCGCGAGCGTTATAGCGGCGCGTTTGCGCGCTCGTTCTCGCTGGGCGGCGATATCGACGAGAGCGCGTCGACGGCCCAGTATCAGGACGGCGTGCTGTCGCTGACGCTGCTGAAAAAGGCGCCGGCGGAGCAAAAGCGGCTGCGCATCGAGTAAATCAGGCGGGCTTTGTGGGGAGGCGGCGCATCGATCCGTGCTGGCCCGCACGGGATGCGCCGGTCAGGCGCAGGGCACGCCCTGCGCTTTTTTTCTCGCCGACGCCTGATGCGGCCACGGTGGGTCGTGCCGCAGACTGTTGAGCGCCTGGTCTTCGCGGCTGGGTGCAGCTTTCACTGAATTGATATGTGTCAACGGTTCCGCACTTCAAGACCCTATGCTGAATTCAGGCCGCCCCGTGAGCTGCGGGTGGCAGGCGAGGCAAGGAGATCTGGTCATGGACATTACGTTTCCGCCGTCGGTGCCGCAATACGACGCGCAATGCTACACCTTGGTGTTTCCGGTCTGTGTGGACGGCAAGCGGATCGAGTGCGGCATTACCGCCGAGGCGCTTGAGGATCATTTCGGCGCGCGATCGGTTCGCGAGACGGATCTCGTCGAAGCCTTCGACGAGCATCGCCACGCCATCGAGGACACGGCGGTCACGCTGATTCGGGCGACGCGCGGGGCGCCCGTGCTGCTGCACAGCGGCGTGTTTCGCGTTTATGGCAGCTGACACGCGCCGACGCGCGTGCCATTTCATTCTCAGCGACGTGCTAAACAGAGATCCGCATCATGACACTCAAGGGTACGGTCGACAGCGATACATGGATCGTGGAGGCGGTCACGTCGCCTGCGCCACAAGGCGGCTTCTCCTGCCATATCGCGATCAGGCAGCGCGCGCCGGAACAGGCGGTCTGCCACGCCTTCGATCATCATCGAACATTCGTCACCGAGACGGCCGCGATGCTCGACGGCCTGCGTGAAGGCATGCTCTGGATCGATCTCATGAATCGCCATGCATTCCACGTGCAGCGATGATCGGCGAGATGCGCGTGCACGCAGTCATGGGGCGTATGAAGAGAAGGGGCGCGGCAATGGGATTAGGCATGCAGATTGTTTATCTCGGATTCGTCGGGTCCGCCGCGATCGAGGCTGAGGCCGGTGTGCAGCTCCTGCGTCTGGAGCGGTACAGCGGTGTGCTGCAGGCATGCCACCTGGCGATCGAGTCGATGCATATAACGGGCCCTGTTCAGACCTACGATGTGCGGCTCGATCTTCTCATGGCCGCCACAGGTCTCAAGCCCATCGTTCACTGCTCGGGCGACGATCCGCTCGTCGCCATCCGCCAGGCTTTCGATGCCGCCGAGCGTGAACTGCAACTCGCCGGTACGTCGCGCTACGCCGTTCACAGCGGTCCGGCGCGGCGCGGTCATTGAGGTGAGCATCGGGCGCGTCGCGGCGCGCTGATCTTCGCTTGCGTGTCTGACACGCACGAAACGCACGAATGCGCACACGAAGCCGCCGCGCAGTTACTGACTCAGCACCCACTGGACGAGCGTGCGCGCGTCCTCGGCCGAAAGCGGACCGCCGCGATCGGCGGGCAGCGGCATGGACATGTCGCCCCAGTGCACCTTGCCGCCATGCCGGAGTTTTTCCTCCAGCATCGTGCTGGCGTTGGGCTGGTCGCGATAGCGTTGCGCGATCTGGTGGAACGAGGGCGCGAGAAACGGGGCGTCGGAGGTGTGACAAAACATGCAATGCTGCTGATCGACGAGTTCGACGGGCTCCTGCGTTTGCGCGGCCGCGCCGGCGGCGTGCAGCGAAACGGCGACTAACACAGCCGCCTGTACGAGCAGGGCGCCTGACCGCGCGCGGCGCGATTCGCGCAGCGGTCGAATGGCAACGGCGGCGGGAAACGGTGCGCAGGCCATGAATGATCTCCTCGAGTGTCGGGCAGGCCGAAAGGCGCGCCGCCTTTGTTCATGCTGACATCGTCCGGCGGTATGGCGTTGATTTGAGTCAAGGCCAAAAGTGCGCCGCGGGAAGCGCTGCGGCAAGGGCGAAAAAACGCCCCGCGCCTGACGACCCGCGGCCAGCTTGCGGAACATTCACCCTGGATGGGTCGCGGGTCACACGCGCGCGAGACCCTGCGCATCGACGATGCGGATCTGCTTGCCGTCCGGCTCGACGAGCCCTTCCCGGTGGAAGCGCGAAAACATCCGGCTGACGGTTTCGAGTTTCATGCCGAGAAAACAGCCAATTTCTTCACGGCTCATCTTCAGGTTGAACTGCGCGCCCGAGTAGCCGCGCATGCGAAAACGGGCGGAAAGGTCGAGCAGGAAGGCCGCGAGCCGTTGTTCCGCCGTCATCGTGCCGAGCAGCATCATGAGGCTCGATTCGCGCACGATTTCGCCGCTCATCAACTGATAGAGATGATGTTGCATGCGGCGGCTTTCGCGGCACAGCGACTCCAGCTGGCCGAACGGGATGATGCAGACCGAGCTGTCTTCGAGCGCGATCGCGTCGCAATTGTGCGTACCGGCGCACACGCCGTCGAGGCCGAGCGGTTCGCCGGGAATCTGGAAGCCCGTGATCTGTTCATGGCCGTCGCGATGCATGACGACCGTTTTGAACGAGCCGGTGCGTACCGCGTAGAGGCTCTGGAAGGGATCGTGGGTGCGAAACAGCGTCTCGCCGCGCCGCACGATGCGCGTCGTGAGGACGAGGGTATCCAGTTGCTGGAGCTCCGCGGAACTGAGGTCGGCCGGCATGCAGACCGCGCGCAGCGAGCAGGTCGAGCAGCGCGAGGCAGGACGGCGCACAGCGGCCTCGTGCGCCGCGGGTTGCAGCGCGATCACCGGCCAGGGCGTGGGCGCAGGCATGGGAAGAGAGGGGTCGCAAACGGGCTCGGCATACATGAGAGTCTCCAATTCATCGCGCGAGGGTCGCGCGTTGTTTCGCAAGCGCTTCAATGGCATGGCAGGCGGCGTCGAATTCGGACGTCTTGTCGAAGAACAAGGCGGCGCCCGCCCGTTCGCAGGCGGCCTTGAACGGCGCCGCCGCATGGTTGGTCAGCACGATAGTCAGCACGCCCGGTTGTTCGCGCGACAGTCGGGCAATGAGTTCCATGCCGTTGCTCGCGTTCAGCCGCAGGTCGACGACCGCGACATGCGCTCCGCTCGTGGCGATGCCGTGCAGAGCCGTGACGGTGTCCTCGGCCTCGCCGACCACGCTCACGTCCGACAGGGCGGCGAGCGTCTCGGCGACTCTGCGGCGCACCGCCGTCGCCTCGTCGACGAGAAACACGTGCAGCGCGCGCGTGGTGGTATCGGCTGTCATGTAGCCAGTATTGGCGAGCGCGGCGAGAAAGAGAATCGGCGGCGATGGAAAGCGGCGTACGCGAAACGGAAGTTATGTAGGGCGATTCCTACAAACATGCGACGATGCGTCGCCGGGCAGGGCAGCGGAAGTTGGCTACAGCGACTGGCAACAGCGTCGGCTCAGGGTTCGTCCTGATCGTCGAGCAGCTTGTGGCGCAGCGCGTAACGCACGAGGGCGGCCTCGTGCGGCATTTCCATTTTTTCGAGGATGCGCACCTTGTAGGTGCTGATGGTCTTCGCGCTCACGCAGAGCGCCTGCGCGATTTCGCCGATGGTTTCGCCGTTGGCGAGGCGCCGGAACACTTCGAACTCGCGATCGGAGAGACGCTGGTGCGGCAAGGTGTCGCCCGGCTCGTTCAGGCTTTGCGCGAAGCGCTCGGCCATCGCCATGCTCACGTAGACGCCGCCGGCCGCCACCTTGAGCACGGCGTTCACCAGTTCCGCACTGGCGCTTTCCTTGGTGAGATAGCCCGAAGCGCCCGCCTTGAACGCGCGCACCGCATATTGCTGTTCGGCATGCATCGTCAACACGAGAATGCGCAAGGCCGGTTTCTCTTCCTTGATCTGCTTGATGAGCTCCACGCCGCTGCGCCCCGGCATGGACAGATCGAGCACGAGCACCCTGGCCTCGCGCTCGCGCACGAGCGCAAGCGTGGTCGCGCCGTCGCAGCCTTCGCCGACGATGTCGAATTCCCGCGCGTCTTCGAGGATGCGCCGCAGACCGTCACGCACGAGCGTGTGATCGTCGGCGAGGATCACCTTGATCATGAAGCGGTCTCTGCTGGCAGGAGGGCGTCGAGCGCGAACGTGATGGCAATGGCGAATCCTTCGCCCGGCGCCGTGTCGATCTCGACTTCCCCGTTGAACATATGCGCGCGCTCGCGGATGCCGAGCAATCCGAACGACTTTTCGCGGCGTCCGTGCCGCTGCGGATCGCAGGCGGTGTGCTGCGCGCCGCGGCCGTTGTCCGCGATGCGCAACGTGCAGTGCTGGCTGTCGACTTCGAGTTTCAAGGTGACGACGCTCGCTTCGGCGTGGCGCGCGACGTTGGTGAGCGCTTCCTGGATGATGCGAAAGAGCGCCGACGCCGCCTCGCCGGAAAACACCGTGTTGCCGGTGTGGATGGTCTGCTGCACGGCGATGCCGTAGCGGCTCGTGAAGTCGTTCGCGAGCCATTCGATCGCGGGCACGAGGCCCAGGTCGTCGAGCATGACGGGGCGCAGGTCGGCCGCGATGCGGCGCACGGCCCGCACGGTCGAGTCGATCAGCTTGCCCATGCCGTCGAGCCGCGTGGCGATGTCGTCGTCGACGGCGCCGCCGAGCCGGTTCTGGAGCGTGGAGAGATCGATTTTGAGCGCGGTGAGCTGCTGGCCGAGATCGTCGTGCAACTCGCGCGCGATACGCGTCTTTTCAGCCTCGCGCACGTTTTGCAGATTGGCGGAGAGTTCTCGCAATTCCTCGCGCGAACGCTTGAGCGAGTCCTCCGCGCGCAAACGCTCGGTGATGTCGCGCAACATGACCGTGAACAGCTTGCCGGATACATCGTGAATCTGCGAAATCGACGCTTCGATCGGGAATTCCTCGCCGTTGGCGCGCAGGCCGAACAGCGTGCGTTGCTGATGGCCCATCTGACGCTCGGTGACGCCGGTGGCGCCGAACTGGTCGACGTGGCGCGCGTGGGCCGGGCGGAAGCGCTCAGGAATGAAACGCGACAGCGGCGAGCCGATCGCTTCCATGGCGGACAGCCCGAAGACGAACTCGGCGGCGGGATTGAAGATGACGATGCGCTGCGCTTCGTCGACCGTGATGATGGCTTCCATCGACGAACGCACGATGCCCATCATGCGCGCTTCGTTCAGCCGTGCTTCGTTCAGCCGTGCGTCGGAGACCGCGGGCTCGGACGCGGGGAGACGACCGGGCGACGCGGCATTGGCCCGCGCGAGCCGATGGGCGAGAAAGGCGCTCAACGCGGCGGCAAGGACGCCGAAGAGCAGCACGGGCGCGGCGCTGAGGGCCGCGCCGGTGACGAAGGGACTGCCGTCCGCGCTCGTGTGCAGCGTGAGGGTCGTGCCGCCGAACACGATGGTCTCGGTGTGCTCGAATCGCGCGCCCCCGGCGACGGCGGCATTTTCGGTGGGGGCGCTGCGATACAGCTCGGCGGCGTGCTGGCCGGCATGAACGGCAAGGGCGAGGTCCGGCCGGCTGGCGACGATCGGCTCGAAGAGGCGCTGCACATCGAGCAAGGCCACGGTGAAGCCGGCCAGCGGCCGTTGTGCGTCGCCCGCCGCCGGCGCGGCATAGACGGGCAGATACAGCAGCAGACGAGGCTGCGCCGGTTCCGGAGCGGCTTCGGCGGCGAGCCCGGCATTGCCGGTTTGCAGCGCGTAGCGGCGCGCCGCCACGGCCGCGGCGCTCGTGTCGAACGCACTGCCGGCTTCGGAAGCGGCCGGGCCCGCCCAGAGCGTGGCGAGCGTGGACTGCGCAGACTGCGCGGATGCCGTCTCGGACACGCCGAGAGGCAGCGGGAAATACCCGAGTGCGACCACCGCGAGCCGGGAATCGTCGAGAACGGTATCGGCGGCGTACTGCCGCCAGGCTGCGGAACTGGGCGCGGGCTGTTGCGCGAGCCATCCGCGCGCGCCGCGCAGGGCGGCTTCGTCGGCGACGAGCGCTTGCTCGACCGTGTCGCGCAGCGCGGCCGCGCGGCGCGCGAATCGGTGCCCGGCGGTGGTCTGCCATTGCGCGGCGACGAACGCGGCAACGACGAGCGCGAGCGTCAGGACGACAACGAACGTCAGCGCCGATGCCCCTGCCGGCCGACGTAGACGTGCGAGAAACATGCGTACTGCGCCGTGCGCGCGTGGCTGAGCGCGTGTGCTCATGGCAACTGTCCGGATGAAGTTGCGAAGATGCGCTTGCGTGGAACGGTTGTGTCAGTCATTCCCCTATGAAGTAGCGACTTCATTGGAGAACAGTCGGGAGCCGGGATGGATGGGCCGCTTGCCCTAATTTTAGGATCGCCGCGCAGATCTGTCCGGAAAAAATTGCGAGTTTGTGTGGCGCAGGGCGCAATTCTTTCGCCTGCGGGCGGCGCGCCGCAATGCCGACGCGGCGTGAACGCCGCCGCGTACGGCAAGGTCATTCGCGCGGGAGCTTACGCCGCGCTGGCGGACTCGCACGGCGGACACGGATGTTCGCGAACCGGATTCTCGGGCAGTTCGATGGTTTGCCCCTGCTCCGGCACACAGCAGTCCCAATGAAGCGTTTCGGCGATACGCCGGCGCAGGGCATCGGCGGCGGCGGGCTCGCCATGCGTCACGAACGTGCGCACCGGCGGGCAGGTCATGCCGGCCAGCCAGCGTATCGTTTCGCGGTAATCCGAATGCGCGGAGAGCGAGGAAATCGACGCCACTTCGGCGCGCACGCGCACGTAGTCGCCATGCAGTTTGATGGTCGGCGCATGGGCCTCGAGCGCCGCGCCGCGCGTGCCGGGCGCCTGGTAGCCCACCAGCGCGATCGTGTTGCGCGGATCGGGGGCATAGAGGTTCAGGTGATGGAGCACGCGTCCGCCCGTCGCCATGCCGCTGCCGGCGATGATGACCATCGGGCCGTGACGCGCGGCAATGGCCTTCGAATCGTCGACGGTGCGGGTCATGAAGGCCGCATGATCGATGGCGTGCAGTTGGGAGATGCTCAGCCGGTGCTCGCGCATGTGATGGCGGTAAAGGTCCGTGACGCTGATGGCCATCGGGCTGTCGAGATAGACGGGCACGTTCGCCATGCGCCCGGTTTCCTTGAGGTGAGCGATGTAGTAAAGCACCTCCTGCGCGCGGCCGACCGCGAAGCACGGCATCACCACGATGCCTCCGCGCGCGAAGGTGCGCGCGAACAGATGGGCGAGTTCGTCTTCAGGGTCGAGGGCATCGTGCAGCCGGTCGCCATAGGTCGATTCGACCACGAGATAGTCGGCGTGAACGGGCGGCATCGGCGCCCGCATGAGCGTATCGTCGGGGCGCCCGAGATCGCCGGAAAAGGCGACGACGGTCGAGCCGCTGCACAGCACGACGCTCGCGGCGCCGAGGATATGCCCGGCGGGCAGCAGCCGGAAGGTCAGTTGTTCGCCGAGCTCGACCGGCGTGTCGAATTCGCGTGGCGCGAGGAGCCGCAGCGCCGCTTCGGCGTCGTCGAGCGTGTAGAGCGGCAGAGCGGGCTTGTGCTTCGAATAGCCGTGACGGTTTGCAAACGCCGCGTCTTCTTCCTGCAGGCGGGCGCTGTCACGCAGCATCACGCCGCACAGGTCGGCCGTGCCCGGCGTGCACCAGACCGGGCCGCGATAGCCGCTGCGCGCGAGTACCGGCAGGTAGCCGCAGTGATCGATGTGCGCGTGCGTGAGGATCACGGCATCGAGCGTATCGGCCGGAAAAGGCAAGGGCGCCCAGTTGCGCAAACGCAGGTTCTTGGTGCCCTGGAACAGCCCGCAGTCGATCAGCACCCGCTTGCCTTGCGCTTCGAGCAAGTAGCGCGAGCCGGTCACGGTTTGCGCCGCACCCAGAAAGGTCAGCTTCATCATGCACTCCCTCTCAACGCGCCCCACGGCGCCTCCGAGACAGATTGCAGCGCGCTTCTCTGTTGCGCGGTTGATCTGCGTCAGTCGTGAGGCGATCGAAGGCGAGGGACTGATTTGAGGCAGATCAATCGGGGGCGGCGGGCAATCCTTAGATTGGGCCATGCGGTCCGACTTCGCGGACCGGTTCTTTATCGGGGTTGTCAGCATGTTTCAGGGATGGTGTCAGCATCGGCTGACGGGTCGGCTTGCTGTGCTGTTTTCGGTGTTTTCGGTGCTGCTTGCGGCGTGCGCGACCGATGCGAGCCGCGAAGCCTTTCGTGATTCCGAATCGGGGCTGGAGCTCGCGCGCGAGCACGCGGCGATTCACTGCATGACGCTGCGCGATTGCGCGCAGGCATGGAACCGCGCGCGGGCATTCGTCCAGGCGCATTCGCCCACGCCGATCGAGCGGAGCACGGACGAAACGATCGAGACGCGGATGCCGCACCAATTCGGCGTGGCCTATTTCTGGGCCGCCCGCGAAACCGCGGCTGACGGAACGGCGACGATTCGCCTGAAGGGCATGTGCCGGGGTATGTACAGCGTGGATAACGGACCCGGATGGCTCTATCGCTCCTGCGCAGAACAGTTGCGCGAGGGCCAGCGCGATTTCGCGCGAGACGTGGGCAGCGCAAGCTGAGAGAAAGCGCGGCTGCCGGCTTTGCGCGGTCGCGTCCTGCTTGTGTCTCGGTTGTGTCCTGCTTGTGTCTTTGCCGCCGCGAGTCGCGCATCGCTCCTGCGCGCGCGGCAAAGACGGAGCTCAGGACATCACGTCTTCGAGCGGGCGCCGTGGCGACGCCGCGTCGGGCGTGCCGCGCCCGATCCGCAACAGAAGCTGCGGAAAGTCCGTCCTCTGAAGCCCCATCAGCACGGCGAGGCGGGAGCGTAACGTTGCGATCTCGATCGGCTGGTTCAGGTAGGAAACGCAGAGGCCATGCACGGTCGCCAGCAACAGGACCCGTTCGAGCGCCTGACCGGCGGCGAGCCAGGCCTGCGCATCGTCGACGCCGGTTGCGATGCACAGCAGCAGCGGCGAGCCCGCCGCAAGTTCGCGATGCGTGGCGGCCACGCCGCCGCCGAGGTCGAAGGTTCGAATCGCGGATGTCACGAGCGGCCTGGCGAAATCGAGCAGCGCGCCGAGTCCGGCTGCATAGACCGGCATCCCGTCGTTGGTGTGGCGCGGGTGGATCCACTTCGCGAGTTCGCGCCTGAAGCGCGGATCGGCGAATTGCTGCTGGTCGGCTTCGGCGACGAGGTCGGCGACCGCGTTGCGGGGCGCGGCGGCGCTCACGCACGCAACCTCGACGCCTTCCGCGCGCGCGGCGTCCATCAGGTGCTGCTCGATCATGGCGTCGACGGGATCGGCAGAGAAAGGATGACGCGTGGTCACTCGCTCGGGAATCGCGTTCAGCAGCGTCGACAGTTCCGGCGCGGTGACGCGCTCACGCAGCAGGCGGATTTCGGCCAGCAGATCGGGATCGGTGCTCGACGGAAAGAGGGTGATCGCGTATCCCATGCCGAGGCTCGCGATCGCCACGCGAAGATTGAAGAGCGCCGCACCGCAACTGATGACGAGTTCCCGGTCGTAAGGGTCCACGACGGGCAGCGCCCGCAGTCTGTCCGCGCAGAGCATCACGCGGTCCGCGCCGGAGACGAAGCGCCACGGCTGGCTGTTGTGGCTCGACGGCGCGAGCGTCGCATGACGCACGGCGAAGCGCAGCGCGAACTCGTGCGTGACGTCGGCGGCGCCGTTGCAGGGCGGATGGGCGGAATCGACTGCGGCTGGAGGGTTTTGCATGGTGGGCTCCCGTCGGGCAGGCACGTCGGCGTGTTGGGCGCGCCGCCGTGCGATTGCATATCAGTGCGACATCAGCAGCGGAATCGTCATGGTTTCGAGCAGGTTGTGCGTCACGCCGCCCAGTACGCGCTCGAAGTTGCGCAAGTGCGCGTAAGCACCGGCCACGATCATGTCGGCGTGCAGCGCGCTCGCGCGGTCCAGCAGCGTCGCAGCGGTCTTGACGCCCGGTTCGCGCGCGCATTCGTGAAACGACGCGCCGACGTCGTGCAGGTCCAGCCATGCGGCGGCATCTTCCGCTTCCGTTGCCGCGCGTACGCGCGCGGTGCCGGGCCGCGCCGCGATCATTTCGATCGATACGCAATCGGCGCGCTGCAAAAGCGGCAAGGCGTCGGACGCGGCGCGCGCCGCGGCGCGGCTGCCGTCCCAGGCGATCAGGATGTTGCGAGCGAGCGTCGGAAAGCTCCCGGCATGCGGGATCACGACGGCGGGTCTCGCGGCCGTCATCAGGAGGTCCACGACGAGGCCGCTGGTCGGGTCGAACGCGGCGTTGCCGTGCTCGCCCTGTCCGAGCACGAGCAGGTCGGCGTGACGCGCGTGCAGCGTCGCGGACGGCGTGTCGCCCGGCTGCAGCGCGCGCCATTCGACCATCCGGCCCGCGCGCGCGCCCGCTTCGAGGAACTGCGCGTGCGTGTGCTCACGGCGATGCTCGGGCACGGACCCGTTGCGCGCCGCCGGCGCGCGCGCATGCGGCATCGGCAGATACAGCCCGATGAGATGCGCGTCGAAGCGCTCCGCCAGATCGAGCGCATAGGCCTGGCGGGCCTCGCATCGCGGCGAATCGTCGAGGTGGACGAGCAGAGTCTTGTAGCACATGACGTTTTTCCTGGAGGTGATGCGCGCCTCGCGCGCTCAGTGCGACATCAGCACCGGTACCGGCATCGAGCCGAGCACCGTCTGCGTGACGCCGCCGAGCAGCAGCTCTTTCCAGCGCGCATGGCCGTAGGCGCCCATCACGATCAGATCGCAGCCGGTCTTGCCGGCGCGTGCGAGCAGGGCGTCGCCGACCGTGATGGTCGGCGGCGGATGCAGTTCCGTGACCTGCACATCCAGCCCGTGACGCGCGAGCACCAGCCCGATGTCGGCACCCGGAATGCGGTCTTTTTCCTTGCGCGCGAGCGTGAAGGTCACGAGTTCGGTGTGCTCCGCGAGGCGCATGAACGGCAGCGCATCGAACAGCGCGCGCGTGGCCGGTTGATCCGCGTTCCATGCGACCATCACGCGCTCGCCCACGGTGGGAAAGCCGCCTTCGTGCGGGACCCACAGGACCGGTCGACCGGCGCTCAATGTCACGCGCGCCTGCAGCCGGTTGGCGAGCGACGCGTAGGGGTCGTCGGGACCGCTTTGGCCGAGCACGATCAGATCGGCGAAGCGGGCGCGCATCAGCAGCTCGTGCTGTGCGTGCGTGGCCGTGCGCCAGTTGCCCTTGAGTCCGGCTTCGGCGAGGCTGCCGAAGAAGTGATGTTCGAGCGCGCGGCGGCACGCCTGGTGTTCATGCTGGCACTGCGACCAGTATTCGGCGTTCAGAACGAATGCATACGCCACGTCGTGCTCCTGCACGGTCGGCGCGAAAAGCGCGCTTACGTGGGCGCGGTGACGCTGTGCGACGCGCAGCGCGACGTCGAGGCGCTTGCGGGCGCTCTCGCTTTCGTCAAGGTGAACCAGAATGTTGCGGTACTCCATGTTGGGCGCTCCGCGGTGAAGGGCACACCGAAGCGGTGTCTCGTGCGGCTCAGTCTAGGCGCGGACGTCGGATTGGAATTGATTTGAGTCAAGCCTGGATCCGTGGCCGACAGAGACGCCGCGCGAGATTCTTGCGCGGCCGGACAGCGCGCCACGTCCTGTCAGTCGATGCGGATCAGCCGTTTGACGGCGGCCCATGCGCGCTTGCGCCGACGGTTCGCGGTGGAACGATGCAAGCCGAGGCGCTGCTCCAGCGCGATTCAATTCGCCGCGCTGAGCGCCGCGCGCAGCGCAGCGGCAAAACGCTGGAACGCGCCCAGCGAACCCGCGATGCTCTGGTATTTTTCGCGGCCGATCTGGCCGTCCAGCGTGACCAGCATGCCGGCGGCGCGCGCGAGCGAGAGCAGGGATTCGGCGTCGTCGGGGGCAGTCGCCGTGGCGAGCGGAACGGAGGACAGCGCAGGGTGGTTCGCGGTTTGCATGACGATGCTCCGGGAGGCGGGCCTTTCGAGCCGGTTCGCTACGTCTCCAGTATGGTCAGCGCGGCGCGGCGCTCCAATGAGCGGGCGCTGAAAGTCGTGTAGGTCGCGATTTGAGGCTGTAGGCATTGTCCTACAGGCCTTGCGCATCCGATCGGCGCCCGCGCGTGACGCGTGCCTCCACGGCTCCTCAATGCGAAAGCAGCACCGGAACGGTGGCCGACTCGAGCAGGGCGAGCGTGACGCCGCCGAGCAGGCGCTCGCGCCATTGCGGATGACCGTAGGCGCCCGCCACGATGAAGTCGCAGTCGTTCTTCGCGACCCACGAAATCAAGGTCTCGCCCGCGGTTTCGTCCGAGTCGCTGAAGTCTTGCGCGAAGTCCACATTGACCGCGTGTCTTGCCAGCATCAGATCGATGTCGGCAATCGCGGGGCCGGGCTTCGCCGTGCGGGACGAATTCGGCGTCGCGATATGCAACACCGTCACGCGTTTTGCGGTTTCCAGCAGCGGCATGGCGTCGTGCACCGCGCGCGCCGCTTCGCGGCTGCCGTCCCACGCAATCACGATCGTTTCGCACGTGGCGCGCAGCGCGCCCGCGTAAGGCAAGACGAGCACCGGCCGGCCGGACGTCATGACGACCTGTTCGAGAAAGCGTCTGCGCAGGGAGGCGTTGTCGTCGTCGGGAGTGGTCTGGCCGGCGACGAGCAAATCGGCGTGGCGGCTGCGGCGCACGATCGGCTGTTCGGCATGGAAGTCGAACGCGATCCACTCGCCGTCCATGCCCACGCGCCTCAAGGCGTGATGGAAAGCCGCTTCGGACGCCGACTGCTGGCCCCGCAGCGCGTCGCAGTATTCGCTGTAGTACGGGGCGCTGCCCGCGACCGTGAAGCAGGCGCGCACGTCCGGCGCGAACGGCGAATACAGGCCGATGAGGTGAGCGTCGAACCGTCCCGCGAGCGTCAGCGCGAAATCCAGTCTTGCTGTTGCGCGGTCGTCCGGGTCGAGATAGGCGAGCACGGTCTTGTACTGCATGGCGGCCTCCGCTGGGGAAAATGGCGTGGCGTGGCGTGGCGTGGCGTGCGCGGCGAGGCGCGCGTGCCCGGTGGCCATGTTGTCGCCGGATGCGGGTGAAGACTTGACGTACATCAAGTCATAGTTTGCGTCGGCATTCAGTGGGCGAACCACCACGCCCCCCAGACACAGACGAGGATCAGCGCCTGGCCGGGGACCACCGTCCAGGCGAATGCGTGATGGCCTGCGATCGCGGCCACCACGCATTTCATGATCGAGTTGGCCGTGAGCGCGACGATGATCGGCATGGCCGCCTCGTCTGCGCTGAGCAGCGACTGGGCGCTGAGCGCGGCGATCGAGGCCGCGGCGGAATGCGTGTCGATGAGGCCGCCCAGCACCGCGGCGATCAACAGGCCGGCCTCGCCGAACCAGCGCGCGAGCAGGGTGCCGCCGAGCGTCAGGATCATGAGCGTCGAGGCGAGCAGCAGGGCCGCCTTCAGATCCACGGCGCGGCTCACCACGAGCGCTTCCTGCATCGGCTTGCGGATCGCGCGCCAGGCGATCAGCAGACCCCAGACCAGCGCGCCCAGCATCCCCGCGGCGAACGCCGGCGCGAGGTGGCGCAGCAGCGGTTCATGCACGACGCCGACGATCAGCGCCAGTTGCACCGGCGTCGCGACCGAGGACAGCACGGCGGCGGCGGCGAACTGCGGACAGTCGGCGGGCGACAGCGCGGCGCGGCGGCCCATCGTGGTGATGGTCGCGATGCTG
Source organism: Paraburkholderia sp. SIMBA_027 (assembly GCF_046535315.1). Taxonomy (NCBI): domain Bacteria; kingdom Pseudomonadati; phylum Pseudomonadota; class Betaproteobacteria; order Burkholderiales; family Burkholderiaceae; genus Paraburkholderia; species Paraburkholderia sp. SIMBA_027. The sequence goes on from NZ_JAWRWY010000002.1 coordinate 45,883, forward strand.
GAAACGAAGCCGCCGAGCAGGCCCGCGAACGGCAGGCCGACGCGCGCGCCAAACATCAGTTGTGCCAGGTGCCCCAGCGCGCTGATCGCCATGACGAGGACGGCGAAGCGCCAGACCGTCTGAAGATTGAGCGCGCCGAGCGGGTCGACGGGCCGGTCGGGCAGCATCGGCAGGATGATCAATGCGGACGCCGCCAGCGTCAGCAGATCGACCACTTCTTTGCGATCGAGACGCGCCACGACGAAGCGGTGCAACGGCGCGCGCGCCGCGAGCACGATCGTGAGCGCCACGCCCAGCGCGGCGGCGAGCGGTGCGTCGATGACGGCCAGCGCGCCCATCAGCAGTGTGGCGATCAGCGCCGTTTCGGTGGTCAGCCCCCGGTCGTCGTGCGGCCGCAGATAGGCGGCGGTGGCCAGCGCGGTGAGCGCGAGGACCAGCGTGGCGGCCAGGATCGCGCCGCCCACGCGCATGGCGATCGTGCCGAGCAGGGCCGTGATGGTGAAGGTGCGGATGCCGGCGGCGGCGCGGGCCACGCCTTCCCCCTTGCGCCGCTCGCGTTCCGCGCCGACCAGCAGCCCCACGCCCAGCGCGACGGCAAACGGCATGTACTCGTCACTGATGGGCAGCATGGTGCGGTGTTCCGGCCGGGTGATTGATGCGAGCGCCTGCGTGGTGCGGCGAACGGGACGCGCAAGGGCGTCATCGGATCGTGGGCGGCGTCGGGCAGCAAGGCGCGACGGCGTGGCGCACGGCCGGCACAAAGGCGAATTGCACATTCGTGCCCTGGCGCCTGTTCACGACCACGACGCGCACCTGTTTCGTTCCCGCCGCGTAGGCGGCGACCTGATAGCGTCCGGGCGGCAGCGCCACGTAAAGGTAGGGGCCGAGCGTACGCGTCCTGAAGACCGCCGCTCCCGAGGGCCCGACGATCTCGACATCCACGTCCGACAGGAACTGGCCGCCCTGCGCCAGGAATGTGAGCCGCAAGCTGTACTGATGCGCCACGCTGCGCAGCGCGTCGGCTTCGTCGATGCCGACGCCCCCGGTGATATAGGCCATGCCGTTCTGCATGGACCGCGTCGCCGTGGCGTTCGTATCGGCGTCGGCGATGTCCGCGGCGCCAGAACTGAAGCCGGGCGCTAGCACCGACATCAGCGCGACGGCGAGCGTGATCTCATGGATGCGTTTCATGGCCTTCTCCTCGCATCGGCAATCGGCTGGGTGGTGAGCCAAGGATCGCTCGGGACGGGACGCCACGCCTGACGCAGGTCAAACTTTCGCCGTGTCGCAACCGCGTTTTTCCATTGATGTAAATCAATTGCGTGACGTCGGCGAATCCGAAGATGGGTTCAGGCAAGACGTTACGTAACGGGGCGTCCCGGGGAGGAGCAGACCATGTACGAGAAAATCCTGATGGCGTTCGACGGCAGCGAAACCTCGCTGCAAGCGCTTGACGAAGCGCTGCGCCTCGCTCAACTGGCTCACGCGAAACTTTACGTGGCGCATGTCATCGATGTGATCGCCCCGCTTGGCATGGGGCTGACCTATGTGCCGGCGGATCTCGTCGACGCATACCGGGAAGAAGCGAAGCGGCTGCTGGACGTCGCGTGCGCGAGGGCGACGGCGGCCGGGGTGGCGTGCGAGACGTTATTGCTGGAAGTGGAAGGGGTGACGGACAGCGTCGCGTCGTGCCTGATCCGCTGCGCCGTGCGTGTGGACGCGCAACTGGCCGTCCTCGGCACGCACGGCCGCCGCGGCGTGAGCCGCGCGTTCCTCGGCAGTGTCGCGGAGGCGTTCGTGCGCGAGGCAGACTGTCCGGTGCTGCTCGTCCGGGGCCTTTACTGAGTGTGCGGTGAGTGCGGCGAGTGCGGTGCGCGGCGGCTGACTGGCTCGCGAAGTTCACGCGCGCCGCTCGCGCACCGGTCGGGATCGTCCCGCGATGCAGGGGCGCGGTTCTGTCAACCGCGGTCAACCGCGCGTCCCAGGCTTGCGAGCGATCACGCAGCCGGTTTGCCGACGGTCTGCGCGAGGATCGGCAATTCGTCTTCGTTCAACCGCAGCACATCGGCAAGCAGCCGGTGGTTGATCCAGCCGCGCACCACGGTGGCGAGCCCCTCGGAGGCGCAGTAGAGCGAGACGTTCTGGCAAATCGCGCCGGCGGCGATGCCCGCGAACAGTTCGCGCTGCTGGCGCGGCGTCGAGAGCACCTGGGAACCGCGCAGCACGTAGACGAGATCGAGCGGCGCCTTGCCCACGAAGTCCTGATAGCCCGTCATGTTGCGCGCATCGACGGCATGCTTGAGCGCCAGCCGGTCGAATTCCGGCTCGTAGCGGTACACGCCGTGAGGCAACGCGACATAGATGTCGATCTCGTTGAAAGCCTGCGCGGACGGTGCGGTATGGCCGTCGGTTTCGGGGCGATTGATGCCGTTCGCCGCCCAGAGCAGTTCGCCGAGCGTGTCGAGCGCAATGGGCGTATCCGCGTAGTCGCGGGTGCTTCTGCGCCGCGCAAGCGCGCTCAGGAGCGGTGCGCCGGCGTCGTGCCGCGGGCGCGGCAGGTCGATGAAGACGGGCGCCTCGCCGCTCGCGCGAGCGGGCGGCAATTGCGGCGCGGGTTCGTACTCGATGCGTTGAACAGGGGTCATGAGATTGCTCCAGTCGCTGGCGTGGCGGTCGAGCCGGATTGCGCGTCGACGCACAGGGATGACGCCGATGGCGGCGCGCTGCAAATGCGCGATGCCTTGAGCGAGTGCGCGTGCCATGGCATCCGTCTGCCGTTTCAGTCTCGGCGCGCGGAACGGGGGCGCGATTGACTCAGGTCAATCAGGACTGCGCGCTCCGAGCGCGCGGCGAGGTACGCCGCAGACATCGACGCGTCCTGTGTGCTTTTCGCATCCTTGATATGTGTCAATTCGAGGTCGGCGGCGAGGCGCACGATGAATCTGCGTGTGCAGCGACGATGCCGCGCATCATCCTCAATGTGAAGGAGCCCATGCCATGCAACACCTGATCGTGGCCGCGCATCCGGTCGAAGACAGTCTCACCATGCGCCTGATGCGGACGTATGTCGGCGAACTGGTGCGGCTGGGGCATGACGTGCGCGTTCACGACCTGTACCGGATGGGCTTCGATCCCGTGCTGTCGGCGGCGGAGCTGATCGACGGAACGGCCGCGCACATCCGGACGGTCGACGTGCTGTCCGCGCAGGAAGACGTGCTCGAAGCGGGCGTGCTGACCGTCATCTACCCGCTTTGGTGGATGGCGATGCCCGCGATGATGAAGGGCTACATCGACCGTGTTTTCAGCCGCGGTTTCGCGTACACGGTGGAACAGGGCGAAGTGCGCGGTTTGCTCGCGGGGCGACAGGCGGCGCGGGTGACGGTCTCCGGCTCGCCGCTGGCTTCGTTCGTCGACAACGGCCGCTGGCAGGCGATGCAGATGCTCCAGGACGTGCACGTCTTCGGCGCGGTGGGGTTCGACGTGGTCGGCCACCTCCATTTCGATGAAGCCGGCACGGCGTTGCCCTCCGCGGGCGCGCCAACCGACTTCGCACGCGTGCGCGAGTTCGTTCGCGGCCACTTCGCTTCGGTGCCCGCATGAACACGTCTGTCAAACCGGAACGGCGGCCCGCGCGAAAGACACGACAGGCTCTGCCGCCGCGCGTGCGCCGCCTCGTCGAGAGCCCGACCTATGTTCAGGCCGATGAGGACGGCGCTTTCCTGCGTCGCCCGGAAATGTGTGGCGTGCGTTTGCAGCTCGATTACTGGAAAGCCGAGGAAAAGCTGCAGCAGCTCGGCATTCGTGACACGGTCGTGGTGTACGGCAGCACACGCATCGAAGCGCCCGCTCGCGCGCGCCGCCGGCTCGCTGAGGCGCGCGCGCGGCTCAAGGCCAAACCGTCCGACGCGCAGCGCCAACGCGCGGTTCGCGCGGCGGATGCAAACATGCGCCACAGCGTGTATTACGAAATCGCGCGCGAGTTCGGACGCCTGGTTGGCGCATCGGAGGGCAGCACGCGGCTTCCGAGGCTCACGATCGTGACGGGCGGCGGTCCCGGCATCATGGAGGCGGCCAATCGCGGCGCGTACGACACCGACTCGCCCACCGTCGGCATGAATATCGCGTTGCCGCACGATCAGCTTCCGAACGCATATCTGACGCCCGAATTGTGTTTCCGGTTTCATTACTTCGCCATTCGCAAACTCCATCTGCTCGAAAAGGCCAAAGCCGCGGTGTTTTTTCCTGGTGGCTATGGAACCTGCGATGAATTATTCGAAGTCCTGACGCTTTTGCAAACGAGAAAAATCGAGCCGATTCCGGTGGTGCTGGTCGGCGAGGCGTATTGGCGCAGCCTTGTCGACTTCGACATGATGGCCGAAGAAGGCATGATCGCGCCCGACGACCTCACGCTTTTTCGCTATTGCGAGAACGCGCAGGATATCTGGTCGGCAATCTGCCAGTGGCATGACGCAAATGCATGAATGCAGCTGCGAAAAACAATCCGACAAGCTGTTCGTTTCGGCCGCATGACAGCCGATCTTTTTCATGATGCTGACGTAGATATCAGCGTGTAGATCAGGAGTGAAACGCAATGAAATCCGATATCGAACTAAAGCGCGACGTCGAAGCCGAGTTCGCGTGGGATAAATCGATCAACCCCGCGGAGATCGGGGTCGGCGTGTCGAATGGCGTCGTCACCTTGTCGGGACATCCCGCGAGCTTTGCGCAGAAACTCGCGGCGGAACGGGCGGCCGCGAGGGTTGCGGGTGTGCGCGGAATCGTCGTCGAAATGGAGGTGCGTCTCGCGCGCCATGACGTGCGCAGCGACGAGGACATCGCGGACACCGTGCGCTCGATTCTCGAGTGGACCGTCGGGTTGAACAATCAGATGGTGCAGGCGCGGGTCGAAAAGGGCTGGGTCACGCTGATGGGCGAGTGCGATTGGAGCTATCAGAGTCATGCCGCGAAAAACGCCATTGCGCATCTGCTCGGCGTGACGGGTGTCACCGATACGATTCGCGTCCGGGGCGAGGCGTCGGCGGAAGATATCGCGGTGGGAATTCGCGATGCGATACAGCGTCACGGCGATCGCGAAGCGAAGCATATTGGCATCGAGATTGACGACGGCACGGCGATCCTCACCGGCAAAGTCGCGTCGAATGCCGAACGCAGGCTCGTGTTCGGAGCCGCCAAAGCGACGTCAGGCGTGCGGGCTGTGGTCGATCTGCTCGAAATCGGGTGAATGCGCGCGCCGTTATCGTGAGGAGGCGTATTGGCGATTTAAACAATAAATCGGCAGTCGTTATTCGTCTGACAATATCATGTTATGTATCATTTTATCGGGCCGGCGGCAATGTGAAGTTCAATAAATGTCCTTTCTGAATTGACCGCTAATGGTCGGGGAATTCGCGCCGTTAGCAGGGCAGGTGACCAAAAAAAATGCCATGCACATTCTCCAGCGGCAACAGGGAAATCATGGCGGGACATTAAAACACTCTAGCCCCAGGTAGCGACCTCTATGCCTCAGGATGTCAGCATTCGTGCCCGCCTTGCGATGGCGATGGCCTTTCTCGCGGTTTTGCTCGTCATCGGCGGACTGATGGGCGTCGGCGGCGTGTTCGTGAGCAATAACGATGTCAAGGAGTTGTACGCGAACCGGCTCGCTTCTTCCGAGGCCTTGGGGCAGGCGAACGTCGCGCTGTCGCGGGCGCGTTTGTGGCTGTATCGCATCGCACTCGACCCGACGAGCCCCGACGTCCAGCAGGAGACGCAGACCGCCCACAATTTGCTGACCGCCGCCAGGAGCGCGTGGGACAGTTACCGCGCGTTGCCGTTTTCCAGCGCCGACGAGGCGCGTCAAGCGCGCGACGTCAACGAGAAGTTCGGCCTGCTCGTCACCAACGGGCTGGACCGGATGTTCGCGGCGATCGACACCCACGACCCGGCCAGAATTGCGGACGTGTGGAAAAACCTGCCGCCCGCGCTGTTTATCGATGTATCCGACGGCATGGACTCGCTCGGCGGAACGCAGGTCACGACCGCACGGGAATTGTTCGACGCCGCCCAGACGCGTTTTCGCTGGTTTGTGGCAATCGCCATCGTGGGTATCGCCATTGCGCTCGCGGCCGCGGTTCTGGCGTGGCGATCGCTGCAGCGTGCAATTGGCGTTCCGCTGGATCGGGCGCTCAATCACTTCAGCGCCATTGCAAACGGCGATCTCACCACGCATGTCGAGGTCCATTCGCGCGACGAAATGGGGCGACTGATGGAAGGCCTGAAGGCGATGCAGGGCAAGCTCATTCGGACCATCGGCGTCGTTCGGGATGGCTCGCGCCAGATCGAAATGGCCAGTCACGAAATTTCCGAAGGCAACGTGGATCTTTCGCAGCGCACGGAGGAGCAGGCGGCGTCGCTGGAGCAAACCGCTGCATCCATGGACGAGCTGACGGCGACCGTGCGCCTGAACGCAGAGAATGCAAAACAGGCGAGCGATGTGGTGAGAAGCACCGCGCTGCTCACCGATCAGGGCAACGAGGCCACGCAGGCCGTGGTGCGGACCATGCGCGGCTTGTCCGATTCGTCGGGAAAGATCGCGGAGATCATCGGTGCGATTGAAGGCATTGCTTTCCAGACGAATATTCTTTCCCTGAATGCCGCCGTGGAGGCCGCCAGGGCCGGTGAGCAAGGCCGGGGTTTTGCCGTTGTCGCCAGCGAAGTGCGTTCGCTCGCGCAACGCAGCGCGACGGCGTCGCGCGAAATCCGGGACCTGATTACCGATTCGTTGAATCGGGTCGGCGCGGGCGCGAAACAGGCGGATCGTGCGATTGGAGCGATGCAGGAAATTCAGGCTTCGGTGAAGCGCGCCAGTCATTTGATGGAGGAAATCGCCGTTGCCTCGGAAGCCCAGTCCAAGGATATCGAGCAGGTGAATCAGGCGGTTTCCGAAATGGACCGCGTGACCCAGCAGAACGCGGCGCTCGTGGAGCAGGCATCGGCTGCCGCGCTGTCGCTCAAGGCGCAGTCGGGGCAACTCGAAACGGCGATCTCGGTCTTTCGCATGGCTCAGGTATGAGAATGCTTCGCGGCCCGATATCGAATGCGTGCGGAATTTAAAGCGCGCCGACGCGCGTTTGTTTGCCCAGCACCTCATGGCAGACGTCCAGCCACGCCCGCGCGGCGTGCGACATGTACCGGTCCGTGGACCAGATATGCGACAGCGTCCAGTCGAGCGCGGGTTCGGTCACGCGCGCGACCGCAAGATTGCCCGTGTCGAGGTGAGCCAGGAACGGCTCGGGCAGGAAGGTGGTGCCCAGGCCTGCCGCCGCCATGGCGGCGAGAAAGTCCCAATGTCCGCTGCGTGCCACGACATGAGGTTCTATACCGGCTTCGCGAAACGCGGCAAGCACGCGGCGGGTCAGGGCGAAACCTTCGTCGAGCAGAATCAGCGGCTGGTGTTTGAGCGCGCCAAGTCGCACGGTCCGGCGTCCATGCCATGAGGCTTCACGCGGACCCACCGCCCAGATCGAATGGCGTGCAATCGCGCGGCTTGCAAGACCTTCCGGCGTGCTGCCGGGTAAAAGCACGGTAGCGCCGACTTCCAGTTCGCCTGCTATGACTTTCTGCTCGAGCAGTTGCCCACCGTGTTCGGCGAGCCGCAGTTCGAGCGTCGGGTAACGTTGCTGAAAGGCTCTGACCGCGCTGGGGAAAAACAGATTGCCCATGGGCGGCATGCCCACGGTGAGTTGTCCGCGAGCGAGTTGCGCGACGTCGGCGACTTCCAGCTGCAATTGTTCAATCACGGAAAGCGCCTGCAAGCCGCGTTCGTAAACCACGCGGCCAATGTCGGTGAGCTGAACTCGCCGACCATCGCGGATCAAAAGCGGCTGACCGACTTCGTCCTCCAGTTGCTTCACCATCTTGCTGATTGTCGACTGGGTGACAAACACCGCGGCGGCAGCCTGCGTGAAGCTCCCGAGTTGAACAGTTTCGACGAAATAGCGCAGTGCGCGGATATCGATCGGCATGCTTCCCGCCTTAAAGACACATGAAAAAAACGACTGAATTTTATGACATAAAATCACGATATGCATCGCTGAATTTTCATTAAACTGGCTCTCGGCTGAAGCTCGACCAGGCGCGATTCTTCATACAAGGAAGCGAGCTTGCGGCAGCGCTTGAAATGAGCGCGGCAGCCTTTTCGCGGATCAGGCGATGTCACCCGTGGCGCGCTCGATGGTCATTCGCGAGACAAGATAACGACTGAAGGTCTGATGGATACGCTACAAAATATGCGGGTGTTTACCCGCGTGGTCGAAGCGGGCAGTTTCACTGCAGCCGCCCAGTCGCTCGACTCGACCACCGGCGCGATGTCGCGCGCGGTTTCGGAGCTTGAGGCACATCTGCGTACACGTTTGCTCAATCGCACGACGCGCCGTCTCGCACTCACGACGGCCGGCGAGCGTTATTTGCAGCGCTGCAAGCAGATTCTCGCCGACGTCGAAGGCGCCGAAGAGGAAGCCAGTTGCGCGCATGAGCGTCCCGCGGGCGTGCTGCGTATGCATAGTTTTGCGAGCATCGGGCAGCATTACGTGCTGCCAGCGATCTCGCAGTATCGTGCGCTGCATCCGGACGTCACGGTCGAACTCACGCTTTCGCAGCGTATGCCCGATCTGTATGGCGGCAGCAGCGACGTGTCGCTGGTGATCGCGAGTTCGTTGCCCAATTCCGATCTCGTTTCGCATCGGCTGGGCGCGTCGTGCAGCATTCTGTGCGCATCGCCCGAATACATCCAGGCGCACGGCGCGCCGCGAACGCCGGCCGATCTCGCGCGTCACGACTGTTTGATCCTGAAGACTCCCACGGCGCCTGCGAACGAGTGGACGCTCGAAGGTCCCGAAGGCGTTGTGTCGATGCATGTCGATGGGCCGGTGCAGGTGAATATCGCGGAGTCGCTGGCCGTTGCGATTCGCGAGGGCATGGGCATCGGCATGCTGCCTGTCTATGCGGCCATCGACGGGCTGCGCAGCGGTGCGCTCGTGCGCGTGCTGCCGCAACACATCCTGCAACGGGTCAATGTGTATGCGCTCTATCCCTCGCGCAAATTTGTCGATGCGAAGACCCGCACCTGGGTGGAGTTTCTGCGTAACTATCTGGGCGAGGTGATTGCGCGCGACATGGCCGCGCTCGAAGCGCTGGCACGTGACCCGCTCGCGGATTGCACGGCAGTCGCGGCCGCGCCCGACTCGCCTTTGCCTGGCGCGGCGAATACCTTGACGGACACACCGGCCTGAAAGAAACGGCATGACGGCGAGGCGTTCATGCAGGCGCTTCGCATCCGCCTCGCATCCGCAAACAATTTGTCCGGCAAATAAAAAAACGCCAACCCAGCCGGGTTGGCGTTTTGCATGAGGTGCGGTGACGATCAGAACTGATTCATCGTGTTGTCTTTGCCCGCTGCCTTCAGGGCGGCTTCGCCGCTGAAGTATTCCTTGTGGTCGTCGCCGATATCCGAGCCGGACATGTTCTGGTGCTTGACGCACGCGATGCCCTGGCGGATTTCCTTACGCTGCACGCCGGCCACGTAACCCAGCATGCCCTGGTCGCCGAAATACTCCTTCGCGAGATTGTCGGTCGACAGCGCGGCCGTGTGATACGTCGGCAGCGTGATGAGGTGGTGGAAGATACCGGCTTCGCGCGACGCGTCGGCCTGGAAGGTGCGGATCTTTTCGTCGGCGATCTGTGCCAGCTCGCTCTGGTCGTATTCCACGCTCATCAATTGCGCACGGTCGTAGGACGAAACGTCCTTGCCCGCGGCCTTCATCGCGTCGTAAGCCTGCTGACGGAAGTTCAGCGTCCAGTTGAACGACGGGCTGTTGTTGTACACCAGCTTGGCGTTCGGAATGACCTTGCGGATCTCGCTGACCATGCCGCCGATCTGCGCGATATGCGGTTTTTCGGTTTCGATCCACAGCAGGTCGGCGCCGTTTTGCAGCGCGGTGACGCAATCCAGCACGCAGCGTGCTTCGCCCGTACCGGCGCGGAACTGGAACAGGTTGCTCGGCAGGCGCTTGGGGCGCAGCAGCTTGCCGTCGCGCTTGATGACGACGTCGCCGTTGCCGAGCGCGTCGGCCGAGAGTTCTTCGCAATCGAGGAACGAGTTGTACTGATCGCCCAGATCGCCCGGCGTGCTGGTCACGGCGATCTGCTTGGTCAGGCCCGCACCCAGCGAGTCGGTGCGCGCCACGATGATGCCGTCGTCCACGCCCAGCTCCAGGAAGGCGTAGCGGATTGCGCGGATCTTCGCGAGGAAATCTTCATGCGGCACGGTGACCTTGCCATCCTGGTGGCCGCACTGCTTTTCGTCGGAGACCTGGTTTTCGATCTGGATGCAGCACGCGCCCGCTTCGATGAACTGCTTGGCCAGCAGGTAAGTGGCCTCGGCGTTGCCGAAACCCGCGTCGATGTCGGCGATGATCGGCACGATGTGCGTGACGTGATTGTCGATCTTTGCCTGGATGGCGGCCCTGGCTGCGCCCTGGGCGGCATCCAGCTCGCGGAACAGACCGCCCAGCTCACGGGCGTCGGCCTGGCGCAGGAAGGTGTACAGCTCGCGGATCAGCGCGCTGACCGAGGTCTTTTCATGCATCGACTGGTCCGGCAGCGGACCGAATTCCGAGCGCAGCGCGGCCACCATCCAGCCCGAGAGGTACAGATAGCGGCGCTCGGTGCTGTTGAAGTGCTTCTTGATGGAGATCATCTTCTGCTGGCCGATGAAGCCGTGCCAGCAGCCCAGCGACTGGGTGTACTTCGCCGGATCGGCGTCGTAGGCGGCCATGTCGGCGCGCATGATTTTGGCCGTATAGCGGGCGATGTCGAGACCGGTCTTGAACTTGTTCTGCGCGCGCATGCGTGCGGCGTATTCGGGATTGATCGCGTTCCAGGCGCTGCCTTGCTGCTCTTTCAACCCGGCAATCGCCTGGATGTCGTCTTGATATTGGGTCATGAGTATCTCCTGAAGGGAAAGCGTGAGTGACTAGATAGTCGGTCGAACTGCATGACTTAATAGTAACGCCGCGGCGCCAACTCTTATATAAGACATAAGACATAATTTTTTGTTGTTTTTCAATGACTTGCGCGATGATTTTTGCGATGTAAAACATGCTCCCAAGGAGCGGAATGACGGATTCGCCGTCGATTCGTCGGAATTCCGCAATATGAAATGTGCTTTCGGCAGCTGGAGTTGGAGTGTGGCGCTGCCGTCCGATCAGGATTGATTTGTGTCAATCGCCGGAAGTCGATCCGCGCGAGTATGAGTTCCACGTTCTGCGTTGATCGTGAGGTGAGAAATGACTCAGCAATCCGGCGCGAAGGGACTCATGCGATTCACGAGGATTCTGGTCGCGGTGGACGCCACCACGGCGTCGTCTGCGGCGCTCAGGTATCTGAAGCCGCTCCTCCACCGCGGCGTGACCGTGCGGGTGGTGTCCGTCGCAGAAAACCCGCACACGCTTGTCCCGTTGGGCGGATGGGCGGGAGCGCAGCTTCAGGCTTTCCGGGTCGAATTGCTGCGTGACGCGGACGCCGCGATCCAGACCGCGCAAGCCCGGTTGCAGGGCCGCGGTGCAAAAATCGACGGCCAGCTCGTCGACCTTTGCAAAGTGGGCGGCCATCTCGTGGATGCGCTCGGCGAGGCGATTTCGCAATGGGCGCCTGATCTTGTCGTGCTGGGAACGCGTCATCATCAGGGCCTGTTGCGTTGGGTGGAGGGCGAAGTCTCCGCGCCGCTGGCCCGACTGCTTCATGCTCCGGTCCTGATCGTGCCGGCCGAATACGACGGCGCGTGCGATGGTCCGCCTTCGCGGGTGCTTTTCGCGACAGATGGCAGCGACGCTTCCCGGTGCGCGCTGCGTGCAGGCGCCGGTCTCGTCGCTTCACGTTCGGATTGGCGCATCATCCATGTCGTCGATCGTCTGCTGGCGCCGGGCACCGGGCCATTTGAAAGGCAGCTCGAGGAGACGCTCTCAGAGATCGGCCAGGTCGCCCTCAAGGCCGCAGTCGGCGAACTCGCCTCGTATGGCCAGCAAGATGAGCGAGCCGTGGAAACCGCGCTCATCAAGACGAGCAGCACCTTCGACGATGTGCCGCATGCAATCGAGCGCGACGCGGTGCGATGGAAGGCGCAACTCGTCGTCCTCGGAACGCACGGGCGACGCGGCGTGACGCGCTGGCTGCTCGGCAGCGTCGCCGAAAGAACGCTGCGATTGACGTCCGTTCCGCTTTTGCTCGTGCCAACGCCTCGCGAATAGCGGCGGCAGACCGGCACGCGCCAGTTTCCCCGCCACCGGCGTACCACTCGCAACGGAAAGTCTTCGCTACCCGCGCGGATAGATCGACTTTGCATGCGCGAGCGGCCCCGAAACGGCGCGCCCCGCACGACTTGCGTCGGCACTTTGCGTGCACTGGCAACGTGAATCGCTGCACCGGTACGCGCCGCCAGGTGGCCCGCGATGTCCCACGATGGCGCGCGAACGAAGCCGCGCGCTGTCTGTGCGGTGCGTGCCCGTTCGTCTGTGAGGCACGCCAGGCAAGCTTGCGCGGCGCGCGCGGGGTCATCTGGCATGGATGCTGCGTGTTGAGTTCCATCTTGTATCCAAGATTGAACTCATGCCACGCCTCCGCCCGTTGAAGGTTCGCGCACTGCTCGATGCGTATCGCCGTGGCGAGATCTCGCCGCGCGAGACGGTCGACACCGTGCTGCACCGCCTTGCGACCACGCATCGTCCAGAAGCGTGGATCCTGCGTGTTGCCGCGTCCAGCCTCGTCACGCGCGCCGCGCAACTCGAACAACTGCTCGCCGACGAAGGTCCTGCGCTATTCGAGCGCATGCCGCTGTTCGGCGTGCCGTTCGCGGTCAAGGACAATGTCGATGTCGCAGGCCTGCCGACCACGGCCGGTTGCGCGGCGTTCGCCTATACGCCCGGCGAAACGGCGTTCGCGGTCGAGCGTCTGCTCGACGCCGGCGCGATCCTGATCGGCAAGACCAATCTCGATCAGTTCGCGACCGGCCTCGTCGGCACGCGGTCGCCTTATGGCGCGGTGCGTCAGGTCGATCACGACGACTTCATTTCAGGCGGCTCCAGTTCGGGTTCGGCGGTCGCGGTGGCGGAAGGCATCGTCGCGTTTGCGCTGGGCACCGATACGGCGGGCTCGGGGCGCGTGCCGGCGGGCTGCAACGGCATCGTCGGCCTCAAGCCGTCGCTGGGGCTCGTCAGCAAGCGTGGCGTCGTGCCCGCGTGCCGCACGCTCGATACGCTCTCGGTGTTCGCGCACGATGTCGCCGACGCGTGGACCGTGCTCGATCGCCTGGCGGCCTTCGACGCGCGTGACGCCTATTCGAAGCCGCTCGTCTCACGCGGCCTGGCGCATGGACCGCTGCGCCTCGGCGTGCCCGACACGCTCACGTTCTTCGACGACAGACGCGCGCAGGACGCATTCGCCGCGACGCTCGACGGCATTGCCACGCATCTGACGCTCACGCCCGCGCGCTTCGCCTTCGCACCGTTGCAGCAGGTCGCGGCGCTGCTCTATGACGGCCCGTGGGTGGCGGAGCGGCGCGCCGCGCTCGGCGACTTCTTCGACACGCATCGCGCGCAGATCGAACCGACCGTGGCGAAGGTGATCGCTCAGGCCGAACGCTTCGACGCCGCGACGGCATTCGACGGCCAGTACACGCTAGCGCGTCTGAAGCGCGAGGCGGACGCGCTGTTCGAACAGTTCGACATCCTGATCGTTCCGACCGCGCCGACACATCCGACCCTCGCCGAGGTGCAGGCGAATCCGGTCGAGGTGAACAGCCGCCTCGGCGTCTATACGAACTTCGTCAATCTGCTCGACTGGTGTGCGCTCGCGGTGCCGGGCGTGCCGCGCGACGATGGCTTGCCCGCGGGCGTCACGCTGATCGGACCGTCGGGCGCGGACCAGCAGCTCGCGGTGCTCGGCGCGCGCATTCAGGCGCTGTTTAACGAAACGGACGAAACCACCGCAGCCGCCGCGGCACGCGATGCCGATGCGATCGCCGCGAGTCCGCTGCCGATTCAGGAACCGTGCGTCACGCTCGCGGTGGTCGGCGCGCATCTGCGCGGCGAGCCGCTGAACTGGCAACTGTTGCAGGCGGGCGCGCGCTTTGTCGAAGCGACCACGACGGCGCCGCATTACCGTCTTTACGCGCTCGCGGGCACCACGCCGCCGAAGCCGGGCCTCGTGCGGCAGAGCGAGGGCGCGGAAGGCGACGCGATCGCCATCGAATTGTGGAACGTGCCGCTGCGCAGTTTCGGCGCGTTCGTTGCCGCGGTGCCCGCACCGCTTGCGATCGGCTCGCTCGATCTCGCGGATGGGCGAACCGTGAAGGGTTTCGTCTGCGAGCCCTTTGCGGTGGCCGCCGACGCGGCTGCATCCGATATCACGGCTTATGGCGGCTGGCGCGCGTATCTGGCGCATCGCGCGCTAAAGCGCTAATGCACTCAAACGCTGAACTGAAACGCACAACGAACCCCGAAGCGAACACCGAACGCAGTGACCGATAACCATCAGGAATCCAAATCATGACGCAACGTCGCGACTTCATCAAACAGGCGGGCGCGCTCGCGCTCGGCAGCCTGCTGCCTTTCGAAGGCGTGTTCGCCGCCGAGAAACTGACGGTCGGCGTGATCTACGTCGGTTCGAAGGGCGATTACGGCTACAACCAGGCGCAGGCGCAAGCGGCGGCGGTCATCAAGAAGTTGCCGAACGTGAAGGTGGTCGAGGAAGAGAACGTGCCGGAAACCGTCGCGGTGCAGAAGTCGATGGAAGCCATGATCGAGCAGGACGGCGCGACGCTGATCTTCGCGACATCGTTCGGTTATTTCGACCCGCATGTGCTGAAGATGGCGGCCAAATATCCGAAGATCCGTTTCGCGCATTGCGGCGGCCTGTGGAAGCAGGGCAATCCGCCCAATATCGCCAGCTATTTCGGTTATATCGACGAATGCCAGTATTTGAACGGCGTGGTCGCGGGCCATATGAGCAAGACGAAGAAGCTCGGTTTCGTCGCGGCCAAGCCGATTCCGCAGGTACTGCGCAACATCAATGCGTTCACGCTTGGCGCGCAGTCGGTCGATCCGTCGATCACGACGCATGTGATTTTCACGGGCGACTGGTCGATGCCGGTGAAGGAAGCCGAGGCGGCCAACAGTCTCGTCGATCAGGGTTGCGACGTGCTGACCTGTCACGTCGACGGTCCGAAGGTCGTGATCGAAACCGCGGAGAAGCGCGGCGCGATGAGCTGCGGTTATCACGCGAGCCAGGCGGCGCTCGCGCCGAAGGGCTATCTCACGGGCGCCGAGTGGGATTGGGCGACGCCGTATCAGACGCTCGTCGCCGATGCGCAGACCGGCAAGCCGCAGCCGAACATCTTGCGCGGCGGTCTCAAGGAAGGTTTCGTGAAGATGTCGCCGTATGGCGCGAAGGTCACGCCCGATGCGAAGAAGAACGCCGACGCGATCAAGGCGCACATGATGGCCGGCCAGTTCGCGATCTTCAAGGGGCCGCTCAAGGACAACAAGGGCGGCACGGCCATCGCGGCGGGCACCAACTACGCGCAGACCGACATCACGCTAGAGAGCATGAATTACCTCGTCGCCGGCGTAGTCGGTCAGATCTGAACCATGAGCCTGTCCAGCGCGATCCCGCCGTGAAGTCCCCCATCGCTCAACCTCGCCAGGAGAGATCATGCGCGCTCCCGCTTCCTCGGTGACGTCGGCTGGCGCCCGCGCGCTGATCGGCCTGTTGCCCGCGCTGCCGACGCTTGCCGCCATCGTCGGCACGCTGTTGCTGTTCTCGCTCTTTCTGCTGATCGAGGGCCAACCGGCGGGCGACGCAATCGCGCTGATCGCGCAGGGCGCATTCGGCTCGTCGTTCGCGTGGCAGAGCACGCTGCTGCGTGCCGCGCCGCTGATGCTCACCGCGCTGTGCGTGGCGCTGCCCGCGCAGGTCGGGCTGATCGTGATCGGCGGCGAAGGCGCGCTCGCGCTCGGCGGGCTCGCGGCGGCGGTCGTGCCGTCGCTGCTGCCGCACGGGACGCCGTGGTTCGTCGCGACGCCTGTCATGGCGCTGGCCGGCATGATCGTCGGCGGCGCGTGGATCGGCGCGGTCGGGGCGTTGCGGCAGTGGCGCGGCGTCAACGAGACGATCAGTTCGCTGCTGATGTCCTATATCGCGATCGCGGTGTTCAAGTTTCTGGTCGAAGGGCCGCTGCGCGATCCGGCGAGCCTGAACAAGCCGTCGACGCCGCCGCTGCCCGATGCGTTCTCGATCGGCTCGCTGCCGGGACTCGAAGTGCATTGGGGGTTGTTCTGGGGCGCGCTGGCGTGCGTGGCCGCGTGGGTCTTCGTGCGTCACAGCACGAAGGGCTTCGCCATGCGCGTAACGGGCGGCAACGCGCGCGCCGCGCGTCTCGTCGGCCTGCCGGTGAATTCGCTCGCGTTGACGGCGTGCGCGCTGGGCGGCGCGGCGGCGGGTCTCGCGGGCATGTTCGAGGTCGCGGCCGTGCAGGGCAGCGCGAACGCCTCGCTGCTCGCGGGCTACGGTTACGCGGGCATTCTCGTGGCGTTCGCTGCACGCCAGAATCCGCTCGCGATCATCGTGTGCGCGCTGATGATCGGCGGCATCGAGGCGAGCGGCAGTCTGCTGCAACGCCGTCTCGATCTGCCCGACGCGACCACGCTCGTGCTTCAGGGCCTGCTGTTCGCCAACCTGCTCGCGTGGGAAGCGCTCGGCGGACGGCTCGCCGCATGGCGCGTGAAATTGCAGGCCGCCGCGCCGTCCGATGTCGCTTCCACGCTGGAGCAAAGCCATGTCTGATCTGCATTCGCCGCTTGCCGTGCTGCTGCTCTCGCTGATCGCGGGCGCGGTGCGCGTGAGTACGCCGTATCTGTTCGTGAGTCTCGGCGAATGCCTGACCGAGAAGGGCGGGCGCGTCAATCTCGGCCTCGAAGGCATTCTGGTGACGGGCGCGATGAGCGGTTATGCGGGCGCGTATCTGAGCGGCTCGCCGTGGCTCGGCGTGCTGCTGGCCGGTTGCGCGGGGCTGCTGCTCGGCTGTCTGCACGGTTTGATCTGTTCGCTGCCGCGCGTCTCGGACATCGCCTTCGGCATCGCGCTGATGCTGTTCGGCACCGGCCTAGCGTTCTATCTCGGCAAGCCCTTTATCGAGCCGCAAGCGCCGATGCTGCGCTCGTTCGATTTCGGCGCCTGGAGCGCGTCGCCGCAATTGCATAACGCGCTGCACGTGAACCCGCTGTTTCTGATTGGCGTGGCGATGGCGTTCCTCCTGCAATGGGGATTGCGTTCGACGCGCTGGGGCATGACGCTGCGCCTCGTCGGCGACAACGCTCAGAGCGCGCGTGCGATGGGTTATCCGGTCACGCGCGTGCGCATCGCCGCGACGGCGGTCGGCGGCTTTTTTGCGGGCGTTGGCGGCGCGTATCTGTCGCTCGTCTATCCGGGCAGTTGGAACGAAGGTCTCTCCAGCGGCCAGGGGCTGATGGCGGTCGCGCTGGTGATTTTCGCGCGCTGGCAGCCGCTGCGCTGCCTGTGGGCCGCGCTGCTGTTCGGCGCGGCGGGCGCGCTCGGCCCCGCGTTGCAGGCGATCGGCGTGACGAGCGGCTATTACCTTTTCAACGCCGCGCCTTATGTGCTGACGCTCGCGATCATGATCGTCAATTGCCGCCCGGACCGCTCGCTGGCCGGCGCGCCCGGCGAATTGAGCCTCACGCGCTGACGCTTTGCCGACACCTTGTTCACGCGTTATTTCGCCATCGATCCATCTCGTCTCACCGGAGACCGACATGACCCGTTTCATCGAAGCCCGTCCGTATCCGTGGCCCTACGACGGCGCGTTGCGCGCCGATAACACCGCGCTCGTCATCATCGACATGCAGACCGACTTCTGCGGATTCGGCGGCTATGTCGACAAGATGGGCTACGACCTCTCGCTCACGCGCGCGCCGATCGAGCCGATCAAGCACGTGCTCGCCACGATGCGCGCGCAGGGTTTCACCATCATTCACACGCGCGAGGGCCATCGTCCCGATCTCTCGGATCTGCCCGCGAACAAGCGCTGGCGCAGCCGCCAGGCGGGCACGAACGGCATCGGCATCGGCGACGACGGTCCGTGCGGCAAGATCCTCGTGCGCGGCGAACCGGGTTGGGAAATCATCGACGAACTCGCGCCGCTGCCGGGCGAGATCGTGATCGACAAGCCGGGCAAGGGCTCGTTCTGCGCGACCGATCTCGAACTCGTGCTGCGCACGCGCGGCATCGCCAATCTCGTGCTCACCGGCATCACGACCGACGTGTGCGTACATACGACGATGCGCGAGGCCAACGACCGCGGCTTCGAATGCACGATCCTTGCCGATTGCTGCGGCGCGACCGATCAAGGCAATCACGACGCGGCGCTGAACATGGTGCTGATGCAGGGCGGCGTGTTCGGCACGGTGTCCGATTCGCACGCGCTGCTCGCCACGCTCGGACGCTGATCATGTCGACGCTCGCCAGCATGAAAGCGCTGCCGCCGAAGCGCGGCGCGCTCAGCGTCGAAGTGCTCGGCGCCAGCAAGCGCTTCGGCGCATTCCGCGCGCTCGACGACGTCACGCTCAAGGTGCGCGCGGGCACGGTGCATGCCTTGCTCGGCGAAAACGGCGCGGGCAAGAGCACGCTCGTGAAAGGGCTCGTCGGTTATGGCCTGCTCGATAGCGGGCAGATCGTCGCCGACGGCCGCGAGGCGCGCATCGCTTCGCCGCGCGATGCGCAGGCGCTCGGCATCGGCATGGTCTATCAGCACTTCACGCTGGCGTCGGGCTTGTCGGTCGAAGAGAATCTCGTGCTCGCGCGCGGCCGCATGCCGTGGAAGATCGATTGGGATGCCGAGCGCAAGGCGCTCGACGCGTTCATGCGGGAGATGCCATTCCGGCTCGCGCTCGACGCGCCCGTGTCCGGTCTCGCGGCGGGCGAGAAGCAGAAGCTCGAAATTCTCAAGCAGTTGTATCTGCGTCAGCGTCTGCTGATTCTCGACGAGCCGACGTCCGTGCTCACGCCGCAGGAAGCCGACGAAGTGCTCGGCCTGATGCGCGATCTCGCCACGCGCCACGCGCTGACGGTGCTGATGATCACGCACAAGTTCCGCGAGGTGATGGCGTATGCGGACGATGTGACGGTGTTGCGCAAAGGGCGTCTGGTCGGCAGTTGCGCGGTGCGCGACACCGACCGCGACCGCCTCGCCGCGTGGATGATGGGAACGGACGCCGACGCGGCGGCCAAAGCCGAAGCGCGCGCGACGGCGGACATCGACACCGCGCGGCCCGCGCGCAAACCACTCGCCGCTCAAGCGCCGGTATCGCTCGAACTTTCGAAGTTGACCGTGCTCGACGACCGCGGCCTCGCGGCGGTGCGGGAAGCGTCGCTGGCCGTGCGCGCCGGGGAAATCCTCGGGCTGGCCGGCGTGTCGGGCAACGGCCAGAAAGAACTCGTCGAGGCGCTGGTCGGCCAGCGCCGCGTGCAGTCCGGTGCGATGCGCGTGAAGGGCGAGCCGTATCGCGCGACCCGTGAAGCGATGACGCGTTTGTCGGTGTTCGCTTTGCCCGAAGAGCCGTTGCGCAATGCGTGCGTGGCGAACCTGAGCATCGCCGAAAACCTCGCGCTGCGCGACTTCGACCGCGCGCCGCTGCGCTCGGGCGGCTGGCGTCTGAACCGGCGCGCATTGCGCGAACGTGCGACGCAGCGCATCGCCGAATTCAACGTGCGGCCGCCGGTGCCGGAGCGCGGCATCGGCACGCTGTCGGGCGGCAACGTGCAGCGCGCGGTGCTCGCGCGCGAGCTGGGCCAGCCGGTCGATGTGCTGATCGTCGCGAACCCGGTGTTCGGGCTCGACTTCGCGTCGGTGGCCGATATCCACGCGCGCATTCTCGCCGCGCGCGACGCGGGCGCGGCCGTGCTGCTGGTGAGCGAGGATCTCGATGAACTGCTCGAACTGGCCGACCGCATCGCGGTGATCGCGCAAGGGCGGCTCGTATTCGAAACCGCCGTGGAGAACGCGGACCGCGTGGTGCTCGGCCGCCACATGGCCGGCCACGGCGATGATCGTCAAACCGAAGCGGCGGTTCCGTCCGCCGCCTTTCATGGAGCCTGAGCAATGAGTTCGAATGGACTCGGCGGATTGAACCGCTCGCCCGCGGGCGTGGTGATCGGCCTCGTGCAACTGCGCAATCCCGATGTCGAAACGCCCGCGCAACTCGCGGCGCAAACGCAGCGCATCGTCGAGCTGGTCGGCAAGGCGCGGCGCAACAACGCCTCGATGGATCTCGTGGTGTTTCCCGAATACGCGCTGCATGGTTTGTCGATGCGCACCGACGACGCGATCATGTGCACGCTCGACGGTCCCGAAGTGGCGGCCTTCAAGGCCGCGTGCGTCGAGCATCGCATCTGGGGCTGCTTCTCGATCATGGAGCGCAATCCGCGCGGCAATCCTTATAACAGCGGCCTGATCATCGACGATCGCGGCGAGATCCAGCTTTACTACCGCAAGCTGCATCCGTGGGTGCCGGTCGAACCGTGGGAGCCGGGCAATCTCGGCGTGCCGGTGTGCGTGGGGCCGCGCGGCGTCAAGCTCGGGCTCATCATCTGTCACGACGGCATGTTCCCGGAAATGGCGCGCGAAGCCGCGTACAAGGGCGCGGAAGTGATCGTGCGCACGGCGGGCTATACGGCGCCGATCCGTCACGCCTGGCGCATCACCAATCAGTCGAATGCGTTTCAGAATCTCGCGCAGACCGCGAGCGTCTGTCTGTGCGGCAGCGACGGCACGTTCGATTCGATGGGCGAGGGCATGTTCTGCGATTTCGACGGCACCGTCATGGTGGACGGCAGCCATCGTCCCGACGAAATCATCACCTGCGAAATGCGGCCCGATCTGGTGCGCGAGGCGCGCGTGCATTGGGGCGTCGAGAACAATATCTATCAGCTCGGACATCGCGGCTATGTGGCCGTGAAAGGCGGCGCGCAGGATTGCCCGTACACCTTCATGCAGGACATGGTGCGCGGTGAATATCGTCTGCCGTGGGAAAGCGAGGTGCGCGTGAGCGACGGCACGTCCTGCGGTTTCGCGCCGCCCGAACGCACTTACGAGGGTTGATCGATCATGCCGACACTTGCTGGCGCGCTGCCTTCGCCGTTTGTTTTCGAGGCGCCGAAGACGGCGCTCGTGGTGATCGACATGCAGCGCGATTTCATCGAGCCGGGCGGCTTCGGCGCGGCGCTCGGCAACGACGTTTCGCTGCTGGGCGGCATCGTGCCGGACGTCGCGCGCCTGTTGCATCACGCGCGCGAACGCGGCTGGTTCGTCGTGCATACGCGCGAATCGCATGCGGCGGATCTTTCCGATTGTCCGCCTGCCAAGCGGCTGCGCGGGCAGCCGAGCGCGCGCATCGGCGATGCGGGTCCGATGGGCCGCATTCTCGTGCGCGGCGAGCCGGGTAACGCGATTATCGACGCGCTCGCGCCGGTCGGCGGCGAACTCGTGATCGACAAGCCAGGCAAGGGCGCGTTCCATGCGACGCGGCTCGGCGAGGAACTGGCCCAGCGCGGCATCACGCATCTGGTGTTCGCGGGCGTGACGACGGAAGTCTGCGTGCAGACGTCGATGCGCGAGGCGAACGACCGCGGTTATGACTGCCTGCTGATCGAGGACGCGACCGCGAGCTATATTCCCGCGTTCAAGGCGGCGACGCTCGCGATGATCCATTCGCAAGGCGGTATCGTGGGATGGACCGCGAGCCTTGCGCAACTGCTGGAGGCCGATGCGTGACGATGCAAACCGGTGAGCAAATGAAAGAGGTCGCGATGATTGACGATCCTGCCATCGTCGCCGAAGTGACGGACGCGTTCGAAGCCTACGAACGCGCGTTGATCGACAATGATGTCGCGGCGATGAACGTACTGTTCTGGGACGCGCCCGAGACGGTGCGCTACGGCATCGCCGAAATCCAGCACGGCGGCGAGGCCATTCGCGCGTGGCGCGAAACGTGCGCGCCGGTGCCGACGTCGCGCCGCCGCCATCGTACGGTGGTGACCACCTTCGGCCGCGACTACGCGACGGTGAGCACCGAATTCACGAGCGATGCGACGCCGCTCGTCGGCCGGCAGATGCAGACCTGGGCGCGGCTCGGTTCGGCTGGCGCGCCGTTCGGAGGCTGGATTATCGTGGCCGCGCACGTGAGTCTGATCGAGCCGCCGGATGCGGCGGCCTGCGAAGCGCGCGCGTAAGCTGCAAGGCGACGAGTAACGGGCAGGAGAGTAGTCATCGAACCGAAACGGCAAACCGAAACGAAGCAGGCGGACGCGACGGACGCGCCCGACGACACGAGCGCCGGCGACGCGAAAGTGGTTTATGGCGCGAATCCGCTGGCGGAGCAGGTCTATCAGCGGCTCAAGCACGATATTTTCGATTTCCGGCTGTTTCCCGGCGATCGATTTTCGGAAACCGATATCGCGCAGCACTATGGCGTCTCGCGCACGCCGATGCGCGATGCGCTGTTTCGGCTGCTGCGCGAAGGCTATCTCGAAGTGGGATTCCGGCGCGGCTGGAAAGTCTGCGATATCGACTTCGAGCGGCTCGATCAGCTCTACGATCTGCGTATCGTGCTGGAACTCGCCGCGATCGACCGCGTAGCGAGCGCGCGGCCGCCGCATCCCGCCATCGAGGCGCTCAAGGCGCTCTGGTGCGTCGCGCCCGACGCGCGCGAGAGCGATCCGGCGCGGATGTTCCGGCTCGACGAGGGGTTTCATCGTGGTTTGGTCGAAGCGACCGGCAACGCGGAAATGCTGCGGGTTCACAACGAAGTGACCGAGCGTATCCGTATCGTGCGGCGCCTCGATTTCCTGAAACCGCATCGCACCGACGCAACCTACGACGAGCACGCGACCATACTCTCGCTGATCGAGCGCGGCAAGACCGCCGAAGCGGGCATTCTGCTGCGCGCGCACGTCACGCAGAGCAAGCTGGAGGTGCGCAAGATCACCGTATCGATGCTTGCGCAGGCGCGACATAGCAAGCTGCCTTTCGTGACTTGAACGGCGCTATTGAATGAAGCGCCGCAATTCCACCGTCTCAGGCTGCTCGAAAATGGTCTCCGGCGGGCCGCTCTCCCACACGCGGCCTTCGTGCATGAAGACGACGGTATCGCTCACGGCGCGCGCGAAACGCATTTCGTGCGTGACCATAATCAGCGTCATGTGCTCGCGCGCGAGACTTTCCACCACGCTCAGCACTTCGCCCACGAGTTCGGGGTCGAGCGCCGAGGTGATTTCATCGCACAGCAGCACGCTCGGTTTCATCGCCAGCGCGCGGGCGATCGCCACACGCTGCTGCTGACCACCCGAAAGCTGCTCGGGAAGCGCATCGAACTTGTTGCCGAGTCCCACGCGTTCGAGCATCTGCTGCGCCGTCTCGCGCGCGGCGGCGCGCGACGTTTTCTTGACGACGGTCTGCGCGAGCATCACGTTCTGCCCGGCCGTGAGATGCGGGAAAAGGTTGTATTGCTGGAACACCATGCCGACCTTCAGCCGCAGTGCGCGCAGGTCGGCGTGGCGTGCATCGACGTGTTCGCCATCGATTTCGATCGAACCGGCGTCGATGCTTTCGAGGCCGTTCAGTGCGCGCAGAAACGTGCTTTTGCCGGATCCGCTGCGGCCGATGATGCTCACGACCTGACCGCGCTCCACGCTGAGGTCGATGCCCTTGAGCACATGATTGGCGCCGAATTGTTTTTCGACGCCCTGGGTTTTAACGAGCGGCATGCCATTTCCTTTGCAGCGAGCGTGCGTAGCGCGTGAGCGGGTAGCACAGGACGAAGTAGATCAGCGCGACGAGGCCATAAACGAGAAACGGGCGGAACGTCGCGTTCGAGATGATCGTTCCGGCCTTGGTGAGTTCGGCGAAACCGATGATCGAGACGAGCGCCGTGTCCTTGATCGCCTGCACGCCGAAGCCCACGGTCGGGCCGACGGCGATGCGCGCCGCTTGCGGCAGGATCACGTGGCGCAGTTGCTCGAAGTAATTCATCGCGAGACTGGAGGAGGCTTCCCACTGGCCTTTGGGCACCGCTTCCACGCAGCCGCGCCAGATTTCGGCGAGATAGGCGCTCGTGAAGAACGTGAGGCCGAGCGTCGCGGCGACCCAGGGCGACACGTCCACGCCCACGAGCGGCAAACCGAAGAACACGATGAACAGCTGCAACAGCAGCGGCGTGCCCTGAAACACTTCGATGTAGATGCGCACGATCGCGCGCAGCGCACGCGAACTGGACACGCGCATGACGAGCAGGACAAGACCGAGCGCCCCGCCCGCGACGAACGACACGAGCGAAAGCAGCACGGTCCAGCGCGCGGCCAGCAACAGCCCTTCGAGGATTTGCGCGAATGTGAATTCGATCATCGCGTTCCTCGCGGGCTGCGTGCGAACAGCTTGCGGCCGGCCGCGTTGAGCACGGCGCGCAGCACGAGCGCCATCGCCAGATAAATCCCCGCGATCAGGAAATACGTTTCGAACGCGCGGAAATTGCGTGACTGCACGTAGCTCGCGGCGTACGTGAGATCGGCGACGGAAATCTGCGAGACGACAGCCGAGCCGAGCATGGTAATGACGATCTGGCTCGTGAGTGCCGGAAAGACCTTCGCGAAGGCTTGCGGCAAGAGCACGTGCACGAACGTTTCGCGCGGCGACATGGCGAGCGCGGCGGCAGCCTCGCGATGCCCGCGCGGCACGGCGTCGATGCCCGCGCGCAGAATTTCCACGGCGTACGCACCAAGATTGAGCGTCATCGCGAACACGGCCGCCGTGTATTCGCCGATATGCACGCCGAGCGCGGGCAAGCCGAAGAACACGAAGAACAGTTGCACGAGAAACGGCGTATTGCGGACCGCTTCGACATAGCCGTGAACGATCGCACGCGCAGCCGCATGGCTGCTTTGGTACACGGCGGCGCCCGCCACGCCGAGACTCACGCCGAGCGCCGTGGAGGCGGCGGTGAGTGCGAGCGTGACGGCCGCGCCGGACGCGAACATGCCGCTATAGGCGGCAAGGTCGCCGAACTGAAGCTGATAGCTCATGAACGGAAAAGGAGTTTCGCGGTGATGACGCGCGTGGCGCGCGAGACCTTAGAGATTGGCGGGCAGCGGCTGGCCAAACCACTTTTTCGACATCGCCTGGAGCGCGCCGTCCTTCTTCGCTTCGTCGATCGTGGCGTTGACCTTCGCGAGCAGTTGCGGCTCGTTCTTGTTGAGCCCGACGAAGCAGGGCGAGTCCTTGATGACGAACTTCATCTGCGGTTCGCGCGGCGGATGCTTCGCGAGAATCGCCGCCGCCACGATGTTGCCCGCGGCGATCAACTGAACCTGGCCGGAGAGAAAGGCCTGGATGGTGGCATTGTTGTCGTCGAAACGGCGGATGGTCGCGTTGGGCGCCATGTTGGTGAGCGCCACTTCCTCCAGCGCGCCGCGCGTTGCGCCCACGGTCTTGCCGGTGAGGTCGGCCGGGCCGCTTACCTTGACGTCGGCGGGGCCGAACACGCCCTGGAAATACGGCGCGTAAGGCGTCGAGAAGTCGATCACCTTTTCGCGGTCGGGCGTCTTGCCGAGCGAGGAGATCACGAGATCGACCTTGTCAGTCTGGAGATACGGAATGCGGTTGCCGCTGTTCACGGGCACGAGTTGCAGCTTCACCTTCATGGACTTCGCGAGCAGCGCGGCCATGTCGATGTCATAGCCTTGCGGCTGCATGTCGGGGCCGACCGCACCGAACGGCGGATAGTCCTCCGGCACCGCCACGCGCAGCGTGCCGCGCTTCTGGATCGCGTCGAGCGCGTCAGCGTGCGCGCTGGGCGCGGCGAAAACGGCAAGTACGGGCGCGCTCAGCAGCGCGGCGAGCAGGCGTCTGCGCGACGCGAGTGTTTGGACGAGAGCCATCCTGTGATCCCTGGAAAGATAGTGGGCGCGACTGGGTGTTGCGCGGCAGGCGATGCTCTAAGCAAGGCGCGAGCCAACCGAAGCGGGACGGGCGTTTACGGGAAGCCGACGGGAAATGACGGGCGAGGAATTCGTGTTAACGGCGCGCCGATTCACAGGTTTGGTGCATTGAATCGGGGGAGTTTGGGGAGATGCAAACCTGAGGTATACGGCAAGTGCGTTTCAAATTGGAGGGGGACCCGAGTGGGCCAACTTATCGAAGCACCGCACGGGTCATCGTGATGAAGGACTGCGCCGGCGCCTGATGTCGAGGCAAACTGTGAGGTCGATCGGCGGTTTATTCTCAATAATTGTCAGCCCGCAATCGCTGTAGACAAGTCTTGTCACGTATGCGTATGCATTCTTCACGTCGCGCAAGCGCGATGTCTCTGTGATCCGAATTCGACACCGTTAAAGCGCGTTCAGGGGGCGGAGAAGCGAGGCTGCCATAGCCGCTCGCAAACGGGACATTCACTTTTCTTAAGAAGCGTTAAGTCTTCGGCTAATGACAGTCACCGGGGAGGGCGATAGATTCAGCGGTCGCGATATATCGTCGGTGATCTGGTCTCGATCACGAGGACCCGCCGCGGTGCACACCCGTCATGCTGGAATAAAGCAGCGAATGACGGTGTTAGCGACCATGAACAGCACCAGGGGAAACGCATGCGTCCAGCCAATACATCGAGGCCACTCATACTCGTGGTCATTGCGATGGCTTCGTGTTTATCGATCGCTTCAACCGCATATTCAGGCGAATTGTTGAATCCGCCGGCAGCATCGGAGACGTCATTTCTAAAAGAAAACGACGTGGCGATGTCGAAGATGATGGACGGCATGTCCGTGCAGCCATCGGGTGATGTCGATCACGATTTCGTCGCGATGATGATTCCGCATCATCAAGGCGCGATCGATATGGCGCAAGCCGAACTCAGGTATGGCCGCAACGAGCAACTACGCCGTATCGCGCAGGAAATCATCGTCGAACAGCAGCAGGAAATTGTGGCCATGCGCGTCGCGTTGGGGCAGTCGCTTCCGCTGTCGTCGCCGTCGCCTGACCAGATTCACCCCAGCCAGGCCACCGGGCCCGACCATTCGTCGATGCCCATGAACATGCATATGAACATGCACATGGACTCGCCGGCATCGACGTCAAATCATGAGGAACAGAAATGAGTGCACGTGTATTGACGTTGCGGACCATCGCCTTCGCTGCGGCTTTGGCCGCATCGAGTCTCGCGTCGGCCGGGCAGGTTCCGGGCGCCGACAGTGCGCCCGACATTCGTGTCAGCCACCACGATCGGGTTTATGCGGCCGAGCAGTTCTCCAATACGGTTTCGGTTACCGATCCCGCAGACAATCGGCTGCTCGGCGTAATTCGACTCGGCGATCCCGCGCCGACGAACTTTAGTCCGCTCTACCGTGGCCAGGTTCTGGTTCACGGCATGGGTTTTTCGCCCGATCACAAGACACTCGCGGTCGTCTCCATCGGATCGAACTCGGTTTCGTTTATCGATACCGAGACCAATGCCGTCAAGCACGTGACGTACGTTGGGCGTTCCCCGCATGAGGCGTTCTTCACGCCCGATGGGAAGGAGGTCTGGGTGACGGTGCGCGGCGAGAACTATGTCGCGGTTCTCGACGGAACGACTTACGAGGAAAAGACACGTATTACCGTTCCGGCCGGCCCCGGTATGCAGATATTCTCGCCCGATGGTAAGTACGGCTACGTTTGTTCGTCCTTCAATCCGGAGGTCGACGTGATTTCGGTGGCCGATCACCAGATCGTCGGCAAGGTACCGCAAGCCAGTCCGTTTTGCCCGAACATTGCCGCCAGTCCGGATGGCAAGCAGGTCTGGTTCACGCTCAAGGATGTCGGCAAGACGCAGGTGTTCGAGGCGAAGCCGCCGTTCGATTTGCTCAAGACGCTGGACACCGGCCCGATCACCAATCATGTGAATATCGTCGAGAACGCGCAGGGGATGTTCGCGTACGTGACGGTGGGCGGCCTGAACGAAGTGAAGGTGTTCCGTACCGACAACTACGAGCAGGTCGCGACGATCCCGGTCGGCAATCTGCCGCATGGCATCTGGCCTTCGGGAGACGGTACGCGCGTGTATGTCGGGCTGGAAAACGCCGATGCGCTCGCCGCCATCGATACGCTGACCAACAAGGTGATTGCGCAGGTGCCGATTGGCCAGGCGCCTCAAGCTGTCACGTATGTTCCCGGCGCGGTGGCCGAGGGTGACGGCATGCAAAACCTTCAGCCGCTCGGTGTCGCCGGCAATACCGCTCATCTCTATCTTGGCGCGGCGGGCGCGCACGCATCGGGCGCGGAGAATTTCCCGACAAGCGTTGCGCTTTTCGATCAGGGCTTGCTGCAGGTGCTTCAGGCGTCCGTGACGGGCCTGAAACCGAAGCAACCCTATGTCCTTGGCCTGGCTGACCGCGCGGACGGCAGCGGACGCATCGATGCGCTGGCGAACTTCATGACCAATCCCGCTGGCTCCGCCATCGTCAATGCGATTGGTCAGATACGGCAAGTCGTTTCGGTGAATGCGCCGCTAGCGGACGCGGGGCGGCGCTATCTCGTGATCGTGCCGTTGATCGATGGTCACACCGGATCGCCGGTGCAGGTCCAGGCGCTTTAATCGGGCACGTGGGCAGGGGCGCGCTGCGTGCCCCTGCTACGGGCCATGCTTACGCTGACTGTCGCTTGCATGCGCATGCTCATCGCTCCCGGCTGAAGCCGATTCCGGACGAACCGTTTCAGGTCGTACCGCCGACGCGAGGACCCGTGGACTTGCCGGAGTCGGGCATCCTCGTACTCATAGCAATTCGACAATCACGACGTCGGTGTCCTGGTGAGCCGTGAGTGAAATTTCGCGTTCTCGCCGGATAGCAACGCCATCCCGAGCGCCGACGCGCAGTGACCCGACATCGATGTCCCCGTGGTCCGAGACAAGATACGCTGTCCGCGTACCGGACATCGTTCGCTTGACGCTTGCTCCCGCTCGCAGCGTGGCAACCATGACCCGAGCGTCTGCGTTGATGGGTAACGCGCCTGTTCTCACGTCACCCGGATCGCCGCTCGCCAGCGTAACGAAGCGGCCTTCGCGATATTCGCGCGCGCAGGCTCGCGTGGCCCAGCGCGGCGTGCCGCCTGGCGTACGCGGGCGCAACCAGATCTGAAACAGCCGCGCGGGCTTGTCTTCGTCGTTGCGCTCGGCGTGAAAGATCGTCGATCCCGCGCTCATGACCTGCACGGAATCGGCGACGAGGCGCGCGCGATTGCCCGCATCGTCTTCATGCGTGATCGCGCCCGAGCGCACCCACGTGACGATTTCCACGTCGCGGTGCGCATGCAGGCCGAAACCCGAGTGCGGCGCGAATTCGTCGTCGTTCCAGACGTGCAGCGGGCCGAGCGGCGCATGCTCCGCGCGCCCGATGTCGCCGACGCGGAAGTGCAGACGCGCATGCAGCCAGTCGCGCCGGAGCACGCCGAGCGAATGAAAAGGGCGGTGTTCGATCATGATGAAACTCCGTTCGAATGTGCCGGGCGGCCAGGGCGCGCTCAACTCCCGCGCGCCCCGAATGCGCCCGCATCACACTCAGATCTGCTGCTGGCCGCCATCGACGAACAGTTCGACGCCGTTCACGAAGCTCGCATCGTCCGAGGCGAGGAACAGCGCGGCGCTGGCGATTTCGTTCGGCTCGCCCAGACGGCCCATCGGGATCTGCGCGGCCAGGTAGTCGGCGAGACCCTGGCGCTGGGCGGCGTCGTCGCCGGCCAGGTCGAGCAGGCCGGGCGTGCGGGTCGCGCCGGGGCTGATCGTGTTCACGCGGATCTGGCGGTCCTTGAGGTCGAGAATCCAGTTGCGGGCGAACGAACGCACCGCCGCCTTCGACGCCGCATACACGCTGAACGCCGCCGTGCCCGCGCTGCCCGCCGTCGAGCCCGTGAGAATCACCGATGCGCCCTTCGTCAGCAGCGGCAGCGCCTTTTGCACCGTGAACAGCACACCTTTCACGTTGCGATCGAAGGTGTCGTCGAAATGTTCTTCGGTGATGTTGCCGAAGGGCAGCATCGAGCCGCCGCCTGCGTTCGCGAACAGCACGTCCAGATGGCCATGCTCCTCCTTGATCTGGGCGTAGAGCGCGTCGAGTTCGTTCAGCTTCGTCGAATCGACGCGTACGCCGGTCGCCTGGCCGCCGGCTTCGCGGATGCTCTTGACGGCGGCATCGAGTTCGGCCTGACGACGGCCCGTGAGGTAGACATGCGCGCCTTCGGCGGCGAAGCGCTGGGCGGTGGCGAGGCCGATGCCGCTGGTTGCGCCGGTGACGAGGGCGATCTTGTTGTCGAGTTTGCGTGCCATGGTGAAGCTCCTTGTGTTTCGTTCAGTGGATGTTTGGGTTGGGTGTTGCGTGCTGCGATGTGAGAAGAATATCGACGGGCCGGTCTTTTCGAAATAGAATTGATTGCAATCCAACGTTGCAGAAATGAAAAGATGAGGGGAAATGGCGAAGCTGCCTGATTTCGAAGGACTGGCGATGTTCGCGAAGATCGCCGAGGAGGGCTCGTTCGCGGCGGCGGCGCGCGTGACATTGCCTGAAGGTGCGCATGGCACGCTGCCGTGCTGCGGAGTCTCTGTAATCGTCGGCGCCCGGTCGCTCGCTTTTAAACCGCTGAGCGCTAAAACCGGAGCACTCGAATCAGGCAGCGCGCTTATCGTTACGCGATACAGAAAGGCTTGAATCGATTTCAGAACGATTAATCGGCTTTCAAAGACTCTCGGTTCGCTCGTCCGTTAATCTAGGTGTCGACAGCAGTCATCGCGCACACGCCGGCCTGAATTTAAATAGCGGGTTCTTTTATCGGCAGGCATGCGGTGTTGCGAGCATCGAGGCGCGAATTTGAAACTATCGCGCTTGCGCGGTCGCGCATTGCGACGGCAAATCAAACAGAGGAAGCAATGAACACGATCGCAAACGCCAGCGCTTACAGCGCGCAATTCCCCGATCATGGCCAATCCGCAGCGGATCACGACAAGAATTTGCCGACCGCCATTATCGTTACGGCCTACTATCGAGTTCACCCGGAAGATCGCCAGATCTTCGTCGATGCGGTCATTCCGGAAATGACCGCGGCGCGGCAGATGCAAGGGTGCATTTACTACGCGTTTGCCCCCGACCTGACCGATCCCAACCTGTTCCATCTCGTGGAAGGGTGGGCCGATCAGGAGGCGTACGAACGTCACGAGAGCGCGGACACCTTCCTGACTGCCTTGGCGACGGTGGTGAACAACGTACGCATTCTCGACCGCCAGGGCGTTCGTTACGAAGTCGCACGCCAGATCATCGACGACCCGCGGGACAAAGTGTCCTGATGCGGTCTCGCTCTCGCAAGAGCAGCGGCCCGCTTGGCGCGCCGCATAGGAAAGCGGCCGCTGTTCTCGCGAACAGCGGCCGCTTTTTCGTGCCTCGCGGCTTCTGGCCGGGTTACTTCTGCACGAACGCCAGCAGATCGGCATTGATCGTGTCGGCGTTCACCGTCAGCATGCCGTGCGGAAAGCCGGGGTAGGTCTTCAGCGTGCCGTTCTTCAGCAGCTTGATGGATTTCAGCGCCGCATCGGCGATCGGCACGATCTGGTCGTCTTCGCCGTGCAGCACGAGGGTCGGCACGGTGATCGCCTTCAGGTCGCCCGTCTGGTCGGTTTCGGAGAACGCCTTGATCCCTTCGTAGTGCGCCTTGGCGCTACCCATCATGCCCTGACGCCACCAGTTCTGGATCACGCCCGGATAGACCTTCGCACCGGCGCGGTTGAAGCCGTAGAACGGGCCGGTCGGCACATCGAGGAAGAACTGCGCGCGGTTTTCGGCGAGCGCCTTGCGGAAGCCGTCGAACACTTCGATCGGCAGACCTTCCGGATTGCTCTCGGTCTTCACCATCAACGGCGGCACCGCGCTGACGAGCACGGCCTTCGCGACGCGTCCCGACGGCTGGCCGAACTTCGCGACATAACGCGCGACTTCGCCGCCGCCGGTCGAGTGACCGATGTGAACCACATTGCGCAGATCGAGCGCTTCGACCACGGCGAACGCGTCCGATGCGTAGTGATCCATGTCGTGGCCACCGGACACCTGGGCGGAGCGACCGTGACCCCGACGATCGTGAGCGACCACGCGGTAACCCTTCGACAGGAAAAACAGCATCTGCGTATCCCAGTCGTCCGACGAAAGCGGCCAGCCGTGATGGAACATGATCGGTTGAGCGTCCTTCGGACCCCAATCCTTGTAATAGATCAGCGTGCCGTCTTTGGCGCGCACGAAGCTTTCGTCGTGGCCGTGTCCGCCATGCTCGTTCGACGCACCCTTGCCGCTCGCCGAAGCGGCGGCCGCGCTGACCGGCGCGCTGGCTGCAGCGGCAACCGCGCCGGCTACGCCGACCGTCGCGGTCAGCATCTTGCGTCGGGAAACTTTTGCCCCGTCGATCGCAGTTTCGATATTCACGTTTTTCTCCGTTTGCCGTGTGGATGTAAAGGGCTGACCATGCATCCCAAACCCTGGCGAGGACGTTACCGAACCGGTTACACGCTGTCCTGATCGCCGTATTAAAAGTTCTTAATTCTTGTGGGCAGGCTGGCCGGGTTTTATGGATCTCACCGCGACGGCGGCTTTAAGAAAGCTTAACGGGCGATCAGGACTTTCAGGCTCGAGATCTCTATCGTTGCCAGCATCGACATTCACTCGAGGAGGCAACATGAGCAGCAAGCTGAACGGAAAAGTCGCATTGGTCACGGGCGGTACGACGGGTATCGGGCTCGCGGCGGCGAAGGATCTGGCCAATGCCGGCGCAGTGGTCTACATCACGGGCCGTCGTCAGGCCGAACTCGACAAGGCGGTGGCGGAAATCGGCCAGAACGCACGCGGCGTGCGAGGCGACGTCACGCAGATGTCGGACCTCGACGCGCTCTACGCACAAATTCGCAGCGAAACGGGCAAGCTGGATGTGCTGTTCGCCAACGCCGGCGGCGGCACGATGGCGCCGCTGGGCGACATCTCCGAACAGCATGTCGACGACACGTTCAACCGCAATGTGCGCGCGCTCGTCTTCACGGTGCAAAAAGCGCTGCCGCTGATGCCGAAGGGCGCGTCGATCGTGTTGACGGGGTCCACCGCCGGTTCGAAGGGAACGCCGGCGTTCAGCATCTACAGCGCGTCGAAAGCCGCGGTGCGCGCGCTGGCGCGAAGCTGGGTCTATGACCTCAAGGAGCGCGGCATTCGCGTGAATGTCGTCGCGCCGGGGCCGATCCGCACCGGTGGGCTCGCCGAACTCGGCGGGACCAGCAAGGAAGCGCAGGACGGCCTGCTCGCCTACATGGCTTCGCAGGTGCCGATGGGCCGTCTGGGCGAGGCGTCGGAAGTGGCCAGGGTCGTGACCTTTCTGGCCTCCGACGATTCGAGCTTCGTCAACGGCGCCGAAGTGTTCGCCGACGGCGGTATCGCGCAGGTCTGAACGCGCCTGATCGAAAACGCGGCTGGCGGCGTGCGCGGATTGTGCTGATTGCGCCGAGTGCACCGAGTGCACCGAGTGCGCCGCCGGTTCGCATGGACCAGGATCAGTTCGGGAAAACGGAAGAAGCCGGAGACAATTGTGCGGGCAACCACAGCAGTAAGCGTTGCCTGGACCGGGCGCGCGCCTCGACGGGGCGCGAGGAAATCATACTTTTAGCTGGTTTCCGACTTGGGGCGCCTACAGTACCATACGACCTGACTTGCCGACTCGGGGCGTGTGCCGTTCCGCCGTCTTCAACCAGAAAAGACCAAGGACCCCCCCAGCGTGTCTGCTCATCATGTCGTTTTGATCGTCGAGGACGATGCATCCGTCCGGGAGGCCACGCGCAGCCTCGTTCGCTCGCTCGGCTGGGAGGTCCGTACCCATGCGTCGGCGGAAGAGTTTTTGCGTGTCGAAACGCTGGAGGACGTGGCATGTATCATTTCCGACGTCCAGATGCCGGGCCTGTCGGGCATCGAGATGTATCGCCGCCTGCTCGAACGCGGTACGCCGCCGCCGATCATTTTCATCACTGCGTTCGCCTCCGGCTTGCTGTTGCGGCAAGCGCGTGAAGTCGGCGCGTTGTGCGTATTCAGCAAACCGGTCGATGCCGCGCAGATCGGCGAGCGTCTGGACGCCATTCGCGCCGCCGGTGCAGAAGGGCGCCAGCAGAGCCGCCCCGACGGCGTCTGAGTGTCACGGGCTCGTCCCATTCTTTCGCTGATCCGCATGACACCACCGCCAACCCAAGACAGCAATCGATGGCTCGAAGCCGGAGCGGGCGGCGGCCCGCTGGGCAACGTCCGCATCGTCTATGCGCTTGCCTTGATGGTGGGGCTCGGCGTATTCATGGTCGACGCTTTCGCGCCGCTGAATATTGCGGTCGCGGTGCTGTACGTCGTGGTCGTGTTGCTGGTGTCGTCCGTTGCGTCGACTAGCGTCACCGTCGCGGTGGCGTGGTTGTGCGTGGCAATGACCATGCTCGGATTCCTGATTTCGCAAAACGATCCGGTCGCGCCCAGTTCGATCGCGCGCTGCGCAGTGAGCCTGAGCGCGTTGATCGCCGTGTCGATTCTGGCGGTGCGCAATCAGGGCGTGCACGCCACGCTGCGCCATCACGTCGATTTGCTCAACCTCACGCACGATGCCGTCGTCGTCTACGGGCTCGATGATCGCATCACATTCTGGAGTCACGGTGCCGAGCGCCTGTACGGATGGCGTGCGGCGGAAGCGCTCGGTCGGCGCCTGCACGAACTCACCGCGACGCAAGGCGCTGTCGCCGACAGCGAAATCCACCAGCAGACCCTCAAGAGCGGTCATTGGCATGGTGAACTCAAGCGCGTGCGCAAGGATGGCGCGACCGTTCGGGTGGCGAGCCGCGTGATGCTGTCGCGCGACCGCTGGGGCCGCCCCGTCGGCATACTCTCGACCGACGACGACATCACGGAAACGCGCCGCATGGAGGTCGAATTGCGCGAGCAGAAGGAAGAACTGCTCGCGACGCTGGACGCGATCCCCGCCATGGTTTGGAGTTCGTTCGACGACGGCCGGCCGACTTACGTGAATCAGCGCTGGAGCGAATACGGCATCGACACCCGTTGCGAAGGCGATGTGTGGCCCGACATTCTGCATCCGGACGACCTTGCCGACGTCCAGTCAGCGTGGGGCGAGGCGATCGAGCGGGGCAGCCATTTCGAGCGCACCGCCCGCATCCGGCACCGGGACGGCAGTTATCGATGGACCGTCATCGCGTCGGCGCCGCTGCGTGGCGCCGACGGGCGCGCCAAGGCGTGGTATGGCGTCAATACCGACATCGATGCATTGCGCAAAGCCGAGCAGGCGCTCGACCGTTCGCGTAACGAGCTCGCGCATACGACCCGTGTCTCGATGCTCGGCGAACTGGCGGCGTCGATCGCTCACGAGGTGACGCAGCCGCTGGCTGCGATCGTCACGGCCGGCGAGGCCGGGCTGCGATGGCTCAATCGCCATCCGCCGGAACTGGCCGAAGTGCGCGCGTCGATTGAGCAAAGCACAAGCGACGCGAGGCGCGCCACCGAAGTCATTCGCCGGATTCGCACGATGGCCAGGAAGCGCGACGCGGATATCACCGATGTCGACGTCAATGGGATCATCGAGGAATCGGTCGAGCTTGTGCGCCGCGAAGTGAGCAGCCACGGTGTCGAGATGTCGGTGATGCTCGCGGAGATGCCGCTCGTCGTGTGCGGCGATCGCGTGCAACTTCAGCAGGTGGTGATCAATCTGCTGATGAATGGCGTGCAGGCGATGGCCAATATTTCCGATGGCGCGAAGCTGACGGTCATCACGGCGCGCTGCGAAGGGGCGGCCCGGGTGCAGATCGACGACACCGGTCACGGCATCAGCGAGGCCGACGCAAAAATGCTCTTTACGCCGTTCTTCACGACGCGCAAGGACGGCATGGGCATGGGACTGTCGATCTGCCGTTCGATCGTCGAAGCTCACGGCGGACGAGTCTGGGCCGAAAATAACAAAAGAAGGGGGGCGCGGATGCAGTTCACATTACCGCTCGCGCAGCGCGCGATGCAACAACCGACAGAGAATCCGGTGCTCGCAATTTCTGGGGATACAACCGATGAATGATGAATACACCGCTGCGCAACCGCTCGCGCAGTCGCTCGTTTATGTCGTCGACGACCACGACTCGATGCGTGCGGCCATTAGCACGCTGTTGCGCTCGGTCGATCTTAACGTGCAGGCATTCGCGTCGGCACAGGAGTTCCTGGCGCTCGAGAAGCCCGATGTGCCCAGTTGCCTGATTCTCGACGTGCGTCTCAAGGGGCAAAGCGGGCTCGCGGTCCAGGATCAGATCGTTGCCGGCGCATCGGGCCTGCCGATTATCTTTATCACCGCGTATGGCGACATCGCCATGTCGGTGAAGGCGATGAAGAACGGCGCTTCCGATTTCCTCGCCAAGCCGTTTCGCGACCAGGACCTGCTCGATGCCGTCTCGAACGCGTTGCTGAAAGACCGCGAGCGCCGCGCCGCGGACGGCGAGGTGGCCGAATTGCGCAACCGCTACGCGGCGTTGACGCCGCGCGAGCGCGAAGTGATGGCGTTCGTGACGGGCGGGCTGATGAACAAGCAGATCGCCGCGAAGATGGACGTCAGCGAGATCACGGTAAAGATCCATCGCAAGCATGCAATGGTGAAGATGAATGCGAACTCGCTGGCCGATCTCGTGTTGAAGGCGCAGGCGCTCGGCATTAGTGCGCCAATGACGCGTTGAATGCGCGCTGACGCCTCGCCTTCACGGATCGACTCGGCACTTCGGTAAAAGCAGTGTCAGCAGCATGCCGAGCAGCAAGCAGCCGCTGATCGCCACGACCGGCAGAAGCAGGCCGCCGGAACTCTGCTTCAAATGGCCGACCATGTACGGTCCGAAGAAGCCGCCGAGATTGCCGATTGCGCTGATCCACGCGATGCCGGTCGCTGCCGCAGCGGGGCTGAACACCGCGGTCGGCATGCTCCAGAATACCGGCGGCATCGACAGCAGGCACGCGTTTGCGATGCAGAGCCCCAATACGGACAGGTACAGGTGCTGGTGCAACAGCGCCGACATCGTCAAACCGAGCGCGGTGATCAACATCAGCACGGCCAGGTGAAGGCGCCGCTCGCGGAGCCGATCGACGCTGCGTCCGACCGCGATCATCACGCCGATGGCCACGACGTTGGGGAGCGCCGCGACCAGGCCGACCTTGAAATCGCCGCTCACGCCGAGCGACTGGATGATGGTCGGCGCCCACAGCGTGTATCCGTAGATGGCAAACACAACCACGAAATAGATCGCGCAGAATGCCCACACGAGCCCATTGGTGTAGATCGCATCGGGTGGGAACGAGGGCGCGGCCGGATTGTGCCGGAGTGCGCTCGCGAGCTGCGCGCGGTCTGCGGGCGCGTTGCGCTGGCTCAGCGTCACATCGTCGTCCAGCCGCATCCAGCAGAACAGCGCGGCGAGAAAGGCCGGCACCGACTCGACGATCAGCATCCACTTCCAGCCGGCGATCTGCATCACACCGTCGAGGTGTTGCATGATAAAACCGGCCAGCGGCGCACCGATGACGCCCGAGAGCGGCAGCGCGACATAGAAGATCGACAGCACGCGCGCGCGGTGATAGCTCGGGAACGACTGCGAGATGTAGTAGACAATGCCAGGCACGAGTCCCGCTTCGGCGATACCCAGCAGATAGCGCATCACGTAGAACTGCTTCGGCGTGGCGATCAGCGCCGTGAGCGCAATCACGACGCCCCACGAGACGATGATGCGTGTAAGCCAGCGGCGCGCGCCGACGTACTGAAGAATCATGTTGCTGGGCACTTCGAATACGACGTAGCCGAGCGAAAAGGCGCCCGCGCCGAAGCCGAATACCGCATCGGAAAAACCGAGCTGGCCATTCAGTTGTAGTGCCGCGAAACTGACGTTGACGCGATCGATGTACGCGGCGAGGTACGTGAAGACAAGTACCGGCAGGGTTTGCCACGCAAGGCGGCGGCAGATGCGCCATTCGGCGCTGGCGGCGTCGGTGGTGGGCGCGCAGGCTTCGGGGTGTGTTTGCGCTTGTGCGTACTCTTGTGCCGAACTCACGTGCAGTTCCACGTTGCTCTCCCCAAGGTATGCGGACGGTGTGGCGTCGATGCCGGTGCCTGTCCACGCCGTGGTGATTGCCATGGGATCAGGAGCGTTCTCGTTGTGTGCGTCGCTTGCCCTGCGCGAGACAGAACACGCTCGGCACACGGCAGCTTGCGGCGATTTTCGCACGTCCGTCGCAGGTTCGCTGATGCAGGTGATTTGCCGGCTCGCGCGCGACTCGGCGGTCGCGTCGTGGCGGCGACGCGCCGTGCACGGGCGACTTTCCTGGGCGTAACGGGACAACCGGAACGGCGACATCCGCGTGGGCGATTGCGGTGTGGGCGATTGCTGGGTGGTCGGTAAACGAACGGGAGGCGCAAACCGGCGGCGTGTGCAACGAATCGATTGCCGCTTCCTCGCGCGGACGCGGTGCGAACTCGACCACGATGGCAGCGTCTTCTGCCTGACTGGCTTCGCCTGGTTGCGAAACCCCGGCCACCGGCAAGCTGTGCATAAATGCTCGCAAAGTATGCGGCAGACGATAGCGCCGTCCGTTGAGATGCGATGTCGTTTCAACTTCGACGAGCGACTTCGAAACCAGCGACGCCAACGCGTCCAGCATTTGTTCGTTGTCGAGCGCGCCGTGTCCGGCGATCGCGCAAGCCGTTTCGATCGTAAAGCTGTCGGGCAGCGCTGCGAGCCGGGAGAGCGCGCTGCATTCTTGCGCGGCGAGTCGCGCGCAGCTCCACGCATAAGCCGCTGCCAGCGAGCGATGGCGCGCGGGCGCGTCGCGTCTCGCATTGCCGAGAACCAGCCATTGCTCATCGGTCAGTTCAAGCATGCCTAATGGTCCCAGCGTGGCGGCGCGCGCAGCCGCCACTTCGAGTGCGAGCGGGTTGCCGCCGACGCGCCTGCATAGCGACGCGACGACATTGAGCAGGTTCTGTCCGTGTTCGCCCGTTTGCCGCGCGCCGTCTCCGATCGTCTCCTGTAGCGTCTCTTGCAGACGCTGCATGAAAAGGCGCACGGCCGGTGCACCGGCCACGTCGGCGTCGCTTCCTGCGGCGTCGGGGGTGCCGAGGGGCGGCACCCGCCACGTCCGTTCGGCGGAGATCTGGAGCGGCTCGCGGCTGGTCGCGACGAGTTGAATCCGTGTGCCGAACGTCGACAACGTCTGACAAAGGGACGCGACTTCATCGATGAATCGATCGCAGCCATCGAACACGATGAGCGCGGGGCGCTGCGCGACAGTGGCGACGATCGCCGCTCGGTCGTGCGGCAAGGGCAGTCCGAATGCCGTGGCGAGCGCGCCCACCACCGAGGTCCCGGGCGCCGCGTCGGCCAGATCGATGAAGAAAGTTCGCATATCGCCGGTGCTCGCGCGCTCACGCACGAGTTCGCGCGCGAGACTGCTTTTGCCGATGCCTGGCGCACCGACCAGCGTCAACAGCGCCTCGCTGTCGACAAGCGCGTGCAGTTCCGCAAGCTCGCGTTCGCGGCCGACCAGCGCATGGGGCGCCGTGAATTCGGGAGACGCGGTGCGTGGCTCGCGCTCGCGCGGTTCAGGCGGCGTCAGGCGATAGCCGCGCCCGGAATCTGTGCGAATCCATCCGTGCTTGCCGCCGAAAAGCTTGCGCAATTCGCAGACATGGACGTGGATATTATTGTCGACGACAAAAGTCCGCGGCCAGACGACGCGCATGATTTCGTCCTTGGTGACGAGACGCCCGCGAGCGTTGATTAACAGTTCAAGGATGTCGAACGCGCGCGTGCTGAGCGAATGCCGCTGGCCGCCGAGGAACACCTCGCGGCTTTCAAGACAGACGCTGACCCGGTCGAACGTGTACATGTTCGGCTCACTAGCGGTTAAGTCGTTGGAGTGTCGTTTGTGTCGCTGTTCGACGATTGCCGGGCGTTAAAAAGCGGCAATGGTCGATTGACTGTACCGATGCTATTTCCTCAAGGTGAATGGGTCCATAGTCCTTAAGTGTTAAACGCACTCAGGATGCGCCGCTGCGCCCACGGCCGGCGCGCGCGGCGCGTGGTGAAGCGTTGCAATTTTGGCCAGCCATCCTTGCATTTCGCGACGGAAATCCTGGGGAATCGCCGCCTTCATTGCATGGCTGGCGTTATACAAAAGTATAAGTAGACGTTGCTCCAGCGAATTGCCTGATTAATTGCTCACGTGCGTTTAAGCATCGTTGAAACACGCCAGGCTTTTGCGTCCCACGATCTGGACATTTAAAACCCGGGCGATTGGTGCGTCGACCGTGAACATACGCAGTGCCGATCGACGCAGTCGACGCTTAAGAACAATTAATCCGCCAGCAAGGACTGCGTGGCGCTGCATCGGTAATCTCGCTTCCGTTTGAAAAGAAGAGAACCGATCGAGCTATGCAAAACATGATTCGCCGGGTTGTTTTTATCACGGCTCTTATGGCGTCGGGCGCTACGTTTTACGTGGCACCCTGCGTCGCACACTCAGAGGAAACGACGCGTATGGAAGCCCGCGATCAAGACGCCCGTGACGCGCAGCATCTGATTGATCTGCACTTCGAGATCTGGAACGACCCCAATCCCACCAGCCGTGCCGCGAAGTTTCCGCTGGTGTATTCGCACCATTTCTTCGTCGCCGACGAATCCGGCGTGGCAACCGGCTATGAAGCGGTTGGCCGCTTGATCGAACAGTTGCGAGGCAGCCACGAGGGCTTTGTGTTCACGCCCGACCCGATCGCGTGGAATCACGGCCTGGGCCGGGTCACCTGGGGTTACGGTCCGCGCGACAACCCGAATCTGGTGCGCGGCGAAGACATTTTCACCATCAAGGACGGCAAGCTCGCGAGCGCGCGCGTCTTTCTCAATCGCAAATGAAAGAAGGAAAAGGCATCATGAAGAAGTTCATCCCCAATGTTCTGGCCGCACTGGCTCTGCTAGGCGGGGCAGGCGCGCATGCCGCCGGGGTGAAAGCGGTCGGTGTCGATCACGTGGGCGTCAGCGTGCCGGATCTCGCGCAAGCCGAGGCGTTTTTCTCCGACACGTTCGGCTGTGTGCCGGTTACGCACATTGGACCGTTCGATCTGACCCATATGTCGGGTGGTTTCGTGCCGCGCGCCGATAGCGTCGACATTGCCATGATCCGCTGTGGCACAGGCTCCAATATCGAGCTGTTCCAGTATCGCAACTCAAAGGGCAGCAATGAGATGCCGAAGGCGGAAGATATCGGCGCATCGCATATTGCGTTTTATACCGACGATATCGCGGGCGCGGTCGCCTATCTGAAGTCGCGGGGCATCACCGTGCTGGGCGATCCGGTCACGATGTCCTCGGGCGATACGGAAGGCGAAACGTGGGTGCACTTTCGCTCGCCGTGGGGATCGGAACTGGAACTGGTTAGCTATCCGCATGGAAAGGGCTACGAGAAACACGCGAAGATCAAGCTGTGGAATCCGTCCAGACCCACGGAATGATGTGGCGCGGCCTTCGTTGATCCCGGCGGCGCGCGTTTGAATGTCCGCGCTGTGCGCCGTCTGGCTGGCGCATCCATTGAATCGGGTGCGCCAGCGGTCACCGTGTGGCCGTCGGATCTGGCGGCTCAGTTCCAGTCTGCTGTGACGTCGTCGAGCCAGGCCGCGATGGCATGATTCACCTCGTCCTTGCGGTCCTGCATGATCCAATGTCCGGTATCGGACCACGCCTCGACTTTGGACTTCGGATGTGCAAACCAGGCGCGCATGTGTTCGGCTTGCTCCGCATCGCGGCTCAGGTGATAGACGGGCGTGGCGAGGCTTCGGCAGAACGCCGCGCTCGCTTCTCCCATGCCGATCTGATCGTCGCCGAAATAAAGCGGTCCAAACGAATCGCGAACGACATGCAAGGGCATGCCTCGCACGCGCCGCGCGTGCCAGCACTTCAGTGCCGGGTCGGTGTCGCGATCGTAGAGGAGCGTGAACAGCGCCGGCGCCAACTCGCGGGCGTCACCCGTTTCCAGATCGTGCGTGGTCTTTGCAAGGAAATCGGCGGCAGCATTCGATACACCCAGTGATCCGTCCACCGAGACAACCGCGCCGACCAGATCCGGGCGTTGTGCGGCAAGCCGCGCGGCGATCTGCGCGCCCATCGAGTGCCCGACGAGCACGAATCGTTGGCCCGGGTAATGCGTCGTCATGAAGGCTTCGAGGTCCGCGACGTAGTGCGAGGGCGCATACGTGCCTGGCGGCGTCACCTCCGATCGGCCATGCCCGCGCAAGTCGACTGCGATCACGCGATACCGGGTTTCGAAGTACGGCAACTGCCACATCCAGTCATGGGAGTCGCACGTCCAGCCATGAATGAACATGACGCAGACGCCGCTGCCGGTTTCGGTTGCGAAAAGCGTCGCGGGAGAATGCATGGGTGTGTGAGGCCTTGCGTCGTGCGCTGGGTCGGTCGCCCGCGGCGCATCGAGTGGTGAATGGACTGCTTTCGTCATCCAGGGTTTATCGATGGGTGCCGTCGACGGCCGTCGTGGGGACCGTGAAACGGAAGCACGTGCCGGCGGCCGTGGAGCTTTCGACCCAGATACGGCCGCCGTGCGCGTCGATGATCGACCGGGCCACTGCGAGGCCCATGCCCATGCCGTCGACTTTGGTCGTGAAGAACGGTTGAAATAGCGAGTCCAGCGTCTCGCTGCTCATGCCCGAGCCCGAATCGCAGACTTCGAATAGCGTTTCACCGTTGTCAATGCGCCGGACCGATAGCGACAAGGATCGAATGGTCGAACGGCTCGAATCGATTGCGTGAATGCCATTCAACAGAAGATTGGCCAGCACCTGCTGAATCTGAACGGGATCGGCGAAAATGGTGGCGTCGTCGGCAATTCGCCGTGCAACGGTAATCTCCTTTGCATTGGCTTCCGGCGAAACGAGAAAAAGCGCGGCATCTATTGCCTGGCTGGCGGGCGCGCAAATGGATTGCACGGGAACCTTGCCAAGAAATCCGCGCATTTTCCGGCAGATATCGGTAGCATCGCGCGCCCAGCGCGCCGCATTCTGAATCGACGAGAAAGCCTCTTCGACGTCCGGTATGTCGCGAGTCAGCCAACGGGCAGCGGCATCCGCATAGGTACTGGCGGCCGAGAGCGGTTGAGTGATCTCGTGCAGTATCGATGCCGAAAGTTCGCCGAATAAGGACACGCGTGCAGCACGCGCCATCTCTGCGCGGAGTGCCTGCAATCGATCGTTGTTTTCCTTTTGCTCCGTCACATCGAAAGCATAAAAGCAGAGCCGCCGATAACCTTCTGCGTCGCGGGGCAGCGAGCAGCGCCAGACGATTGGCACCTCCTTGCCCTTGAAGGTGACGAGCGTGCGCTCGCCTTGACATGCCGAACTGCCGTCGAGCATCGCCCGATAGACGACAATGTTGCTTTCGCGATTCGCTGGCAGCAGCTTCCGGGCGGCGTCGAAAAAGCCCTCTTTTGAACTGGCCTCGAACAGCTCCAGCACGGCGTGGTTTGCCTCAACGAACGAATGGAGTCCACGCAACTCGTCGATCGCGTGGGGGTGGGCATCGAAATAGTCGTCGAGATTCGTGACACCCTGGTCGCGTATTGCCTGGATCGCCAGGTAGACGCGATACCAGTCCTCCACCATGATCGGAATAGGCGCCGACAGGAACAGGTCATTGTGGGCGAAGTCCGGCGCCTGGCTGTGCGGTCCGCCGTGCGCGGCGGATTCGGCAACGAAAGGGAACGCCTGCATGCTACGTCAGAGACATAGGTTAATCGTCGAGAGTGATAGTTAGCCTGGCGCAATGGAGAACGCGTTGTGTCCTCAACACACGGGTGACTATACATTAAAAAGTATTGGTTAATCGCCGCTTCACTAATCCGGAATCTCTCCGCTTTACCCGCGCGGCTATGACGGGGAGTGTGCGGCGGCCTGAAACAGAACCGGCTGGGTTCGATAAAGCGTGGGGAACAGATTCTTCAGTGCATTGACCTTCGGCATGTCGTTAATCGCGATATAGGGGTAATCGGGATGAAGAGCGAGAAAGTTCTGGTGGTAATCCTCGGCGGTATAAAAGCCCTTGAAGGTCTCGATGCGCGTCACAATCGGGCTCGAAAAAACATGTGCGCCCTGTAATTGCGCGATATAGGCTTGCGCCACGTTGCGTTGTTGCGGATTCGTCGGGAAGATCGCCGAGCGATACTGGCTGCCGTGGTCCGGGCCCTGATAGTCGAGTTCGGTCGGATCGTGGGCGACCGAAAAGAACACCTGCAGAATCCTGCCGTAGCTGATCACGGTGGGGTCGAAAGTAATCCGCACCGATTCTGCGTGGCCGGTATCGCCGTCGCTGACGCGTTCGTATTGGGCCGTATCGGCCGCGCCGCCGGTGTAACCGGACGCCACCTGCGTGACGCCGCGCACATGTTCGAACACGCCCTGGACGCCCCAGAAGCAGCCTCCCGCCACGACGGCGGTTTCCGGGTGAACGCCATTCGGATGCTCGTCCTGAACCGGTGCGGGAATCGAGACGGCGCGTTCGTCGGAATGGGCGCTGCGCTGCCAGAGCGCGACGGCAAGCAATGCGATAGCCGCGGCGCCGTAACGGGCGAATCGGGTGGAGTGCATGAAAAGCGGTTTCACGATGTCATCCTTGCCGGCGCGAAGCGCGCCCGGCGAACGTGGTGGGTTGGGCGATTAACCGAAAGTGAATGCGAAGGCCTGCACGCCCGGATCGAGAAACTGGATCGCAAAGGTGTG
The DNA here is from genome assembly GCF_046535315.1 of Paraburkholderia sp. SIMBA_027. Taxonomy (NCBI): domain Bacteria; kingdom Pseudomonadati; phylum Pseudomonadota; class Betaproteobacteria; order Burkholderiales; family Burkholderiaceae; genus Paraburkholderia; species Paraburkholderia sp. SIMBA_027. The sequence continues at coordinate 90,875 of NZ_JAWRWY010000002.1, forward strand.
ATCGGCCACGTCGCCGGGTTGGCGGACGAGTTGATAGAGACGCTGCTGCGTAATCACGCCGACGCCGTCCGGCGCAACGTCGCTGCCGTGTGCGTGCTCCGGCGCCTTGTCGTCCACTGTCACGCGAAAGCGCACGGGTTTGCCGTCAGGCCCGGGGCCCAGCACCAGATGAAGGTCTCGCGCGTGGAAGCGGTAGACGATTTCGCCGCCCGGCGTTGCCAGCGTGGCGTGCTCCGCGCCGACGCTCCATTCGCCCGCGAGTCCCCAGTGGTTGAGCTCGGGATGCGAGGGCGCGCGATAGTCGCGGGCCCGGTCCTGGGCGAAGCCGCCCGGCGACGCGAAGCCTTCGGCACGCTCGAAGCCGATATAGGTTTCCGGCGAACGCATATCCGCATTGTCGGCTTGCATCTGCACGCCGCGCTCCGCGGCGCCGCCCAGACCGATCGGCACATTTATGGCCTCGGGGTGGCCCGCTTCCACGAGCAGTTGCTGAATGACGCGCTCGGACTGGTCATAGTCGCCTTCACCGAAATGCTGGTAGCGAATCCGTCCCTGGGCATCGGCGAAATAATGGGCCGGCCAGTACTGGTTGTCGAACGCGCGCCAGATCGCGTAGCGGTTGTCGATCGCCACCGGATAGTCGACGCCGAGGTCGTGCACGGCCTTGCGCACGTTGTCGATGTTGCGCTCGAAGGCAAATTCGGGCGCATGCACGCCAATTACGACGAGCCCCAGATCGCGATACTTGCCGGCCCACGCCTTGACGTACGGCAGCGAGCGCAGGCAGTTGATACACGAATACGTCCAGAAGTCGACGATCACTACCTTGCCGCGCAAGGCCTGAGCCGTCAGCGGCGGCGAATTCAACCATTGGACGGCGCCGTCGAGCGGCGGCAACTGGCCGAGCACCGGCAGTGTCGTCGTCGCCGGGCGCAGGGCGTCGGCGGCGCGCATCATCGCGCCGCCGTTGGCCGCCATCGCGCCTGCCGCCATCGTGTTTTCGCTATCCGCGCGCCCGGTCGGCGTATTCGTGGTCTGCGCGGTCTGGGTGGTCTGTGCGCCAATCGACGATTCCGACGAATTGACCGCGCCGCTCATCGCCATCGCGCCGTGTTTCGACGGTGCGAAGGTATCGACGAGATGCTGCTCCAGTCCGCCGGTCGCGACCGGCGAAATGCGTGTGAGGACGCCCGTGTCCAGCCCGAGCGCCACGGCGGCGACGCCGGCGAGCATCGCCACGCCAATCCCGCGCCGGATCCATTCGCCCGCGCCCAGCGAGCGCTTCATGGCGGCGAAGACCCGTCCGCCCAGCAGCAGCGCGACGGCCAGCGACGTCGCGGCGCCGGCCGCATAGGCCAGCAACAGCAGAGTCGTGCCGATGCTTGCGCCTTGCAGCGCGGCGCCGGTCAGGATCAGGCCGAGAATCGGGCCCGCGCAGGGCGCCCACAACAGCCCCGTCGCGATGCCGAGCAGGAACGAGGCGCCGACGCCGGGCGCGCGCGCCTGCTGCGTCGTTTCGGTCAGCCGGTTGCCGACGTTCACGAGCGGTTGCATGATGCGCCCGGCGAGGCGCGGACTCAGCAGCGTGATGCCGAAGACGGCCAGCAGCACGATCGCGAGCCAGCGGCCATATTCGTTGGCCTGGGCGACCCAACCGCCGCCCACGGCGGCGAGCGTGGCGACCGCCGCGAAGGTCGCGGCCATGCCGCCGAGCAGCGGCAGGCCGGAACGCACGAAGGGTTGATCGGCGCGGGCGAACACGAAGGGCAGCACGGGCAGGATGCAGGGGCTCAGGATGGTGAGCACGCCGCCGAGATACGCCAGGGTGATGAGTAACATGATGGTGTTGGAAGAAGCGATAGCGGATCGATCGACGCGCTCAGGCCGCGTGGGGCGTGAAGGTCATGGCGACGCCGTTCATGCAGTAGCGCAGGCCGGTCGGCTTCGGGCCGTCGTCGAAAACGTGCCCGAGATGGCCGCCACAACGACTGCACAGCACTTCGGTGCGGGCCATGCCGAACGAGAGATCCTCGCGCTCGATCACGGCGTGCGGCAGCGGCGCGTAAAAACTCGGCCAGCCGGTGCCGCTGTCGAATTTCGTGCTCGAGGCGAACAGGTTCGCCGCGCAACCCGCGCACGCGAACGTGCCGTTGCGGTGCTCGTGATTGAGCGGACTGGTGAAGGCGCGCTCCGTCCCCGCATTGCGCAGCACCTCGTATTGGGCGGGCGTGAGGCGCTTGCGCCATTCGGCTTCGGTATGCTCCACGGCGAAATGCCCGGCGGCGCCGGACGCCGCACGCATGGCCATCGCGCCGCCGGCGGGCTGGGCGGCCTTCGCGCGCCATTGACCGAGCGCGGCCATGACGGCGAGCGCGCCGCCGCCGGATAGCAACAGGCGTCTACGAGTATTCATGAGGTTCTCCGTGTTCGTTACACGAAGCATAGGTAGCCGCCGATCTCGAAGTCCTCACGAAAAGTAAAATTAAATGTGATAACTCCGGGCCGGAATTTTCTGCACAATGAGCGATTTAATCCGGATCTTTCATCGGAGCGCGCCGCGCCGGGAACCGAAAACCCCATGGATCAGACCAAACGCGTACTCATCGTCGAGGACGACGCGGATATCGCCAACGTGCTCATGCTGCATCTGCGCGACGAGCATTACGAGGTCGTGCACAGCGCCGACGGCGCCGAAGGGCTGCGTCTGCTGGAGCAGGGCGGTTGGGACGCCTTGATCCTCGACCTGATGTTGCCGGGCGTCGACGGCCTGGAAATCTGCCGCCGCGCGCGGGCGATGACGCGCTACACGCCAATCATTATTACGAGCGCGCGCTCGAGCGAGGTGCATCGCATTCTGGGCCTCGAACTCGGCGCCGACGACTACCTCGCCAAGCCCTTTTCGGTGCTGGAGCTCGTCGCGCGCGTGAAGGCCCTGCTGCGCCGAGTCGAGGCGATGGCGAAGGATGTGCGGCTCGAAGGCGGCACGCTGATGCTGGGCGGTTTTTCGATCGATCCCGTGACGCGCGAAGCGCAGGTCGACGGCAAGCGCATCGAGCTGACGCCGCGTGAATTCGACCTGCTTTATCACTTCGCGCGCCACCCGGGCAAGGTGTTCTCGCGCATGGAACTGCTCAACGCCGTGTGGGGGTATCAGCATGAAGGCTACGAGCACACCGTCAACACGCACATCAATCGCCTGCGCACCAAGATCGAAGCCGATCCCGCACAACCGGTCCGTATCCTGACCGTGTGGGGACGCGGCTACAAATTCGACCCGCTCACGCCATCGACGTCCGGCAATGCCGCGCCTCGCAACAGCGGACAAGGAGACGCGCCGTGAGACTGTCGTTGACGCAGCGGATATCCGTCGTGTTCTCGGCGTTGCTGCTCGCGTGCTGCGGGGCGTCGGCGTGGTTGCAGATACGGGCGTCGGATCTGCACGATCAGGAGGTCATCCAGGCCTTGTCGCACGACCTCGCGTCCCACATTGCGCATAGCTCGGCGCTCATGGGCGCGGACGGCCCGAGGCCCGCCGCGTTACGCACCTTGTTCGGACAACTGATGGCGGTGAATCCCAGTGTCGAGGTTTACCTGCTCGACGCCAGCGGCCGCATCACCGGCGACGACGCGCCGCCGGGACACATCCGGCGCACGCGCGTCGATCTGCAACCGGTGCAGCGCTTTCTCGCCAATGACGCGTTGCCGATTCTCGGCGACGATCCGCGCAGCGTGGATGCGAAGAAGGTGTTCAGCGCCGCCGTTGTCCCGGGCGCCGACGGGCGGCTGGCGGGGTATATCTATGTCGTGCTGATCGGCGAAGCGCGCGATGCGCTGGCGACGCGGCTCGCGCACAGCACGGTGCTGCGCACGACGCTTGGTTTGATGGCCGTGGTTGCGTCGCTCGGCCTGTTCGCCGGTCTGATCGCGTTTGGTCTGATCACGCGCCCCTTGCGCCGTCTGACCGACAGCGTGAGCCGGATCGACGCGTCGATCCAGGCGGGCTCGGAGCCGGTGCCGCTCGTGCTGAGTCGCCCGGCGGCGCACACGGGAACACGCGACGAGATCGCCATTCTCGAACGCACGTTTGCGCAGATGGTCGAGCGCATCGGCATGCAGTGGCGCGAGCTCAAACGTCAGGACCAGGAGCGCCGCGAACTCTTCGCGACGATCTCGCACGATTTGCGCACGCCGCTCACGTCGCTGCATGGCTACCTCGAAACCTTGTCGCTGAAGGACGACACGCTCGAAGGCGTCGAGCGTCGCCGCTATCTGGCGATCGCGCTGACCCAGAGTGCGAAGGTGGGACGGCTGGCTCAATCGCTGTTCGAGTTGGCGCGCCTCGAACATGAGAACGTCCAGCTCACGCTGGAGACGTTTCCCCTCGCGGATGTCGTGCAGGACGTGTTCCAGAAGTTCGAGCTTGCGGCGCAGGCGCGCCGGATCCGCTTGCGAGCTGTGGTCCCGCCGCGTTTGCCTGCCGTTTGCGCCGATCTCGCCATGACCGAACGCGTGTTGACCAATCTGCTCGATAACGCGATCCGCCATACGCCCGAAGGCGGCGAGGTCAGCGTCGAGCTGGCCGGCGAGGATAGCAAGGTGAGGGTGGTCGTGAGCGATACCGGGCCGGGCATCGCGCCCGAACTTCGCGCGAATCTGTTCAGGCGTGCATTCAGCTCAGGCGACGCACGTCGCCAGGGCGGCCTCGGTCTGTTGATCGTGCAGCGGATGCTGCAACTGCACGGCAGCGTGATCGAGCTGATCGAGCGGGATCAGCGCGGCGCGACGTTCAGTTTCAGGCTCGACGCCGCGCCGCTGCGAACGGCGCCCAGGACGTAGGCGACTCGTCTGCCGTCGTGGGTCGGTGTGAGGTGTTGCGAAGGGCTTACACGCGTCGACACGACGAGCCGCAGCCTGGCCACGGCGATTCACCTCTCAGCGCACGACGTCGCGTCGCAGCATCACGCGCTTCATCGCAAGACGCATCAGACCAAGGGCAAGCGACGTCACGACCATGATGCACGTGGAGTAAGCGGCGGCTTGCGAAACGAAGCCGTTTTCATCAAGTTGCATGACGGCCACCGAAGCGAGATTCAGCGAGGGCGTCACGAGAAAGACGACAGCCGAGAGCGTCACCATCGAGCGCATGAACAGAAAGAAAAACACGCTCACAGCCGTTGCGGCGATGAAGGGCAGCACGGCGTCCTGAAGCGCATGGCGCAGGCCGCCGCCCAGGCAATCCACGACTTCTTCGAGCGCCGCCGGCACCGCGCGCAAGCCCGTGCTCATCGTGAGAAAGCCCTGCGTGTGATAGTGGTAGAAGTTGCAGAGCACGATCACGGTGGCGCTACCGTAGAGCCATGTCGCCAGCGGGCCGCTGTTGAACGCGAGAATATAGGCGAGTCCCACGACCATTCCCGGCACGGCGGCCGGCAGCACGGACACGGTGTAAATCAGTCGCGACACCGCGCCCGGCATGCGGCGCGCGCCATAGCTCAGCGAGAACAACAGCAGCACGCCCAGCGCGGCCGCCGCGAGCGAGATTTCCAGCGACGTGACGATCGCGCCATATCCGCCCGACAATTCGCCCCCGTAGTTGGCGAGTGTGAGTTCGAGGCGGTACGGCCACAAGCGCACAAAACTCGCAAAGACCACGGTCGCGACGGACGCGGCGATCGGCAACAGCGTGAGCAGGCAACCGACGCCGAGCAGCGCGTCACGCAGGCGATTCGCGCGCGGCGTCACCGGTACGCGGCTCTCCGATGCGCCGCCGAATTGCCGTTGCGAAGCGATGCGCTCGATATACACCGAGGCGAGCGATGGCAGCAGCAAGACCATGCCGACGGCCGCGCCCATGCCGAAATTCATCTGCCCGGACACCTGGTTATAGATCTCCGTGGCGAGCACGTGATAATTGCCGCCGATCACTACCGCATTGCCGAAGTCGGTGATCGTTACGGTGAATACAACGAAGGCCGCGGACAGCAGGCCAAAACGCGCATTTGGCAAGGTGAGGGCGAAGAATTGCTGCCAGCGTCGTGCGCCGAGCACGTCGGCGGCATCGTAGTAGCGGGCGTCCGATTGTGCGAGCGCCGCGCCGATAATCAGCACGGCCTGCGGCAACGCGTAGATCACGTCGGCGATCAGAAGTCCCCAGAAACCGTAGATTTCGACGTCCCAGCCGGTCCATTTGTGCACGAGGCCGTTGCGCCCGAGCAGGAACAGCATGCCGAGGCCTTGCATCAGCGAAGGCGCGAGCATCGGCAGCAACAGCGTCGCGCGGATCGCGTTCGGCGCGGGCAGACGCGAGCGCTGCAAGGTGAACGCGATCATGAAGCCGAGCACGATGCTCACGAGCGTCGTCGCGGCGCTCAGGACGAGGCTGTGCCACGCCGCTTCGAGCATGCCGGGCGTGCGCCAGAGCGCGACGTAATTGCCCACGCCCAATCGCGCGTCGCCGTTCAGGAGGCTGTGCCACGCGATGACTGCAAGCGGATAGAGGAAGAACAGCGCGAGGCAGGCGAGCGGCACCACGACCATCGCGACGCGCAGCACGGCGCCCATCGCGCGGCCCGTGCGCTCGACGCGCGGACGATTCGTGGCGGCAAGCGAGGCGCTCATGCCGCCACCCATGCGCAGCGATCGTTGGCCACGGAAAGAGTGACCGGCGTGCCCGCTTCCATCGGCAGGCCGCGCGGCTGCTCGGCGAGCAGTTCGCGCCCGCACCAGTGCACGCGGATGCGCGTCGTGCTGCCCAGAAAAGTCGAGTCGATCACGCGGGCGCTCGCGCCTTCATTGTGCGCGCCCGGCGACACGGTGAGATCCTCGGGACGTACGCACGCTTCGAATGCCGTATCGGCGCCGCCCGGATGATGCGCCATCAAGGCGGGGAACGCATCGCGCACCCACGTCGCCGGCAACAGATTCGAGGTGCCGATAAAGCTCGCCACGAAGCGCGTGCGCGGCCGCTCGTACAGCTCGCGCGGCGAGCCGATCTGCTCGATGCGGCCGTGATTCATGCAGATGATCTTGTCGGCGAGCGTGAGCGCCTCTTCCTGGTCGTGCGTCACCATGATGGTGGGAATGCGCAGACGGCGCTGGACGTCGTGAATTTCCCGGCGCATTTCGACGCGCACCTGGGCATCGAGCGCGGAAAGCGGTTCGTCGAGCAGGAGCAGCGAGGGATCGACGGCGATCGCGCGCGCGATCGCGACGCGTTGCTGCTGACCGCCCGAAAGCTGGCCCGGATAGCGCCCGGCGAGATGCGGCAGGCGAATCAGTTCGAGCAGCTCCTTGCAGCGGGCCTCGATCTGCGTGCGCGGCACGCCGCGTATCTTCATGCCATAACCGATGTTCTGCGCGACCGTCATGTTCGGAAACAGCGAGTAGGACTGGAACACGATGCCGAAGCCGCGTTCGCGCGCGGGCATCTCCAGCAGCGAGCGCGTCCCCATCGTGACGCTGCCGCCATCGGCGTCGAGCAGGCCGGCGATGATGCGCAGCAGGGTGGTCTTGCCGCAGCCGCTCGGACCCAGCAGGCAGACGAACTCGTCCTCCTGCACGTCGAAATGAATGCGTTCGAGCGCGACGTGCCCGGCAAAAGTCTTGAAGAGATCGGAGACGGTGAGATGCATGGGTGACTTCCCTGAGTGGCCAGGCGAGGTTGCCCGGCGTTGCGCCGGGCATGAAACGGACTGCGGGAATGCGCGACGGTTTAATGCATCACGTCGGTCTTGAAGCGCTTGAGCACCGCATCGTGCATCTTCGCGGACGCGGCGAAGTCCATCGGGTACAGCACCCTGGAAACATCGGCGGGCAGGCCTTCGGCGATCTGCTCGGGCGTCGGCTTGATGCCCGGCGTCGTGACGATTTCCTTGTATTGCTGATAGAGCTTCGCGGCGTCGGGCGAGGCGACCCATTCGAGGAAGCGCTCGGTATCGGCCTGATGCGTCGAACTCTTCAGCATGCCCGAGCCTTCGAGTTCGTAACCCACGTACTTCGACGGAATCACCATCTTCACCGGAAATCCGGCCTTGATCGACTGCATGGCGACGAACGCGAACGATGCGCCCACCGCATATTCGCCGGTGCGCGCGAGCTTGCACGGCTGCGAACCCGATGGCGTGAACTGCGCGACGTTCGCGCCAAGACCCTTGAGGATCTGCCAGCCCTTGTCCTCGCCCGCGCCTTGCAGGATCGCCGCGATTTGCAGATAGCCCGTACCCGACGAAGCCGGGTCGGGCATCACCACGTTGCCCTTGTAGACCGGTTTGGCGAGGTCTTCCCACGAAGTCGGCATGGGCAGCTTCTTCGCGGCGAGCGCGTCGGTGTTCACGCAGAGCGCGGCCATGTAGCCGGTCGCGGCGAACCATTTGCCGGCCGGATCGCGGAACTGCTTCGGCAGGCTCGACACGTTCTTGCCGCTCACCGGCGCGAGCTGGCCCGCGATGCGGGGATCGAGCAGATTCGTGAGCGCTTCGCCCCAGACCGCGTCCGCGTGCGGCGCGCCGGACTCGGCGATCATGCGCGCGGCCAGGTCGCCCGTGGACAGACGCAGCACGTTGACCTGCACGTCGGGCATCGCTTTTTTCGCGGCGGCCAGATACGTGGCGATTTCGTCGCTTTCCAGCGCGGAATACACGGTGATCTGCCCGGCCTGAGCCGCGTTCGAGATCGTGCACGAGAGCAGCCCGAGGGCAAAAAGCGAAGTCAGTGTCTTGCGGATACGCATTGCGATCTTCCTGAATGAGTGAGAGGCGACCGAAGAAAGGAACCCCACAAGGTCACAAGGCGCGCGTTGCCGTCTGTGTCGAACCGTGTGTTTGCGCTGTGTGGTTTTGTGGATATTTGCAGAATATTGGCATTGGGTCTAGCAATCAAAAATATCTGCTGCCATGATGGCGACACCACGAAAGCGAGCCTTTCGCGCCCTGGGCGCGGAGGTTTTGCCACACTGTTCACATCACGGCAGCGTCAGCGCTGCCCCAGAAAAGGGCATTCAAGATGAGTCAGGAAAGCGACGATGTGCTGCGCGAATGCGAGGCATTTGCGGTGCAGCTCGCCGACGAGGCACGCGAGATTTCGCTGAGCTATTTCCGCAAGAAACTCGACATCGAAACCAAGTCGGACGAGAGCCCCGTGACCATCGCCGACCGCGAGATCGAGGCGCATATCCGCGCGCGGCTCGCGCAGCGCTTTCCCGCGCATGGCATCTTCGGCGAGGAACACGGGCGCGAGCGCACCGACGCGCAATATGTGTGGGTGATCGATCCGATCGACGGCACGCGCAGTTTCGTGACGGGCTGGCCGATCTGGGGCACGCTGTTCGCGCTGCTGCGCGACGGCGAGCCGGTGCTGGGCATCATCGATGCGCCGGTGACCGGCGAGCGCTGGATCGGCGGCATACGGGGCGCGTGCGACGGGCAGGGCGCAACGCTGCGCACGAGCGGCTGCACGCGGCTCGCGGCGGCGCACGTCTACGCCACCTCGCCCGACATCTTCGATGCAGCCGAACTGGCGGTGTTCGAAGCGGTGAGCCGCGCCGCCGCGAGCCGCCGGTTCGGCGGCGATTGCTACAGTTACGCGATGGTCGCGGCGGGCTACGTCGACGCCGTCGTCGAAGCGGGCTTGCAGCCTTACGACTACCTGGCTATCGTGCCGGTCGTGGAGGCCGCGGGCGGACGCGTGACGGACTGGCAGGGCCGCACGGTGGGCATGGGCAGTGACGGGCGCATCATCGCGGCGGCCACGCCCGAACTGCATGCGCAGATCCTCGAGATCACGCGCCGTCTTTGAGCGCGCAAACGGAGCCGGATTAGCGATGAGGGGACAAGCGATGAGGGGACAAGCGATGAGGGGGCAGACAGTCCATGCTGGTTGAGGAGCGATATCGCCGCATTCGCGCGCTGTTGAAGGCGCACGGCACTGTGTCGGTCGATCATATGACGGAGGCGCTCGGCGTCTCGCGCGAAACGATTCGCCGCGATCTCGTCGAGCTCGACACGGCGGGCGAAATCCGCCGCGTGCATGGCGGCGCGATGTTCGTGGAGAGCGAATTGCCGATCAGCGTGCGCGCGGGCATTCGCGTGAAGGAAAAGCGTGCGCTCGCGCGCGGTGCGCTCGCGCATATCGGCAGCGGACAGACGTTGTTCATCGACGCCGGCACCACGACGGCGATTCTTGCCGATGCCCTCGCTTCGCTGAGCGGTCTGCACATCGTCACGAACTCGGTGGCCGTCGCCAACGAACTGGCGGGCGAGCGCGCCGCGAAGTCGGGCGGCCATGCCGTGCATCTGCTTGGCGGCGCATTCAATGCATCGGTTGGCGCCACGTATGGCGGCGCGGCGATTGCCGAGGTGCATCGCTTTCACGCCGATATCGCCTTGCTGTCGCCGGTCGGCGTGGATGCGGTGCATGGCGCGACGAGCTTTGTCCAGGAAGAGGCGGAAATGGCCGATGCCATGAGCCGCAACGCGAAGCAAACGCTCATCCTGGCGGACTACTCGAAAATCGGCGTGCGCAGCAGGGTGGTGTCGTGTCCCGTCGAGCGTATCTCCGCGATTGTGACGAACAGTCGCGCGGCGAAATCGGCTGATGCACAAGCGCTGGCCGAGGCGGTGCGCGCGATCGAATATGTTTAAGCTATTGCTTCGAATGACGCGGCGCCCAAGCCGAGCCCTGGACACATGAAAGAGCGAGCTACCGTTGTTTGCTGGCAGCGTGACCGGATCCTGCTGGTGGAAAGAGGACGGTCGCGCTGGTCACTCCCGGGCGGGACGATTTCGCGAGGCGAAACACCGCTCGAAGCCGCCGCGCGTGAACTCATCGAAGAGACCTCGCTCGAGGGCCACGCACTCGACTATGTTTTCCAGTTCGGCGGGCTGAACAAGCGCCATCACGTGTTCTTCACGCTCCTGCCGGACGATGCGCGGCCGAAGCCGAGCAATGAAATCGTGAGCTGTCGCTGGTTCCGTCCCCGGAAGGTCGGCACACTCGTGGCGAGCGTGCCGACCCGGCAGATCGTCGCGCTGCTTTTTGGAGCGGCGGGCACGGCGTCGGACTTCGACGTGGCTGCATCGAATACGCGCGGAAAGGATGATGCGAGGCTGGAGTTTGTGCCTTGAGGATTTTGGGGCACGTGGGGGCACGGCATTGCGCCAGTGAAGCCGCTCAAGGCGCCTTCACAGGTCAACGCACGCTTTTTTCCTCAACCCTTCGCACAACGAAACCCTGCGTACACGTATTGATAACGCGGCTGAAACCAGTTGCGGAACGTCGGCCGCTGCATGCAGCCCGCGGTGCGCGCGGAGCCGCCTTTCATCGCGTAGTGCTGGCCGTCGAAGAAGTTGGCCGAATAGCCTTCGTAGAACGGAAACGGCGTGAAGCCGCGCAGCGGAGCGAACACCGTCGAGGTCCATTCCCAGCCGTTGCCGTATAGGCCCTCGACGCCCCAGGTGCTGGCGCTGTCCGGCGTCGAGTCGACGGCGACCGGGTCCCAGCTGCGGAAGTCGAAGTTGTCGGTTTCGCCGGGCAACGCGCCGTGCGCCGCGCGCTGCCATTCGGCTTCGGTCGGCAGCCGCGCGCCGCGCCAGCGCGCGAAGGCGCTCGCTTCCGCGTGGCTCACGTAGACGGGCCACGCGAGCGGCAGCGGAATATCGTCGAACATCGTGCGTAGACGCCAGCCCTGCGCACCGCGATGCCAGAACACCGGATGCTCGATGCCTTCGGCCTCGCGCCACGCCCAGTCGGCCTCGGTCCACAGTTCGCGGCGGCGATATCCGCCATCGTTCACGAAATCGAGAAACGCGCCGTTCGTGACCATATAGCGGTCGATCTCGAACGCGGGCACATCCACCTGCTCCTCGCCGAATTCGTTGTCCCAGCCGAACAGGCCGCGTTCGAGCGTCATGCCGAGCTCGGTGCGGCCGGCCGGCACGCTCACCGTTTCGGGCGTCACCGCATAGAGGTGGTCCGCGATCGCGCGCGCGGCGTCCGGCGCCTGCTTTTGCTCGAACGGCAACTGATGGAGCATGTAGGAGAGCGTCTCCACATGCATCAGACGATGCTCGATCGCGACGTTCAGCAATTGCCCCGGCGTGTCGTGCATGGACGCGTCGGGCGCCAGATCGAGTCCGGCGAGTCGTGCGTCGATACGCGTGCGGGCGTCGCGTGCGTAGTCGCGCACGGCGTCGAGGCCCGGCCAGTCCGAGGGAATGTCGGTCGGCAGCGCGCCATCGACGGGATCGATGCCGAAGGCGAACAACTGGTCGAGTTTCGCGTCGGCGGACGGCAGATCGAACAGGCGCTGATCGAACAGATTACGGTCGAACGCTTCCAGATGGCCGATATAGAACACGATGCGATGGCGCTCGCGAATCGGGCGTTCGTAGAGGAATTCGGGCTTGACGAGGGCGAAGAGCGCGTCGCTGGCCGCGCGTGCGTCGGCGAGGCGGGCGGCGAGCGTGGGCGTGGTCGGGAGCTGCATTGCGGCGAGTCTCCTGGCTTGGGCGGTGAGTGAGACTCTACCGCTGCGCACGCGCTGTGCCAATGCACTTCGGACGACGGCGCGGCGTGCCTGAACGCTGTCAGGAGGCCGTAAACGGCAGCGCGCCGCCTGATAGAGGGCGGCGCGCGGAGAACGAAGGCCTTACAGGTGCCGCAGCCCTTCGATATCGATAATGCGGATGAGCTTGCCCTGCGCGTCGATCAGGCCGCGCTTTTGAAATCTTGACAGCGTGCGGCTGACGGTTTCGAGCGTCATGCCGAGGTAGCTGCCCATGTCCTCGCGCGTCATGCGCAGGTTGAATTCGGCGTGCGAATAGCCGCGCTGGCCGTTACGTTCGGAGACATCGAGCAGGAAGGCGGCCACGCGTTCGTCGGCGGACAGCGAGCCCAGCACCATCATTTGCGACGATTCGCGGATCAGCTGTTCGCTCATGAGCCGGTGCAGGCGGTCCTGCATGGCGCTGGTTTCACGGCACATATGCTTGAGCGCCGGGTAGGGGATGATGCAGACCGAACTGTCTTCGAGCGCGACGGCGCTGCACGTGTGGATGTCGGTGCTGATGCCGTCGATACCGAGCGGATCGCCTGCGAGACGCAGGCCGGTGACCTGCTCGCGGCCGTCGCGGTGCGCCATGACGGTCTTCAGCGAGCCGGAACGCACGGCGTAGAGGCTGTCGAACGGGTCGCCGGCGCGGTAGAGGGATTCGCCGCGGCGCACGCTGCGCGCGGTGCAGATGAGCGCTTCGAGCTTGGGCAGGTCGTCGAGCGCGAGACCCTGGGGCATGCACAGATGACGCATCGCGCAACTCGAGCAACGCGCCGAGGAGCGCGGGCTTGTCACTGGTGCGCGGCTGCCGCGCCTCACGGTGGTGGTATGAGTAACGACGGTAGGGGTCAGCATTTGCACGCTCCTTTAATCGGTTTCGGAGCATTCTCCCACCAGGGTTGAATCTCAAAATGGCGGCAAAAGGACGCGCTTTTGAGATGAACCCGCTTGCGCCTTGTCAGAAGGCGCTTTCGCGGCAAATGACAAGGCGCAAGTGCTACCTGAAATGCATGATTTATTCGATTATCTCGATATTATTCCGGGATATTAACCGCGCCCGCGGCGCTCGGAATCAGCAATACCGGCAACGTCGATTGACGCACGCAGCGTTCGGCCACGCTGCCGAGAATCAGACGCTGAAAACCGCGACGTCCGTGCGTGCCCATGACGATCAGATCGGCGCCGCTCGTCTTGGCCGCATCGAGCACGAGTGTCGGCACGTCGTCGAGCGAGGAGGCTTCGCCGGTCAGCATTTCGCCGGACACGCCGCGCTCGCTCATCAGCTTGTTCATTTCCTCGGCGAGTTCGTTGCCCTGGGCGATCATCTGATTGCGCAGGATCGACGGGTCGTAACCGGGCGCGTCGAAATACATCGGCGTGTTTTCAACGACATAGAACGGTTGCAGCGTCGAACCCATCGCCTTGGCGAGTTCGAGCGCGGCTTCGAATGCGCGGCGCGACGTTGCGCTGCCGTCCACCGCCACCAGGATGCGTTTGTACATGGAACCTCCGCGTAAATGAGCCCGAAAACAGGCGCGGCTGCGCGCATCCGGACATCGGCGGCCGGTGCGGCATCTCGCGATCTGCAATGAGCTTAAAGGATCACTGACAAAGATGCAGTGTCGCTGTATGAAAGATGGAAGGCGAGTGCAGTCGGATCAAGACCTCTGCGTCAGACGGCCACGTGCAGCATCTGTCAGGATAAACTGACAGATGCTGCACGTTCCGCTTAATGGTCTGGTTGCGCGCACACCGTCAGGCCGCTATCGTTGCGTCTCTCTAGTCCTTGCGCGCCGCAGCAATCCCCGCCGTGACCTCTACCCACACTCCTTTGCCGTTTCGCGACGCGCTACTGGCCATGCTCGGCATCGGCCTCGTCAACATGCTGGTCGCGCTCGATCAGACCGTCGTCAGCACCGCTTTGCCCTCGATCGTCGCCGAACTGCACGGTTTCGAGTACTACGCGTGGATCGCCAGTGCCTATCTGCTGGCCTCGGTGGTGACGGTGCCGGTGTTTGGCCGTCTCGGCGATTACTTTGGCCGCAAGCGCTTCGTGCTCGCCGCCGTGATCGTGTTCACCGTGGCTTCGGTGCTGTGCGGACTGGCGACCGACATGCCGTTTCTCGCGGCCGCGCGCGCGTTGCAGGGCGTGGGCGGCGGCATGATGGTGGGCACCGCGTTCGCGTCGATCCCAGATCTCTTTCCCGATCCGCGCGCCCGCGTGCGCTGGCAGGTCGTGATGGCGGCCGCTTACGGTATCGGCACGGCGGCGGGGCCGTCGCTGGGCGGCTGGCTCAGCGAGCATTTCGGCTGGCGCTCGACCTTCATGGTCAATCTGCCGGTCGGCGTGCTGGCGCTGTATTTCATCTGGGCGCATCTGCCGAACTATCGCCATGCACGCACCGGCGAGGTGAAGATCGACTGGACCGGCGCGGCGCTGGTCGCGGTCGTGCTCGGCGGCTTTCAGACCGTGATCGAAGGCGTGCCGAAGGACGGCTTCACGACCGGCAATCTCGCCCTGATCGCGCTGGTGGCGGTGGGGGCAGTGGCGTTGCTGATCTGCGAGCGGCGCGCGACGCATCCGATCATCCCGCTCGACCTGTTTCGCGATCCGCAGCTCGTCACGCTCTTCACGCTCTCGGTCCTCTCGGGCTTCGTGATGTTCTCACTGATCTTCTTCGCGCCGCTGCTGCTGCAAGGCGGCTTCGGCCTGTCGCCGCAGGTCGCGGGGCTGCTCGCGACGCCGATCGCCGCCTGCATCGCGCTCGGCAGCCTCGTCAACACGCGCATCGTGATTCACCTGAAGAAACCCACGTCGATCCTGACCGTGGGTTTCGGCCTGCTGGTGGTGGCCTCCGTGGGCCTCGCGTTCGCGACGCGCACGACGGCGCATCTGTGGCTCGAACTGTCGATGGGCGCGGTCGGCATCGGCCTCGGCTTTATCCTCAACAATCTGAACGTGTTCGGCCAGGAGATCGCCGGGCGCGAACGTTTCGGCATCACGACGGCGCTGCTGCAATCGACGCGCATGGTGGGCGGCATGCTCGGCACGAGCGTCGTCGCGACGATCGTGAACCATCGCTACGCGGCCGGCATCGGCGACGCGCTCGCGGTGCTCGGCGCGCCGGGCGCGGCCCGCTGGCAGCCGCAGCTGTCCGACCCGCGCGTGCTGATCGATCCGGCGTTGCGCGACGGCCTGACCACGCAGATGAAGGCCGCGGGCCTCGATGGCGCGGCGCTCATCGAGGCGGTGCGGCACGTGCTGGTCGACGCGATTCACCTCGGCATCGGCCTGACCGGACTCGCGGCGCTGCTGGCGGCGTTGTGCGTACGCCGCATTTCGCACATCCGGTTTGGCAAATCCGCCACAAAAGCGGCGCCGGCCAGTTCGCCGGCGCAGCCCGAATGACGGTAAACGGCCGTCGCAAAATCGACGAGCGCCGATAAAACGGTTGCCGTGCGGTTGCCGTGTTCCCCGGATTTACGTGCCAGGCTCGCCCGCTGCGACGGTTTTCTGCCGTCTTCGACGCAATTCGTCAGACAAAAGCGTATGATGCCTGACGCCTGCGTCGCGAGCCTGGGCGCGAAATCCGGGGTGGCCGGGGTGTTTTCGGAGACTTTCGAGGCGCGCGTCAGGCGGCCGCGGCCATCGGTCCGAAGATCGCGTTATGCGTCTGCTCGCTCATGGCGATGTCGAGCGCGACGGCATTTTCCACGCCGATGCGCATCGGCGCGCCGAGGCGGGTGATCTCCATGCCGGTGCGGCGCAGCATGCGTTCGATCGGCGTGGTGGTCACCGTCACATAGCGCGAAATGCCCATGCGGTCGGCGAACTGGATCGCCGATTGGATCGCGTGCATGGTCAGTTCGGCGAAGCCAAAAGCCTGATCGTTGCCCGTTTCGATGGCAAAACGGCTCAATTCCCAGATATGGCGGCCCGTGGGCGCCGATTCGCCGTGCAGCAGCTGCGGGAAGGTGTCGCGCAGCATGTTGGGACCGTCCGTCGGCATCAGGCGCCAGCAGCCGCGCACCTGCCGCTCGTCGTCCTGGATCAGCATGTAATGCGGGCCGAGCGCGTCGTACCCGTCGATTTCCATGCCGGCGATGGTGGGAATATCCCAGCCCATCCGGTCGCGGAAAACCCGCGCCCGCAGTCGGTACATCTCGTTGATGTCTTCGTTGGCGAACTCTTGACGCAGTCCGATCCGGATCGCAGCTTGCATGACAACTCTCCCTTGAACTTGTGGAGGGGCAGCGGTATGGATCGAAAGCTATGCGTTATGAATATAAAAAAACACCTATCCAGATAGGTAGGTGCGCAGGGAGGGTCAGTTCTGGCGAATGGCTGGGCGGCAGTCACTCATCAGGCATATCTGACAGCGAGGTCAAAATGGAACTTCTGGACAATCATCAATGGCAGGCAGGCACGAATTCCCTTCATAACGCGGGGGACCTGTCGTCGGTAATCGACCGTGTCCTGATCATCGCGTATCGGAAAAAGAAGAAGGAAAGCCAGCGCCGCTTCTGGGCGCGTTTCGGCGTGACGCAGTCGCGCGGCAGCCGTTTCGAATCGGGCGCGGAGATTCCGCCGCCGGTGTCGATCCTGCTGGGTCTGTACTTCAACAAAACGATTTCGGACGGCGATCTCGGCCGTGCGGAGCGCGTCCTGCGGCGTCCCGAGGCGCCGATGATGCTTAGCCCGGGTCAATAAGACCCATCTGCGTCGCAATCACGGCTGCCGCGCGCCGTGAGTTCACGCCGAACTTCCCGCGGATATTTTTCATGTGGAAGTTCACGACGGCCTCGGAACAATTGAGGATGTGCGAAATCTCCCAAGTGGACTTGCCGAGGGCAGTCCACTTGAGGCATTCCTTTTCGCGCGGCGTGAGCTTGGGAACCAGCGACTGGGCGTGATCGTTCAGGTGACGCTGGCTCGTGTCGAGCACGAGATCCCGCAGCAGGACAAGGTTCGGCAGCGCACGGTTGACGTCCTGCCAGAACTTGTCTGACGGGTTAACATCGTTGACGAAGCACAGCATGCCGGTTTCCTGGCGCGGGCCATGGATCGGCAGCGTAATGCCTGCACGCAGCCCATGCGAGCGGGCTTCTTCATACATGGTTTGCTGCTGCTCGGTGGCAAACAGTTCCGGCGACCAGATCAGCGGCGACGAGCGCGTGGTGCAATGCGTCACCGTCGGGTCGAAATACGCCATCCCATGGTCGTTATAGGTCTGACGCCACGCGGCCGAGTAATTCGTCCGGATGAACGCGTCCTCGAGCCGCATGCCGGCGCGCGGCAGGATCGCCAGCATGACCTGGCCGAAACCCCACGAAACGGCGAGCTGAGACACCGCGTCGAACCACGCGGCCTCTTCGGGCGCGTCGAGCACGGGCGACATCTGCTCAATGAAATGTAGAGGCACGTCAACACTCTCCGTCTGCGGTGGGCCAGTCCGCTACCAGCGCCCGGGCGGGCACTGGCCTCGCTTCTTATGATGTAACAATTTATCACTAAATTCCGTAATGCTCGCCTTTATCCCCCGGCGCTGTGGGCTTTGCGCCAGGGGTTTGCCCGCCTTTCGGGAAAATCCCTGGCGAGTAATTCACCGTCGACTGAACAAAAGTGCCGCTGCGCGCGAGCCGCGACCCGCTTTCGTCGCCGAAAAACGGCACTGGATTTCCGCTTTCTTTACCGATTCTGTAATTCGCTTAATCAAAATCGGTAATAAAGCAGCGAAGGCGGCGGGATTTTACCGTCGAAGCCGCGGCGCGCGAATGGCAAAAATGACAGACAGGGTTAAGTGGACGGCAGTTTTATGCCGTTTAAGGTGGGTCAATTACGTTTTTGACCGACATTTTTTAATCGGCGTTCACGCGCGCATGACAAAACCGCATGACGAAATCATGTCGTCATGCGCGCGACGGGCTATCCGCCGTTACGTTTTACGATGCAATTCGACGATGCGCGTCGGTCGCAGATGATTGATCGCGTAATGCAGACGCCCTGGGCTGCGGCGCGTACCGCGCTCGGGTGAATCGGCGAACTGCTCGTCGGCGGCGACAGGCGATGCCGGCGGCGCCATGCCCTTGTCGACGGCTTCGAAATCCGCCTGCGGCGCGAACGGATGACGATGCGCGCCGCCGCGGCTGTCGAAACCCGCGAGGCCGTCGTTCGCTTCCGGCATGCTGTTGTCGAGCGTGGCGTTGCTCGTGGTGACTTCGTCGGGGCCGATGTGGCCGGCGCCTGCGAGGCGCGCGGCTTCGCGATTCTTGCCGTCGGTGTCCACCGTGCTGTCGTGCGTGCGGTCGTTGTGCAGTTCGGCGCTGCGCGGTTGCGCGGTTTGCGCGGCATCGGTTCGGTCGGATTGGTTCATGATGCCCTCCGTGAAAGAGGCGGGGCCGAAAACAGCAGGCCGGGTCAACCCCGTTTCAGCAACTGGCGTTCCACGTCTTTCTGGACACTGGAATCGGACCGAAAATCAAGCCGGTACGCCAGGAGAACGCCTCCAGCGATTTTGCATTTTTTTCGTTGGATCGCCGTATTTCCTCGGAGTATGATCCTCTTTCAACGAGTTGGCGCGCTTTAGATTAACGGCCTGAAATCACGGCCGGGCTGTGGCTTTGCCGCATCGATTCTGCACGCGCCTGACAATAATCGAACGAGGCAGTCAGGGGCGGACGAGACACATGCACTTCGACGCTGCATTCACGCATCGCGGTTACCTGCTCAACTGTGCGCCGGCGCGTGCTGGCGACGGTACGTATCAACCCTATGTCGTGATTTCGCGTTCCAGCGACGGCGAACTCGTTGCCAATCGTTTTTTCCCTTCCGATCTCCGTTTTAACGACGAAAGCGCCGCTATCGCGCACGCACGCGACTGGGCCGTGCGCTGGATCGACGCCAGCAGCGTCACGCTCTGACACTTCCCGCACGTTCCGCGCAGTTTTCGCGCGGCGACTGAATCCGCACGCCACGCCACGGCGGACCTCGGCGAACTCTCTCGAAAAGCGGTAATCTCTGGGGTCGATACACTCCTCTGTGCGGCCCAAGTCGCCGCCTGCGCATCACCATGTCCACACCTGCCAGCCCCGACTGGGGCCTCGAACAGATCGTCGCCGACCTGCGCGCGTCGCGCGAGGAACGCCACCGCACGCGCCATCCGCTCGGCATCCGCGAATTGCCCTCGCGCGACGCCGTCGGCAATATCGTGCAGGGTCTGCGTGCCGCGTTGTTTCCAACGCATTACGGCGCGCCGGACCTGACCGACGAGAGCGTCGATTACTACGTCGGCCATACGCTGGAAAGCACGCTGCGTCTGCTCGCCGAACAGATCCGCCGCGCGCTGCGTTTCCTGCCCGAGTACGCCGACGCCGCCGACGACGTGCTGCGCAAGCGCGCCTTCGAAGTGGCGCGCGAGTTCGGCCATCAGTTGCCGGGCATTCGCGCGCTGCTCGTGAGCGACATTCAGGCGGCGTTCACGGGCGACCCGGCCGCGCAGCACATCACCGAAATCCTGCTCTGCTATCCGGGCGTCTGGGCGATGACGCATCACCGGCTCGCGCACGCGCTGCATCGTCTCGGCGTGCCTTTACTCGCGCGCTTCATCAACGAGATCGCGCATTCGGCGACCGGCATCGACATTCACCCCGGCGCGCAGATCGGTCCGAGCTTCTTCATCGACCACGGTACGGGCGTGGTGATCGGCGAGACGGCGATCATCGGCGAGCGCGTGCGCGTCTATCAGGCGGTGACGCTCGGCGCGAAGAGTTTTGCGGCCGATCTCGACGGCACGCTCGTGAAGGGCAACGCGCGCCATCCGATCGTCGAGGACGACGTGGTGATTTACGCGGGCGCGACGATTCTCGGCCGCGTGACCATCGGCAAGGGTTCGGTGATTGGCGGCAACGTGTGGCTCACGCATAGTGTGCCGCCGGGCAGCAGCGTGCGCCAGGGCAAGATCCGCGAAATCGAGCGCGGCAACGACGGGCAGTAAGCGTAAGAGCCGTGCGCAAAAACGCGAAGGACGCCGCGAGCGCGGCGTCCGTCTGATCGCTCGATCAGGTATTCGCCACGCTCATCGCGCCGGGATTGCCGACGATGGCGAGAAACTCGCGGCGCGTGGATGGATCGGTGCGGAAGGTGCCGAGCATGCGCGACGTGACCATCGACACGCCCGCCTTGTGCACGCCGCGCGTCGACATGCATTGATGCGCGGCTTCGAGAATCACGCCCACGCCCTTGGGCTGCAGCACGTCGTTGAGCGTGTCGGCGATCTGCGCGGTCATCTTCTCCTGAATCTGCAGACGCTTCGCGAAGGCGTCGACGAGACGCGCGAGTTTCGAAATACCCACCACGCGATGCTCGGGCAGATACGCCACGTGCGCGCGGCCGATGATCGGCACCATATGGTGTTCGCAGTAGCTCTCGAAGCGGATGTCCTTCAGCACGATCATCTCGTCGTAACCGTCGACTTCCGAGAACGTGCGCGACAGGATCTCGCGCGGATCGAGCTGATAACCCGCGAAGAATTCCTCATAGGCGCGCACCACGCGCGACGGCGTATCGATCAGACCTTCGCGCGTGGGATCGTCGCCGGCCCAGCGCAGCAGGACGCGCACGGCGTCTTCCGCTTCGCTGCGCGACGGACGCGCGGCGATCTCGACGGCGTCCTTCGACGCGCGTTTCTTGCCTTTCTTTTCAGTGTTCTTTGTGTCGCTCATGCATCGGCTCCGGTCATGTGGCCGACGCCCGCTCGGCGCGCCACGAACGCGCATTGTTTCATGAATCCTGCGTGACCGTGCGAGCGCGAATGTGCGAACGCGCGGCGGCCGCGCTTACTTCGGCCACTCGTCCATCGCGTCGTTGAAGAGTTCGGCAACGACGCTGCGCAGCCACGCGCCGCGCGGCGCATTGTGATACTTGCGATGCCAGTGCTGCTTGAGATCGAAACGCGGCAAGGTCAGCGGCGGCTCGACGAGCGTGATCGACGCATGCTCGGAGACGTACGCGAAGCCGATCGCGTGCGGCACCGTCGCGATCAGGTCGGTGCGCGTGAGAATGAACGGCAGGCTCATGAAGTGGGGCGTTTCGAGCACGGCGCGGCGGCGCAGGCGTTTCTTCTCCAGAAAATGCTCGAGCACTTCCTGGCTGCGTCCTTCGGCGCGGACCACGGCGTGACCGAGCGCGAGAAATTGTTCGAGCGTGATCGGCTTGCCCGCGAGCGGGTGCTGGCTGCGCATCAGGCAGATGAAGCGATGCGTGAAGAGCCGCTGCTGGAAGAAGTTATTGCCGCCGAGGTCGGGAAAGTAGCCCACGGCGAGGTCGATGTCGCCCGATTCGAGCCCGCGCTCGACCTGACTGGGCGGCAGCGACACCGAACGCAGATTCGCATGCGGCGCGCGTTTGGCGAGCATTTGCAGCAGCCGCGGCAGAAACACGATTTCGCCGACATCCGACAACGCGATCGAAAACGTATGCGTGCTGGTGGCCGGATCGAAGGCCTGATCTTCGAGCATGCCTTTTTCGATGCGGATGAGCGCGTCGCGCGCGGCGGGAATCAGCCCGAGCGCGCGCGGCGTCGGTTCCATGCCGCGCGAGGTGCGCACGAACAGCGGATCGCCGAAATACTCGCGCAGCTTGCCGAGCGCCGTGCTCACGCGCGGCTGGCTCACGCCGAGCCGTTCGGCGGCGCGGCTCACGTTGCGCGTGTCCTCCATCGCGACGAGATAGGGGATCAGATTCAGGTCGAGGTCTTGCATGAGAAGCGCGCGAGCAGCGCCGCACTATGTCTAAACGGGATAAACCATAGTGCAAACATGCCGATTCGAGATATTGGGGTATGTGCCCGGGCGAGGTGGGCGGGTCGGGCGGATCGACGCCACCTTGCCGCCGCGCACAGGCATTTCGGTGCATTGTGAGATGCCGATGCGCGATATTTCCGCCGACGAATCGACGCGCTTTCGCGTTCGACCTAAGGAAGTCCCGCCTTGACAATCGCGCCTGGGCACTCCGATAATGCGCTGGACGTTCGCTAAACGAATCAGTGTTCGTATATAGAACTTTTTCGCGATCGAGTGGCGTGGACTTTCCGCGATGCGCATCGCTTTCAGGAACAGGCATGATCAACAAGATTTTCGACTCGCTTCAAGCCGCCGTCGCCGACATTCAGGACGGCGCCACGGTGATGATCGGCGGCTTCGGCACGGCCGGCATGCCGGCGGAACTGATCGACGCGCTGATCGCGCAAGGCTCGCGTGAGCTCACGATCGTGAACAACAACGCCGGCAACGGCGACACGGGCCTCGCCGCGCTGCTCAAGGCCAAACGCGTGCGCAAGATCATCTGCTCGTTCCCGCGCCAGACCGACTCGTACGTGTTCGACGGTCTCTATCGCGCCGGCGAAGTCGAGCTGGAACTCGTGCCGCAAGGTAACCTCGCCGAGCGCATCCGCGCGGCGGGCGCCGGCATCGGCGGTTTCTTCACGCCCACGGGCTACGGCACGAAGCTGGCCGAAGGCAAGGAAACCCGCCTGATCGACGGTCGCCATTACGTGCTCGAAGCGCCGCTGCACGCGGACTTCGCGCTGATCAAGGCGTACAAGGGCGATCGCTGGGGCAATCTGGTCTATCGCAAGACGGCGCGCAATTTCGGCCCGATCATGGCGAGCGCGGCGAAGGTTGCGATCGCGCAGGTGTCGGAAGTCGTCGAACTCGGCGCGCTGGACCCCGAAAACATCGTGACGCCGGGCATTTTCGTGCAGCGCGTCGTTGAAGTGCCGCAGCCCGCGCAAGCCGCGCTGCAAGCCGCTCAGGCCGCCTGAAGCTACGGAGTTATGCAATGAAACGGTTGAATCGCGACGAAATGGCTCAACGCGTGGCTCAGGACATTCCTGAGGGCGCTTATGTGAATCTCGGCATCGGCGTGCCGACGCTGGTGGCCAACCACCTCGATCCGAGCAAGGAAATCTTCCTGCACAGCGAGAACGGTCTTCTCGGCATGGGCCCGGCGCCCGCGCCCGGTCTGGAAGACGACGAACTTATCAACGCAGGCAAGCAGCACGTCACGCTGCTGACCGGCGGCGCCTTCTTCCATCACGCGGACTCGTTCGCGATGATGCGCGGCGGCCACCTCGACTACTGCGTGCTCGGCGCGTTCCAGGTGTCGGTGAAGGGCGACCTCGCGAACTGGCACACCGGCGCACCGGACGCCATCCCCGCCGTGGGCGGCGCGATGGATCTCGCGCTCGGCGCGAAGCAGGTCTTCGTGATGATGGAACTGCTCACGAAGCAGGGCGAAAGCAAGCTCGTGAGCGAATGCTCGTACCCGGTCACGGGCGTGGGCTGCGTGGGCCGCATCTACACGGACCTCGCCGCCTTCGACGTGACGCCGGACGGTCTCGCCGTGCGCGAGATCTATTCGGATATCGACTTCGACGCGCTGCAGAAGCTTGCCGGCGTGCCGCTGATCGACGCGACGCAGAATCGCCGCGCGGCGTAAACTGCGGCAACGCGCGCACTTCTCGCAGATGAACACCAGCGTGGCGCGGGTCCGGCGGCAATAGTCGCCGGGCGCCGCGCCATCTGCGTTTGCGCGCATCGCATCCATACTTTTTTCATATCGATCCATGATTGAACGCCTGACGAGCCTCATTTGCGGCACCGAGCCGATGAACGCCGCGTGGTCGACCGAGGCCACGCTCCAGCGCATGCTCGACGTGGAAGCGGCGCTCGCGCGCGCGTCGGCGCTGCATGGCGTGATTCCGCAAGCGGCCGTGGCGGCGATCGTCGCGACGTGCCGCGCGGATCGTCTCGACGCCGATGCGCTCGCACGCGACGCCGCACTCGGCGGCAATCTGGCGATTCCGCTCGTCAAGCAATTGACCGCGCGCGTGAAAGAGGCCGATCCCGAGGCCGCGAAATACGTGCATTGGGGCGCGACGAGCCAGGACATCATCGACACGGCGACCGTGCTGCAACTGCGCGACGCGCTCGCGCTGATCGACACGAGTCTCGACGCCACCTGCGCCAATCTGGCCGAACTTGCCCGCGCACACCGCGCGACGCCCGCGGTCGGGCGCACGTGGCTGCAGCAGGCGCTGCCGATCACGCTCGGCCTCAAATTCGCGCAGTGGCTCGATACGCTGCTGCGTCATCGCGAGCGCCTTGCGGCCTTGCGCGAACGTGCGCTCGTGCTGCAATTCGGCGGCGCGGCGGGCACGCTCGCGAGCTTGCGCGACGCGGGCGCGAAGGTGAGCGCCGATCTCGCGAAGGAACTCGGCCTCGCGCAGCCCACGCTGCCGTGGCATACGCAACGCGATCGCATCGCCGAAGCGGCGGCGTTCTTCGGCATGCTGATCGGCACGCTCGGCAAGATCGCGCGCGATATCTCGCTGCATATGCAGACCGAGATCGGCGAACTCGGCGAACCGGCGGCGGCAGGCAAGGGCGGTTCGTCCACCATGCCGCACAAGCGCAATCCGGTCGGTTGCGCGGCGGTGCTCACGGCGGCCACGCGCGCGCCGGGACTCGTCGCCACCGTGTTCGCGGGCATGGTGCAGGAGCACGAGCGCGCGCTCGGCGGCTGGCAAGCCGAATGGGACGCGCTGCCCGAACTCGCGCGTCTCGCGGGCGGCGCGCTCGCGCAGATCGAACAGATTTCAGGCGGTCTCGAAGTGCGCACCGAACGTCTCGCGGCCAATCTCGACGTCACGCACGGGCTGATTCTCGGTGAGGCCGTGATGCTCGCGCTCGGCGACCGCATCGGCCGCCTCGACGCGCATCACCTCGTCGAAAAGGCCTCGAAACAGGCGGTGCAATCGCAACGCACGCTTTACGACGTGCTCGCGGCCGATCCCGCCGTCACGCAGCATCTAGACGAAAATCGTCTTGAAGCGCTGCTCGACCCCGCCAATTACGTGGGCGAAGCGCACGCGTTCGTCGACGCGGTGCTCGCGTCGTACGCCCAGCGCTCGCCCCATTCTTCATCGCAGACTCATCAGGAGTAACCGCATGCCTTATGCAGCCGTCAACGACACGCAGCTGTTCTACCGCATCGACGGTGCGCAGGACAGCACGGCGCCGTGGCTGGTTCTGTCGAACTCGCTCGGTAGCGACGTATCGATGTGGACGCCCCAGCTCGTCGAATTCTCGAAGCATTTCCGCGTCCTGCGTTACGACACGCGCGGTCACGGTCATTCGGCCGCGCCGCAAGGTCCGTACACCATCGAGCAACTGACCGGCGACGTGATCGGCCTGCTCGATCATCTCGGCATCGCGCGCGCGCATTTCGCGGGCGTTTCGATGGGCGGTCTCACGGGCGTGGGCCTCGGCGCGCGTTTCGCGGACCGCATCGACCGTCTCGTGCTGTGCAACACCGCCGCGAAGATCGGCACGCCGGAAGTGTGGGTGCCGCGCGCCGCGAAAGCGCGCGCCGAAGGCATGCTCGCGCTCGCCGACGCCGTGCTGCCGCGCTGGTACACGCCGGAATTCATCGCGCGCAACGCGCTGGTGATGTCGCAGGTGCGCGACGTGTTCGTTCACACCGACAAGGACGGCTACGCGTCGAACTGCGAAGCCCTCAACGCCGCCGACCTGCGCGGCGAAGCGCCATCGATCAAGGCGCCGACGCTCGTGATCTCGGGCACGCACGATCTGGCCGCAACGCCCGCTCAAGGCCGCGAACTGGCGGAGTCGGTGCCGGGCGCGCGCTATGTCGAACTGAATGCCGCGCACATCTCGAACGTCGAGCTCGCCGACGAATGGAACAAGGTCGTGCTGGCCTTCCTGCAGGAGTCGAAATGAACGAAGACGATCGTTACGAAGCCGGCCTGAAAGTGCGCCGCGCGGTGCTCGGCGACGCACACGTCGACCGCTCCATCGCGAACCGCACCGATCTGACCGAAGAATTCCAGAAGCTCATTTCGCGCTACGCGTGGGGCGAGATCTGGACGCGCGAAGGTCTGCCGCGTCACACGCGCAGCCTGCTCACGATTTCGATGATGGTGGCGCTCAACCGCAACGAGGAACTCGCGCTGCATCTGCGCGCCGCGAAGAACAACGGCGTGACGCGCGACGAAATCAAGGAAGTGCTGCTGCAAACGGCGATCTATTGCGGCGTGCCCGCGGCCAATTCGGCGTTCCATCTCGCCGATCGCATTTTCCGCGAGGAAGACGCGGCTCCGGCCGAGGGTTCGCAAGGTAAGCAAGGCTGATTGCCCAGCAATCGGCGCAGGTTTAGTCCATCGACGGAGAGTTCACGCCCAGCACTTCGTGCAGGTGTGTGCTCGTCGTGGTGTATTGCAGATGGATTTTCTTCTCGGGAAAAACGTGGCGCGCCGCGCCAAACGCGGCGAGTGCGGTTTCGTGAAAGCCCGAGAGAATCAACTTCTTCTTGCCCGGATACGTGTTGATATCGCCCACGGCGAAGATGCCCGGCACGCTCGTTTCGAAGCGCGCCGTATCGACGGGCAATTGCTTGCGGTCCAGTTCGACGCCCCATTGCGCGATCGGCCCGAGTTGCGGCGAAAGGCCGTAAAACACGAGCAAATACTCAAGTTCGAGCGAGCGCGTGACGCCGTCGCCGCCCGTGACCTTGATGCGTTTGAGCACGCCGTCATCGTCGTCGAAGCCGGTGATCTGGCCGACGATCGCCTGCATGCGCCACGCTTCGCATAGCGTGCGCATCTGCGCGACCGACGCGGGCATGGCGCGAAACTGCTCGCGCCGGTGCAGCAGAATCACGCTCTGCGCGACGTCGACGAGACGCAGCGCCCAGTCGAGCGCCGAATCGCCGCCGCCGCAAATCACGATGTCCTTGTCGCGGAACTGTTCGGGGTCGCGCACGCGATAGAACAGTTGCCGGTCCCGATAGCGTTCGATGCCGCTCACTTTCAGCGTGCGCGGCTGAAACGATCCCACGCCCGCCGCGATGAACACGGTCTTCGTGAGGAATGCCGTGCCTTTCGAGGTCTGCACGAAAAAGCGTCCGTCGCCGCGCCGCTCGACGATCTGCACTTCTTCGCCCAGATGAAACGTCGCGCCGAACGGCTCGATCTGCTGCATCAGCGAATCGACGAGTTGCCGGCCCGTGCAAACCGGAATCGCCGGTATGTCGTAAATGGGTTTGTCGGGATAGAGTTCGGCGCATTGACCGCCGACCACGGGCAGCGAGTCGACCACGTGGGCGCGTATGTCGAGCAGCCCGAGTTCGAAGACCTGGAAGAGGCCCACGGGACCGGCGCCCACGATCAGCGCATCCGTTTCGATGGGCTGATCGTGCGCGGCGGCGGGCCGGGAAAGGGCGGTCTCGGGCGGACGTTCGGCGCCGTCGGTCATGGTCACTCCTCGGGATTGCGCTCGGCCACGTAATGTTTGAGGACGGCGAGCACGGCGGCGTCTTCGGCGCGGCTCGCTTCGTCGCTCGCGGAACCGGCTTCGGCTTCGTCGCCGAACAGCGAGGCGGGCGCCGCGATGGTTTCGATTTCGTGGCCTTCGCGGAACACGCGGATTTCGAGTGTCGACGCGAGATATTCGGCCACCCAGTGCACGCCTTCGATATGCGTTCCCACGCGGATCGGTGTCTTCATCGCGATGCCTCCGGCCGCTGCCCGCGTGCGGCCCGGCAGCGCAATGATGTGTCGATAACCTCACGATACGCCGATGGCGCGGGTCTTGCCTGAACCTTGCCCAAACCGTGCGCGAACCCGGTCTGAGCGTGCCGAAGTCGCGCAATCGCCGCGCGGGCGGCGAAAAAAAAGCGGCCCGAAAAGGGCCGCCCGATGGCGTTGCGCACCGCGCCGGAGCGCGGCGGCGAAGCTGCGTTATTGCACCGTCGCGAGCACGTCGCGCACGGTGCCGAACAGACGCTCGATCTCTTCTTCCGTGACGACCAGCGGCGGCGAGAACGCCAGAATGTCGCCGGTGAAGCGGATCAGCACGCCCGCTTCGAAGCACTTCACGAACACTTCATAGGCGCGCGCGCCCGGTGCGCCGTCGCGCGAATCCAGTTCGATGCCCGCGACGAGGCCGAGATTGCGGACGTCCTTCACGTGCTTCGCATCGCGCAGCGCGTGCGCCGCGGCTTCGAACTTCGGCGCGAGCGAATTCGCGCGCTCGAACAGCCCTTCGCGGCGATACAGATCCTGCGTGGCGATCGCGGCGGCGCACGCGAGCGGGTGCGCCGAATAGGTGTAGCCGTGGAAGAGTTCGATCGCGCCCGGCGCGCCGCTGTTCACGACCGTGTCGTGGATCGTGCGGCTCACGGCCACGCCGCCCATCGGCACGGCGGCGTTGTTGATCGCCTTCGCCATCGTGATGATGTCGGGCGTCACGCCGAAGTATTCGCTCGCCGTGGCTTTGCCGAGACGGCCGAAACCGGTGATCACTTCGTCGAAAATCAGCACGATGCCGTGCTTCGTGCAGATCTCGCGCAGGCGTTGCAGATAGCCTTGCGGCGGAATCAGCACGCCCGTCGAACCGGCAACCGGCTCCACGATCACGGCCGCGATGGTCGACGCATCATGCAGCGCGACGATGCGTTCGAGGTCCTCGGCGAGATGCGCGCCCCACGCCGGCTGGCCCTTCGAGAACGCGTTGTGTTCGAGGTTGTGCGTGTGCGGCAGATGATCGATGGCGGGCAGCAACTGGCCCGAATACGCCTTGCGGTTCGGGCCGATGCCACCAACCGAAATGCCGCCGAAGCCCACGCCGTGATAGCCGCGCTCGCGGCCGATCAGCTTGGTGCGCTGGCCTTCGCCGCGCGAACGGTGGTAGGCGAGCGCGATCTTCAGCGCCGTATCGACCGACTCCGAACCCGAGTTCGTGAAGAAAATGCGGTCGAGCCCTTCGGGCATGATCTCGGCGACCTTGCTGGCCGCTTCGAAAGCGAGCGGGTGGCCCATCTGGAACGTCGGCGCGAAATCGAGCGTGCCGGCCTGCTGGGCGATGGCCGCGACGATTTCCTCGCGCGCGTGGCCCGCGTTCACGCACCACAGACCCGCGCTGCCGTCGAGCACCTCGCGGCCGTCGGTCGTGCGGTAATACATGCCCTTGGCCGATTCGAGCAGGCGCGGCGCGGCCTTGAACTGACGGTTGGCCGTGAACGGCATCCAGAACGACGACAGGTCGTCGATGACGGGGCGCGAAGTCATGGGTGTTCTCCTGAGGTGGTTTGACAGACTCTATCGCCGGGGCTTGAAGCGCGGCAGATACAGTCTCTATACTGCGCTGATAACTGTGCTGGACAATTTGTCCCAACTGTATTGGTCTGTACTCGGCACGGCAGGGTACAGTCCACGCCACCTTATGATCGAAATCGAACTGGAACGCGGCCGCCAGGCCGCTACGACGCTCGTCGAACAGATCGTCCGCGCGTTTGCGCGGGCGATCGAGGCGCACACGCTGCGCACGGGCGCGCTTTTGCCCTCGGTGCGCCAGCTCGCGCAATCGCACGAGTTGTCCACCTATACGGTGACCGAAGCGTATAACCGGCTCGTGTCGATGGGACTCGTGGTGGCCCGGCGCGGTTCCGGCTATCGCGTGGCGCAGCGCGCCGAAGCGCCGCGCGCCAGCGCGGCGGGCTGGCAGCCGCCCGCGCTCGCCGCCACCTGGCTGCTGTCCGATGTGTTCGCCGATCACTCGGTGCCGATCAAGGCCGGCTGCGGCTGGATGCCCGGCGAGTGGATCAACGAAACGGGGCTGCACCATGCGCTGCGCGCGACGAGTCGCGTGCCGGCGGTGCGGCTGGGCGACTACGGTCATCCGTATGGTTTTGCGCCGTTGCGCGAGCGCGTGGCGGCGCAACTCGATCGCCAGGGGCTGCCGGTCGAGGTCGGCAACGTGTTGCTCACGCAGGGCGCGACGCAAGGGCTCGATCTGATCGTGCGCACGCTGCTGCGGCCCGGCGACACTGTACTGGTCGAAGACCCGGGCTACTGCAATCTGCTGCAGATTCTCAAGCTCGCGGGCCTGACGGTGCAGGGCGTGCCGCGCACGCCCGCCGGGCTCGATCTCGACGCGCTCGAGCAGCAGGTCGCCGCGCATCGGCCCAAGGCGATCTTCGTGAACACGACGCTGCAAAATCCCACCGGCGCGAGTTTCACGATGGCGAACGCGTTCCGCCTGCTGCAGATCGCCGAGCGCGAGCGCATGTGGGTGGTCGAAGACGATGTCAGCCGCGAACTCGCGCCGCCGGGCGCGCCGCTGCTCGCGGCGATGGAAGGCCTGCAGCGCGTGCTGTATGTGGGCGGCTTTTCGAAGACGGTCACGCCGTCGCTGCGTTGCGGCTATGTCGTCGCGGAGCGCGACGTGCTGCGTGAACTCGCGCGCGCGAAGATGGCGGTGGGGCTCACGTCTTCGCAGACGATCGAGCGCATCGTCGACAAGGTGCTGCTCGAAGGGCGCTACGCGCGCCACGTCGAAATCGTCAATGAGCAGTTGAAGGCCGCGCATGCGACGTTCGAAGAGCGCATCGACGCGCTCGGGCTCGAACCGTTCTGCCGGCCGCGCGCGGGACTGTTCGTCTGGGTGCGGCTGCCGGTGGAGGCCGCGCGGGCGGGCGAGCTGGCGACGGCCGCGCTGCGGGACGGTATCTGGCTCGCGCCGGGCTCGTATTTCCGTCCCGACGACGCGGCCTGTTCCTGGTTCCGTTTCAATGCGCCGTACTCGCTCGACGACGCGCTCTGGCGTTTTATCGAGCGCGCGAGCAGCGGAAACTTCTAAGGGATCCTGACGAAGCGATCAGCTTTGTGCAAGATGCGCGAGATGCGCAAGCAGCGGATACATCGAGGCGACGAGTGACAGCGCCATGGCGATGTTGAATGCGCGCAGGCGGCGCGGATCGGCGAGAAAGCGGCGCATGCCGGTGCCGAACGCGGCCCACACGCAGATGCAGGGCAAGCCGATCACATAGAACAACGCGGCCATCACGACGGTATTCATGCCGAAGTCCGTCGACAGCCGGATCGTCGTCGCGGCGGTCAGCACCATCATCCACGCCTTGGGGTTGATCCACTGGAACGCGATGGCCTCGTGAAAGCGCATGGGACGCCGCTCGCCGCTTTTCATCTTGAGGTCGCCCGAGGTGCCGATTTTCCACGCGAGCCACAGCAGATACGCCACGCTCGCGGCTTCGAGTGCCGTGTAGAGCATGGGCACGTGGCGGAACGCCTGACCCAGACCGAAACCCACGGAGAGCATCAACACCACGACGCCCGCGCTGATGCCGAGAATATGCGGCACCGTGCGCCGGAAGCCGAAATTGACGCCCGAGGCGAGCAGCATGGTGTTATTGGGGCCGGGCGTGATGGTCGTGACGATGACGAACAGCATGCCGGCGGGCAGGGCGCTGAGCATGTCGGGCAGCATGAGGCGAGGGCTCCGGTAAAGCGAGGGCGATCGTATCGATCAGGATGGAGCCAGTCTAGCTGCGTGTTTCGGTACAGTACCGGTACAGATGGCAGAGTGTCTGCCGGTACGGCGTGGTGGCGGGTGGACGGGAACTGTCCGGTGGTCGGGGTGACGGGCGGTGACGGGCGGACCGCCGGGCCAAGCTGAGCTGGACCGCGCCCGGCCGCGCTGTCCTGCACGCGGCGGGCGTCTGGGTGCGAAGTCGCTCAGGTGGTCTGCCAGCGTGCGTCGGCGACCACGAGCTTGCGCGGGATGAGCTTGAGTTCGGTGAACGTGTCCGCGATCTGTTGCTGGTAGGCGAGCGTGGCGGCATCGATGGGGCGCACGCCGTAACCGGCGCGCTTGAGCGCCACTTCGAGCGTGGCCGTGTCGAGGCCGACCAGCGGCGACAGTTGCGCGGCGACCGCCGGAATGTTGTCGCGCGCGAAATTATCCACGGCGACGAGTTCGTCGACCAGCGCCCGCACGACCTGCGGCTGTGCATCGGCGAACTTGCGGGTCGCGAGGTAATACTGCACGTTGTCGACGAGATGCTCGCCGTTGGCGATCGTGCGCGCATTGGCCTGACGCTCGATCGCGGCGAGATACGGGTCCCAGATCACCCAGGCATCGACGCTGCGGCTCGTGAACGCGGCGCGCGCATCGGCGGGCGCGAGATAAACGGGCTGAATATCCTCGTACTTGAGATTCGCTTTTTGGAGCGCTTTCACGAGCAGATAGTGCACGTTCGAGCCTTTATTCAAGGCCACGCGCTTGCCGCGCAGATCGGCGACCGTGCGAATCGGCGAATCCTGCGGGACCACGATGGCTTCGCCCTTCGGCGCGGGCGGCTCGCTGGCGATATAGACGAAATCCACGCCGCCAGCCTGCGCGAAAATCGGCGGCGTCTCGCCAACCGTGCCGACATCGACCGCGCCCGCATTGAGGCCTTCGAGCAATTGCGGACCGCCGGGGAATTCCAGCCATTGCACCGAAAAACCGAGCGGCGCAAGGCGTTTTTCGAGCGTGCCGCGCGCTTTCAATACGACGAAATTCCCGTACTTCTGAAAACCGACGCGCAGCACCTTGTTGCCTTGCGCGCGCGCCGCGCCGCTTTGCAGCGCGAATGCGGAGGCGGCGCCGACGCCGGCCGCGCTACGGATCGTGGCCAGCGTGGCCGCGCCCGCAGCGGCTTTCAGAAGCTGTCGACGCGCGCCGTTGGCGCGGTGGTCGTCGTGTTGATCGTTCGACATCGTGTGGTCTGCCTTTGAATGACGCTATTTGCGAATGGCTGCGCGCATTGAACACCCATTGAACGCCGATTGTTCGCGCGAGAGGTGTCACCTTAAATCCGTTTTAGCGTCGGCCTAACCAAGATATCGTCAGATGCTTATCTGCCGCCTCGCATATCGCGTTGCATGCGCGAACGTCATAACGATGTGCAAATCCATTATTGGAGCGCCGCGCGGCGCGTCCTTATACTGCGGCCTCATTGTGGGCGAAGTGGCAGGCGGCAGACATGGCGGAATATTTCGACGCGGAACACGCGCAGGCTGTTGCCGCGCTCGAAGCGCGCTTCGCGGCGCGCACGGAATGGCCCACATGGCTGCTGATCGCGGGCGTGTACGGCGGCTGGTTCGCCACGCTGCTGATGGTGCGCCATCATGCGCTCTCGCTGCACGCCGCCGCGCCGCTGCTCGCTGTGCTGTGCGCCTGGCATATGTCGATGCAGCACGAATTGCTGCACGGTCATCCGACACAATATGCATTCCTGAATAAATTGCTGGGATTCGCGCCGCTCACGATCTGGTTTCCCTACACGCTCTATCGCGACGCGCATCTCGAACATCATCGCGACGAAGCGCTCACCTTGCCGGGCCTCGATCCCGAAACGAATTATGTGCCCGCAGGCGAGTGGCAACGCTGGCCCGCGTGGCGTCGTGCGCTCTGGCACGCGCGCAAAAGCTTCGTGGGCAGAATGGTGGTGAGCCCGCCGATGAGCGCCGCCGCGGTGCTGGCCGCCGCGTTCAAAGCGCTGCGCACGCGCGACCGCCGCTATGCGCCGATGTGGATCGTGCACGGCGCGTGCGTCGCTGCGTTGCTGTTCGCGCTGCAACACTGGGCAGGCGTGCCGTGGTGGTTTTATCTGCTCGCCGTGACGTGGCCCGCGCTGTCGCTCGCGACCATCCGCTCGTTATACGAACATCGCGCCGCGCCGGACCCAAAGGCGCGCATCGCGATCAACGAAGCGGGCGCGGCCATGCGGCTGCTGTTTCTGAACAACAACTATCACCTCGTTCATCACGACCTGCCGTCGCTCGCCTGGTACAACCTGCCGCGTGCGTACCATCTGCGTCGCGCGGATTACGCCGACAAATGCGCGGATTTCGTGATCCGCGGCGGCTATGGCGAGTTGCTGCGCCGCTACGCCTGGAAAGCCACCGACGCACCGGTTCATCCGTTCGGCAACGGCGCGGCCTGATCCGTTCGCGAGCCCACCCCACGTTTAGCCAAAAGATCGATATACATCGAAGCGCGGGATTGATAGGCTGCGGCGTATGGATTCTTTACTCACTTCCGCATCGCTGCGGCGCCTGCAGGTGTTTCTCGCCGTCTGCGAGACGCTGCATATGGCGCGCGCCGCCGAACAGCTCGGCGTGGCCCAGCCCGCGCTCAGTCAACAGATCAAGGGACTTGAAGAGGCGCTCGGCGTGCGCCTCTTTCATCGCCGCAAGCGGGGCATCGACCTCACGGCGGCGGGCGAGGCCTTTCGCGCCGAAGCGCAGAAACTGCTCGCGCTGCACGGTCACGCGATCGACGCGGTCAGGCGCACTGCGCGCGGCGAACTGGGCACGCTGGCGATCGGCTATGTCGCGTCGGCGATGTTCGAGCGCAGCTTTCCCGCGCAATTGCGGGCCATGCGCGAGACGCATCCGAATGTGGAACTGGAGTTGCGCGACGAGAACCTGCGTACGCTGTTCGCGGCGCTGGAAGCGGGCGAACTCGATGTCGCGCTGGTGCGTGCGCCCGTGGCCGCCGAGGCGCCGCTGCGCCATCGCGTCCATTCGAGTCAGGAACTGGTGGTGATCTTGCCGAAGTGGCATCCGCTCGCCGCGCTGGAAAAGATTCCGCTGGCGAAGCTCGCGACGGAGCCGATGGTGGGCTTTCCCGATCCCGACGACGTCGGCACGATGCGCGTCGTCACCGACCTCGCGGCCAAGGCGGGCGTGAAGCTGCAACCGAAGTGGAAGGTCTCGGACGTGGGCAGCATCATCGGCCTGGTGGCGGCCGGGTTGGGGTTCGGGATCGTGCCGCTTGAGATCGCGCGGCTCGCGGGCGCCGGGATCGTGGCGCGACCGCTGGCGGCGCGTGGAGCGCGCGCCGAACTTTGGCTGGTCTGGCACGAGGCGCGCGAAACGCCCGCGCTGAGCCGGTTTCTGGCGATCGCCGGCAAAAGCCGCGTGGCGAAGGCCGCCGGCTAGCATGCACGCGGCGTCTTGCGCGATGAGCGCGCACGGAGGCCACGCATGGGCGTAGCAACGGCCGACGCGGTCGCGCTGGATGCGGCGACCGCGCAGAGTCAGGCAGACGACGGTCTGCCGCGAAGCTTGCGCTTCTTAGAAGCTGCGACGCTGCGCTTCGGCGAGCAGTTCGCAGTATTCGAGGTGGCGATTCAGCGCCACGGTGCCGAGACGGCGTGCTGCTTCAAGAAATCGAGCCACATTCGACGAAATTGCAATAATCACTGCGCCCATGATGTCCTCGTTTGGCTGGGGTATGTACCTAAGGGTTATCCCTAATCATACGCGCTTCCATCGGGAATGCAACGGCGTGAGTGTGTCGATTTGCAACACTCGGCCCCGGCTGGCCCCGAAAATCGGGGCAAAACCGGCGCCGACTGTGCGGATTAGCGCAACGATCGCGGCTGCCACGGTCCGCGCGCCGCGATCCCGCCCTGCAATCCAATATGCAATTCCACAAGCCAGCGGCGCGGGCACTCGCTGCTGACGCGCACGGTGCGGCCGCTCGCGATGGCGCGCGGCTCGACGAAGCCACTCGCCCGCGCGTCGCGCCAGGCGTGGTGCGCGTCGGAGCGAATCCAGACGCTCAATGCGGCGCAGGTCATGAAGCAGAACAGGGTGGTGAGGCCGAGCGCGAGATCGGGATGGCTGCCGCGCGCGACAAAGGCGAACGCGCAGGTGAGGATCGGGTTGATCAGCAGAATCAGGACGACGAGGCGCAAGACCGCGCGACGGCGCGGCGTCGACGTGTGACGAAACGAGGTGCCGGGGTGGTGCATGGTGAGTCGCTACGCGTATTTATTGTTTGGCTCATTGCAGCAGCGTGACGGGTGCGGCGCACAGCCGCCGGAGTTGCGCGAGCATGCCCCATTTGCGCAGAAAGCCCAGACGGCTCGCGTCGACCACGACGATATCGGCGCTCGCGCACTCCACGCATGCTGCAATGCTGCGAGCGGGCGGTCCGAACACGCTGCGCCGCGTGTAGGGCACGCCGGCGTCGTCGAGAATCGCGCAGGTTCGCGCGAGTGCGTCGCTCATCGAGCGATGGTAGCGTTCGCGCAATTCGGCCGGCGACCAGAATGCGCTGCTGCGGTCGATCGAAGCGTCGCCCAGCACTTCGACGACTTCGACTTCGCTGACGCAATGCTCGGCGAACAGAAAGGCGCTGTGGCGCGCGGCTTCGGCGGCGCCGTGCCGGTCGAAGATGGGGATCAGCAGTTTGAGCACGGAAACCTCGGGAGACTTTGTGAATACGCTCGACGCAGACAGGGCGCTCAGTCGCGCACGAACACGAACGGAGCCAGCGCGGCCACGCAGAGCGCGAGACCGGCTACGGCGGACCCCAGCGCGATGCAGGTCACGGCTGCGCCCACGCCTGTCACGGCGATCGCATCGAGACGCCGCCGCCGCGCACGCCGGCACTCGATCTCGGCCAGCGACGCCGAGCGTGCAAGCGGTGCTTGCGCCCAGGTGAATACCGTCATGAACCCTCCGTCGACGCGCGATGCGCAAAAGTTGCAGGAGCTGCAACCACGGAGGAAATCGTAGCGGGCGCGCCGTAAAAACCGTGCTAAAACACGCGGCGGCCGTCATAAACGCGGCGTATCGAAACGCAGAAAGCGGATCAGGCCGGGATCAGCCGCCGAGTACGGCGCGCGCAATATCGGCCGTAATCGGTTCGCGCATGCGTTCGATCAGATGTGCGGTCGCCTGATCGTAACCGCAGGCGAGCACGGCCTGGACGTGGCCGAGGCGCGAATAGATCGCGCGAAAACGGCCTTCCGCGAAGCTGCCGGAGATGTCGAGATCGTCCCATTGCGTGGCGTGGCCGAGATAATCCACGCGCTGGCCGAAATGCTCGGTCCAAAAGAACGGCACGCCTTCGTAGCGCACCTCGCGTTCGAGCATGTTGAGTGCCGCTACGTGCGCGAGTTGCTGCGCGACGCGCCAGTGCTCGATGCGCGCCGTGCGTGCGAGGCCCGAGCCGTCGGCAAGCGGAAAGCGCGCAATATCACCGGCCACGTAGACGCGCGGCGCGGCGCACATCGTCGCATCGACGCTCACGCCGCCGTCGTGATCGAGCTTCAGTCCGGCCAGCAACTGCGTCGCGGGGCGCACGCCCACGCCCGCGATGACCGCGTGCGCGGGCAAGTTCTCGCCAGTGTCGAGTTGAATCGATTCAATGCATTCGCGGCCTTCCAGACGCAGCGCCTTCGCGCGCTGAAACGTCACGCCGTGCGCCTCGTGCCAGTCGCGAAACAGGCCGCCGACGCGCGCGCCCAGCGCCTGGTGCAAGGGCACGCCGCTCGGCGTGACGACGGTCACGCGTACATCGCGCTTGCGCAGCGCCGAGGCGGTTTCGAGCGAGATGAAGCTGTCGCCGAGCATGACGACGTGCTCGCCGGGTGCAATGCCTTCAAGAATCGCCTTCGCGTCGTGCAACGTGCGCAGCGTGAACACGCGATCGAGATTGGCGCCGGGCAGGTCGGGCCGACGCGCGCTCGAACCGGTCGCGACCAGTGCGGCGTCGAATGCGGTTTCGCGGCCATCTGCGAGCGTGACGCGCTTGAGCGCCGTGTCGAAGCGCACGACGGCGGTGTGCTCGATGCGCAGACGTTCGTCGCGCGTTATTTCCTCGGACAAAAGCGGCGGCACGTCGTCAGGCTGCATGTCACCTGCGGGAACGAATTTGCTCAGACAGGTGCGGTCGTAAGGCGCTTCGGGCTCCGCGCAGAAGACGGTCAACTCGCCGTCGAAACCGTTGTCGAGCAGCGTGGCCACCGCCGATGCGGCCGCCGCACCGCCGCCGATAATCGCGAAGCGTTGCGGCGTGCCGCGCCGCGCGACGGTCGCCGCCGGCGCGCCGGGCTGCAGATCGATGAATACGCTCGACGACTCCACCTTGACGGGCCACGCCTTGAGGCTGCCCAGCGCGGGCGGTTCGAGCCACGCGCCGCTATCGGCGGCGAATACGGCCTTGTGCCACGGACAGACGATGCGGCCATTGCAGAGCGCGCCGGCTTCGAGCGGCGCGCCAGCGTGCGGACAATCCGCCTGAAACGCCCGCAGGCATTCGCCGTCGCGCACGAGCAGGACGGCTTCGTTTTCGATCTTCACGCGCGTCATGCCCGAAGCGGGCAATGCTCCCAGTTCCGCTGCCTTGATCCATGCATTCATGACGCGCTCCTGCCTGAAATAGCCGATATTTCCCGCTTGATGTAGCGGAAAGACGCATAGGAAAGAGCGCAAGCGCCGTGCCGCCGCAACACGGCCAGCCGATGCGAATAACGATGCGAATAACGATGCGGATAAATCAGCCGCGCCAACGGCACGCTTCGTGCGCTAACGGTCGTGAGCGTGTGATCGACACGTGTTTGTCGGTCTGCGTTTTTCATTCGGGCAGATCGACCATTTTCATTTAATCAGGAGTCCAATCTATGTTGACGAAGAAAACACTTGCGGCGGCGCTGGTCGTCGCCATGGCGACGATGTCGGGCGCCGCGTTCGCGCAAGGCAACGGCGGCGGCAGCAGTAGCAACGGCACGGGTGCGCAGGGCGCGGGCGGCGACGCCAGCGGTTCGACGCAGAACATGAACATGGACCAGCGCCAGCCGGCCTCGTCGGCGCATGCCACGACGAAGCATCACAGCACGAAGTCGCACCACGCAAAGAAGCCCATGAACGACACCACGAATACGCCTGGCGCAGACGCCAGCAGCGATACCAAGGGTCAATAGCGATGCAGCGTGAGGTGGAAAATGCATTGCGCGAGCGGCCCGAAAGGGCCGTTCCGCCTGAAACGGGGCCATAAAATAATTGCCGCAATTTCGCGGCGTGCGAACAATAATTCAGAAATAAATACCGAAAAAATAAGGGGAATAACGTTATCGAACTTTTTTAAGTTTGTTTTAAGAAAGCCTCGATAGCCTCGGGCCTTTCGCCCATCGGCACCGCAAGGGTGGCCGGTGTCACATCGAAAGTCGTGTGTCACGCGCGCGGCTTTTCGCCAGCATTCCGTTTCCAGCAGATGCCCAAACTCGTCTTGTCGACATCTACGGGATTCTCGGGTAAAGCGTTCATCGTCGCCGCTATGAGCACGGCCTGCACCGCATGGCTCATGCACCAGGCCCCCACGCAAAGCGCCGACGTATCGCTGCACGCATCCGACGATATCCCGGCTCATGCCACGCGCGACGGCGCGTCCGCGACTGCCACGCAATCCGCCCAGACCGCTGCAAGCACGCCGCCCGCCGCGCCCGCTTATCGCGTCGAAACGGCCCAGGTTACGCACAGCTTTTCCGAAGCCGCGACCAAACTGGGCGTCGACGCGGCGACCGCCGCGCAACTCGCGCGCGCGCTCGCGGGCCGACTCGATTTTCGCCGCGATCTGCAACCCGGCAGCGAAGTGCGCTTCGTGTTTCGCAACGACAACGCGCCGGCCGATGCGAATGCACAGACGAATATGCAGACAAATGCGCAGGCGGCGTCACAACCGGTAGCCGCCACGAGCGCCAGCACTGCCGCGAGTCCCGACGACGATCTCCCGCTCGCCGTGCGCATTTCCACGGGCAAGACGTCGCACGACTTGTTCCTCTATCGCAATCTCGACGGCAAGGCGTTCTATTACGGCGCCGACGGCCAGTCGAATGCGCCTTCGTTCACGCGCTATCCGCTCGCTTATACGCGAGTGTCGTCGGCGTTCTCGCCAAATCGGCTCGATCCGGTCACGCATCGCTGGGCGGCGCACGAAGGCGTCGATCTCGCCGCGCCCGCAGGCACGCCCGTGCACGCAACCGCGCGCGGCACCGTGACGTTCGCGGGCTGGGAGACCGGCTATGGACGCGTCATCAAGATCAAGAATTTCGGCGACTATTCGACGACCTTCGCGCATCTCTCGCGTTTTGCGAAGTCGCTGCGCGCGGGCGCGCAGGTGCGCAAGGGGCAAGTCATCGGTTATGTCGGGTCGACGGGATGGGCGACGGGACCGCATCTGCATTACGAAGTGCACGTCGATCACGTGCCGAAGAATCCGCTCACGGTCGCGCTGCCGCAACGCTCGGGCATGAGCGCCGAGGAAAAAGAGCATTTCGCCCAGCAGGTCGCGCAGTTCGAGCCGATGCTCTGATCGCGGTGTCCCCGCCGTTTGCGCGCCGGTCCCCGGCCGTTTCCGCACGGTTTCCCCTGCCGTCAGGTTTATGCACTACAGTGCGTGAGCACGCACGCCTTATCGCGCGCATCACCGCTCATCAGGGAGCCAAGGTCATGACCGAACATCGGCAGCACCCATCGTCCGTGGTGTCGTTCAAAAGCGCCCACGATTTCGATACGACCATCGCGCAACTCAAAAGGGCGCTCGACGGCGTGGGCGCCACCGTGTTCGCGGACGTGGACCAGCGCGAGGCGGCGTCGCTCGTCGGGCTCGCATTGCGGCCCACGCGGCTGATTCTCTTCGGCAATCCGAAAGCGGGCACGCCGATCATGGCCGCCAATGCACACGCGGCGCTCGAGTTGCCGCTGCGCCTCGTGGTCTGGCAGGACGACGAGGGCCACGCGGTGGTCGATTACCGCGATGTCTCGCAGACGCTCGGTCCGCTCTACGCCATCGCGCCCGAACTGCTCGGGCCGATCCAGCGCGTCGCCGCCTTGTTGCAGGCGGCCGTGCAGTAATATCCGACGAAAAGTGAGCCGTGCGCTTTAGCCCCTGAAATACGGGGCGAAAAGCGCGCGTCAGTGTACATCTTCTTCATCGTTCGTTGATTGAAAAGCGCGTTGCGCAACGCACGCGCTTCATTGCCCGAAAAATAGATCGCACTGCGAACGAGGCAGACACGGCTTGCCGCCGGTGCGCTGGCCGGCCGCGCTGCGCGTGTCGGCCGTGCCGCCGTACGACATGTCGGTCGCGGCCTGAGCGGACGCGTTGGCGTCGTCGAGCAGGCTGCGATGTGCGCTTTCCGGCGGCACCGCTTCGTCCCGGGCCAGCGACGTACGCGGCGTGCCGGCCGCCACGACGCTCACGCACACGGCGAATATCGCCAATCGGATTTTCATTTCGACACTCCTTCTTCATGCGCCGCCGCACACGCGGTGCAGGGCGGCGCGCGCGCACGACACGCGCCACCGCGCCGTACGCATTCAGGTGGAGTCGGGATGCCGGCACAACGCCAGGGCTGCCGAACGTGTTAGCTGACTGCTTACACCGTGGCGCGCCCTCGCCAGGCGGAGGGCGGCGCAGCACGGCGCGGCGCAAGAAGAAGGGAAGAGCGGGCGCGCAGAGAACGTCCGCGCTGCCCTTCAGTTATAGCGCGCGCACGCGAGAGTGCAAAACCCGGCCGTCTTTCAGGATTTCACCAATTCTTCCCATTTCTTTCGGCATTGAAATGTAGTGAAAGCTTAAGGAAATTGAATGGTCGCTGTCACGTCATGTTGTGGTGTTGTAATTCGCTCGCCCTGATGTCTGGCGCATTAACCCGGTGAAACCTGATCGGCGCGAAAGCAAGCCCACACGTATTCGACGCGTCGAGCAGGACTCTAAAACCAACTCGAAAAATCGATGGAGCCCACAAAAATGTACCGCCGAGCATTACTCGCCGTACCGTGCGTCGGCATTGCCGCCGCACTGTTCGCGTGCGGCAGCAGCAATTCGAACTCGGGTTCGACGACGTCGTCGCAGTCCGCACAGGACGCGCTCACGACTGCCACGCCGATCAAGCACCTTGTGGTGATCTACGGCGAGAACGTCTCGTTCGATCACTACTTCGCGACCTATCCGAGCGCGACGAATCCGTCGGGCGAGCCGTCGTTTACGGCCGCTTCGGGTACGCCGTCGATCAACGGCCTGACGGGCACGCTGCTCACGTCGAACCCGAACTTCACCAACACGGCCAACGGCACGGACGCGGCCAATCCGTTCCGCCTCGACCGCACGCAAGCCGCCACCGCCGACCAGAACCACGCCTACACGGCCGAGCAGCAAGCCGGCGACAACGGCGCGCTCGACCTGTTCCCGAAGTACACGGGTAACGCGACGAGCGGCGGCGCCGGCGCCTTCGGCACGAAGGGCCAGGTGATGGGCTTCTACGACGGCAACACCGTCACGGCGCTCTGGAACTACGCGCAGAAGTACGCGATGAGCGACAACGCCTGGACGACGACCTACGGTCCGTCGACGCCTGGCGCGCTCGAAGTCGTGTCGGGCCAGACCAACGGCCTCGAACTCGTGAACACGTCGAAGCAGCCGGCCACGGCCACCACCTCGTCTTACTACATCCAGGACGGCGCAGGCGGTCTGACGATGATTAACGACGTCGATCCGGGCTACGACACCTGCTCGAGCACGACCGACTCCGGCATGATCAACGCGAAGAACATCGGCGACCTGCTGAACGCGCAGAAGATCACGTGGGGCGGCTTCATGGGCGGCTTCAACCTGCAGACCGTGAACTCGAACGGCACGACGGGCTGCAAGCGCAGCACGATCGCGACGGCGGTGAACGCGGCGACGGCCGATTACATCCCGCACCACAACTGGTTCCAGTACTTCAAGTCGACGGCGAACCCGCAGCATCTGCGCCCGAGCTCGACGGCCGTGATCGGCAGCACGCTCGAAGCGGACGGCAAGACGCTCGATCCGGCGAACCACCAGTACGACACGGATGACTTCTTCGCTGCGGTGAAGGCGGGCAACTATCCGTCGGTGAGCTTCCTGAAGGCGCCGGCCGCGCAAGACGCGCACGCAGGCTATTCGGATCCGCTCGACGAGCAGGCGTTCGTCACCAAGGTCGTGAACTTCCTGATGCAGCAGCCGGACTGGAAGAACACCGCCGTGGTCGTGACCTATGACGACTCGGACGGCTGGTACGACCATCAGTACATGGCGCCGGTCAGGTCGTCGCTCGCCAGCGCCGACCAGCTCAACGGCAGCGGCGTGTGCGGCACGGGCACGCAGCCGACGGGTGTGAACGGCTCGCCGGTCAACGGCCGCTGCGGTCCGGGCACGCGCATTCCGTTCCTCGTGATCTCGCCGTGGGCGAAGACGAACTACGTCGACCACACGTTCATCGACCAGGCTTCGGTGGTGCGTTTCATCGAAGACAACTGGCTCGGCGGCGCGCGTCTCGGCGGCGGCTCGTTCGATGCCGCGGCAGGCGACCTGCGCGGCATGCTGAACACGACCGGCACGGCGGTGACGTCGCCCCTGTACCTCGACGGAACGCTCGGCACGCAGCTGAGCGCCGCACCGGCGATGTAAATCGAGCGGCGGCGCGAGGCTTGAGCTGCAAGTGAGCTGCCAGCCTCGCGCCGCGTTTGCCCGCCATCGACGACATCCGATAACCAGCGATGTCGAGATGACGGGATGACTATCGCTGACCCGCTTGCCGTGCATGCGCTCCCGTAGCGCTCACGGCAATTCGGCGTTTCAGCGCCAACACGAAGAACGCCACGAAGAACGCATCATGTCCGAGCTTTCCGCATCGCCCACTCCGTCTTCTCCTTCACCCGGGCCGCACGCGCCGCGCACGTCGACGCGTCCCGCGCGCCTCGTGCTGCGCGCCGCCGCCGCCGTGCTGGTCGCGGGCCTCGGCTTCTGTGCCTACGCCGTGGCGTTTCCCGCACATGTGCCCGAGGCGGTCGGCGAAGTCGTCGAGAACCTCACGGGCGCGAATCCGCATCCTGTCGTGCTGCAGCGTCCGCCGGTCGCGCCGCTCTCGGCGATGGCGCAGCTCGGCAAGCAACTGTTTTTCGATCCTTCGCTCTCGGGCTCGGGTCAGCAGTCCTGCGCCTCGTGCCATAGCCCCGATCACGCATACGGTCCGCCCAACGGGCTCGACGTGCAGAAGGGCGGTCTCGCGATGACGCAGCAGGGCTATCGTCCGCCGCCTTCGCTGATGTATCTGTATCGCCAGCCCAATTTCAGCATCGGTCCCGATGCCGGTGAAAACGACGATGCGCCCACGGTGCAGCAGCAGGCGTCCGCTTCGGCGAATGTGGTGAAGTCGCAGAAGACCGCGGGCGGCGCGTCGACGTCGGTGGAAATGGTGCCGCAGGGCGGTCTGTTCTGGGACGGTCGCGCCGACACGCTGCAACAGCAGGCCTATGGCCCGCTGCTCAATCCGGTGGAAATGGCCAACAAGGACGTGGACAGCGTCGCGCAGAAGCTGAAGAATGCGCCCTACGCGAAGCACTTCAACGAATTGTTCGGACCCCGAATCTTCGACAACCCGAAGATGGCCGTGTCGGAAGCGATGTTCGCGATCTCGCGCTATCAGGTGGAAGATCCGTCGTTCCATCCGTACAACAGCAAGTACGACCGCTGGCTCGAAGGGCGCGCGCATCTCTCGCAGGCCGAACTGCACGGGCTGCGTCTCTTCAACGATCCGGACAAGGCGAATTGCGCGGGCTGCCACCTCTCGAAGCCCGGCAAGGACGGTCTGCCGCCGATGTTCACCGACTACCAGTATGAAGCGCTCGGCGTGCCGCGCAATCGCACGCTCGCGCAGAACCGCGATCCGAAGTTCAACGATCTCGGCGTATGCGGTCCGTTCC
Organism: Paraburkholderia sp. SIMBA_027; assembly: GCF_046535315.1. NCBI lineage: Bacteria > Pseudomonadati > Pseudomonadota > Betaproteobacteria > Burkholderiales > Burkholderiaceae > Paraburkholderia > Paraburkholderia sp. SIMBA_027. Next base: position 135,869 of record NZ_JAWRWY010000002.1, read on the forward strand.
GTGCCGACATGAAAGACCAGCAGCAATACTGCGGGATGTTCCTCACACCCACGCTGCGCAACTCGGCCTCGCGCACGGTGTTCTTCCACAACGGCATCTATCACGACCTCGACCGCGTGATGGCGTTCTACAACGAGCGCAATACCGATCCGGGCAAGTTCTATCCGCGCGGCGCGGACGGCAAGATCGAGAAATACGACGACATGCCGGCCGATCTGCAGAAGAACGTCGATGTGGCCGATGCACCGTTCGACCGCAAGTTCGGCGACAAGCCCGCCATGACCGCGGACGAAATCCACGACATCATCGCGTTCCTCAAAACGCTCAACGACGATCCGGTGCCGTCGCACTGATCGACGCAAAGTCACGCGAATATGCAAATACGCAAATACGCGGACCAACGGCCAAGCGCGCTCCCGGGCGCGCTTTTTTATTTGATCGCGACGTTCAGTTCGCGCTGTTGCCGATCAACGAATCGCGCGGATCGGGCGGCGCGCCTTCGAACACCGTTGCCTTGACCTGATTGCGGCCTGCTTCCTTGGCGGCGTAGAGCGCCTCGTCGGCGGCGCGCAACAGCGCGTGAGCGCCGGTGGCCTCGCGCGGCGTGCAGGTCGCGCAACCCACGCTCACGGTCACCGAGCCGTGCTCGCTATGGCCATGCGCGATGCCGAGCGCCGCCACGTTCTCGCGAATCTGCTGCGCGATCTTCCACGCGCCATCGGCGGGCGTGCCGGACAGCACCACCGCGAATTCCTCGCCGCCGTAACGCGCCACCATATCCGTCGCGCGCTGCACGGTCGCGCCGATGGCGTGCGCCACGGCGGCGAGCACTTCGTCGCCGGCCGCGTGACCGTAGAAGTCGTTGAACAGCTTGAAGCGGTCGATGTCGATAAACAGGATCGAAAGCGGCTGCTCGGCGCGGCGCGCGCGCTGCCATTCTTCCACGAGCCGCAGATCGAGCGCGCGACGGTTCGACAGCCCGGTGAGCGCGTCGGTGACGGACAGGCGTTTCAGTTCCGATTCCGCGCGCAGCCGCGAGCGCAAACCGAACGCGAGCAGCCACGACGAAAGCGCGACGAACGCGCCGAACGCAATCGAAGTCGGTTCGTAAACGGCGACGCGCTCGCGCCAGCGCACGAGCGTGTCGTCGAGTGCGGGCGCGACCACCACGGTCAGCGAAGCGTGCGGCACGCGTTGATACGTGTAGATGCGCGTCGTGCCGTCCTCGTCGTCGCGCGCGACGAAGGAACCCGAACTCGATTTCAGCATGGGCGCGATCTGGCGCTGCGAGGCGAGATTCGTGCCCACGTCGTAATCGGAATACGGTTTGCGTGCGAGCAGCGTGCCGTCGTCGAGCATGATGAAGACGTTGCCGTTCGGCCCCACGTCGATGCGATTGAACAGTTGCTGGAAATACGCGAGCCGCAAGGTGAGCAGCACGACACCGCCGAACTCGCCTTCGTAGTCGCTGATACGGCGCGACAGGCCGATCGCATACTGGCCGTCGTTGACGCGCGAGCGGAACGGATCGGAAATGTACATGCCCTGCGAGCGGCTGCGTTCCTGGGCGCGGAAGTAGTCGCGGTCGGCGAGATTCACATTCGGGTAGGCGCGCCCGTCCTGCGAATCGACCACGTGCCCGCGCGCGTCGGCGTACAGCGCGCCGTCGATATAAAGCGCGCCCGCGATACGGCCGAACAGCACCGTGCGGCGCAGGTCGGGCGGCAGCGTCGCCGTGCGTGGATCGCGGATCGACGCGACGGCGTCCGAGAGAATCAGGTCGTACAGGCCCAGATTGGTTTCGAGGTGGCTCGAAATCAGCGCGGTCAGCATGGTGGAGGTTCGTTGCGCATTTTGCAGCGCTTGCTGCCGTTGTTGCGAAAAACCGATAAAGGCGATCGCGACGATGGCGAAGCCGACGAACGTCCCGGCGCTGCCGAGCACGAACGGATGCTCGCCGAGCCAGCGAAAGAGGTACAGATACGCCGCGCGAACACGGGCGGCCGTGGATCGGTAAAGCGACTGGAACGTCATGCAGGCTCTCCGTGGCGCGGTCTGCGTGACCACGTTCAGCCATGGTGCCGTAGCGGCGCTGGAGAGGGAAGCTAAGTGGCCTAAAACATGCCGCTTGCATGGCATCGCCATTCAACGCGATGAAACAATCAGTTTAACGAACTAATCATCGATTGCTAACGTTGCAACATTCGCGGTGTTCGCGCTCAGCGAGTGGGGCGATTTTGCGAAACGGTCATAGAATCGAGCACGGAGACAGCGACCTGGAGGAGCAGCATGGCCAGCGTGATCGTAGCGAGCGGTCAACCGGTTGAACGCGCGGCGCTCAGCGAACTGGTGCGCGCGGCGGGCCATCAGGTGACGGGAGAGGCCGAGAGCGGGCAGCGGGCGTTGCAGTTGCTGCGCGAGGTCGAGCCTGAATTGCTGGTGCTGGCCACCCATCTGCCGAAGATCAGCGGCGTGGAAGTGTTGCGGCGTCTGCGGGCGAAAGGCACGCGCACGAAAATCCTGCTGTACGGAGAAGAAACGGCCGCGCATTTCATCCAGAGCTGCTATGAGGCGGGCGCGGACGGATTCATCGGCAAACAGGAGGAGCCGGGCGAATTGCGCCGCGCGATGAATGGCGTGCTCACGGGACACCGCTATTTTCCTGCGTTCGAATCCGAGTTCGCGGGCACGCGCAAACGCGTCGATTCCGCCGGCCCGCTCTCGGTGCTCTCGCCGCGCGAATTGAGCATTCTCACTTATCTGGCGCGCGGTTTTCCCAACATCGCCATCGCTCAGGAATTGTCGATCAGCGAGAAGACGGTGAGTGCGCATCGGAGTCATCTGCGCCGCAAGCTCAATGCGGAATCGCTGGTCGAACTCGCCGATATTGCGCGCAAGGCCGGCTTGCTCGGCGAATCCGCACGCGCCGGGATCGCGCCGACGGAAACGTTTCAGGCGAGCGAGCACGACGTTTCGATGCTGCGGGCGATGCTCGACGGCACGCCATTGCCGCTGCATGTGCGCGATCTCAATGGCCGTCTCGTTGCGTGCAATGACGCTTTCCTGAAACTGCACGACACGACGTTCGACGCCGTTGCCGGTACGCGTTTCAGCGATCTTCCATCGATCGGAACGGAGACCGCGATCGAACTGGAACGTCGCTACCGTGCGCGCGTGTCGCTCGGCACGCCCGCGCGCACCGATCGCGAAGTGGTCATGCACGGTCGTCGCGCGATGCTGCATAGCTGGGCGACGCCGTATCGCGGCACGGACGGCGAATTGCTCGGCATGGTGGTCGGCACGATCGACGTCACGGGGCGCGAGGACATGCTGCGCGCGTTGTCGATCGAGCGCGATAACGCGGCCGGCGTCGCGGAAGGCATGGGCCGCCTGCTGGGCGCACTCTGCGACGAAATGCAACCGCTCGCCGGACTGCTGGAGACGGCAGCCGCGATGTTCGACAGCGGCACGGCAACGGCGGAGCAGCGCGCGTTTGCCTCGCGCCTGAGCGAAGCGATTCCACGCGTGGAGCATCTCACGCGCAACGTGAAGGATCTGATCGCGCTGGAGCAGGGCGAGCAGGCGCTCGAACAGGCGCCCGCGCGTCCCGCCGATCTCGTGCGCGAAGCCGCGCAAGCGGAACAGGCCGACGCGCGCCGTTACGGTTGCACGCTGGCCGTGCGCGTGACTGGCGACGCCACGGTGTCCGCGCTGCTGGATCGAGGCCGGATGATCAATCTCGCCCGTCTGCTCGTGCGCCGCGAAATGCTGCAAAGTCCGGGCTGCACGGTCGACATTCATCTCACTGTCGCTCCGATGGTGCCGGGCGGCGCGTATCGCCTCACGATCGACATCGAGCCTTCGGCGGGGACAGCCGCGCCACTCCCTGTCGTCGAAGCCGGCAATCAGGTCGGCTTTCTCGTGTGCCGGCACATGGCCGAATTCATGCACGGCTCGCTGCAACTGCACGCCGGTGCGCGCCGGGGCACCACCTGGCGGCTCGTCGCGTCCGCTGAATAAGGCCGCGCGCCGCGCCGGCGACCCGCAGTATTGTCTGCCCGGCACCGCAGTATTTTCCTGGTTTCGCCCCTCCGTTGGCCTTTTCCGTCGAGCACAGCATTGTCCTGGGCGCGACTCAGTATTCGCTCATATTTCCCGATCGCTCCGGCCTCTATCGTTACATCCAGACGCAACGAGCGCATGCATCCGCCAGGCGATACCTCGCCAGACACATGCAGCGCCACCGCAATCCGTCTTCGTTGTAGCGAGCGAGTAGGCAGGGTTTTCTCGCGATGCAGGGCATCGCACGGCTGCTCCCGCTCACGTCACTTCACTCGACATTCGGGAGTCCGTAATGAACAAGATCTATCGATCCATCTGGAACGCCTCCACACAAACGTGGACGGCTGCGCAGGAAAACGCCCACGCGCACGGCAAGCATTCGGCGCGGCGGGCGCTGACGGTGGCCATGCTGGCCGCTGTCGCCGCACTGGGCAGCGGCGGCGCGTGGGCCACGCCCGCGCCCGGCGGGCAGGGCAATACCGGCATCTTCGTCAATGACGTCTCGACCGGCGGCTGCATCGCGGCTTATGACGCGGGCAGCGGAACCGGCGGCGGTCAGGGCAATCAGTGGTTCGGCATCAACGCCAGCAACTACCCGGGGCAGCTCCAATATTGCAGCGCGGGCGACAAGGCCACGCAAACGAAGCGCGTGCTGTTCTATGGCGCCACGGTCAACGATCAGGATCCCGGCATCGTCGGCAGCGATTCACTCACGCTCGGCAACGAGCTGTATGTGAACGGCGGCCGCATCGTGCTCAACGATCAGATTCGCGGCACGGGCTCCCTCGCGATCGGCAACGAAGCTACCTTCGCCAACGGCGCGAACAGCGTGGCGATCGGCAATCGCGCCTTCACGGCTGGCGCGGCGGCGAATTCAATTGCGATCGGCACGAGCGCTCAGGCCAACGCGGCCAACAGCGTGGCGCTGGGCGCGAACAGCGTCACGTCGATGAACGCCGCCGCCGAGGCTTACGCGCCGACAGCGGAAGCGATGGCGAAACTCGCGGGCCTGACGCCCGTGGGCGAAGTCTCGGTGGGCTCTTCCGGCGTGGCCATGACCAGCACCGAACGTCGCATCACCAACCTCGCGGCCGGCGCCGAAGATACCGACGCCGTGAACGTCTCGCAGTTGAAGAGCGTGGCCGACCTGATCGACAGCAACAGCACGCATTACTACAGCGTGAACGACAACGGCACGCCGCAAGGCAATTACAGCAACGAGGGCGCAATCGCGCCTCACTCGCTCGCGGCCGGCGTCAATGCCAGCGTCAGCAGCTCGAATTCGGTGGCGATGGGCGACGGCGCAACCGTGTCGACCAAAGCGGACGACTCCGTGGCGGTGGGCAGCCAGGCGCAAAGCAATGCCAGATCGTCGGTCGCCGTGGGCGCGAACGCCGTGGTCGGGACCGAGGCGACGAACAGCGTCGCGCTCGGCAGCAACAGCGCAGTCGCCGCGGGCACGACCCATGCAACGGCGCTCGGATCCGGCGCATCGGTGAACGGGACGCGCGGCGTCGCGGTGGGTTCCGGCGCACAATCCCTTGCGGCCAACACCGTGGCAATCGGCGCAGGCGCGGTTGCGTCCGGGACGAACGACGTCGCGCTCGGTCGCGGGTCGGTGGCGAACGGCGCCGTCGGCACCAGCGGCGCGAACGTGGGCGGCAAGAGCGTGACGTTCGCAGGCGCGACGCCTCAGGGCACCGTGAGCGTGGGCGCGCAAGGCGCTGAACGTACGATCACGAACGTCGCTGCCGGCCGCCTCAGCGGCACGAGCACCGACGCCATCAACGGTTCACAACTGCACGCGACCAATCAGGTCGTCGACGAGCACGCAACGGCCATTACGGATCTCGATGGCCGCGTGACCACGGTCGAAGGTGGCGTGACGCGCCTCGGCGACACGATCACGAACATCGCGGGCGATACGAGCGAAACCTACACGAACGCGAATGGCATCGGTATTCGCTACGCGCGCACCAACGAGCAGGGCCTTGCGAAAGCGGACGCCTATGCCAGCGGCGAAGGCAGCACGGCAGTCGGTTATGAAGCCGCGGCGCAAGGCAATTCGAGCCTCGCGTTGGGCCGCAATGCGATGGCCGCGCACGCAAACAGCGTCGCGCTCGGCTCGAACGCGGTGACGGACACGGCGTTCGGCACGGCGGGCGGCACAGTCGGCGGCGTTTATCGCGGCTATGCGGGCTCCGCGCCGGTCGGCACGGTAAGCGTGGGCGGCGCAGACAGTGAACGCACGATCACGAACGTTGCGGCGGGCCGCGTGGACGATCAAAGCACCGACGCCATCAACGGTTCGCAGTTGCACGCCACGAATCTGGCCGTCAACAAGAACACCAGCGACATCACGAATCTGCAGGGCGACATCGGCAACGCGGTGATGTACGACTCGCCGGCGCGTGACTCCGTGACGCTGGGCGGCCCGGGCGCGAGCAGCAAAGTGCGCCTGAGCAACGTGGCCGAAGGCGAAGTCAACGAAAACAGCACCGATGCGATCAACGGTTCGCAGCTTTATCAGACTCGCCAGAGCATCACGAATCTCGATGGCCGCGTGACGAATGTCGAAGGCGACATCACCAACCTGACCACCAACATCGACAACGTCTACATGGGCGGCACGAAGTACTTCCACGCCAACTCGACCGGCGTCGACTCGCAGGCCGTCGGTCAGGACAGCGTCGCGATCGGCATGGGCGCACGTGCGAACCACGCGAACGATGTGGCGCTGGGCGCGGGTTCGTCGACCTCGTATGCGGTATCCACGCCGGGCGCGGTGTTCGGCAACAGCTACTACAACTTCGCGGGCGCCAACCCGACGGGCACGGTGAGCGTGGGCGCGCAAGGCAGCGAACGCACCATCACGAACGTCGCGGCGGGCCAGGTCAGCGCGGACAGCACCGACGCCATCAACGGCTCGCAGCTCTATGCGGTGGGCCAGGCGATCGGCGACCTCAACGCGAGCGTCACGCAGGCGACCGAAGGCACGGTGAAGTACGACCGCAACCCCGACGGCACGATCAACTACAACAGCGTCACGCTGCAAGGCGAGGGCGGCGAGAAAACCTCCATCCATAACGTGGCGACGGGCGTGGAAGGCTCCGATGCGGTGAACGTCGATCAGCTCAACCAGGCCGTGAGCGGCATCACCGACAACCTCAGCGCGGCTGCCAATCCGTTCTTCACGGCCGATGGCGATCGCAATGCCGAAGCCGCGAGCGCGACCGGCGATCACGCAACGGCGATGGGCGCGAACGCCCAGGCGAGCGCGGCGAACTCGGTGGCGGTCGGCGCGGGCTCGGTGGCGGACCGCGCGAACACGGTCTCCGTGGGGACCGCGGGCAACGAGCGGCAGATCACCAATGTCGCGCCCGGCACGGTCGGCACCGACGCCGTGAATCTGAATCAGCTCAACAACATGGGCGCGCAGGCGAATCAGTACACCGACAAGCGCGTGAACATGCTGGGCGACCAGGTGAACCGCGTGGCGCGCGATGCGTACTCGGGCGTCGCGGCAGCAACCGCGCTCTCGATGATCCCGGACGTGGACCTCGGCAAGTCGATCTCGGTCGGCGTCGGTGGCGGCACGTATCGCGGCTATCAGGCCATGGCGATCGGCGGCACGGCGCGCGTCACCCAGAACATCAAGCTGCGCGCGGGCGCGGGCGTGAGTTCGGGCGGCACCACGGTGGGCGTTGGCGCTTCGTATCAGTGGTAACGATCGGGCGGCGCTCGGCGCCGTCACCCCGTCAAAACCCAAATAGTCTGGAACCCGAATTAATTAATCCGATTTTACGAGTCAATCATGAAACATCACATTCTCTTCTGCGCAATCGGTCTCGCGCTTCTTGCGGGCTGCTCCAGCGCATCGGGCCCGGCACACAACCTCGACGTCATGACGTCGACACAAGGTGCGCCGGTTTATCGGGTGCAGTGTCAGGGCCTCTTTTCCAGTAGCCGGACCTGCATGAAGCAAGCGGAAAAGATCTGTGGCGAAGGGGCAGTGAACCTCGTCTCGACGATCGACAAGGCCGCTTCAGGCACCGAGGCCAGCGGCGATCCGCGCGAGCTGACCTTCACCTGCGCGGCACACAAGGCCGCACCTGTAGTGCAGTAAATCGCAGTTTGAGCGGGCGCGCCGCGTCCGCCATGTTCAATCAATCATCAGGAGTCTAAAATGAAATCCGCTACCCTCAAGCTCATCTCGATCAGCACCGCCATGTTGCTCGGCGTCGCGCCGGTTCTTCCGGCTGCCGCCTCCGACTTCACCGCCGACGCGACACAAAGCGTCGTCGCGCAGGCCGCTGCCGTGCCGCTGAAAGGCCGCGTCACCTCGGTCGACGTCACGAGCCGCACGATGACCGTGCTCGGCGAGCATGGCAAGGAAGTGCGTCTGCCGCTCGTCATGCGTCCCGACGACAAGACGCTGCCGCAAGTGGGCGATGCGATTGCGCTGCAATACAAGGATGCGCTGGTCGTCGAGCTTCACAAGGTGGCCGCGCAAAGCGACGGCATCCGCAAGCGCGTCGACACCGACGTGTTCCTGCCCACCGCCAGCGGCTACGAAGTCGCGCGTCAGGTGGAAGTCGAGGCGACGGTCCTGCACGTCGACACGCAAGCCCGCAAGGTCACGCTGCGTGGCGCGACACGGCGCTTCGCGATGGACGTGCATCCGGGCGTCGACCTGAAACAGGTCCATCCGGGCGACACGGTGCGGCTGGTCTTCGTCCAGACTTACGCCGTGCAGGATACGCAGGGTTGAGTCAAGGCGCGCAATCGCACGATTGTGCGAAGCGTGAGCGTCTCGCGACGCTCACGCTTTTTTGTCGTCGTGGGCGAGATGGATCGTGACGAGCACCGAGGCGTCGTCGAGGGATTCGAGCGCGTGCGGCACGCCTGCATCGAGCAACAGCATATCGCCCGCGTGCATCGTGCGCGGATCGCCGTTGATGGAAAAACGGATCACGCCTTCGAGACACAGCACGGTGATTTCGCCCGGCGCGCGATGCTCGGGCACCTGCTTGCCCGCGGGCAGCACGAGGCGAATCACTTCGAGCTGCTTCGCGCGGATCAGCGTGGTCGACTTCGCGTTCTTGAGCGCACCGCCTAGCGGGCGGGCGTCGAAGATCTCGCCGGGGGCGGCATGCGGAATGGCCATGATGGGTTCTCTGCGAGACGGAAATCAGCGGTTCGGTGCCGGGGACCGGACCCGAACCGGTCGATCACAAAACATCGCAAAACATCAAACAACACCGCGTGCGTCAGGCGGCCAGGGTCGCCTTCAGCGTGATCTTCGCGTTGTTGGCGAACAGCTTCGACACCGGACAGTTCTCCTTCGCGCCGTTGGCGAGTTCTTCGAACTTCGCCTGGTCGATACCCGGAATCTTCGCGGTCATGTCGAGCTGGCAAGCCGTGATCGAAAAACCTGCGCCGACTTTTTCGAGCGTCACCGTCGACTTCGTTTCGATGCTGTCGGCCTTGAAACCGGCTTCGGTGAGAAAGAGCGAAAACGCCATCGTGAAGCAGCCCGCGTGCGCCGCGCCGATCAGTTCCTCGGGATTGGTGCCGGGGCCACCCTCGAAGCGCGAGGCGAACCCGTAGGGCGCGTCGCGCAACACGCCCGTCTGGGTCGAGATCGAACCCTGACCGTCCTTGATGCCGCCGTGCCATTTGGCGCTAGCCGTCTTTTGCATGATGTTTCTCCGCGTAAGGGTGGGAAGGCGAGTCGCGCAAGCCGCGTGCCTCGGCAGGCGCTCGACGCCCAGTGCTCAGTGCTGATCGCTCAATGCTGCGTGGCGCCTGCGTACCAGGCGGCGGCCGCATCGATTTCGTCGGGCGTCATGTTGCGCGCGATGTTGCGCATCTGCTCGGAAATGTCGTTGTGGCGCGTGCCGTTCGCGAAGGCCGCGAGTTGCGCCTTCGTGTAGACCGCCGGCAAGCCGTCGAGCCACGGGCTGCCGACTTTGTGATCGACGCCGCCGTGGCACGACGCGCACGCCGGAATATTGCGCAGCGGCGCGCCCTGCGAGACGATCTCGGGCGGCTCGCCCTTGAGTTGCACGAACGGCGGCAGCGAGGCGTAATACGCCGCCAGATCGCGCAAATCCTGATCGGACAGATTTTGCGCCATCGGCGACATCACCGCGTTCTGACGCGCGCCGCTCTGGAAGTCGAGCAGTTCCTTGTAGATCACGCTCGCGTACTGGCCCGCCAGATTCGGCGAATTGGCGTCGCTCATGCCATGCGGACCGTGGCACATCGTGCAGCGCAGCGAGAGCGTCGCGCCGCGTCCGATCGAGAGACTGCTCGCGCCGTCGAGCATGTGCGGCGTAAGTTCGACGGTGCTCACCTTGTAGCCGGGCGTCAACGAGGTTTCGTTCTGATGCCACTGGCGCGGCACGCCCGCCGCGCTGCAGATCGCGTTCCAGAGGCCCTGGAAGTTCGGATCGCTTTGTGCAGAAGGCAGCCACACGAAGCCGATCAGCGCGGAGACGAAGAACGCGACGATCGTCGCGCCCACGCTCACGCGGAACCAGGGATTGCGTAACGAGAACAGGCGTTCGTCGCTCATCGCGGCGCTCCAATCGGAATCGCGGGCACGGCGGTGTCGGGTGTCGCGAGCAGTTGCGCGATCGGGTAGCCGTAATTGGCGACCGTGAGGGCGATCATCAGCACGATCCACAACGCGAAGCTGTTGAGCGCGACCGGCAGGCGCGGCGTCTCATGCACGGGCGTGCTGAAGCGGTATTCCTCGGGCGCGGCCGCCTCGCTGCGATGGCCCTGCCAGAGCACCACGAAAAACAGCACGGCCGAGAGTACGAGGATGAAGCCGCCCACCGCCGAGATCGCCACGAGCAGCGCCTGGCCGGCGAGCGCGGGATCGGCGTAATCGAAATACGCCATGCGGCGCGGCATGCCGAGAATGCCGACGAGGTGCCACGGGAAGGTCGTCACGATCATGCCGATGAACCACAGCCACAACTGCCAGCGCATCAGCCGCCAGTTGGTGAGCGCGCGGCCCGTGAGCTGCGGCCACAGATCGTAGGCGATGGCGAAATACATGATGACGATCGCGCCGCCGTAGATCAGGTGGAAGTGGCCCGTGACCCATTGCGTGTTGTGGATCGGCTGGTCGAGCTGGTAGCTCATGTTGATGAGGCCGCCCGCGCCGCCGAAGCCGAGCATCACGAACGAGAACGCCACCGCGAGCATCTGCGGGTTGTGCCACGGCAGCTTCGCGATCCAGCCGAACACGCCCTTGCCGCCGCGCAGCCGGCCCGCGATTTCCACCGATGCGCAGATCGTGAACACCGTAAGCAGCGTCGGCACCGCGACGAGCGCCGTGAACACCGACTGCAGGAACTTGAAGCCCGAGCCGACTTGCGGATCGGTGAAGAGGTGGTGCAGGCCGATCGGCATCGCCACCACGAGGAACAGGATGAAGGAGATGCGCGCCATCGCATCGCTGTAGAGGCGGCCGCCGATCGCGCGCGGAATGATCGTGTAATAGGCGATGTACGCGGGCATCAGCCAGAAGTAGACGATCGCGTGCAGCGTCCACGAGAAGAACACGCGCGCGAGTCCCGCGTCGATGGTGCTGCGCAGACCGAGTGCCACGGGCAGGATCTGGAACAGCACTTCGATGGCCGCGCCGACGGCGGTCCAGCCCCACAGATACGCGCCCGCCACGGTCGCGAACATCGCGAGCGGCACCGGCTTGCCGCGGTTGTCGCGCTTCCACGCCGCGAGGTTCACGCCCATCAACGCGACCCAGACCCACGAACCCACCACCACGAGCACGACGCCGAGGTAATAGAACACGCTGCCGATCATCGGCGGATAAAAGGTGTAGAGCACCGAGGCGCGGCCGAGCGCGACCGGCACGCTCGCCGTGACCGAGCCGAGCGTGAGCAGGATGAAGCCGAGCCACGCCCAGCGCACGCCGACCAGCGGCTTTTTCAGCGCGAGTTCGGTGACGGCGTAGCCGAAGCCCATCGCGATGAGCGTGGGAAACGCGTAGCCCATCACGGTGCCGTGCTCGGTGACGGAGCGGTAGTAAAGCTCGGGGTCTTTGAGCCATGGATGCAGCGGGCTGCGCACGAGCATCTGCCACGCGCCCAGCACGAGCGCGACGCCGAACAGCACGAAGGCGAGCCAGAAATGGGCGAGCACGAGGCGCTTGTTATTTAACACAGCTGAGTCTCCGCGAATTTCCCGCCTGGTTGGCCAGTTGCATGAACGCGTCGCGATCGATCACCTTCACGTGCGCCCACATGCCCTGGTGGCCCGTGCCGCAATATTCGTGACACGGCATCAGATGGTCGCCGGGCTTGTCGAAGGTGGTGCGGAAGGTGGAGACGTAGCCGGGCTCGACCATCGAATTCAGATTGGTGTCGGTGACGAGAAAACCGTGCACGACGTCGGCGCTGGTGGCGCGGAACGTGATCGGCACGCCCGTCGGCACGACGATGCATTGCGGCGTGAACGAATACTGCTGCGCGAGCACGCGCACGGTCACCGAGCCGTCGGATTCGAGCGCGCTGCCCAGATTGGTTTCGACGAATTCGCCGGACACGTGCAGCGTTTCGGGGTCGATGGTTTCCACGCGCGAAGGCGGCATCATCGCCCAGTGCAGGCCGGTGAACACCACCATCGCCACCAGCAGCAGAACGAGCGCCACCATGAGCGTGGCCCAGCGGCGCTCCACGCGCGCGGCGACGTCGGCGCTGGCATGGGAATCGGTCGGATTCGTGGACATGGATGAGCGGCCCGCTTATTGGATGACGCCGCGAGGCAGGAACACGAGAAAGTAAAACGCGAACCAGATCGCGAACACGATGGCCGTGGCGATGCCCGCGAGCGCGAGCGCGCCGCCCGGACCGCGCCGCACGATCTCGTCGACCTGTTCGTGCTGCGGGCGCTCGCCCGGTTGTTCGGGAACGGAAGTTTCGATCATCGCGGCCTCAGAAAAGCGGCGCCGAACGCAGCGCGTTCACTTCATGTTCGGAAACCGGCGTGCCGTGATTGCCCCACGCCGTGCGGATATAGGTCACGACAGCCGCCACTTCCTCGTCGGAGAGCGATTGCGCGAAGGGCGGCATGCCGTACGGCATCGGATTCTTGCGCGTGCCGGGCGCATAGCCGCCGTTGAGCACCATGCGGATCGGATTCACCGCCGAGTTCATCTGGATCGACTGATTGTTCGCGAGCGGCGGGAAATGCGGCAGCTTGCCCTGACCTTCGGTCGCGTGACACACGGCGCATTGCGCCTCGTAGATCTTCTTGCCGAGCGGCGCGAGACGGTTCGCTTCCTCGGTCACGAAATCGCTTTTCGGCGATTTGTCGACTTCGGACGAATGGCCGGGCAGCGACTTCAGATAGACGGCCACGGCGCGCACGTCGTCTTCGGTCAGATACTGGAAGCTGTCGTAGACGACTTCGGACATCGGCCCATAAACGGCGCCGCGATTCGACACGCCCGCGTGCAGCAGGTCGACGATATCCTCGATGCTCCAGTCGCCCAGACCCGCTTCCTTGTTCGACGTGAGCGACGGCGCATACCAGTTCTGCAACGGAATCAGGCCGCCCTGGAAGGCCTTCGAGGCCGAGTTGCCGCCCAGCGCGTTGATGGCCGTGTGGCACATCGTGCAATGGCCGAGACCTTCGACCAGATACGCGCCGCGATTCCATTCCGCCGATTGTTTCGGATCGGGCTTGAACTCGCCCTCGCGGAAATAGAGCGCGCGCCAGCCGAGCAGCAGCGAGCGCTGGTTATACGGAAAACGCAGCGTGTGCGCGCGATTGGGCTGATGCACGGGCTGCGTCGAAAGCAGGTAGGCGTAGATCGCGTCGGAATCGGCGCGCGTGACCTTGGTGTACGAGGCGAACGGCATCGCGGGATAGAGCAGCGTGCCGTCGCGCGACTTGCCCTCGTGGAGCATGCGATAGAACTCGTCGGCGGTCCAGGCGCCGATGCCATACGTCTTGTCCGACGAAATATTCGGCGTATAGAGCGTGCCGAACGGCGTCTCCATGGGACGGCCGCCGCCGAACATCTGCTGCGACGGCACCGTGTGACACGCAATGCAGTCGCCGGCGCGCGCGAGGTATTCGCCGCGCGCAATCTGCCCGGCGTGGGCGGCGACGGGCTTCGCGTTCGCCGACGCGGCGGCTGCGGCGGCGCTCGCCGCATTGGCGGCATTCGCGGAAGGCGCGGCGGTCTGCGCGCTCGCGCTCAGGGCGAACGCGCAGCACACGGCCAGCGGCGCCAGCAAGGCCGGCAGGCGCGAGGAAAAACGCAGCGAAGTGAGGATTCGATGTTTGCGCACGTCGAGGCCTCGGCTAGTGGGGGACGCTGCCGCAGGCGAGCGGCAGGGGCGCGGGCGGCGCGGGCTTCGGATCGGCGGGCGCCGGCTGCGCGGCCAGCCACGCGGCGATGGCCGTGATGTCGCGTTCGGCGAGATGCGAGGCGATATCGTGCATGCAGTCGGGGCTCGCGGCGCGTCGCGTGCCGTAGCGGAACGCCCCCAGTTGCGCGCTGATGTAATCCGCGTGCAGGCCGACGAGGCCCGGAATGGCCGGCTCCATGCCGGTCAGCCCGGCGCCGTGACAGGCGGCGCACGCGGGCACGTTGCGGTTCGGCGCGCCGTTGAGCACGAGCGACTTGCCGAGCGCGAGCAGCGCGGCGTCGACCTTCGGCGTGGCGGGCGGCGGGTAGGGCGGATGCTGCTGCGCGAAGAATTCCGCGATCTGCTTGAGGTACGCGTCGGGGAGATACGCGAGCAGATAGTTCATCGGCGGATAGCTGCGGCCGCCGTCACGAAACGCGATCAGCTGGTTGTACAGATAACCGGCCGGCTTGCCCGCGAGGCGCGGGAAGTAGTCATTGTCGGTGCCTTCGCCGTGCGCGCCGTGGCAGGCGGCGCAACCCATCACGCGTGCCTGCATCGTATCGGGCGCGGGCTCAGCCGGCGGTGCCGCGAACAGCGGCGCCCAGGGCAGGACGAGCGCGGCAATGAAGAGGACGAAGCGGGTTCTCAATGATTCCCTCGTTGCGGATTGTGGCGACACAAACGCGGTGCGATTCGATATCAGTTGAGGCGTCGTCCGGTGTGGGGCAGCTTTCGTTCTCTTTGGCAGCCGATGTTCCGGCAGTCCGGCGCGCATCCTCTGATCGACATTATCAAGAAAAATGCCGTCGATGCACGTGAAGGTGTGCAAAAAAACTGTAAGTGGAGAAGTGGATTAACAGGTTTGCTAACGACACGATCGTATGTTTGTTTTCGTCTTCAGCATTGGCGGCGAGACAGTGATGCGGTTTTATCGCTGCCTTTTATTCGGATGGCTAATCAATTTTTGACATGATCGATTCGCGTCACTATGCGGGGGGGAGATTCCGCCGAGCGCCGGTTGGGCACGGTTGTCCGATAACTGCCGGCGCGACGCTCCACGCCCGCCAAGCGCTGTTACGCGGCGCTTTTGGCGCGCCAACGCCCGCAAACCATCAGTTGTCCGACGACGTATAATAATTCCCTAAACCGAATGACAAGGAGGGGACGATGGCCGCATCGCTCGCCGCGCCGATACCCGCGCGCAACCGCAACCTGGCCGAGCAGGTCGTCGACTTCATCAACCAGCAGATTGGATCGCGCGCGTTGAAGCCCGGCGACAAGCTGCCCACCGAAAGCAGTCTCATGACGCAACTGGGCGTGAGTCGCACGGTGGTGCGCGAGGCCATTTCGCGGCTGCAGGCCATGTCGGTCATCGAGACCCGGCACGGCATTGGCAGCTTCGTGCTGGAGCCGCGCCGCGAACCGCTCGAACTCGACGTCGTGCCCGCCAGCACGCTCAACGATCTGCTCTCGGTGCTGGAGTTGCGCATCAGCCTGGAGACCGAGTGCGCCGGACTGGCCGCGCAGCGCGCGAGCGAACGCGATCTCGCGAACATCCGCACGGCGCTCGACGCGATCTCGGCGGCAACTCACGCGGGCGGCGACAGCGCAGGCGCGGACCTGGCGTTCCATGTCTCCGTGGCGCGCGCCACCGGCAACCGGTATTTCGTGGACATCCTCACGCAGATGGGCGCCGCGCTCATTCCGCGCCATCGCATTGATTCGGCCGGTATTGCGCACCGCGATCCGAAGACTTACGCCGAACTCGTGAACCGCGAGCACGAAAGCATTTTCGAGGCGATCGCGCGTCAGGACCCCGAGGGCGCGCGCGCGGCCATGCGCATGCATCTGTCGAGCAGCCGCGAACGACTGCGCCGCGCGGCAACGGCGCCTGGCGGCAAGGTCTAATCGCCGTTCGCGCATGACACGCGGCGAAAGCGACGCTCAGGCGATGCTCAGGCAGCGTTCAGGCGCAGAGTTCGAACCTGAACTTCTTCCCGAGCGCGGCGGCGGCGCTGGCCAGCGTGGTGAGCGTGAGGCTGGTGTCGTTCTGGTCGAGCAGGCGGTTGAGCGCCGCGCGGCTCGTTTTCATTTTCGCGGCCATTTGCGTCTTGGTCAGTTGCTGCGCCTTCATTTCCTGCTCGATCTGCCACGCGATCACGCGCTTGATGGCCATGGCCGTCGATTCTTCGAGCAGACCTTCCCCGGCGAGAAAGTCGTCGAAATTTGCGCCGATATGTTTGTTCGTCATGCCGTGCTCCTTGTGCGCGGGGCGCGCTAGCCGTTTTTCAATTGACGTAACCGCTCTCTTGCCAACTCCAGATCGTCTTGTGGCGTGCCGTGCGACTTCTTGATGAAGCCGTGCAGCAGGACGAGGGCGTTGCCCGCGACCGTGAAGAAAACCCGGGCGATGCGCAGCGGCAAATGCACGCGGATCTCCCACAGATCGCGCTCCAGTTTGCGCACGACCGGCATGCCCAGCGGCCAGCCGATCTGCACCACCTTGATTTCCTCGCCGATGGCCTTGCGGTCGGCAGCCTCGAGATCCTTGAGCCATAGCCGAACCGGTTCGTTGCCGGAACCGGTTCGGAAAAAGTGCACGACGAGCGGCGAGAGGTAGCGATTGGGACGATTCAAATGTATCAACATTGGTACGAAATATCAAGCCGATGGAGTTTGATCTTACGTAGCGATGTGATGCGAAAAGACTCGGCCAAATGGCTGGGTCGGCAGCGGAAGTTGATGTGGATGCCGGTTTGATCGGCTGCCCCAGCACGCGGGCAGCGCACGCCAGATGGGCCAAGTAAGTCATCGTACAACTAGGCGAAGTTATCGACTGACCGGCCTTTAATGGGAGCGATGTTGCTTGCTCTGATCGCATTTTCACGGCAAATCTAGCCAATTTTCAGGGTAAACACCCAATAGAATCCCACCCGTCTCCTCCCTACAATGTCGTCAGACAACGTACCATGAAACGTACCATGAAGCGCCGCACACGGACCCCGATGCGCGGACGCCGCTCAGGAGACAAGCCCAGATGTCCATTCCCGCCAAGCGTCACGACGACCTGCTGGATTCGGCCAGCGCCAAGGTCATGCGGCACGTGCTGCCGCTCTTCCTGATCATGTTCATCGCGAACTACATCGACCGCGTGAACGTCGGTTTCGCGAATGCGCACATGGAGGCCGATCTGGGCCTCTCCGCGGCGGCCTACGGGCTCGGCAGCGGTCTGTTTTTCATCGGTTACGCGCTGTTCGAAGTGCCGTCGAACATGCTGATGCAGAAGTACGGCGCGCGCGCCTGGCTCACGCGCATCATGGGAACGTGGGGTCTCGTGGCGGGCGCGATGGCGTTCGTGCAGAACGACACCTCGTTCTATCTGCTGCGTTTTCTGCTCGGTATCGCCGAAGCGGGGTTCTTTCCGGGCGTGGTGTATTACTTCGCGCAATGGCTGCCGCAGCAGGCGCGCGGCAAGGCGGTGGCGGTGTTTCTGGCGGGCTCGGCGTTCGCCTCGGTGCTGTCCGGGCCGATCACGGGCGCGCTGCTCTCGGTGCGCGGTTTCGGCCTCGCGGGCTGGCAGTGGATGTTCCTGATCGAAGGCGCGTTCTCGATCGTGCTCTGCGGCGCGAGCTGGCTGCTGCTAAAGTCGCGCATTCGCGACGCGCACTGGCTCACGCACGACGAGCAGGGCGCGCTCGAAAGCTACATGGCGCGCGAACAGGCCGAGCGCGAAGCCGCGACCGGCGCGCACGTGCCCGTCATGCGCCTGCTGAAGGATCCGCAGATCGTGCTGTTCTGTTTTCTCTACTTCGCGATCCAGCTCACGATCTACGCGGCCACGTTCTGGCTGCCGACGATCATCCGCAAGATGGGCGGCCTGACGGATTTCCAGGTGGGCCTCTACAACGCGATTCCGTGGATGATCGCCATCGTCGCGATGTACTGCTTCGCGCTGCTCTCGGCGAAATGGCGCTTCCAGCAGGCATGGCTCGCGCTGGCGCTGGTGATTGCCGCGTGCGGGCTGTTCGCGTCGACCTCGGCGAATCCGGTGTTTTCGTTCGTCGCGATCTGCTTTTCGGCGATTGGCTTCAAGGCCGCCTCGTCGCTGTTCTGGCCGCTGCCGCAAGGTTATCTCGACGCCCGCGTGGCTGCCGCCGTGATCGCGCTGATCAATTCGCTCGGCAATCTGGGCGGATTCTTCGCGCCCGCCACCTTCGGCTATCTACAGCAGCACACCGGCTCGATCGCGGGCGGCCTGTATGGACTCGGCGTGACGTCGCTGATCGCCGCGGCCGCCGCGTTCCTCGCCCGCAACAAACCGACGCGCCGCGCGTTCGGCGACGAAGCAGAGTCCGTCCATCGTGGCGCACACTGAGGCTTTCGCCACGACCGCGACCACTGAGGAAACGCTCATGCAAGACCGCTACTTCGTCTACGTTTCGAACGCCAACGACGGCGAGATCGACGTGCTGCACCTGGACGCCAACGCCGCCACGCTCACGCCGCACGCGCGCACGGCCATCGCGCCGACCGTCATGCCGATGGCGCTCGCGCCCGACCGCCGCCATCTCTATGCCGTGACGCGCGGTTCGGACCTGCATCTGTATCGCTACGCGATCGATGCGCACAACGGCACGCTGACCACGCTCGGCCGCGCGCCGCTCGATTCGAGTTTCGCCTATCTGTGCGCCGATCCGCTCGGGCGCTTTCTGCTCGGCGCCTCGTACGGCGAGCATCGCGTGTGTCTGTATCGCACGCAGGACATCGACCAGGGCCTGGGCGGACCGCTGCAGACCGTGGAAGGGATCCAGAACGCGCATTGCGTGATCGTTTCCGCCGACGGGCACTTTGCGTACGCCTCGTCGCTCGGCAGCGACCGCGTGTTCTGCTTCGCGCTGGAAAACGAGGGGCGCCTGCGCGAGATCGGCGCCGTGGATCTCGGCAAGGGCTTCGGTCCGCGCCATCTGTGCCTGTCGCCCGACGAGAAGACGCTTTACGTGCTGAGCGAATTCCGCGCCACCGTGGCCGCGTTGACGCGCGACGCGCAAACCGGCGCACTTGCGCCCGGCCACGTCTCGCCGCGCGCCGCCGACCTCGCGCATCTGAACGACGGCTTCGCGCGCCCGAGTTCGTCGGACCCGGTGCAGCCCGATCCCGCCGAGCTGGCGAAGCTGGTCTGGGCCGCCGATATCCACGTCTCGCCCGACGGCCGCTTCGTCTACGCCTCGGAGCGCACGACCAGCCGCCTGCTCACGTTCGCCGTGCAGCCCGATGGCGCGCTCGACTACGCCGGTTTCGTCGATACCGAAACCCAGCCGCGCGGTTTCCGCCTCGATCCCTCGGGCCGCTTTGCGGTGGCCTGCGGAGAGAAGTCACCGCATGTCTCGCTGTATCGCGTCGATGCGCAGAGCGGGGCGCTCACGCTCGCCGCGCGCTGCGCGGGCGGACACGGCGCGAACTGGGTGGAGATCGTCGCCGCCCCGGCCTGATTTCGGCACATACCGTTTTGACCGACCGACTGGCGCGGGACGCTCGCCCGCGCCGCCTTTAAACAGCGCTTTCAAGCAGGTAAGCCTTCATGTCCACACCAACCGTCCAACCGAACGCCACGCCCGTCGTGACCGAACTGCGCGTCGTGCCCGTCGCGGGCCGCGACAGCATGCTGATGAATCTCTCCGGCGCGCACGGCCCGTTCTTCACGCGCAACGTCGTGCTGCTGCGCGACAGCGCGGGCAACACCGGCATCGGCGAAGTGCCGGGCGGCGAGGCGATCCGCAAGACGCTCGACGACGCGCGCGCGTTCGTGGTCGGTCAGTCGATCGGCAATCTGCAGGCGGTGCTCAACACGGTGCGCAAGCAGTTCGCCGATCGCGACGCCGGCGGCCGCGGCCTGCAGACCTTCGACCTGCGCACCACGATTCACGCCGTCACGGCGCTCGAAGCAGCGCTGCTCGATCTGCTCGGCCAGCATCTGAACGTGCCGGTGGCGGCGCTGCTCGGCGAAGGACAGCAGCGCAGCGAAGTGGAGATGCTCGGCTACCTGTTCTTTATCGGCGACCGGCGCCAGACCGATCTGCCGTACGCGAGCGGCGCCGACGGCCGCGACGACTGGGAGCGCCTGCGCACCGAAGCGGCGATGACACCCGAGGCCGTCGTGCGCCTGGCCGAAGCCGCCAAAGCGCGTTACGGCTTCAACGATTTCAAGCTCAAGGGCGGCGTGCTGGCCGGCGACGCCGAAATGGACGCGGTCACGGCGCTGGCCGAACGCTTTCCCGAGGCGCGCGTGACGCTGGACCCGAACGGCGCGTGGTCGCTGGCCGAAGCGATTCGCCTGTGCCGCGACCAGCACGACGTGCTCGCCTACGCCGAAGATCCGTGCGGCGCGGAAAACGGTTACTCGGGCCGCGAAGTGATGGCCGAATTCCGCCGCGCGACCGGCCTGCCGACGGCCACCAACATGATCGCCACCGACTGGCGTCAGATGGGGCACGCGATCCAGTTGCAATCGGTCGATATTCCGCTCGCCGATCCGCACTTCTGGACCATGCAGGGCTCGGTGCGCGTCGCGCAGATGTGCAACGACTGGGGCCTCACGTGGGGCTCGCACTCGAACAATCACTTCGACATCTCGCTCGCGATGTTCACGCACGTGGCCGCCGCCGCGCCCGGCAAGATCACCGCGATCGACACGCACTGGATCTGGCAGGACGGCCAGCGTCTCACACGCGAGCCGCTGCAGATCGTGGGCGGCAAGGTGCAGGTGCCGCAGAAGCCCGGCCTCGGCATCGACATCGATCTCGACGAACTCGACAAGGCTCACGCGCTGTATCAGCAGCACGGACTCGGCGCGCGCGACGACGCGATCGCCATGCAATACCTGATTCCCAACTGGACGTTCGACCACAAGCGTCCGTGCCTCGTGCGCTGAACGCAGGCTCGCCCGATATCGCCATCATCACAGGATCCCCGACCATGACCACGCCGCAAGAACTCAAGCAGATCGTTTCCGAAGGGCTGCTGTCGTTCCCCGTCACCGACTTCGACGCGCAAGGCAATTTCCGCGCCGATACCTACGCCGAGCGCCTCGAATGGCTCGCCCCGTATGGCGCGAGCGCGCTGTTCGCGGCCGGCGGCACGGGCGAATTCTTCTCGCTCACGAAAAGCGAATACTCGCAGGTCATCAAGACCGCCACGGAAACCTGCAAGGGCAAGGTGCCGATTCTCGCGGGCGCGGGCGGCGCGACGCGCGTGGCCATCGAGTACGCGCAGGAAGCGGAGCGCAACGGCGCGCAAGGCATTCTGCTGATGCCGCATTACCTCACGGAAGCCTCGCAGGAAGGCATCGCGGCGCACGCGGAGCAGGTCTGCAAGGCCGTGCCGAAGATGGGCGTGATCATCTATAACCGCGCGAATTCGAAGCTCGGCCCGGACATGCTCGAACAGCTCGCCGACCGTTGCCCGAACCTGATCGGCTTCAAGGACGGCGTGGGCGAGATCGAGGCGATGGTGACGATCCGCCGTCGTCTGGGCGACCGCTTCTCGTATCTCGGCGGCCTGCCGACAGCGGAAGTGTATGCGGCGGCGTACAAGGCGCTGGGCGTGCCGGTGTATTCGTCGGCGGTCTTCAACTTCATTCCGAAGACGGCGATGGACTTTTATCGCGCGATCGCGGCCGATGACCACGCAACGGTCGGCAAGCTGATCGACGACTTTTTCCTGCCGTATCTGAAGATCCGCAATCGCCGCGCCGGTTACGCGGTGAGCATCGTGAAGGCGGGCGCGAAGCTCGTCGGCCACGACGCGGGTCCGGTGCGCGCGCCGCTCACCGACCTCACGGCCGAGGAGATGGAGCAGCTCGACGTGCTGATCAAGAAGCTGGGCGCGCAGTAAGCTGGCCGATCAGCTCGCATCGCAGGAAAAAAAGCCCGCGAACCGTGATGGTTCGCGGGCCTTTTTTATCGTGCGCGCACGCGTTTATTTCAATCGTTTATTTCAACGGTTCAACGCAGATTTTCAATTTGCGCCGGAGCCGCCGAAAAGATCGAGATTGCCGTGGTCGGCATCTTGCGCGGACGCATTCTTGCGCGAACGGGCCGCGCCTTTTTTCTCGCGTTTCGCGCGCGGTTTGCCGAACAGGTCGTCCGGCGTGAAACCGAATTCGGCGATGGCGGCGCGGGCGGCCGCGAGTGCTTCGTCGGCCGCCTCGGCGCGCAACGCATCGATACGCGCGTCGAGCGCACGCTTTTCGGCGAGCAATTCGAGGTAAGTTGCCATGTGCGGTCGTGTCGAATGAAGTGAACGGGATCGCCCGATTTTACGTCAAGCGGCGCACGCGAGGCATGTGACTTGCTAGCTGCATCGGCTGTTGCCTCACCGACGACCGAAGCCGACATGATTTCATTTCGCCTGCTGCCGCGGCGCCGCCTGATCGCCGCTCTGTGTCCACTCCTCATGACGTCCGGCTGCGCCTGGTTCGGTCCGCACATGTTGCGCACCGATCAGGTCGATTACGAACGCGCGCTCGGCGACGCCAAGAAACGCGAGATGCTCGCGACCATCGTCGGTTTGCGTTTCGGCGATTCGCCGTCGTTCGTCGCGGTGAGCCAGATCATCGCGTCTTACACGTTCGAGGCCAACGCGGGCGCGATCGCGGAGGGCGGCTCCAGCACGGCGGGCACCAGCTACGGCCAGGCGAGCGTGGGCGCGACGTACTCGAATCACCCGACCTTCACCTTCGTGCCGACCACGGGCGAGGCGCTCGCCACGGGCTATATTCGCCCGCTGCCGACCGAACTCGTGCTGCCGCTCGCGGACAGCGGCGTGCCGATCGACCTGCTGCTGCGCCTCTCGGTGCAATCGGTGGGCGGCCTGCAAAACGCCGCGCCGCTCGGCGGCCCAACGAGCGACGGCAGTCCCGGCTTTTTCGAACTGCTGCGCGCATTGCGTCGCCTGCAACTCGCGGGACAACTCACCGTCAGCTACAAGGAAGATCCGGTGGATCACTCGCATCGCGTGACGATGACACTCGGCAGCGAAGACGCGCCGCCCGAAACGAAAGCCGATCTCGACGACGTGCGCCGTCTGCTGAAACTCTCGCCGGTCGTGCGCGAATATCCGGTCGTGTACGGTCCCGCGAACGGCGACGGCCGCAGCATCCGCATGGTGACGCGTTCTGTGATGGGCATTCTGACCAATCTCGGCGCGCAGATTTCCGTGCCCGAAGACGATGTGAAGCGCGGCGCGACGATTCCCACCGTGCATCTGATCGGCGGCGAAACGCGGCCCACGATCATCGTGCACGTGGGCAGCAAGGCGCCGCCCGATGCGTATGCCACGATCGGTTATCACGACGCCACTTACTGGATCGAGAACGACGATTTCGATTCGAAATACGCGTTGACGGTGCTGCAGAATCTGATCGCGCTCTCGCAGGCGAATCAGGATCAGAAGGCGCCGATACTCACGGTGCCGGCCGGCTGACGCGCCCGAGCGTCACAGATACATCGCCAGCAAGGCCGTCACGAGCGCGGCGCAGCCCATCAGCAGCGCCGCGAGCCAGAGCGAGGCGCGCGCGGGCGCACGCACCGTGGCGGGCAGACGCTTGCGGCCCGTGAGCATCGGGCCGAGCAGATTGTGGCCCTTGGCGAGCGCATAGACGCCGATCGCGCAGACATGCAGCACGACGGCGATGGCGAGCACATCCCAGCCGTAGGCATGCAGCGCCGAAATCGCGTTCGCGAATGCGGCGCTCACGTACTCCGAAAGCGGGCCTTCATCCTCGATATCGTTGTTGACGTAGAGACCGCTGAGCGTTTCGACGAACAGCAACGCGAGCAGCAACAGCACCATCCAGCCGCCCGCCGCGTTGTGGCCCACCTGGGTGTCGGGCTCGCGCCGCAAGACGTGGCGCAGATGCCGCCACGCGGCAAGCGGCGACGCCACGAAGCGCCCGAAGCGCGCGGTCTCGCTGCCGAACCCGCCCCATAGCAGACGGAACAGCACCAGCGCGAGCAGCGTTTCGCCGGCGCGCACGTGCAACTGCATCCAGTTGAAATGCTGCGAAATCCACGCGACGCCGACGAGCAATACAGCGAGCCAGTGAAAGAGCCGGGTCGGCAAGTCCCAGACGCGCACGCTGCGCGAGGGTGCAGCGGCGTCGGTTGCGTTCGCGGGTGGGGCGGTGGCGCGTCGGTCGGTATCCATGGGCGAGCCCGATTCGTCAGACGATGTAGCGCGCCGCTTACGGCGGCATCGGGAGATTATCGCGCGATGGCGGCAGGACGTAGCATCGCACGCCGGTTTCAGCGATACTTCGGCAATACTTTCGCGCGCCTTACTTCGTCTGCGAACCCCTCGAATCATTGAGCCAATGAACAAGAACCGACTCGAAGCGTTCAGCGATGGCGTGCTCGCCATCATCATCACGATCATGGTGCTGGAACTCAAGGTGCCGCACGGCGACAGCATCGCGTCGCTCGCGCCATTGTGGCCGACGTATTTGAGCTACGTGCTCAGTTTCATCTACGTGGGCATCTACTGGAACAATCATCATCACATGATGCACGCGGCGCGCAGCGTGAACGGTACCGTGCTGTGGGCGAATCTGCATTTGCTGTTCTGGCTTTCGCTGCTGCCGTTCACCACGGGCTGGATGGGCGAAAATCATTTCGGGCGCTGGCCGACCATGCTGTATGGCGTGAATCTGCTGCTTTGCGCGATTGCCTATGTCGTGCTGCAAGGCTGCCTGGTGCGCTATCACGGTGCGCAAAGCGCGCTGGCGCAAGCGCTCGGACGCGATTACAAAGGCAAGTTGTCGGTGGTGGGATATCTGTTGGGAATCGGCTGTGCCGCTGCCGATTACGCGCATTTCGGCGCGCTGTTTTTCCTGCTCGTCGCGCTGCTGTGGCTCGTGCCCGACCGCCGCATGGAACGTCTCGTGACGGCTGCGCACGACCATCCGGAAGCGTAAAAGACGCGCATGACAGAATGCGAGGCGGCGCACGAATGCGCGCCGCCTCGCCGATCCTGCGCTCACGCGCATGCTTTCATCAGCCCGCCAGATGCTTGCGCGCGGCCAGCTCCTTTGCCTTGGCGATATCCGCCTGAATCACGGGCAACCCTTCGGTCGCGGCCTTCTTCAAACCGGCATCGCGACCCGATGCAATTTCCGCCTGAAATGCCGAGAGCGTTTTTTGCTGGCCGGCCAGCGCGACCTGTTCGATATAGGTCTTGTCGAAATCGGCGCCACGCAGATTGTTGATGCTCGAGAGCACGGCGGCGTCCGGATCGTCGCGCGGGACGTCCACGCCGCGCGGACTGGCGGCGCGCATCGAATTCGAGAGCTTCGTGTAGTCGGCGACCAGTTGTTCCGCGAAGGCCTTCACTTCGCGGTCGGTCGAACGCGAGTCGGCAATACGCGCCGCGTCGCGCTGCGTGGCGACGGTTTGCGTGCCGTCCGCGATGAACGATTTGTCGGCGGCATGCAGTTCCTGCGTGGCGCCCGCCGTCGTGGCTGCCGGCGCGGCGGTTTGCGCGTGAGCGCTCACGGAGAGCGCGAGCAGCGCGGTGGCGGAAACACTGGCGAGCGAGGCAAGCGAGAGGCGATTCATGCGAACTCCTTTTCTACGTGATTTCTACGTCATTGGTATCGATTACGCCCACGGCATTCGCGCGCTGCCGCATGCACCGTGCATAGGCGTGCAATGTCCGCGTCGAGTGTCGTTGGCGGCCGCTGGCGGTCTTGCTGCGCAACGGTTGAAGCATTCTAGGAAGGCGTGGCGCGTACAGGTGCAACGATCACGTCGCTTCTGTAACGGTTGGTAAGAACGGGCTTGGACGCGCCCTGAGTGGGGTGAATTCATCGCGACGTCATGCGATGCGGGGCCGTCGCGATCCACACACATGGACGTCCGGTTGCGCGGGCATCGATCGTGCGCTCATCGCACGCATCGAATAGCCCTTATTTTCAGGGGGAAAACCCGAATTCTCCACGGCGAACGCTGTCGCCGATGGCACAATACATGCATAGATCCTGCGCGACAGCAGGACATTCGAGAGACCGAGAATGTTACCCAGCACGAATCCGATGGCGGGCAAGGGGAGGCGCTTCGTCGAGCGCAGTTGGCGATTGCGCGTCGGCGGGCGTGTGCTCGCGTTTTTCTGCATGGCGTCGGTATTCGTGCAGCAGGGGCGCGGCGCGCCGTTCTGGGTGCTGCTCGTCATCGACTGCCTGATCTGGCCGCATATCGCGCGGCGTGCCGCGCACGCGTGGGCCGTGCCGTATCGCGGCGAACGCCTCAATTTGATGGTCGATTCCGCAATGGGCGGCGTGTGGGTGGCCGCGATGCGATTCGATTTGCTGCCGAGCGCATTGATGCTCGTGATGTCGGGCATGGACAACATGGCTTCGGGCGGCATGCGGCTGTTTCTGCGCGGCGTGCTGGCGAATCTTGCGGGGCTGGCGGCCGGTCTGCTGATGTTCGGCTTCGCGTTCGAGCCCGGTACGCGCTTGCCCACGCTGCTCGCGTGCCTGCCGTTTCTCGCGATTTATCCGCTTGCGCTGGGCCTCGCGGTGTATCGCATCTCGCGCAAGCTCGCCGAGCAATCGCGCATGCTCGAAGGGCTGAGCCGCACCGACGGCCTCACCGGTCTCTTGAATCGCCGCCATTGGGAAAATCTGCTCGTGCGCGAATTCGAACGCTGCCGCGCGACGCGCTATGCATCGTCGCTGCTGCTCATCGACCTCGACCATTTCAAGGACGTCAACGATACGCGCGGGCATCAGGCGGGCGACGCCGTGCTAAGCGCGTTTGCGGGGCAACTACGCGAGCATTTTCGCGCGAGCGACAGCATTGGCAGGTATGGCGGCGAGGAATTCGGCGTGGTGTTGCCGGGCGCGACGCTCGCCGAAGCGCGCACGGTCGCCGAGCGTTTTGCGCGCGCGGTACGCTTGCAGGCGAAGGACGCGGACAGCGTGTGCCCGTGTACGGTGAGCATCGGCGTGGCGCAATGCGACGAGGCGATGAACGATCACGCCGCATGGCTCAAGCGGGCCGATTCGAGTCTGTATCGCGCGAAGATGACGGGTCGCGATCGCGTGGTCGCGGAGCAGGGCGAACCTGCGTGAGAGCGATTCCAGCCCGTGTTTTCAGGGCTGAAATCGCCATCGGGTCGACATCAAGGCAGCGAGATCGTGAGATTGGCCGATTGCGGGCCGAGCTTGACGATCTGCGTGTAAGGCGCGAGCGTACGCAGCGTGTTGTCGCGCAGCCACGTGCTGAGACCCAGCCATCCGAGCACGCCGACGAGCGCGAACACCGCGCCGATCGTCCAGAGCGGCACTTCGCGCTTGAGGCGGTGCACCACTTGATCGGGCAGCGGCCAATGCGGGGCGAACGGCGCGCGCTTGCCCTTCATGTGCGCGATTTCGTCGCCGATGCGCGCGGTCAGATAAGCAAGCTTCTCCGGCCCTTCGAGCATGTATTTGCCCTGAAAACCGAGCAGCAGGCACATGTGAAAGACTTCGAGCGATTGCAGGCGCGCGGCGCCTTGTGCGCGACATTGCTCGAGATACTGGAAGAACTTCTCGCCCGCAAGCTGTTCGCCGAACAGCGTGAGTTGCAGCGGACGGCGCTCCCAGTCCGCGCGAATGCGGAACGGCGAGGACAGCACCGATTCGTCGATCGCCGCGCAGAACGCGAACTTGGCCGCATAGACGTCGTCGGCGGAAACATTCAGCTTTTTCGCGCCGCGCTCGAAGTCGCCGAGAAACTGCTGCACGCGTGCGCTGAACTCGGCGGCGTCACCGGGCTCGCGACCGTTTTTCAGCAGAAACAGCATGAAAAAGCCATCGTAGAGCAGGTCGAGCAGCGAGCGCACCTGATAGGCGGGATCGCCCACCGGCGCTTGCGGCGTGACGGGCGGCGGCGCGACGTCGCCGAAAAGGGAAGGCGCGTTGGTCATGACGTCACCGCAATCAGTTCGAGTTTGAGATCGTTGATGCCCGAGGGCGTGTACACCATCGCCGACTGCGCCTGAATCATGCGCTCATAGAGCGCGCTGCGCGATTCGAGCGCGAAATAGCAGGCGCCCGGGCGCACCGGAATGGCGGGCGGCACTTGCGGCGTGTAGACGAGACGCACGCCGGGCATGGCCGAAAGCACGAGCTTGTCGACGTCGTCGGGCGCGCCGACCTTGAAGCGCGCGGGCACGGCATCGACCAGATCGACGGCGGGCATGTCGGCCGAGACAGCGAGATAGAACGTGGTCTTGTCGTCGATCTTGCCGGAGTCGAGGCGACCGATATGGAACGACGCGCGCACTTCTTCGAGCGCAATCGCGAAGTACTGCGTGGAGATCACCGTTTCGAGCAGATCGCGCAGGATGGCGTCGAGGCGCGCAAAACCCGGGCCCGGATCGTCGTGACGATAAGCGGGCAGATCGGCGAGCGTGTGATTCTTCGAGAACGTGAGCAACTGGCCCGCGAGACGCAGCTCTTCCTGGAAGAGCCGTTCGGGATGCAGCGCCGCGTGCTGGTACAGATGCGCGAGCGTCGCGAACGCGCCGCTGGCCGTGTGCAACAGCCAGAACGACGCGATATCGCCCGAGCGGAATTCGATGATGTTCTTGGTCGGCTCGCGGTGGAAACCGTAGAGCGCGTTGACCTTCGCCTGCAGTGCGTCGATCAGGCGGCGCAGGCGCTGATGCAGCAGCGGCGACGCCTCGATGGCGAGGCTCGGCGGCACGAAGCTCTCGTCGGCCTCGAAACCCGACGACGCCGTGCGGCGCACGCGCACCACCGGCACCGACAGCAACTGGTCGCGCGGCTCGGTGTGCGCAACGAGCTTCACGTTGTTCTTGAGGAACGTGATGTCGGCCTGCGCGGCGTCGGTGTAATGATCGGCCACGCTCGACTGTTCGCTCACGTAGCGCGCAATAAAGCCGTCGTCGCGATTGGCCGAATAATTCGAGCCGTTTTCGCGCACCTGATGCAGCGCCAGATAGAACGTGAATTCGTTGATGCCTTCGGGCAGCGTGTCGAGCGCGACGGGCGGCGGCAGGTCGTCGGCTTGCGGCGCGGAGTAGAGCGTGCCGTCGGGAAACACGAGCGACAACTCGCTGATGCGCAGAATATTGCTGCCAAGCGAGTCGTGATCGATACGGATCGAGCGCACGCCCCAGTTATATGGCTGGATCGCCTGGATCGACTCGAAGAGCCGCGCTTCGTGATAGGCGTCTTGCCGCTGGAAGTGCTGAGGCCTGAGAAACAGGCCTTCCCCCCAAAGCACTTTCGAGGAATAGCTCATGTTGATTCAGCGTTATGCGTCGATCGGGTCGTGCCTGGCGTGCGAGCCGCCGGCTGACTGAATTGGTTAAAGAGGTCCGTTTCCGTGAAATTCAACGCGCTTCTGGCGTGTGCATTCATCCCCGCTTTCATCCCCGCATTCCCCTCATTTGCAAGGTTCGCTGCCGCTCTTTCTGCCCCGTTTTAAATCTTCGCATTCGCTGTCACCGATTCGCTTTTAACCACAGGTGACAGACGAAAGCAGATTGAGCGCTTGCGCCGACTGACTCGCATCCGCGGGGATTACGGTACCGCTCGTGACCGTCATGGCGCAGTTGTGCAGGCCAACCATTATGCCGGATTTCTCCGATTTCGCCGGATCGAAAGCGAATTTCCAGCGCTTCATTGCCGGGTCGCGGAACAGCGCGACGATGCCGAAAGCTTGTGCTTCGCGCGAAACTTTCTCTGTGGCGTTATACCGCTGCCCCGGAATCAAGGTGATTTCGCGCACGCTCAGCAGGTCGGCGCCCAAGGTGCTTTTTTCCTTCGCGGGATCGGTGAATGTGTCGAACGGCGCCTGCTGGAACGAGGTCGGATCCTTCAACGCGTAGAGGCGCACGACTAATGCGAGCGGCTTGTTATCGGTCGCCGCATTGAGATTGCGCGCCGCGTAGAGCGTGACGCCGAGGTCGCGCGGCGGCTTCTGGCTGTCGGGTACATCGGGCTTGCCGATGCCCGCGAGTTGCAGCGCCGCCGAGGCCGCGCTGCCCAACGCGGGCACGGCCGCCGCGCACCCGCCCAGCAAGGCAGCAGCGGCGCAAACCAGAGCCGCATTTGATGCGATTTGAATAATGCGCGCAGTCATTTTTATCGCGGGCTTGAAGCCCGAACTCTCCGACAACGTTAAATCCGCTTGAACGTTGGTAATGCACGGCGCATTGCGCGGGCATTATCCCCGTGATGCCTTCTTTAATAAAAATCCGGCAAATTTTCCTGCCCGAAGCCCCGTGTACATTGGTTGCGCCGGAAATTATTTCCTTGTCAGCTGTGCGCCCGTTACTTTGTGGCTTCTGTCATGGTTCTTACTCGCTTCTCCAGCACTTTTCAGCTTCACGCGAGGACCATTTTCTTTCGGGCACTTTTCATTGCACAGTTGAATTATCGAAATTTGGCCTGTACTATACCCGCGCGTTGAGCAATAAGTAAAACACTCGTTTCAATATCGAGATAAGTCTGCGAGACAGAGATCTCGATGGTAGTTTTCGAGGCGCAGATCTCGAAGCTGAATCACAAACACAATCAAACTCTCTGGTCGGTAGAGAAAACATGAATAAGAGCGTCTTCTCGAAGCTAACGGGGGCTGTGATCGCGTGCGGCATCGTCGCGGGTTGCGCCACCCAGGGCAACAATCTTTCCGCATCGCCCGAAGCATTCAACAAGGCGCTCGCCGATGCGGACGCGCTCTCGAAGGGCGGCGACCAGGATCAGGCGATCGCCGCGTATCAAAAGCTTGCAGCCGCCGATCCCACGCGTGAAGAGCCGTGGTCGCGCATCGCCCAGATCCAGTTCCAGCAGCAGCACTACGGTCAGGCGATCGTGGCGGCGCAAGAAGCGCTGCAACGCGATCAGACGGATCGTGGCGCGAAGAGCGTGCTGGCCGTGGCCGGCCTGCGCGTAGCGACAGAGTCGCTTGGCGAACTGCGTCAGGATGCTTCGCTGCAAGGCGACGCGAAGTCGGACGCCCAGGCGCTCGCGAAGCAGTTGCGCGACACGCTCGGCGAGGACGCGCTGTTCCCGCCCGACCAGAGCGCGAAGTCGCCGGTGAAGAAGAAGCGCTATGTGAAGCGCGTCACCAAGGCCGCGCCGAAGGCTGCCGAATCCGCAGAAACGGCGGCTGCATCCGCGGCTCCGGCCGCGCCCGCAGCACCCGCCGCGCCGGCGCCCGCCAAGGCTGCCGGTAACGCCGCTGATCCGTTCAGCGCGCTGCGCTGAGTTTCGAGCACCACACGCGACACGTCCGATAACAAGGTCAAAACGGGAGCAGGGAGCCGTCGATGGCAAAGAAAGAAAGCATCCAGAAGCGCTTGCAGAAAGTGCGGCCGCCGCGCGTCCAGCTGACCTACGAGGTCGAGCGTGGCGATGCGATCGAAGTGAAGGAACTGCCGTTCGTCGTCGGCGTCATGGGCGATCTGGCCGGTCAGTCGGAAATCGAGCAGCCCAAGCTGCGCGACCGCAAGTTCATCAATATCGATCGCGACAATTTCGACGACGTGATGAAAGGCATCGAGCCGCGCGCCGCGTTTCAGGTGGAAAACCGCCTGAGCGAAGCGGGCGGCAAATTCGCCGTCGATCTGCGCTTCAAGTCGATGGCCGATTTCAATCCGGACGAGGTCGTGGCTCAGGTCGAGCCGCTGCGCCGCCTGCTCGACGCGCGTTCGAAGCTCGCGGATCTGCGCAACAAGCTCGCGGGCAACGACAAGCTCGAAGACCTGCTGAGCGAAGTGCTCTCCAATACGCAGCAGTTGCAGGCGCTCGCGGAGAACACGCGCAAGGACCCGTCGGAAGACGAACCCAAGGGCGAATGAGGCGGGGGACGCAATGAATCAGCAAACCGCAGCCGCGCAAAGCGCGGCCATCGAAGCCGAAGACGGCAGCACGTCTTCGCTGCTCGACAGCATTGTCGAAAAGAGCAAGGTCGCGAAATCGGATTCGGAGCACGCGCGTGCGAAGGACCTGATCGGCGAACTCGTGCATCAGGTGCTCGACGGCACCGTGGTCGTGTCGAACAATCTGTCCGCGACCATCGACGCGCGCGTGGCCGAACTCGACCGCCTGATTTCCGAGCAATTGAGCGCGGTGATGCATGCGCCGGAATTTCAGCGCCTCGAAAGCACGTGGCGCGGCCTCGATTATCTGTGCAAGGAAAGCAATACCGGCCAGACCATCAAGATCAAGGCGCTGCACGCACCGAAGCGCGACGTCGTGCGCGACTTCAAGGCCGCGGTCGAATTCGACCAGAGCGCGCTCTTCAAGAAGGTCTATGAAGAAGAATTCGGCACGTTCGGCGGCGCGCCTTTCGGCACGCTGATCGGCGATTACGAAATCACGCGCCAGCCCGAAGACATGTACTTCATCGAACAGATGTCGCATGTCGCCGCGGCCGCGCACGCGCCGTTCATCGCTTCGGCTTCGCCGGAATTGATGGGCCTCGAATCGTTTGCCGATCTCGGCAAGCCGCGCGATCTGGGCAAGGTGTTCGACACCGTCGAATACGCGAAGTGGAAGTCGTTCCGCGACGCCGAGGATTCGCGCTACGTGGGTCTGACGCTGCCGCGCTTCCTGGGCCGCCTGCCGTTCAATCCGAAAGACGGTGCGACGGCGGAAGGCTTCAACTTCGTTGAAGACGTGGACGGCACCGATCACAGCAAATACCTCTGGTGCAACGCGGCGTGGGCCTTCGGCGCGCGCCTGACGGCAGCGTTCGACGACTTCGGCTGGTGCGCGGCGATTCGCGGCGTGGAAGGCGGCGGTCTCGTGGAAGATCTGCCGACGCACACGTTCAAGACCGACGACGGCGAAATCGCGCTCAAGTGCCCGACCGAAATCGCCATCACGGACCGCCGCGAAAAGGAGCTGAGCGACCTCGGTTTCATTCCGCTCGTCCACTGCAAGAATTCCGATTATGCCGCGTTTTTCGCCGCGCAATCGGTGCAGAAAGCGAAGAAGTACAGCACCGATAGCGCCAATGCGAATGCCGTGCTTTCCGCACAGCTTCAATACATCTTCTCGGTATCGCGCGTGGCGCACTACCTGAAGGCGATGATGCGCGACAAGATCGGCAGCTTCGCTTCGGCGCAAAACGTCGAAGTGTTCCTGAATCGCTGGATTTCGCAATACGTGCTGCTCGACGACAACGCCACGCAGGAACAGAAGGCACAGTTCCCGCTGCGCGAAGCGTCGATTCAGGTCGCGGAAATTCCGGGGCGTCCGGGTGCGTATCGTTCGGTCGCGTTCCTGCGTCCGCACTTCCAGCTCGACGAACTGTCGATCTCGCTGCGTCTCGTGGCGGATCTGCCGAAGCCGGCTAATTCGTAATGCAAGCGTCGTAACGGGCGCGTCATCGAAAGCGGCAATCAAGACGACGGAAAGAAAGCCGCACAACGGGAATTGAGAGCGCGCCGAACGCGATTGCCTGCACCGCCAGAACGGTGCAGGCAATGCGGTGCATCCGGTGTAGAGGCCTCGTGTAAATGGGGCCCGCGCCAAGTGTGAGCGGTCCATCGGGCGGCCCGGCTTCGAGCCTCGCGCCGCCGTATAAACCACCTCTATGGGGAGCGATACGTTATGAAGGACATCTATCTAAAATTCGGCAATCCCGCGATCAAGGGCGAATCGCAGGATAAGGACCACGCTAACTGGATCGAAATCGACTCGTGGAGTCACTCGATCCTGCAACCGCGTTCGGCAACGGCATCGACGGCCGGCGGCCACACGTCGGAACGCTGCGAACACGCCGATATGCGCTTCACGAAGGACATCGACGTGGTCAGCCCGCTGCTGTATCAGCACGCTTCGGGCGGCACGACGTTCGACGAAGTCACCATCGACTTCATGCGTTCGGACGGCGAAGGCAACCGCATCAAGTACCTCGAAGTGAAGCTCAAGTACGTGATCATTTCGAGCATCACGCCGACGGTCGTTGGCGAAGGCCTGCCGACCGAAGAGTTTTCGCTCAAGTACGCGGCCGTGCAGTGGAAGTACACGCAGCAGAAGATCGGCGGCAACCAGGGCGGTAACGCGCAGGGCGCATGGAGCCTGACGAAGAACGACAAGACCTACGCGGTCTAAGGTGTCGTTGAACCGGGTGGGGCGCAGGGCGCGCCGCCCGGTTTTCATTGCATGCGACGCCGGATGGTTTGATGAAACGTTTCGAGCCCAGTTTCTTCGACAAGCTGTTCGACGACGAACCGCATTCGCCGGCACCTGCCGCGATGCGGCAATTGTCGCTGGACGAACTGAAAGCGACGGTGGCGCGCGATCTGGAGTCGATTCTGAATACGCGAATCGCCTTCACCGAGCACATGCTTGCGCAATTGCCTGAATGCCGTAAATCCCTGCTGACTTACGGCCTGAACGATTTCGCGGGTTTGAGTCTCGCGAGCCATTACGATCGCGCCTTTATCTGCAAGTCGATCCAGCAGGCAATCGAGCGGCACGAACCACGCCTGCAACGTGTGACGGTGTCGCTCGAATTGAATTCGCGCTCGACCAGCGTGCTGAATTTCGCTATTCAGGCATTACTGGTCGTGCATCCGGCCGAAGAGCCGGTAAACTTCGATGCATTGCTGCAGCCTTCGACGCTGCAGTATTCGGTCTCGCGCGCACGCGCGAAGACCTGAAGCACGGCAACGGCCGCGGACTGTCACGCGCCGCGGCTGCACAGGTAGTTTTGGGGGGCGGGGAGTCGCGATGGAAGAGTTGTTGCCGTATTACGAGCGCGAATTGTCGTTCTTGCGACGCTATTCGCGCGAATTCGCCGAGCGCTACCCGAAGATCGCGGCCCGTCTCGCGATGAGCGGCGAGCACTGCGAGGACCCGCACGTCGAGCGCATGATCGAGTCGTTCGCGTTGCTGGGCGCGCGTATCAACAAGCGTCTCGACGACGATTACCCGGAATTCACCGAGGCGCTGCTCGAAGTCCTCTATCCGCATTATCTGCGGCCTTTTCCGGCGTGTTCGATCGCGCAGATCGGCTCGACGGCGTCGTTCGCGCAGCTCACCGCGCCGGCCACGATCGAGCGCGGCACCGAACTCAAGTCGCGCCCGCTGCGCGGCGTGCAATGCCGTTTTCGCACCGCTTATGACGTGACGCTTGCGCCGGTGCGCATCAGCGAAGCGCGCTATATGCCGGTGGCGATGGCGCCGAGTTCGATCATGCTGCCCGGCGACGCCACGGGCGTTATTTCAATCACGATTGAATCGACTTCGCCGCAACTCGATCTTGCGGCGTTGAAACTGCCGCAATTACGCGCGTATTTGCACGGCGAGCAATCGTTCATTGCCGCGCTCGGCGACTGCCTGTTCGTGAACGCGCTGGGTGCATGGGTCGAATCCGATCGTAGCGGTCGCTGGCGCGCGTTACCGGAACTGCCGTATCGTCAGGCCGGATTTAGCGACGACGAAGCGCTGATCGATTTTCCTTCGCGCTCGCACCCCGCCTATCGGCTGCTCACGGAGTATTTTGCGTTTCCCGCGAAATTCGATTTCGTCGATTTCGATCTGGGCGCGATGGCGTCCGCCGCGGGCCGCTGCCAGCGGCTCACGCTGCATGTCGTGCTCAAGGAAGTGCGTGGCGATTCGCATGAGGCGCGGCTGCTCGACACGCTCGCGGCACATCATCTGCGGCTCTTCTGCACGCCGGTCGTCAATCTCTTCAAGCAGCACGGCGAGCCTATTCGCCTTAATCACCAAAGCATCGCATATCCAGTGGTGGCCGAGGCACGCCGCGCGTTCGCGTACGAAGTCTATTCGATCGACTCGGTCAAACTCGTGCAACAGCGCGCCGATGCGGAATCAGTGGTGGAATTCCGGCCGTTTTATTCGCTGCGTCATGGCGAAGCGTCGCGCGCCGGTCATTACTGGTTTGCACGGCGCGATGAAGCCGTCGCGCAGAAAAGCCCGGGTTACGAAACTGAAATTTCGATTGTCGATATTGACTTCGACCCCGCGGTCGAACAAACCGATACGCTGAGCCTCGAACTGACCTGCACGAACCGCGATTTGCCCGCCGGTCTCGCCGTGGGCCTGGAAGGCGGCGACCTGTTTCTCGAAGGCGGCTCGCTCGTGAATCAGATTGCGCTGCTCGCGCGGCCCACGTCGTGCGCGCGTTTCGAGCGACGCCAGGCCGCGCATTGGCGTCTGATTTCGCATCTCGCGCTCAGTCACGTTTCGCTGGCGAGCGGCGGTGCGACCACGCTCAAGGAAATGCTCGCGCTCTACGATTTGCGGCGCAGCGCCGTGTCGTCGCGCCATATCGACGGCATCGTCGACGTGGAGCAGCGCGCCGCCGTGCAATGGTTGCCCGGCAAACCGTTCGCCACCTTCGTGCGCGGCGTGGAAATTCGCGTGACCGTGGACGAGGACCATTTTGTCGGCACGAGTCTCGGCACGTTCGCGCGGGTGCTCGACGTGTTCTTCGGCCTGTATGTGCATATCAACAGTTTCGTGCAACTGGTCGTGATTTCGAAATTTACTGGCGAGGAGATCCTGCGATGCAAGCCCCGCAGCGGCGATTCGATCCTCGTGTAATCGAGCGTCTGCTCGACGAGCCGCACCGCTTTGAATTTTTTCAGGCGGTGCGTCTGCTCGAACGCTGGTTCGTCGACAAGAAGCAGGATCGCCAGCGCGACGTGCTCACGCATCGCGTGGCGTTCCGCAACACGCTCTCGCTCGGTTTTCCGCCCAGCGAAATCGAACAGGCCGCGTCATACGACGAAGCCGGGACGCGACTCGCCGAACCCGAGCAACGCGCTGCCGCACTCGATGAGGAACGTCTCGACCAGGTGGAAATCACACCTGCGTTCTTTGGCTTGCTCGGTGGGCAGGGCGCATTGCCGCTGCACTATACGGAGCAGTTGATCGCGCGCGAGCAGCTCAAGCGCGACCGCGCCGCGCGTGAATTCTTCGATGTATTTTCGAATCGCGCGACTGCGTTGTTTTACTCCGCGTGGAAAAAATACCGTCTGCCGTTCCATTACGAACTCGATCGCGACGAGCGCTATATGCCCTTGCTGCTCGCGCTCGCTGGCGTGGCAGACCACGATTCGCGCGAGAGTTTGCATGGCGGACGCGGCGCATTGCTCGATGAAGCGATTGCCGGTTATGCGCCGGCTGCGCGTCATCGGCCGGTTTCCGCTGCGTATTTGCAGAACACGCTCTCCGAATATTTCAATGTGCCAGTGCGCATCGAGCAGTTCGTCGGCAAATGGTACGACGTTCCGCCCGATCAACTCTCGATGCTCGGTATGCGTAACGTGGCGCTGGGCGCAACGGCGCTCGCCGGTCAGCGCGTCTGGCAACGCGACATGCGCGCGCGTCTCGTCGTCGGTCCGCTTTCGAAAACCGATTATGAAGCCTTTTTGCCCGGCGGCGAACGCGCGATCGCGCTGGAGCACATGCTCACGCTGCTGGGACGCGTGACGCTCGAATACGAAGTGCGGCTCGTGCTGCGGCGCGACGACGTCGGGCCGAGTCGACTCGGCGGCGGCTCGCGCCTGGGCTGGGATGCGTTCCTTTGCACCCACGAAGCCGATCGCGATCGCGCCGACGCGCATTACGAATTGCATGTCACCCACTGACGACTGACTGGAACTCCGCCCGGACCGACTTCACGACATGAGCACGCCTCTCAAGACCCTCATCACCAAGCTCAACTCCACCTGCCGTCTCGCGGCCGAACGCGCGGCCAGCGCGTGCCTTTCGCGGGGGCATTACGAAGTCGATCTGGAGCACCTGTTTCTCGCCTTGCTCGAAGAGCCCGCGAGCGATCTGGTGTGCGCGCTGCGCGCGTCGCGTATCGATCCGCATGCCGTGCGCGCCGATCTCGAACGCGAATTGCAGCAACTGAAAACCGGCAATACGCGTACGCCGGTGTTCTCGCCGCATTTGATCGCGCTGTTTGAACAGGCCTGGTTGATTGCCTCGCTCGACACGCAGATCGGGCGTATCCGCTCGGGACATTTGCTGCTCGCGCTACTGAGTGCGCCCGATCTCGCGCAATTCGCGCATCGCATGTCTTCGCGTTTGGGCGAGGTGCCGGTTGCCGAACTCAAACACAGTTTCGACGAGTTGACGCAAGGGTCGGCCGAAGCTGCGCCGCGCGACGCCGAGCGTGCAGCGGCGCAACCCTCGGCATCGGACACGGACGGTGAAGTGCAATCGAACGGCGGCCCGTCGAAAACGCCTGCGCTCGACACGTATACGACCGACCTCACGCAGCGTGCGCGCGAAGGCCGCGTCGATCCCGTAATCGGCCGCGAAGGCGAGATTCGCCAGACCATCGACATTCTCATGCGCCGCCGCCAGAACAACCCGATTCTCACGGGCGAACCGGGCGTCGGTAAAACGGCGGTGGTCGAAGGGCTGGCGCTGCGCATTGCCGAAGGCGACGTGCCGGAGGCGCTGCGCAACGTCGCCTTGCGTGTGCTCGATATGGGCTTGCTGCAAGCGGGCGCGAGCGTGAAGGGCGAATTCGAAAATCGCCTGAAAAGCGTGATCGACGAAGTAAAGAAAAGCCCGCAGCCGATCGTGCTGTTCATCGACGAAGCGCACACCATCATTGGCGCGGGTGGTCAGGCGGGACAGAACGATGCCGCCAATCTGCTCAAGCCCGCACTCGCGCGCGGCGAATTGCGCACGATCGCCGCGACCACGTGGAGCGAATACAAAAAGTACTTCGAGAAAGACGCGGCGCTTGCGAGGCGTTTTCAGGTTGTGAAGATCGAAGAGCCGAGCGAAACGCTCGCGGCCTCGATGCTGCGCGGTATGACCGCGTTGATGGAAAAGCATTTCAACGTGCGCATTCTCGACGAAGCGATTACCGAGGCCGTGCGTCTTTCGCATCGCTATATCAGCGCGCGTCAATTGCCTGATAAGGCCGTGAGCGTGCTCGATACCGCTTGCGCAAAAGTCGCACTCGCGCATAGCGCAACGCCTGGCGCAATCGACGACGGCAAGCGCCATATCGAACGTGTCGACGCTGAAATCTCCGCGCTCGAACGCGAAGCGGCTAATGGCGCGCCGCATGAAGAACGGCTCGCCGCACTCAGGGTGGAACGCGAAGCCAGCGCCACGGAAGTGGCCGAAGACGAAGCGCGTTACGCGCAGGAGCGCGAACTCGTCACGCAGATCGCTGCATTGCGTGCGCGTATCGATGCTTCGCGCGAAGCCGGCGCCGACGCTGCGCTGGCACGCGACGCCGACGAAGCGCGCGCCGCGCTGCCCGCGCTCGTCGAGCAATTGCATGCCTTGCAGGGCGACGGCCCGATGGTGCCGCTGCAAGTGGACGCGCATGTCGTGGCCGAAGTCGTGTCGTCGTGGACAGGCATTCCGCTCGGCCGGATGGTGAAGGACGAAATTAAAACGGTGCTGAACCTGAGTCCGCTGCTCGGCGAGCGCGTGATCGGTCAGGACCACGCGCTCGAAGCGATTGCGCAACGCGTTCGCACGGCAGGCGCGAACCTCGAAGATCCGGATAAGCCGCGTGGCGTATTCATGTTCGTCGGCCCGTCGGGTGTCGGTAAAACGGAAACGGCGCTTGCGCTCGCCGATATTCTTTATGGCGGCGAGCGCAAACTCGTCACCATCAATATGAGCGAATATCAGGAAGCGCATAGCGTGTCGGGCCTCAAAGGCTCGCCGCCGGGTTATGTCGGTTATGGCGAAGGCGGTGTGCTGACCGAAGCCGTGCGTCGCAATCCGTATTCGGTCGTGCTGCTCGACGAAGTGGAAAAGGCCCATCCCGATGTGCTGGAAATGTTTTTCCAGATCTTCGACAAGGGCACGATGGATGATGCGGAAGGGCGCGCAATCGACTTCCGCAATACGCTCATTATTCTGACTTCGAATGTGGGTTCGTCGGCGGTCATGCAGGCGTGCCTGAATAAATCCGCCGAGGAATTGCCCGACGCCGACGCGCTGGCCGAATTGCTGCGTCCGCAACTCTACAAGACATTCAAGCCCGCGTTTCTCGGGCGCATGAAAGTCGTACCGTATTACCCGATCTCCGACGACGTGCTCGCCGAGATCATCGAACTCAAACTCGAACGCATTCGCCGGCGGATCGAAGCGAATCATGGTGCCACGTTCGAGTGGGACGATACGCTTGTCGACGCCGTGCTCGCGCGCTGCACCGAAGTCGATTCGGGTGCGCGCAATGTCGATCACATCCTCAATGGCACGTTGCTGCCCGAGCTTGCGCAATACGTGCTCGAACGCATCGCAGAAGGCACCGCGCTCGCGCGCGTGACAGTGCGCGCCAACGAGGCTGGCGAGTTCGAATACACCGTGAATTGATATGTCGAACGATTACACCGCGCTGCTCGCGCCCATCAACGAAACCTCGCCGTGTGGCGAAGATCTGCTGTTCTCCGCGGATTTCGACACGATTGCTTACGCGCGTCGCTTCGACGACCCGTCGCTCGACCAAGGCGAATGGGTCACGGAAATCAAGGAAGCCGACTGGCCGCTCGTGATCGAGCGTTGCACGGCGCTGCTCGCCACGCAAACGAAGGATCTGCGCCTCGCGGTGTGGCTGACCGAAGCGCTCGCGATCCAGGAAGGCGTGCCGGGTCTGACGCAAGGTTTTTCGGTGCTCACGGGGATCGTGGATCGCTTCTGGGACGGCGCGCATCCGCTGCCCGAGGGCGATGACGTGGAGTCGCGCCTGGGCAATGTGGCCTGGCTCGCGGGACGCTCGGCGGAATTGCTGCGTGCGGTGCCGCTCACCCAATCGGGCACGGCGTTTAGCACGCTCGATTGGGAAGTTGCGCAACACGTCGCGCAGGCCGTCAAACGCGATCCCGACAACGCGGCCGATATTGCGCGCGGCAAGCCGTCGGTGGAACAGATCGACGCTTCGCGGCGCGCCACGGCGCCGGCATTTTATGAAGCGCTGCTCGCGCAATTTAAAACATTCGAAGCCGCACTCGGCGCACTCGATGCGGAACTCGAACGCCGCGCCGGCGACGCTGCGCCGAGCTTTCGTCAAACGCGCGATGCCTATGACGATGTGTATCGGTTGCTCGAGCGTTTTGCGCGCGATGTGGGCGTGGATCCGAACGCTGCGCAGAAGCCGCCCGTGGCGGATCAATCGGCGCAAGGCGACGCACACGGTGCGGCGCGCGGCGCACAGGAGCGCTCGGAACCGAGCTTCAAGACGCCTTTGTCCAATGAGGATCACGTGCTGACCCCGACTCGCGTTCAACCCCGCGCGCATGGCGGCATTGAAAGCCGCGCGGATGCCGTTGCGCAATTGCGCGCGGTGGCCGATTACTTCCGCCAGACCGAACCGCATAGCCCGGTCGCGTATCTCGCCGATAAAGCGGCCGAGTGGGCCGGCATGCCGCTGCATCAATGGCTTTCGACAGTGGTCAAGGACGACAGCACGCTCGCACATATTCGCGAGATGCTTGGCGTGAAATCGGACGAATGACATTCACCCGGTGAGCGAAATGGGCGCACAGGACATCATGAGTCTTATCAGCGGCGGCCTCGTGCAGGACGGCCGCTTGCTGAAACTCGACACGCCGCTCGGCGATAACGCATTGCTACCGCAACGTGTGATCGGCCGTACGCGTATGGGCCGCGATTATGGCTTCACGGTGGATGCTGTGTCGCTCACCGGCGATATCGCACTGAAGAAACTGATTGCGCAACCGGTGACGCTCTGGTTCGAACAGGCCGATAAATCTTATCTGCCGCATCACGGCTACGTGCATACGGCACGTCGACTCGGTTCGGATAGCGGCCTGACAAGTTATCAGCTCGAATTCGCGTCCTGGCAGCATTTCCTGAAGTTCAGGAAGGACGCGCGCATCTGGCAGGATAAAACCGCCGACGCCATTCTCACCGACGTATTCAACGCGCACCCGCAGGCACAAGGCGCGTTCCGCTTCGCCTTGCAAAGCACGTTGCCGCAGCGTTCTTTCTGCGTGCAATATGAAGACGATTGGCATTTCTGCCAACGAATCATGGAGTCAGAAGGGCTCTATAGTTATTTCGA
Organism: Paraburkholderia sp. SIMBA_027; assembly: GCF_046535315.1. NCBI lineage: Bacteria > Pseudomonadati > Pseudomonadota > Betaproteobacteria > Burkholderiales > Burkholderiaceae > Paraburkholderia > Paraburkholderia sp. SIMBA_027. The sequence goes on from NZ_JAWRWY010000002.1 coordinate 178,395, forward strand.
ACAGGGCAGCGACGGCAAATCGCACACGCTGGTCGTCGTCGACAATCTGAGCGCATTGCCGGCGCTCTCGCCGCAAACGGTGCAGTTCTATCGCGCGGGCACGAATAGCGAAACGAATGCGCTGGTGCAATGGAGCGCCACGCGTATGTTGCAAAGCGTGACGCTCACGACGCGTACGTTCGATTACAAGTCGCCCTCGACGGCCAGCAACGCGAAGGGCACCTCGGTGCCGACGCTCGACACGACGAGCAATCTTCCGCAGCAAGCCGAAGTGTACGAATACACCGGCGCGTATAGTTTTGGCGACCAGGCGCGCGGCGACTCGCTTTCCACGTTTCGCATGGAAGAGTGGGAATCTCGCACGAAGCGCTTCGAAGGTGGTGGCGCGGTGCGTAACCTCGACGCGGGCCGCTGGTTCACGTTGAGCGGGCATCCGGCGCACGACGCCGATAGCGAGCAGGATCGCGAATTCGCCATTATCGAAACGGTGTGGTTCGTCGAGAATAATCTGCCGGTTTCGAGCATGCAGGCGCAATCGTTTCCGCACAGCCTGCAAAGCCGTCTCGCGGCGATCAAAGCCGCGCACACATCGACATCGGCTGCGGTAACGCACGCTGACGGCAGCGAAGGTTTTTTGTATACGCAAATCGAAGCGCAGCGCAAAACCGTGCCGTATCGCAGTGCATTCGATCACCCCAAGCCCGATATGCAGATGCAAACGGCGATCGTGGTGGGGCCTGCCAGCGAAGAGGTGTACACCGACTCGCTGAATCGCATCAAAGTCCATTTTCATTGGGACCGGCTCAATAGCGGCGACGAAAATGCTTCGTGCTGGCTGCGCGTGGCGATGTCCGATACCGGCAGCAGTTATGGCAGCGTGCACGTGCCGCGCGTCGGAGAGGAAGTCATCGTCGACTGGCTCGACGGCGATTGCGACCGGCCTATCGTGACGGGCCGCGTTTATAACGGATCGACCGCGCCAAACTGGCATTCGAACGGTCTGCTTTCCGGTTACAAATCGAAGGAGTATGGCGGCAGCGGTTATAACCAGCTCGTACTCGACGACGCCACCGGCCAGAACCGCATGCAGCTCTATAGCACGAGTGCGAATTCGCAATTGCATCTGGGCTATCTCGTCGCGCAAAACGCGAATACGCGTGGCGCGTTTCTGGGTAGCGGATTCGATTTGAAATCGGATGCTTATGGCGCGGTGCGGGCAGGTCAGGGACTGTACGTTTCGACTTACGCCCGATCGGCCGCGAGCGCGCAACTCGACGTGACAGAAGCACATCAGCAACTGACGAGCTCGCAAGACATGATGGACGCGCTCTCGCAAGCGAGTGCGAATCAGCAGGCGGAAAGTCTTGCGGACGGCGTGAACGCGCTGAAGTCGTTCACCACCGCGACGCAGGAACGCGTGCAAGCCGCGACGGGAAGCGGCGGCAATACGGCGGGCGGCGGAACGGGCAGCGCAAACGCGTTTTCGCAGCCCGTGATGCTCATGGCGAGCCCTGCGGGCATTGCGTTGTCGACCCAGCAATCCACGCACATCGCCGCCGATCATCAGATTAGCCTCGCGAGCGGACAGAGCACGCACGTGGCGACCGGCAAATCGCTGATCGCCAGCGCGCGCGAGAAACTCAGTCTGTTTGCGCAGAACGCGGGCATGAAACTGTTCGCGGGCCAGGGCAAAGTGGAAATCCAGTCGCACGCGGACAATGTCGAAATCACCGCGCAGAAGTTGCTCAAGGTGATTTCCGCGACCGACAAGGTTGAAAGCGCCGCGAAGAAGGAATTGCTGCTGACGTCCGGCGGCGCTTATATCCGCATCAAAGACGGCAACATCGAGATTCACGCGCCCGGCAAGATCGATATCAAGGGTGCACAGCATTCGTTCGAAGGGCCGGCCAGCACGAATTATCCGCTTCCGACCATGCCTAATTCCACCTGCAAGGAATGCGTGCTCAACGCGCTGAGCGGACGTGAATCGATGCTCGAGGTGGGCTGATGAGCGAACAGAATGTGCAAGGCGACGTCGTCGATACGCGCCAGGAAGAGTGGCCTGTGTGGCTTGACGGTCTGCGCGCAAAGCTCACTGCTTATGTGCACGCGGATATCGACGCGAGACTTTATCTGCTCGTGGATACGCGTGGTTATCAGGACCTGCACGAACGTTTGAGGAACGAGACGCGGCTTCGCCATGTGTCCTTGTGGAAGGGTATTGAACTCGAAGAGTATCCGGAGATTTCGCCGTATCTGATCGAGTTCGACGCGCACGTGCTGTTCGGTAAAGACGAAAGCGGGCTGAGTATGCTTCGTCAGCTTTGGTGCGAAGCCGTCGATCTTTATGCGCTGACGTGGATCTGGTCACCCGTTTCGTTCGAACAGATCGACGCGCATTTGCGTCGCTATGTGATGTACGAATTGCCCAACGGGCGGGCGTATTACCTGTTCTTTTTCGATAACCATGTACTGCCGAGATTGCGACAGGTTTGGAGCGAGAAGCAGGCTCAGGAATTTATCGCGCCTTGTCTGGAGATTGGATATCGCACGCGCCATCTGGAAGCGGCAACGTGGCGGAATGAGTCGCGGCCTGCGCTGGCTCGCGATGTGTCGCCGTTGAGCGCCGAGCAACATGACTGTCTGTTGCAGCTCGGTTATGCCGACAAACTGGTGTTGAAGTTTCGCGAAACGATGGGCACGTCGATCGATCATCTCAGCGATATCGAGCTTTATGAGCAGACGCTGGAACAACTGGAGCGCTCGGGCAGATATCGGATTACCGGCGATGAGTCGTTGTCGGCGTATGTCATGACGGGACTGTTGATTGGCCCGCGCTTCGACGAGCATCCGGTCGTGCAGTCGCAACTGGCCGTGGTGATGCGTAAGGAAATGGACGCGGCGCAGGCGTTTGAGACGATCGACGATGCGACGTGGGATGAGATTCGTGCGGGATAACGCGCAGGACGCGCCGCCGAATAACATTAGAGATATGTGCAATTCCAGAATAGAGGACCGGGTTCCGATGAATAAAATGACGCCGTTTCGCCGCCTGGCCTGTGTGAGCCTCATGTTGGTATCGCTCGCTGCCTGTGGCAAGAGCGAGCCGGTCTACACCAGTATTTCGGCCATCGGACGAAACTATCTGCCGTATAACCTGAGCGGCTTTACCGTGAGTGATCAGTTCGGCAACAAGGTGTCGGTCGGCGGTGATCTCGCACCGGGCGGCGGCGGCGGCTCCGTTTCGTGTTGCTATGCATTGAAGGGGACGCAATTCGATGTGTCCTGGTCGTACTACGATGCAGACCAGTGGCACGCAGGTGACGAAAAGACGTTCCACGCCACGGCAAAGGCAACGCTGCCGGCGACCCAGCAGCCCGAGAAGATTGGCGACCGCATTCTCCAGGTGCATTTTTACCCGGATCACCATGTCGAACTGCAATTTCCGGCCGGCATTATGGATCCATCGCAATTGCCGGTGGTCGACGTCGCGCGTGCGATGTTCATGAAACATCAGGACGCGCTCGACAAGCGTTACGACGATACGTCAGGCGAAAGCTTGCGACGGATCTCGCGCGTGGTTGCTCAGGCATGGCTCAAATACCGGCTCAGCGACGAGCGGGATCTGGAGCAATATACTTACTACGCGCTGCTCGTGAACCCGCAGTTCGATGCGCATCCCGCAGTGCAGAAGCTCATTCAGGACGACAAGACCAAACCGGGCGCGCTCGCCGCTGCGCTCGACGCGTTGCCTGCTTCGGTGAAAAAGCAATTGAAGGGCGGCCACTTCGCAACGGTTCCGGTTCCGTCTGTTCCGGATGGTCTGCTGCCTCCGCCGCGCGAGACCTACGATCATGCTGGCTGACTGCTTCCGGCGCGCCGGCCTGTCGAAGGCACGCTTCGCCGTGCAGCAGCGCTGGCATTTGACGAGACGGTCGAATCGATCGCTTCGTGGCCTGGCAATTGGCACGATGATCCCGTTCGCACTTAGTGCTTGCGGTAAATCGGAACCCTCGTACGAATCGATATCGACCGTCGGCCGCAACTACCTTCCGTATAACCTGGCCGGATTCACGATCACCGATCAGTTCGGCCATTCCGCGAGCGGTGGTGGCGACCTGGAACCCGGCGCGGGCGGCGGCAAACTGTCGTGTTGCTACGCGCTCAAGGGCACGCAATTCAAAGTCGAATGGCAGTACTACGATGTAGACCAGTGGCATGGGGGCGATAAGCGTAAGTTCGACGCCGAAGCTACGGCCACGCTTGCGCCGACGAAGGAGCCGGCCGAGATCGGCGATCGCATTCTGGAAGTTCATTTTTATCCCGATCGCCACGTCGAGTTGCGTTTCCCCGCTGGCATTACCGATAGCGCACGATTGCCAATGGTCGATGTCATACGGGCGCTGCTCTATGAGCACGGCAAAGCGCTCGCTGATCGCTACGAGAATCCTTATGGCGAAACAGATCGTCGTATTGCGCGCGTTGTCGCACAGGCGTGGTTGAAATATCGGCTGACCGACGAGCGCGACCTCGAGCAGTACGCCTGTTTTGCGCTACTGGTGAATCCGGCGTTCGACGCTGATCCGCTCGTACAGAGCATCATTCAGACGAATAAGGGCACGCCCGGCGCGTTGGCTGCAAAGCTCGATACGCTACCGCCAGCCATTTTGAATGCATTGAAATCGAACCATTTTGAAGCAGTGCCCGTCCCGCGCATTGCGGAAGGTTTGCTGCCTCCACCGATCGAGGAATCGCACGATGCCGGCTAATCATGGAAAAAAATCTTCCGGCCTGGATCCGGACGACGCGACCCCTCAAAGCGTGCGGCTCGCCGTCAACCGGATGACCGCCAACGATTATCCGAAAGGCGACTGTCTCCCATGCGGTGGCACGATTCGGATTGGTGTATTTTTCGACGGCTTCGGGCGGAATAAGGACATCGACGCCCAAGATCCTAATCCGTCCAATTATTCCAATATCGCACGGCTTTGGGCAGCGCACCGCAACAATGATTCCCCGGACAAACCGGTCAATCAGTTCTGGTATGCGCTTTACTATTCGGGACTGGGAACTCCTCTGAACGAAAGCGCGGAATCCAACGCGTGGATCAACGGGGGCAAGGCCGCGGCCACCGCGATCGGCAAAAAAGCGCTTTCCACCGCCGAAGACGTTGGGAAGGCCGTCACGCGTACCGATCAACTCGAAAAGTACGACTTCAAGAAGCGTGGGACGGCTGCAGCCAAGCAAGCGGCTACCGAATTTTCATACCGGCCCATCATCAAGGCGTATAACGACTTCAAGAAAGATATTCAGAACATCCCTGCTACGGCAAGACGGATCGCCAATGTGCTCGATCCTTCGCCAGAGCGCTTGTGGGAACGCACGAAGATGGGGACGGTGCGCGTCTACAAGAACGCCAAGCGCGACGTTTTGCACAATCCGCTCAAGGTTGCCCAAGCTGTCGTACGCGATGCGATTACCAGCGTCGTCATCGAAAATGTGCCGATCGTGCGTGACTCACAGGTCATGAGTTTCTATTTCGGCACGGGCGTGGACTCGCGGGTCGTCGCAGCCATGGATCAGTTCGAGAAAGTCGTCGAAGCCTGCAAGTCGAAAATGGCCAAGATGCGCAAGATCGAAGTCTCGGTCTTTGGCGCGGATCGAGGCTGCGTTCTCGCCCGCGTGTTCGTCAACAAGATGGCTGTTAAATACAAGCATCGCGACGACGAAGATCTCGAAGTCGAGGGTATCCCACTGGAATTCAAATTCGTGGGGCTGTTCGACGCCGTGTCCTCGATCATGTCAGAGGACGAGGGCGAGATTGTTGGCATGATCCCTTATCTCGGTACGATCAAACCTAGCTACAAAGATTTGCCACTTGCAATTCCTGCCAGCGTGAAGCGTTGCGTCCATTTTGCCGCTGCGCACGAGATGCGGTTCTACCAACGGCTCGACAGCCTCGAAAAGACGCGTGCTGAGCAGTATCTTTATCCCGGCACCAGTTGTGATCTGGTGGGAGGCGCGCCACAAGGCTCGCTCGGGTTAAACGCCGAACTGATGCGTATGCCTTTGCGCGACATGCTGATCGAGGCATTGAAGGCCGGCTCTGCGCTTTACGATTTCGAAACGCTGGCCGACTTGAATCCACAGGTATTCAAGTACTTTTCGATCGCCCACCCAATCAGCTACGAAGGCAAGCAATACCGCATCAAGCAGCTCGTGGAAGCGTACCGGAAGGTTGTGCGCAACAACGCAGGCGTCAATTTCCTGCCGCATGCGGAAACGTTTCTGCGCTGGATTGCCGTTCGCTATCAAGACGCGGACTTCCGTCACTCCGTGGCCGATCCTGTTGCAGAATGGCGCAAACAAGTGGAAAAGGCCGACTACGACCGCCGCGCGGCGGCCGCGAAACTGCAATGGGAAATGCAGGGCAGCGGTCCGATGGACTCGCCGAAGATCCAGCAATTGCGCCAGGAAAAGCAGGCTGCCGACGCGCACTGGAACGATCTGTTCGCGCATGCGCCTTCGAACAACTACACGACCGTGTGGAAGCGGCTCGATGCCGAAGCGAAGGACATGACGTCGAAGTGGGAAAAGATGCGGCCGGGTTACGAAGCGGAGCAACAGCGCCGTTTCACGCATTCGTTCGACACGCAAATGCACTACACGCCGCTCTTTCTCGCGCCCGCGTTCGTAAATAAAGATCCGCTCAACGCCGATCAGATCGCCTTGGTAAAAGCCTGGCAGGAAGGGTTCGCCGGCAAGAACCCGTTGCCCGACGACGTCATGGCGCTATTCGACATGCTCGTTCACGATACGCTGCTGACGAGCTGGCAGGATCACGTGCTGGCGCCTTCGCTGTATTTCCGCACGCGCGACAAAGACGTATTCGGCACCACCGATTACGACGCGGAAGACAAGAAGCGTAAAGAGGACGACGCCAACGCGGCGCGTATCGACAAGATGGCGGCCGATCAGGCGGCCATGCAAAAGGCGCGTTCAGCGCTGTAAAGCCGATATGAAAAAAGCCGCGCGGGCATTGCGCCCCGCGCGGCCCAGCAACACTTAAATCCCCGCGCGGAATTCAATACGTCGATTACGCGCACGACCGTCGGTCGTGTCGTTCGACGCCACCGGCTGATCGGGGCCCACACCATTGGTCGTGAGCTGCTGCGGCGAAATTCCCTTCGCAACGAGATAGCCTTTCACCGCATCCGCGCGCGCCTGGCTCAATGCGATATTCGAAGCGCGATTACCCGAATTGTCGGTATGACCGATGATTTCCACCGTGCGCGTACTCATTTTCGCCAGCACGGCGGCCATCTGATCGAGAATCGCGCGGCCTTCCGGCGCGAGCGTCGCGCTGCCGGTTTCGAATTCGATCGTGCGGTTCGCGAGCGTCTGATCGAGCAGACCCTGTTCGGATGCGCTCACACGCAGTCCATTGCGAATCGTATAAGTGGGATTGAGCGCATTCGCCATGTCGCTCGCGATCTGCTGGCGTTGCGCTTCGTTGCCCACTTCGCCGCGCACGTCGATCTGCGTGCCGTCGATCTTCAATTGTCCCTTGTGAATCTGCTTGAGCTGCGCGCCAATCAGCTTCTGCACATTCGAGATCCAGTTAGGCGGCGTGGCCACATCGCCCACTTCGATCTGATCGACCACGTTGCCTGCGCCATACGTATCGCGCAGACGTTGCAGCACGGCGGCGTGCGTGGCTTCGTCGGGCACCTTGCCGCCCACTACGACCTGGCCCGGCGCGTTGTCCATCGGCGCAGGCGTCGAGGTCACCGCGCTGCGCGTGCCCGATGCGGCGGCAGCGGCAGGCGCACTATTCGCCACGCCGGCCGACGAAGCCGTGCCGGGCAGGACCGTCGTGCGGATCTGCGAGCCGCTGTTGTCGATGGGCGTAACACGTGCGGGACTGCCGTCGTCGGCGAAAGCGGGCGCGGCAGCGCAGAACACCAGCGCGACCGCGCCCGCCAGCGCACAGCGCGCGCGCGTATCAAGCACGGCGGCCATTGACCGGCTCCCCGATAAACGCCTCGCGGAACGTGTCGATCGAGACGCGCAGCGACAGTTGCGGTTGGTCGAGGTAGCTGACGAGTTTGCTGATGCCATGGTCGCTTTGTGCATGATCGTCGATCCACTCGGGATCGTCGATGTCGATGTTGTGGGCTGCGTAGGTTTGCGGATCGACCACGCTGTGCAGGGTCTTCGCGGAAGCGCCGTTGAATCCGATGACGAGGCGCTCGCGCTGCGCAATCGTGCCGATGAAGATCGCCAGTTCGAAATCGGCCTTCGACACGAACGGCGCGATCAGTTCGAGCCAGAACGCGGCAACGAGGCTGCGATAGAACGGATCGGTCGGCAGCGGCAGCGTGAGGCCGCGTTCGAGATGCGCTGCGCCGCTCGTCATCACGGGACGCAGCAGCGAGCCAAGCGCGAGCATCGCGCCGCGCAAACGCACCGGATGGCCGCTCGCCAGCAGCATCTGTTCGAGGCCCGAAAGCGTCTGATGCTCGACGAAGTCGGCGAACGTGCCGTCGTGCGGATTGCCCGTGCCGCCCACATCGACCGGCACGAACGTTTCGCCGAGCGATTGCAGCGCGCCCGCGGGTTCGCTCGGTCCGAGCAGCGGCTGCATCTGTGCAGCGACGCGCGACCAGAGACGCGCGAATGCGAGCGGGCTGCGCGCGAGAAAAGCGAGCGGTTGCTCGACTTCCAGCGCGGTGGCGGCGAGAAACGGAAAGCGCCGCGACGACTGATCGTGGCTCGCCACCATATGGCCGGCGATCGCGAGCTTGCTGTGCGAGCCGAGAAACGCGAAGTGCATCGGCTTCGCTTCTTCGTAGACGATCTTCCAGCGCGGATCGTCGGTGAGCAGTTCCATCGCTTGCGCGAGCCAGCGATCGAGCGTTTGCAGCAGTTGCGGATTGTGCCCGCTCTTCACGAAGTCGCCACGCGACGGAATCTTGCCGAAGTAGGCGATTTGCGCCTGAACGGTTTGCGTCATTGCGCACCTCCCGCGTTGTTGTTGGCGCTCACTGCATTGGCCGTCGCGACCGCCGCTTGCGGCGCGCTCGTCGCGGCCGCCGCGTTGCTGTTCGACGCGTTGGCCGGTGCAGCCGGGGTCAAAGCCGGATTCGCGGCCGCGCCCACGCTGGCAATCGACGACGGCAACTGCACGCCGCGCAAGCCTTGCTGCTGCGGTGCATCGCCGCTCGATGCGGTCGGCTGCGAGGTGCTGATGATGCGCATGCTCACCGACACCGTCACGCTGCCTTGCGTCCAGTTGAGGTCGAAGGTGCCATCCGGACGACGGCTGCGTTGCGCCGAGTTGATCAGCTTCTCGAGACCGTAGCGGCCCGGCTCGTTGACGAGTTGGATCGTGCGGCCGTCGAAGGTCGTCGCCGAGAGCGTCGCGCCCGGCGAGCCCGACGGATTCGGCCACACGAAGTTGGTCCACTGCGGCGGCGTGTTGCGATAACGCAGTTGCTGGCCGTCGATCGCGATCGTGTACTCGGTCGTGCCGCTCGACGGCTGCGGCAGGATCTGGAACACGGTCTGCGGTTCGCTGCTGCCGCCATTCGCACCCGCCGCGCCACCCGCGAGCGGCGCGACCCAGCGCGCGAAGCCGCCGGTGAAATCAGGCGTGAGCGAGAGGCCCATATCGCCCCACGTGCGAGCCGAAAGCGTGTCACCGCGACGGACCGCGAGCGGGCCGAGCGTGGTGCTCACGAACTTCGAGATCGCGCCGTCCGGGCCGAACATCTGCGCGATTTCGCTCGCGCCGGCCTCGACCTTCGCCGTGCCCGCAAACGGATACTTGTTCGCGAGCGACGCCTGGAACGGCTGATACACCTGAGCATTCCACACCTTGTTCACTTCGACGCTGGCCGGCTGGATCACCACCGCATACGCCTGCATGAGCGGACGCACGAGCAGCGGACGCAGTGCCTTGCGCTGATCGTCGGTGAGGCCGGTGAGCATCTGCTCGTCGACGAACTTCAGCGAATCGGCCAGTTCCGAACCGTTGCCGTCGAGCGTCTGCTGCATCAGCTGGCGCGCGCCCGGTCCCGGATCGCCCTGATTCTTGATGGTGTTGAAGCGCGTGCGCACCTTCGAGAGCGAATCCATGTAGCCCTTGAGCATCGAACCGTTGTCGTGCGTGACGACGATCCGGCCGAGGCCCGCGAACGCCTGACCCACCGGCCCCATCGGCAGCTCGACCGGATTGCCGTTGATGTCGATGTTGGCCTGCAACGGACCGCTCGATGCACGCGAGAACAGATTCTTGAACCAGCCCGTGATGCCGCTCTGCGCACGCTTGATGCTGGTGTTCACGAGCGACGGGTTGTCCCACGAAGTCTGGTCGTACGCGGTTTCGAGAATCTTGCGGATCGGCGAATCCTGCGGGTCGCCGAGACGGTTCATCGCGTCGACAGCCTGGCCGAAGGTGCCGAAGTCCTGCACGGCGATGCCCTGCATGAACTTCTGCCAGTGTTGCGCGTACTCCGTTTTGTACATGCCCACCAGCGTTTTCTGGATCTGCTCGGGGCTGCCTTCGAGCGTGAGGTCGTCGGCGGCCGAGGTGTTGAGCACCCAGTCCTTCGCCTGCAGTTCCTTGGTGGCGGCGTCGCGGATCGCGGGCTGCACATACTGGAACCACGCTTCGCGGGTGAACGTACCCGGAATCGCGTAGCTGCCGGCAACGAGGCTCGTATTGCCATCGCCGACGATGCGCGCGACCGTCATCGGCGCGAAACGCGTCGAGGCGCGCGCCTTGATCTCTTCATACACGCGCTGGCGTGCGGGCATGCCGCGCACCACGTGGCGCAGGTTCTCGCGTGTCTGGTCGACGAGCGCGAGATTCGCGTCGATCATCGGCCAGTCGTCGTCGTTCACGCGCGCGAGATAGAAAGTGATCATGCGCTCGGCGCTCTTGATCATCTCGTCGCGAGGCATGTTGCCGCGATTCTGTTCGAGCCAGCCGCGCCAGAAGCGGGCGATCTGGTCGGTGAGGTGAGCGGTCTCGACGTGGCGCTTGTCGGAGAGCATCAGGTAGGTCTTGAGCGCGTTGTACGCGTCCTCGACGCTGCTCGGCGAGGCGTCGCTATAGAGGCCGCCCTGGCTCGTGGTCGCCATGGCGGCGTGCGCGGAAACCGGCACCGCGCCCGAGTCCGGCGCGTGCGTCATCGGTGCGAGCTGGTCCGGATGCGCGTCCACGTCCTTGAGGAACGACGCGAGATTCTGCGAGACCGGCGTGAGCATGATCTGGCGAATGCCGTTGTAATACTCTTCGAGCAGATGCTGTTCGAGCCGATCGCCCTGATACAGCCCGAGCGACACCGAGATCGGCTTGTCGTGACGGAACTGTTCGAGCTGGTCGATGCGGTCCTCGAGAATATCCATCGCCTGCAGGCGCGATTGCAGATCGTTGCGGTTCTGCTGCAGTTTCTCGACGTTGTCGAGATCGGCCTGCACGTTCGCCACCAGTTGCTGATTGTTGATCGCCGACCACGTCCAGCCGCCGAGCGCGAGGGCGAGCGCGGCCACCACGCCGAAGAACGTGGCGTAGCGCAGGCGCGTTTTCGCAGGGCTCGCGAACTGGCGAACCGTGTGGCAATCCGCGAAAATCACCTTGGAAAACAGGTCTTTCAGGAAGAAGCCGTTCTTCGAGAACGCGGCTTGCGGCTTGGGCAGACCGTCGGCGGAAAGGGCAAAGCGATTGGCGATGCGCTGCGCGGCGGCGCTATTGGTTTCGCCTTCCTGCAGTGCGCTCGTGAAATAGAAGCCGCGGAAAATCGGCTTGTACTGGAACGGATTGTTTTCGAACAGCGTGGCGAGGAACGCACGCAGCGCGGGCTTGATGGTCGAGAATTCCAGCGGAAAACTCAATTGGCCCGGCGTGAGCGCGTTGCCGCGGCTCATCGACATCTGCGCAATGCTGATTTCCTTCAGGCCGTCGTAAAGCTCTTCGAAGCGATCGTCGAACAGCGTGACCACGTCACGCTTCTCGTCGGGTTCGTAGGGCAGGGTAGCGCCCCACACGCGGTCGTATTCGTTGCGCTCGCTGCCGCTGAAGAATTCCGTGAAACCCGTAATGAGGTCGACCTTCGTGAACATCACGTAGACCGGCGCGAACACTTCGAGCTTTTCAGTGAGTTCCTGCACGCGCTGGCGCAGGTTCTTGGCGAGGTCGATGGCGAATTCGGGCTTGCTGCCCGTGAGTTCCGCAATGCTGGCCGTCACGATGATGCCGTTGATCGGCGCCTTCGGACGAAAACGCTTGAGCAGGCCCAGAAAGCCGAGCCATTCGCCGCGATCTTCTTCGTGAATCGAATAGCGGCCGGCCGTATCGAGCAGAATGCCTTCGTTGGTGAAGAACCAGTCGCAATTACGCGTGCCGCCGATACCGTGAACGATCGCTTCCTTTTTGTCGGCGAACGGAAATTGCAGGCCGGAATTGAGCACGGCGCTGCTTTTGCCTGCCGCCGGATTGCCGATCACGATGTACCACGGCAATTCGTACAGCGCGGAGCCGCCCGACATCTGGCCGATCTTCGAGGACTTGATGGTCTTGACCGCGTCGACGAGGCGCGTGCGCAGCGCGTCGAGTTCGGCCTGGGTGCCGCGCGCGGCGACGGCCGCCGGGCTTTCGACCTGAGCCTGCTGTTCGAGCATGTCGCCGAGCTTGCGATTCGCGCGATGCACGCGAATGCGGCGCACGATCCAGACGAGCAGCCAGATCGCGAGCAGGGCGCCGAGCACCACGCCGACCCAGATGAGCCCGATTTGCAGCGTGTCGGCTGCGATGAACAACACGGCGGCGAGCGCGATGAAGCCGATGATGGAAAGCGTGCGCCTGTGAGTCAACACGTTGAGGATGCGTTGCATAAGCCGGTCAGGTCCTGGTGCTTTGTGTGCTGTTCTGATGATTCGTTGCGAGTCGCGACGCGCGCTCGGGCGTCACGCGGGCAGGGCGCATGCACGCGCGCGTACGCGGCGCTCAGGCATGGCGCCGCGTCGGCAAGCGGGATGGCGAAAAATGGGAAAAGAAATGGCGCGGCCCATGCGGCGCGCGGCGCAAGATATTGAAAGAACGCCCCATAACATCCTCTTTATTGTCCGCATTGCGTCCTGCATCGGCCCAATATGCATATATGCGTCTATGTGTATCCGCATTCGGTTACACAATTGCGTCATTTCGCGCCGGGCGGCTTGCGCCCAAGCACAAAACCGGGCTTGTGATATTCGACGTGCCCGAGGTCCATCATTTTCCATCGGCCGCCCCACCTCAGACCGACTTGCTCGGCAACCTGTCCATATAGCTGATAGCCGCGCATGGCCCAGGGATCTTTTTCTGAAATGACGAGCTTGCCGTCGCGCAAAAACGCGTTATCTGCTGCGAGACCGTATTGGTGATAGCTTTGAAACGCTGCAGCATTGGTCACGCTGCCACCCAGTTTCGCCAGTCGGTCTTGCCGATCGGGACTCCGATAACCTTCCAGCAAAGCCATGTCGTAACCGTATTGCTCGTGCATGATTTTATAGACGAGCAAAAGACGCGTACGGAAATCCGCATCGAGCAAATTCCAGTCGCGGCTCGCGTCGACCAGAGCGGGCCGAATCTGCTCGACCTCCCGTGTGGCGAACACTTCTGGCGGCAAGGGCGGCGGCGGAACAAGCTGCTCGCCATTGAGCAGCGCCGAGATTTTTTCATCGGGCGCCCGAAGCGTGTCATCGTATTGGAATAACTGGTGGCCACGAAGCGCAATTGCGATCAGCGGCGGCGTCGCAAGAATACCTGTCGTCGCCAAAATCAGCAAGCGCCGCTTAATCAGCAAATTTTGCAGACTTGAAATAGCCGATATAGAATTTTTTGCCGATTTACCGACATGACTTCGCGCTTGCATTGCACGTGCTGAAGCACGCTTTGCAATCGAATTATGCAAATTGAATACGCCACCGAAAACAGCGGCTCTTACCGCTGGCAACAGCAGTAAAGCCGCGATCAAAACGGCAATGGCGAAATAGGCGACGAGTGCAATGGCAACCAAAAGCGACCCCGAGAGCTGAGGCAATTGTTTTTTGTAATGCTTGATTTTAGAATCAGGCCTGCCCGAAGTCGGGCCGACACGTATTATTACGTCGAAAATGGCCTGATTCAATGTGCACGATTCGAATGAGACTCTAATGAGTGTGCCGGACAACTCCCGCCCTAAAGCTCCACCCAGCCTGCTGGCCGACGGTCCCGGCAAGCCGGCCGGCGCGCCTTCCGCCAATGGCGCGCCCAACGGCTCGCGCATCCTTGCGAACCTCGAAGGGCGCGTCGTGCCGCCTGCTTCGCCTGCGGGCAAGCCGCAGCGATCCTCCAAAGCGATCGCGCTCGTCGCGCTGCTCGTGGTCGGCGCCGGCGCGTTTGGCGCCTGGCATCTGATGACACGTACGCCGTCTGCGGCATCGAGTGCGTCCACAACGGCTGGAACGCCTGCGAGCGCTACGGCGACCGCTTCAACGACCGCATCGGCGGCCAGCGCGCCACATGCCGTGACGAGTACGCAAGCCGCGCCGGAAGCGGCCTCGGCCTCGCAAGCCGCCACGATCGTCGCCGACGACGATAGCGCCAAGGCCGCAGCGAACAGCGCGACGTCAGCGCCGGAGAACGACGCCGACCGTCTGTCGCACGCGCTGTCCGATGGCGCGCACGACGGGCCGGCGAACGCGCCTGCGGTCGCTGCGGTGGCGCCGTCGAAGGTCGCGCCGGAAAAGGGCGCCGCGAAATCGAAACACGAAAGCGCCGACGCGAAGCATCAAACTGCAAATACGCATCGTCAGGAAAGCAAGACGAGCGTCGCGCAATCGAAGAAGTCCACGCATCACGACACGGCGAAAAAGGACGACTCGGACGCCGATCTGCTCGCCGTGCTCGTCGCGCGCACCAAGCCCGCCGATCCGAAGCACGAGGCCAGTGCGCGCGCCGGCAAGTCGGCCACGCCCGGCAACGCGTCGCTCGCGCAGCAGGTCAAGGCATGCGGCGAACGCGGATTCTTCGAGGATCAGTTGTGCCGCTGGCGCGTTTGCGACGGTCATTGGGGCAAAGATCCCGCGTGTCCCTCGACGGCGCGCGCGAACAACGAGCATTGACGGCGCGACTCACGCACGCCGTATCTGCATGCCGGAGCATCGATCGATTCTTCGGCATGCGAAGCATCGCTGGTGCGATCCCACGGAACGACGATGACAGACCCGACGCATCACACAGTTTTGACTATATTTAACATAATGCAAATTAGCGCATTTTTATAATGTGCCTGCGCGGGGGATTTCTGCCATCGATCCTGCCCACGCGCAAACTTGCGCTCAATAGCGCACCATGATCCGACTGGCCTCGGTATAACGCGCCGGTCTCACTCCAACATTGAACACGACGCCTCATGGACGACAATCGACGCCCGATCAAATCGCGCTCCAACGCGGCAATCGTCGCGCTTTCCTCATTTCTCGCGGGCACGCGCGTGACGCCCAACCAGATCTCGTGTGCAAGCGCCGTGTTCGCGTTCATCGGCGCGCTCGCGCTGCTCAATCCCGAGAGCATCGTCGCCATGGTCGTGGCGATCGTCTGCATCCAGTTGCGGCTGCTGTGCAATGTCGTCGATGGTCTGGTCGCCGTCGAAGGCGGTAAAAAATCGATCGTCGGGCCGATCTTCAACGAATTTCCGGACCGCGTCGCCGACAGCCTGTTGCTGGTCGCCGCGGGCATGGCCGCCGGCATGCCGTGGCTGGGCTGGGCGGCCGCGCTGTTCGCGGCGCTCACGGCTTATGTGCGCGTGTTCGGCGGCTCCGTGGGCGTGCCGCAGCGTTTCATCGGGCCGATGGCCAAGCAGCATCGCATGGCCGTGCTCACGCTCGGCTGCGTCGCGACGATCGTCGAAACCTGGCTGCATCGCCATCACGTTTGCCTGTTCATCGCGCTCGTCGTCATCGCGGCCGGCAGCGCGCTGACCTGCGTGACGCGCACGCGCGCGCTCGTTCAGGATCTGCATGCCCAGCAGACCACGGAGGAAAATCATCATGCGTAACGTGATGCAGCGCTGGCTGCTCGGCGTCGTGCGGCTCGTGGTGGGCGCGCGCGGACGCTATGCGAGCACGCCGCCCGACGCGCGCCAGACCATCTATTTCGCGAATCATTCGAGCCACGTCGATACGCTCGCGATTCTCGCCGCGCTGCCGCCGGACCTGCGTGCGAGCGTGCGACCGGCCGCCGCGCGCGACTACTGGGACGCCACGCCCACGCGCCGTTTCATCGCCAATCGCGTGCTCGGCGTGGTTTACGTGACGCGCCAGGGCGCGGCGGGCGAAGATCCGTTGCAGGCCGTGCGCGACGCGCTGGCCGCGGGCTGGTCGATCATCATCTTTCCGGAAGGTACGCGCAGCGCGACGGGCGAAATCGGGCCCTTCAAAAGCGGCCTCTACTGGCTGTCGCGCGATTTTCCTGACGTGCAACTCGTGCCCGTGCATCTGTCCGATCTCGTGCGCGCCATGCCCAAGGGCAAGCTGCTGCCGGTGCCAATCAACTGCCATGTTTCGTTCGGCGACGCCGTGCCCGGCGCGGCATCGCTCGACAAGGACACCTTCCTGGCCACGGCGCGCGACGCCGTCATCCACCTTCAAGAATCGGTACGGGGATAAGCGATGCCGCACGTTTTCTGGATCACGATCGTCGGCGTTCTCGCCCTGCTCTGCGTGTTCACCGTCGCGGGCGCCGTGCTGCGCGTCAGACTGGGCGCGGGCAACGCGACCATCGTCAACATGAACCAGCGTATTTCGGCGTGGTGGGTCATGATTGCCGTGGTCACGGCCGCGCTCTGGCTCGGCCCTTACGCCACGCTGTTTCTGTTCTTCATCTGTTCGTTCTTCGCGCTGCGCGAATTCATCACGCTCACGCCGACCAAGCCCGCCGATTACTGGTCGCTCGTGCTCGCTTACTACGTTGCGCTGCCGGTTCAGTTTCTGCTGGTGGCGTTGCACTGGTACGGCCTGTTCGCGATCTTCATGCCGGTGTACATGTTCTTCGTGCTCGCGGCCGCGGCGGCCTTTGCGCAGGATACGGCCGAGTTTCTCGAACGCAACGCGAAGATCCAATGGGCGCTGATGGTCTGCGTGTATTCGCTGAGCTATGCACCCGCATTGCTGTTGCTGCCCTTGCCGCACTATTTCAGCAATAACGGTCCGCTGCTGCTGTTCTTCCTGCTGGTCGTGCAGTCGAGCGATGTGTTCCAGTACGTCTGCGGCAAGCTGTGGGGCAAGCACAAGCTTTCGCCGCTCGTGAGCCCGTCGAAAACGTGGGAAGGCCTGATTGGCGGCG
The DNA here is from genome assembly GCF_046535315.1 of Paraburkholderia sp. SIMBA_027. Classification (NCBI taxonomy): domain Bacteria; kingdom Pseudomonadati; phylum Pseudomonadota; class Betaproteobacteria; order Burkholderiales; family Burkholderiaceae; genus Paraburkholderia; species Paraburkholderia sp. SIMBA_027. The sequence continues at coordinate 195,766 of NZ_JAWRWY010000002.1, forward strand.
GCGCGCTCGCCATCGGGCTCGGCACCCTGCTCCACGGCCTCACGCCATTCAATCTCTGGCAGGCCGCGCTGATGTCGGCTGTCACGGTGATTGGCGGCTTCGTCGGCGGACTCGTGCTCTCCGCCGTCAAGCGCTCGATGGGCGCGAAGGATTGGGGCGTGATGATCGCCGGCCACGGCGGCATGCTCGATCGCGTCGATTCCATCTGCTTCGCCGCGCCGATCTTCTTCCACCTCACCCGCTATTTCTTCGTGCCGGCCGGCTGCTGACGCGCGGGACGTACAGTCCGGACTTACAGTCTATAGGCTGTATTTTGCATTTACAGCCTTTAGATTGTATTTTGCATTTACAGCTTATAGACTGTGGATATGTCACCCGCCGCGTCATCGTTTCCGGAGCTTCGCGTGGACTATCCGCTCAAGACTGTCAGCCAGCTGCGCCCGCTGCTGCTGGGCTTCCGCAAAAAAAGCGGACTCACCCAGGAAAAGCTTGCGCAGCGGCTCGGCATCTCGCAGCAAAGCTATGCCGCCTTCGAAGCCAATCCCGCCGCGGCCAGCGTCGAACGGCTGTTTCGCGTCTTGCGGCTGCTGAGCGTCGACATGCGCCTGCTGTCCACGGAAGCCGATCTCGCGCCCGCGCCGCGTGCCGCCGCCGCGAAGAAAAGCACCACGCCCGCTAAAACGCCGAAGGCAAAGCCCAAAGCCGCTGCGCCGACACAACGCCCTGCTGCCCCGGCGAACACGCGCGGCACGAAAAAAACCACAGCCGCGAAAACAGCGACGAAAACCACGAAAGCGCCACAAGCAGCAAAGGCCGTGAAAACGGCCCGTAAGCAACCCGCACCGCGTAAAACGCAAGCCGCTCTATCGCCCCGCAAGCGGGAGGACTGGTAATGGCGCGTCCACGCCAGACCAACCGCCTCGATCTCTGGATGAACGGCCTGCCCGTCGGTCATTGGGAAATCGTGCGCGGCGTCGAGCGTCTTGCTTACGCCGAAAGCTGGCTCGAGGACGAGCAAGGCCGTCCGCTGTCGCTTTCGCTGCCGTTTACGCCGGGCAACCAGCCCTTGCGCGGCGAAATCGTCACCGATTACTTCGACAATCTCCTGCCCGACAGCGAACGCATCCGCCGCCGCATCGCCACACGTTACCGCACGGGCGGCACCACGCCGTTCGAACTGCTGGCCGTACTCGGACGCGATTGCGTGGGCGCATTGCAACTGCTGCCCGCCGGCGAAGCGCCGGTCGATCTGGAGCACATCGAAGGACGCCCGCTCGACGAACACGCCATCGCGCAACTGCTGCGCGACACCACGGCCACGCCGCGCGCCGCCGAGCACGACGCCGTCGACGACCTGCGTCTGTCGATCGCCGGTGCGCAGGAGAAAACCGCGCTGCTGTGGCATGGCGGCGAGTGGCTGTTGCCCACGGGCAGCACGCCAACCACGCACATCCTCAAACTGCCGCTCGGCCTCGTCGGCAACATGCGCGCCGATATGCGCACCTCGGTCGAGAACGAATGGCTCTGCGCGCGCATCGTCGCCGCGTTCGGCCTGCCGATCGCGCCGTGCGAGATCGCCGAATTCGAAGACGTGAAGGCGCTCGTGGTCGAGCGTTTCGACCGCCGCCTGTCACGCGACGGCCGCTGGATCGTCCGTCTGCCGCAAGAGGACCTCTGCCAGGCCACCGGCACGCCAGGCCTGCTCAAATACGAAGCCGACGGCGGCCCAGGCATCGACGCCGTGATGGCGGTGCTGGGCGGTTCGGTGCGTGCGGCGGACGATCGGCGCCACTTCTTTCTCGCGCAGATGATCTTCTGGCTGCTCGCCGCCACCGACGGCCACGCCAAGAATTTCAGCATCGCGCATCTGCCTGGCAGCCGTTACGCGGCCACGCCGCTGTACGACGTGCTCTCGGCGCATCCGATCATCGGGCGCGGACGCAATCAGCTCGCCGCGCAGCGCGCGAGCCTGGCGATGGCCGTGCGCGGACGCAACGCGCATTACCGCATCGCGCAGATCTTGCCGCGTCACTGGATCGCGCAAGGTCAACGTGTGGGATTTACAATCGATCAGGTCGAAGAGATGATGGCGACGGTTGTGGCGCAGACGGAACGCGTCATCGACGAAGTGGGCGCGCAGTTGCCGCGCGAGTTTCCAGTCGATGTCGCCGATGCGGTATTCGAAGGGATGCGCCGTCTCGCCCGGGTGCTGGGCACCGGCTGACTCGCACCGAGAAAGCGCTAATTGCACGGTGAAGCGGCCGCAACAAAAACAAAGCGACGACGCCGAAACCGGCGCCGTCGCGGATAAAGATGCCGCCGCGCGAAGCGGCGACGAGGGTTGTCGTGGCGCGGCCGCGTTTAGTGGTGACGCTTGGTCACATCCTTCGCGGCTTCCTTCAGGTCGCCCACATTCTTGCGCGCCTGGCCTGCTGCCTGCTGCATATCGCCCTTCAATTCACGCTGCGGGTTGTCGGTGGCGCGGCCCACTGCTTCGTTGACCTTGCCCTTCAGCTTTTCTGCCGTGCCCTTCACCTGGTCCTTGTTCATGGTGCATCTCCACGTAAAAGCGACGGTGCGTCGCGACGTCTTCGTTATCGCACGCGCCGTGCCTGCCGCCCCCCGTTCCCTCCGCGAGCTGTTCAGTTACTGAACGCTTTACCGCGCACAGCCCCGCTGCGACGCGGACTTTCAGGACGCGAACAATTCCCGATTGTGACGCTGACCCCGATTCCCTAACCTCGCAACGTTGCGTCGATGGCGTGTGCCATCGACATCGCCGTACCGTTTCCAAGGAGTCAGCATGAGCGTCACCTCTTCCTCCCGCCTTCTCGATAGCGACGTCTGGCACGGCCGCGTCTTCGCCGGCGCCTGGCGCGACGGCACGTCGAGCGCCGATGTGCTCGAACCCGCCACGGGCAAGCGGCTCGCGAGCATCGGCATGGCCGACGCCGAGTTCGTCGCCGCGTCGTCGAAGGCTGCGTTCGACGCGCAGCAGGCGTGGGCCGCGCTGCCCTACGACGAGCGCGCCGCCGTCCTGCGCCGCGCCGCGCGCCTCGCCGAAGACGCATTCGACGAAATCGCCGGCTGGATCGTGCGCGAAAGCGGCTCGACACGCGGCAAGGCCGGCTTCGAAACCCAGGCGACCGTAAAAGCGCTGCACGAGGCGAGCGCGCTGCCCTCGCGTTCCGCGGGCGAGGTGCTGCCCTCGGTGCCCGGCCGCCTTTCGCTCGCGCGCCGCCGCCCGCTGGGCGTCGTGGGCGTGATCTCGCCGTTCAACTTCCCGCTCTATCTGGCGATGCGCGCGGTCGCGCCCGCGCTCGCGCTCGGCAACGCCGTCGTGCTCAAGCCCGATCCGCGCACTTCGGTCTGCGGCGGCTTCGCGATCGCGCGTCTGTTCGAACTCGCGGGCCTGCCCGCGGGCGTGCTGCACGTGCTGCCCGGCGACGGCGCGGCAGGCGCGGCGCTCACGAGCGATCCGCACATCGCGATGATCCAGTTCACGGGCTCGACGGGCGCCGGCCGCAAGGTCGGGGAAGCGGCCGGCCGGCATCTGAAGAAGGTCTCGCTCGAACTGGGCGGCAAGAATTCGCTGATCGTGCTCGACGACGCCGACCTCGATCTCGCCGTCGCCAATACGGCCTGGGGCGCGTATCTGCATCAGGGACAGATCTGCATGGCAACGGGCCGCGTGCTCGTACAGTGCAAGATTTACGATCGTTTCGTGGAAAAACTGGTCGCGAAGGCGAAAGGCCTCACGGTTGGCGACCCGGCCACCGAGAACGTCGCGCTTGGCCCGATCATCAACGCCGCGCAGCGCGATCACGTCGCGCGCGTGCTGGCGGCCGCGAAGGACGCGGGCGCGCGCATCGAAACGGGCGGCGGCTTCCGCGACCTGTTTTTCGAGCCGACCGTGCTGAGCGGCGTAACCGCGCAAAACCCGGCGTTCAACGAGGAAATCTTCGGACCGGTGGCCGTGGTCGTGCCCTTCGACACCGACGACGAAGCCATCGCGCTCGCCAACGATACGGAGTACGGATTGTCGATGGCCGTGGTCACGGCGAACGTGGGCCGCGCGCTGCGCATGGGCGAGCGGCTGCGCACGGGCCTGCTGCACATCAATGATCAGACCGTCAACGACGAGGTGATCAATCCGTTCGGCGGCGTCGGCGCTTCGGGCAACGGCACGAGCATCGGCGGTCCGGCGAACTGGGAAGAATTTACGCAGTGGCAATGGCTCACGGTCAAGGGCGAAGCACCGCTCTACCCGATCTGAGATCCGCCACCATCGACACAAGGAGACACGCTATGACTACGATATCGGCCAACACGGGCCGCACCGTCACGGCCGCCGTCGCGCGCGGCAAGGGCGAGCCGTTCACAATCCAGAAAGCGCGCCTGCGCGGCCCGAAAGACGACGAAGTGCTGGTGCGCGTGGTGGCCACCGGCCTGTGCCACACCGACCTGATCGTGCGCGACCAGTATTACCCGGTGCCGCTGCCCGCCGTGCTCGGCCACGAAGGCGCGGGCGTGGTCGAAGCGGTCGGCCCCGCCGTGAAGAACCTCCAGCCCGGCGATCACGTCGTGCTGACCTATGGCGCGTGCGGCCATTGCCAGCCCTGCGCGGGCGGTCACGGGGCGTATTGCAGCCAGTTCTTCGGCCTGAACTTCGGCGGCGCCGATCTCGAGGGCCACACCGCCATCGAGGACGAAGAAGGCCGTCCGCTGCACGATCACTTCTTCGCGCAGTCGTCGTTCGCGAGCCACGCGCTGGCCCGCGAAAACAACGCGATCAAGGTGTCGAAAGACGCGCCGCTCGAACTGCTCGGGCCGCTCGGCTGCGGTATCCAGACCGGCGCGGGCGCCGTCATCAACTCGCTCAAGGTCACGCCGGGCAGCAGTTTCGCGAGTTTCGGCGCGGGCGCGGTCGGCCTCTCGGCGGTGATGGCCGCGCGCGTGGCGGGCGCGACCACCATCATCGCCATCGACATCGTGCCCTCGCGGCTCGAACTGGCGAAGGAGCTGGGCGCGACGCACACGATCGACAGCCGCGAAGGCGACGTGGTCGAGACGATCCGCGCGATCACCGGCGGCGGCGTGAACTTCGCGCTCGAATCGACGGGCATCGCGCAGGTGCTGTCGGGTGCGATCGAATCGCTCGGCACGCTGGGCGCGATCGGCGTGGTCGGCGCGCCGCCGCTCGGCACCAAGGCGGAGTTCGACATCAACAGTCTGCTACTGAACGGCCGCACGATTCGCGGCATCGTGGAAGGCGACAGCGTGCCGCAACGCTTCATTCCGCAACTCGTCGAGCTGTATCGGCAAGGGCGTTTTCCGTTCGACAAGCTCGTGAAGTTCTATCCGGTCGAGCAGATCAACGAAGCCGCCGAGGACAGCAAGCGCGGCGTCACGCTCAAGCCGATCCTGCGCTTCACGCACGCCTGACGTTTCGATACGTTGCCGCAGCGGGTGATGGCGGGCGCGGCGCCGTGCCCGCGCCCGCTGCGGTATCCTCGCATCAGTGCGCCGTTGCCGCTCCGCGTGCGCGGCAACGGCCCGGACGGACGGCATGGCGCCCTCAATGTTCACCTCACGTGCCGCGCCGACTGTCCCGCCGACTGTCCTTTCGTTTCCCCCTCTTTTGCCGCTCGACCCCATGCCACGACGGGAGCCCGCATGAATCGCAAGTCCGCGACGGAAACCGTCCAGGCCAGCGCGCTCGCGCAGTTGCATTCGGCCCGCGAGCGTTTCGGCGACGGCGGGCAACTGCCCGCCGCGCTCATGCCGAACCTGCTGCCCGAATCGGTGGCGCGCTCCTGGGCGCGTTCGCGCGATGCGGGCGTGCTGCCGTGGCAGGCGCCCGAATACGAGCTGCTCAAGGGCACGCGCAGCGTGCGCGAATCGCACGAAGACCGGCGGCTCTACAGCTGCATCGTCGACGAAATCGAGCAGCTCTGGGACGCTTTCGGCGGCGACAACTGGACCATCTTCTGCGTGAATCCACACGGCACCGTGGTGCACGCGCGCCGCAGTCCCGCCTGCGACGACGACCTGATCCTGCCGATCATCGCCGGGCGGCGCATTCTCGAATCGCATATCGGCACGACGGCGCCGAGCTGCGTGCTGCACGAAGGCATCGAAGTGACGGTCGCAAACGGCCAGCATTATCTCGACCAGTTCGAACGCGTGTCGTGTCTCGCGGTGCCGCTGTTCGGGCTGCATGGCGAAGTGATCGGCGCGCTCGATCTCACCGGCACCGGCCAGCGCGATCTCGCGCAGGTGAAGGAGCAGTTCCGGCTGGCCGCACTCGCCGCTGAACAGCGTTTATTCGCGACGCTGCGCGGCTGCCACTTGCTGCGCGTGCAGCACGATCCGCGCTGGCTCGCGACGCCGCTCGCGGGCGTGCTGGCGGTCGAGGAAAACGGTGATCTGCGCGCGGCGAGCCGGATGGCGCGGCGTATTCTCGGCCTGCCGCATGGCGCGCCGCTGGCGCTTCGGTCGTTGCAGGATCTGTTCGACGACGCGCCGCCCGCGCTGCTCGGGCGTCTGCTGAAACCCCAGCGCGGCCCGCAGCGCATTGCACGCGCGGACGGTAGCCATGTGTGGATGCAGTACGCGCGCGCGCCGCTCAATCGCAGCACGGCGCGGCGTGCGGGGGCCGGACTCACGGGCGATCATTCGGATATCGCGCCACCCGTCGGCGCGCAGGACGCGGCGAAAACCGGCGCGAGTCTCGAAGAACATACGCTCGGCGCGGTACAGCAAGCGATGCGCGATCACAACGGCAATGTGGCCGCCGTGGCAAGACAATTGCGCATCTCGCGCACGACCGTCTACGCGCGCCTCCGGCAGTTGCGCGAAACCGGCATGGTTAGCGACGACCCGCACGCAAGCGGCGCATGATCGGGGCCAGTTCGGCTCGCGTGTTGCCCGCGCAACGCCCCCTCGCCGGTTGCGCGCCGTGATGACTGCGAATACGTCTTGTTAATGCCGTCGTTCGCGCACTCGTCGCGCTGACTGTCTATCCTCGTCCTATGCGCACGAGCGTCCACTGGTCCGTCAGGAGAGCGTCATGCAAGCCGACCCCAAGGTTATCGAATATCTGAATGCCGAACTCAAGAACGAGCTGACGGCCATCAATCAGTATTTCCTGCACGCACGGCTCTACAAACACTGGGGGCTCACCGCCCTCGGCAAGCATGAGTATGACGAATCGATCGAGGAGATGAAGCACGCGGACAAACTGATCGAGCGCATCTTCATGCTCGACGGTCTGCCCAATCTGCAGGATCTCGGCAAGTTGCTGGTTGGCGAGAGCACGCGCGAGGCGCTCGAATGCGATCTCAAGCTCGAACGGATCGCGCAGGCGCAATGTAAGGAAGCCATCGTCTATTGCGAGTCTGTTCGCGACTTCGTGTCGAGGGAGATTTTCGTCGAGATTCTCGACGACACCGAAGATCATATCGACTGGCTCGAAACCCAGATCGGACTGATCGACAAGATCGGCATCGAGAATTATCAGCAGTCGAGCATCGGCTCGGTCAGCTAGCGCTCGCTGCAAGGGCCAGTACCACCGCGCCACGCCTGTCAACACAAAAAAGCCCCGCGCGGCCAACACCGCGCGGGGCTTTTCACACTCGACGAACGGCAGCGCGTCAGTCGTGCGCCATCGCCCGATCGACGCTGATATGCGTCGGCATCATGTTGACGTTGGCGTTGTGCATGACCCACAGCGACAGCCCGACGATCACCGCAATCAGAAACGCCGTGCAGATGAAAATGCCGGTGTTGGCGCGCTGGCTGCGCGACGATCCAATATGCAGGAAGTAGCCGAGCTGCACGACCAGTTGCGCGACGCACAGCACGACGATCGCCACGAGTCCCATCGCGGGCGGCACGAGATGAAACATCACCACGCCGAACGAAGCGAGCGTGAGCACGAGCGACAGCACCGTGCCGATCATGTAGCCCTTGAAGCTGCCATGCCCATCGCCGTGTCCGCTCTGCGGGACTGCATGATTAACATGGGAATGGCTCACAGCACACCTCGCAGATAGACAAAGGTAAACACGCAGATCCACACGAGATCGAGAAAGTGCCAAAAGAGGCTCAGGCATGCAAGACGGCGCTGGATCGTATCGGTCAGACCGAACTTGAAGGTCTGATGCATCATGATCGCGATCCACAGCAGACCCGCCGTCACGTGCAGACCGTGCGTGCCGACCAGCGTGAAATACGCCGAGAGATACGCGCTCGTATGCGGACCCGCGCCATCGGCGACGAGCTTCGCGAACTCGTTCACTTCCATGCCGACGAAGCCCGCGCCGAACGCGAACGTAATCGCGAGCCACACGATCACCTGCGCGCGCTTGCCTGCGTGCAGGTTGAGCATCGCCATGCCGAACGTCACGCTGCTCGCGAGCAGCAGCAGCGTTTCGCCGAGCACGTACGGCAGTTCGAACAGTTCCTTCGCGCCCGGTCCGCCTGCCGTCGCATTCGCGAGCACGCCGAAGGTGGCGAACAGCGTCGCGAAGATGAGACAGTCGCTCATCAGGTAGATCCAGAAACCCAGCGTCGTCTTGGTGTTGTCGCTGTGGCCGTGATCGTGCCCGTGCTCATGTCCCTGAGCGTGAGGTGTAGTTGCAGCGTGCGCCATGACTTACGCAGCCTCCTTGATGTCCAGTTCCGCGAGCTGCGCGAAGCGCGCGTTTTCGATGCGCGCGACTTCCGCCGCCGGCACCCAGTAATCGACGTCCTGGTCATAGCTGCGCACGATGAACGTCACGATCATGCCGATCAGCCCGGCCGCCGCGAACGGCCACATGTGCCACACCGCGGCGAAGCCGAACAGCAGGCTGAACGCGGCGATGATGAAGCCCGCGCCCGTATTGCGCGGCATGTGGATGTCTTCGTAGTGCTCGGCCTGCTTGTACGCGGTGCCCGCTTCCTTGTTGTCCCAGTGCTGTTCCATCGAGGTGATCTTCGGCATCACGGCGAAGTTGTAGAACGGCGCGGGCGACGACGTCGACCATTCGAGGCTGCGGCCGTCCCACGGATCGCCGGTGACGTCGCGGTTCAGGTCGCGGTCGCGAATGCTCACGTAGATCTGCACGACCAGCGCGAGAATGCCGAGGCCGACGAACACCGCGCCAACCAGCGCCACCACGAGCCACGGATGCCACGAGGCCACTTCGTAGTGGTTCATGCGGCGCGTCATGCCTTCGAAGCCGAGGATGTAGAGCGGCGTGAACGCGAGCCAGTAACCGATCAGCCAGCACCAGAACGAGACCTTGCCCCAGAACTCGTTGAGCGTGAAGCCGAACACCTTCGGGAACCAGAAGCTGATGCCCGCGAGGCAGCCGAACACCACGCCGCCGATGATCACGTTATGAAAGTGCGCGACGAGGAACAGCGAGTTGTGCAGCACGAAGTCCGCGCCCGGCACGGCCAGCAGCACGCCCGTCATGCCGCCCACGGCGAACGTCACCATGAAGCCGATGGTCCAGAGCGTGGCGCTGTGATAGCGGATGCGGCCGCGATACATCGTAAACAGCCAGTTGAACAGCTTCACGCCGGTCGGGATCGAGATCACCGTGGTCATGATGCCGAAGAACGCGTTGACGTTCGCGCCCGAGCCCATCGTGAAGAAGTGATGCAGCCACACGAAGAACGAGAGAATGCCGATCGAGGACGTCGCGTACACCATCGACTTGTAGCCGAACAGCGGCTTGCCCGAGAACGTCGCGATGATTTCCGAATACGCACCGAACGCGGGCAGGATCAGGATGTACACCTCGGGATGGCCCCACACCCAGATCAGGTTGATGTACATCATCGCGTTGCCGCCAAGCTCGTTCGTGAAGAAGTGCATGTCGAGATAGCGGTCCATCGTGAGCAGCGCGAGCGTGCCGGTGAGCACCGGAAACACCGCGACGATCAGGATGTTGGTGATGAGCGCGGTCCACACGAACACCGGCATCATCATGAGCTTCATGCCCGGCGCACGCATGCGCAGGATCGTCACGATGAAGTTGATGCCCGAGAGCGTCGTGCCCAGACCCGACACCTGCAACGACCAGATGTAGTAGTCCATCCCCACCGTCGGACTGTAGCCAAGCTCGGAGAGCGGCGGATACGCCACCCAGCCCGTCGCCGCGAAGTCACCGACGAACATCGAGACCATCACGAGAATCGCGCCTACGACCGAGAGCCAGAACGACAGCGAATTCACGAACGGATACGCGACGTCGCGCGCGCCGATCTGCAGCGGCACGACCACGTTCATCAGTCCGAGAATCAGCGGCGTGGCCACGAAGAAGATCATGATGACGCCGTGCGCCGTGAAGATCTGGTCGTAGTGATGCGGCGGCAGATAGCCGGCCGCGTCGCCGTATGCGAGCGCCTGTTGCGCGCGCATCATGATCGCGTCGGCGAAACCGCGCAGCAGCATCACGATCGCGAGAATGATGTACATGACGCCGATGCGCTTGTGATCGACCGAGGTGATCCACTCGCGCCACAGATAGCCCCACTTCCCCGCGAGCGTGATCGCGGCGAGCAGGAGCAGGCCGCCGAGCGCCACGACGGCGCCGGTGCCCATGATGATCGGCTCGTGCCAGGGTACGGCATCGAGCGTGAGTTTTCCGAACATGTGTGATTACTCCGCTGCCAGGATGGCGGGCGCGCGCGCGCCGCTACGTTCGAGGGTGAGCGCCGGCACGTTCGCGCCGGTGCCGCAAATCGGGTTGCCGTGAACGTCGCGCATGTATTTGTCGACGACGCCTTCGAACAGACCCGGCGCGACGTTCGAATAGAGCGTCACGGGCGTCTTTTCGCCGGGGATCGCGAGGCGCTCGTACGCGCCGCGGCTCAGCATCGCGGGCGAGGCCTGGGCGCGGGCGATCCACGCGTCGAAATCGGCGCGGCTGGTGGCGAGCGTGTCGAAGTGCATGTCGGAGAAGCCCGGTCCGCTGAAGGCCGCCGAACGGCCCGCGTAGACGCCGGGTTCGTTCGCGATCAGATGCAGCTTCGTTTCCATGCCCGACATCGCATAGACCTGGCTGCCCAGTTGCGGAATGAAGAACGAGTTCATCAGCGACTCGGCGGTCAGACGGAACGACACGGGCGTGTCCACCGGAATCGCCAGCTGGTTCACGGACGCGACACCGTAATCGGGATAGATGAAGAGCCACTTCCAGTTGAGCGCGACGACGTCGACGCGGATCGGCTTGGTCTGCGATTCGATCGGCTTGTACGGATCGAGCGAGTGCGTCGTGCGCCAGATCAGCACGCCGAGCGTGAGCACGATCACACAGGGAATCGACCACACGACCACTTCGATCGCGGTCGAATGCGACCACTTCGGCGCGTAGGTCGCGCCCGTGTTGGACGCGCGGTAGCGCCACGCAAACCACAGCGTGAGCGCGATCACGGGTATCACCACCAGCAGCATCAAGCCGAGGGCGATCAGGATCAGGTTCTTTTCCTGCACGCCGATGTCGCCTTTCGGGTCCATCAGCACGGAGCTGCAGCCGCCGAGCAGCGCCAGCGCGCCGCTCGCGGCAAAGGTCGCGGCGGCGCGTAACGGCCTGCTTATGCGGGGGTGAAAACGGGATGAGTGGGTGGAGTGTGGCTGCGGCGGGCCGCCTTCAAAGGACGGTCCTCTTCGAGAAAGGGTTTGGCGCATGTCGGGTTCCAGGGTTGACGAACGCGCAAACCCGTCGATACAGCGCGTGCCCGGAATGCCCCGCCGCTTTGGTCAGGCTCCGCCGCGGCAGTGGCCATACATGCACCATATGTATGGATTTACGCGATTCGTGTCCGCATGCTAGAGTAAGACATGACACATACATGTGCGGCAGGATGACGCAAGGCCCAATGACGCAATCCACCCGGAACGACGCCGATTCCAACCCGGATACCGATACCGCCGCCTCGCCGTGGGCGTCGGCGCTCGCGCGCGGCAGCGGCCCGCGCTATGTGCAGCTCGTCGACTTCATCGAGCGCGCCGTGGCCGACGGCACGCTCGCGCCCGGCGACCGCGTGCCCGCGCAGCGCGTGCTGGCGAATCTGCTCGGCGTCGATCTCACCACGATCACGCGCGCGTTCAACGAGGCGCGGCGGCGCGGGCTGATCGAGGCGCGCGGGCCGCTCGGCACCTTCGTGTCCGCGCCGCGCGCGGAGCTTGCGCAGCGGGTGGATCTGAGCATGAACATCCCGCCGCCGCCCGTGGGCATCGACACCAACGCGCTGCTGCGCGAAGGACTGTCGCGCCTGCTGCTGCGCAGCGACGCCGACCTGCTGATGACCTATCACGTCGGCGGCGGCGGCGCGGCCGACTGCACGGCGGCCGCCAACTGGCTCGCGCCGGCGCTCGGGCCGGTCGATCCCGCGCGCGTGGCCGTCTGCCCCGGCGCGCAGGCCGCGCTGGCGGCGCTGCTCGTCGCGTTCACCTCGCCCAGCGACACGATCCTCGCCGAGCCGCTGCTCTATCCGGGCTTGCCGCACGCCGTCGCGCAACTCGGGCGCCGCCTCGAAGCCATCGACACCGACGCCGACGGCATGCGCCCCGACGCGCTCGAAGCCGCCTGCCGCTCGCACGGCGCGCGTCTGCTGTATCTCAATCCGACCTTGCAGAATCCCACGGCCGCGACCATGCCCGAGTCGCGCCGCCGCGAGATCCTGCGCGTGGCGGCGCGCTACGACGTGCGCATCGTCGAGGACGATCCCTACTGGCGCTTCGCCCCGGACGCCCCGCCGCCGCTCGCGCGCCTCGCGCCGTCGCAGGTCTGCTATCTCTCGACGCTCTCGAAAACGCTCTCGCCCGGTCTGCGCACGGCCTTCCTCGTGATGCCCGACGTGGCGTCGCACGCGCGCTTCCTGGCCGCGCTGCGCACGTTTTCGCTGATGGCCGCACCGCTGACGAACGCGCTCGCGATGCAGTGGATCGCCGACGGCACGGCCGCGCGCATCTTCGACGGCGTGCGCGCCGAGGCGCACGAACGCCAGCGCATGGCCGCGCAGACGCTGGGCTCGTCGGCGGGCGCAGGCATTCATCTCTGGTACGCGCTGCCGAGCTACTGGCAGGCGCGCGATCTCGCGGCGGCGGCCAACATCGAGGGCCTCGCGGTCGCGCCGTCCACGGCGTTCGAGCAAGGCCCCGGCACGGCGAACGCGATCCGCATCTCGCTGGGCGCCACCGCCGACCGCAGCCAGCTTCAGGCCGCGCTGCGCCGTCTCTCCACGCTGCTCGCGAGCAACCGCTCGGCGCAATCGCAGGTGATCGTCTAACGCCATCTGTGGCGCGCGGGTCGCGGCCAGCGCGCCACAGGCAAAGCGCTCCCCCGCGCGCGATGTATGCGCCGGCTTTGGATGCCGCGCCTGTCTTCCTCGCCCTGCACCTCACGCCAGGATGTGCTCCCGGCCGCAGACGCGCACCGGTGCGTCTTTCTCATGCACGCTTTGCAATCTCCTCATGAAAAGAATGCAGTGGACAGCTAATTTCGACACCCCTTTAATTAGCACGGTCATTCTAATTTCATGATGCTTACATAAATAAAGAGGAGACAGACATGCGCGTGCGCAGGCATGGGTGGTGTGGGATTGCTCTCGCAGTGGCGGCAAGCGGCGCGGCGGCCGCCGAATCGGGCGTGACGCTGTACGGTGTCGCCGATACCTACATGCAGTACCTGAGCAACGATGGCAAGAACACCGTCGCGCTCAAAAGCGGCGGCTCGACGAGTTCGCTGTTCGGCCTGAAAGGCACCGAGGATCTGGGCGGCGGCCTGATTGCGCAGTTCAACGTGGAAACGGGCTTCAACCTCAACAACGGTGGACTCTACGCCGACACCAGCAAGCTCTTCTTCCGCCAGGCATGGGTGGGCCTGAAGCACGAAAAATACGGCTCGCTCTCGTTCGGCCGTCAGTACGATTCGAGCTTCCGCGTGGTGTATCCGACCGATCCGTTCAAGGTCAACGAAGGGCTCTCGCCATTCGCGTCCTACGTGCTGGCCGTCGATCGCAACACGCTGTCGACGCAGTACGACTCGGCGCGCCTGAGCAACTCCGTGCTTTATCAGACGCCGCGGATCGGCGGCGTGCAGCTCTACACCGTGTACGGTTTTTCGGAAACGGTCACGCAACCGGTGCCGTCGACGTTCGGCAATACGCTGAACCTCGGCGTGAACTTCACGGGCGGCGGGCTCTACGCGGGGCTCGCGTACGTCTACCAGCACAGCGGCACGGCGCGCTACGCATCGCTGCCCGCCTCGATCGACCTGATGAACACCGAGCACTTCGTTGCCGCGCTCGCGTATCGAATCGGCCCGGTCAATCTGCAGGCGAACTACTCGTATAACCGGCCGAAGGGCGAACCTGCGCCGGGTTCGTTCACCGCGCGGCTCGGCTCCGCGCACTCGATGAGCATCGCCGAAGTGGGCGCGACGATTCAGGCCACCTCCATCGACGAAATCCAGCTTGCTGCGCTCTATCGCAACGTGCGCGGCGCGCACGACAACACGCCGGGTTTCCAGATCGGCATCGATCACTGGATCTCGAAGCGCACGAGCCTGTATGCGCGCGCGGGCTATTTCAAGAACAACGGGACGGCCACCGTGAGCTGGCCGGGCGTGAGCGTGACCGAAGGCGGCACCAAGCAGGCGATGGGCGCGGTGGGCATGACGCATCGCTTCTAAACCGCTTCACTCCGTTAAAGGCAAAAGCGGCCCTTGCGGGCCGCTTTTCTTATGCTGGGTTTATCGATTCAGTCGATGCGTTCGATGTCGCCGGGCTTCCAGGTCTTGTCGAAGAACGGCTGCGTCGGGCCATACAAACGCAGGATCACGAAAAAGCCCTTGTCCGGCAGCGTGCGGATGTAGTTCTTCACATTGACGTCGGCGGGCTGCTTCGGTCCGAACACGATGTCGATCGAACCATCGGCGTTCTTCGCGGGCTCGTCCATCGTGTTGATCGACGGGAACGCCTGGCCGTTCTGCAATCCCGACGCGCTCCACGCGTCGTAGGCCGCGACCGACCAGAAGATATGCGCCGGAATGCCCGCGGGCAGATGCAGCTTGTAGGTGTGCTCGCCCGTCAGGAAACGGCCCTGCGCGTCCTTGAACGCCGTGGGATATTTCGCGCCCACGTTCACCATGCTGACGGCCATGCCCGGGCTTGCCGAGTACGCGTAGGTGAAGAAGCCGGTGCGAATGTCGATGTAGTTGAAGGTCGGCGACGTGAATTCCGCATTGCCCGGAAACACGTTGAGCCACTGCCGGTCCGGATACCACTTCTGCGCATAGGTGTTCGCGGGCGGCGCGACGGCAATCACGCGCGCCATCTTCGCGGCCGTGCGCGCGGCGTCGTCGAGGATCTTGCGCGTGCGCGGGTCCGGCTTGAACGGCTGCCCCTTGACGATGCCGAGACTCGCGGCCATGCCGCGCATTTCCATGTCGGCGGGATCGGGATACTCGCTGTCGATGAAACGCGAGAGCATGTCGAACGCGCTGCCATCGGTCGGATACAGCATGTTGATGGGCACGCCCGACGCGTCGGGAAACTGCATGGGTTTCGCATTCGCCTGCTGACCGAGCGGATAGATCTTCGTCTGCTCCAGCACGCCGACCGGTTGCGCGAGTGCTTTCGGATTCTTGAAGAAGCCGCGCCAGAACACGAACACGCCGTTCGTGCGCGAGCGATAGACGTAATAGCCCTCGGGAACCGGGCCGTCGTAACCCGGCGGCAGCACGAGATATTTGCCGCCCTTGCCCTTGTCGGGACCGGGCAGGCCGACGTCGCCGCACATCACATGGCCTTCGAGCTTCGGCCCGCAGATCGGGCGCTGGAAGAAGTCGTCGAGAATGCCTTGCAGGCCGGGCGGCACCTCGATCACCATCGGGCCGTCCTTGCCCACGTCGAGATAGCCGAGCGCGTAGATTACGTCCGAATTCGGCGTGGTGATCTGCGTGCGCGCGTCGAGCCGTTCCTTGAAGATCGGCAGCACGTTGTAACCCGCGCCGAACTTGCGTTCCGAGCCTTCCTTCATCGCGTACACGTTGAGCGCGGGAATGGCCCAGATATACGTCTGGACCGCGCGCTGGAACAGCCATTCGTCTTGCAGCGTCTGGACCGATTGCGGCGCCGGAAAGCCGCCGGGGAACGGCAGATTCGCGAGTTCGCCATAGCGCGCGGCGACAGGTGCGGCGTCCGGTGCCGTGTCAGGCGCGGCTTGCGCCCACGTCATGCAGGGCGTCGCCAGCGCAACCGCGAGCGCGAGACCGCGCAGGGAAGTGTTCAAGGTCGTCATCCGTCTCCTCCGTGCGCCGATTACGGATTCGTGGCGCTGGTGGCGCGCACCGGCGGCGGCGTCCACGACCCGTCGAGCGCCGCGGGCTCGGGCCAGTAGGCACGCACGTACAGCGAGAAGTCCTGACCGGCGGGAGCCGGCAGCCAGTTCGCGCGCTTGTCGCCTTCGGGCGGCGCGCTCTGGATGTAGATCGTGAGCGAGCCATCTTCGTTGAGCTTGAGGTCCTTGTTCTTCGTGCCCACCGAATAGCGCTTGATGTCGTTCGGCGAGAAGAAGTGATGCTCGTTGTACAGCGTGAGCGACCAGAATCCCTTCACCGGCGGCAGCTTGCCCTTCGGAAACGTGACCGTGTAGGCATGCGCGCCATTCAGGCGCTGGCCGCTCGCGTCGGCGTCCAGATAGAAGTATTTGGTCTCGTTGCTCTTGTTGACCAGGATGTTCGACTTGGCAACCGCCGCGCGCGTGTAGTAGTCCGTACCGAACGCCGCGCCGTTGGTGATCGTGTGCCAGTTGTCGTTCAGCGCGTGCCCGAAGCTGTTGAAGTTGAACATCGGCGCGACGACTTCGGTGTCGGCCTTTTTCGCTTCGTCGACGATCGCCGCCTTGATCGCCGGATCCTGACGCGCGGCCGCGAGCAGCGCCTCGGCCTGCGCGTAGAGCGCCTGCTCGCCCGGCAACGGCGGCGTGGCCTTGAGCACGAGCGGGAGTTCGTCCCAGAACTTCTCGGGCTCGACAAAGCGGATTTCCGCGTCGCCGCCGCCGCCATCCTTGCCGAAATGCGGCAGCGCGGACCAGTCGGTGCGCTTCATCTTGCCGTCGAAATCGGCGAGCGGATACACGCCGATCTGCGCGATCGTGGACTGGATCGCCTTGCGGTCCTCGGGCGTGTCGTCCATGAAGACGCGCGGAATCACAAGCCCGACCGAGGTAGGCGAGCGGAATACGTGCTGGATGCCTGCGGGCACCTTGCCCTTCCAGTTCGGACCGGCCAGCAGATAGAAGCCGGGCTTCGTGCCGTACATCTTGCCGAGGCTCGCGAAACTGTCGGTGCGCGTGTCGACGGCCTGGATCACCCAGAAACGGCCGCCGAAGTCGGGCACCTGCACGACCACCGGCGAAGCGTCGAGATCGACCACGGCCGAACCGTACACGACGTCCTGATTCGGACACGCCACGAAGCGCTCGGCCGGCTCGATATAGTCATGCAGCATCGACAGGCGATTGGGCGGCGCGAGCGGCACGATGCCGCCGTTCAGGCCCGGCGAAGGCACCTGACGCGCCGCGAGCAGGCGGTTGTAGATATTCGTCATGGGCCAGGCCCAGACGTAAAGATTGCGCGCCAGGGTGCGCGCATACGCTTCGGACATCGCGTAGCCGGCCACCGGCCCCGGCGGCAACGCGGCCGCGTGCGGTTGCGCCGCGCCGGCTGACTGGGCTTGTGCCGCTGCCGCGCCTTGCGTGAACGACGCGACAGCCGACGCGACAGCCAGGGCGAGTGCGCCCACGAGGATGCGATTTTTCATGGTTCTTTTTCCGATTGTCGTAAAAGTTCGCATGGCGCGCAGGTGGGCGCGACGGTGATGAAACAGACGCCGAATAAACCCGCCTTGCAAAAAAAGAGCCTGCGCAGTGTTTCGTGTCGCGCATTCGATGACTAATTTGCACACACCCGGTATACATGCCGGTTTATGCAAAATGCAGCAGCGTTATCTGAAACCTGAACAAATGAACCGGCGATACGGACAAAAAATACGGGCAAAAATACGGACAAACCCCGCGACACCCAGCCGATAAAAATCATATCGTGAAAGCCGAAAGCCGGTCTTTCGCCTGCACGGCCGATACTAGCCCGACAGCAACCAGCAAACAACATGGCGCGCGCAATGATTATTCGACTCTTCCGGCTTATTGACGTGAGTCACTGGCATCGCGCATGCGCGCATTCGAATCCGCGAAAGTCCGCTTCCATTCGAATGCGACAAATAATCGGCCCCATAATGACCTCAACGCAATTTATGCCAGGTCTTATTCCGTCTTTTCAATGCACGTTTGTACTGAGCCGGGAAAAGTGTCCGTAATAAGCGGCTCGGCGAGAATTTACCGGGGGCTGGCATCGCGCTTGCTTCCTGCCTTTGGAATCGACTCATGGGTTCGGTAACGGACGGCCAATGCGCAGTTCGGCGAGACGCTGTCACGCAGCGCCAGTACACTCGTCGGAACGCAGATGCCCGCAAGGCCGACCACCGGGCTCCAGGTAACCGCGCCGCACCCGGCGCCTTTTTTCGGGAGAAATGAAGATGGCCAACGACACGATGCTGCAGCAGATGCGCGACAAACCGGGCTTCATCGCCGCGCTCGATCAGAGCGGCGGCTCCACGCCGGGCGCGCTGCGGCAATACGGCATTCCCGAGAGCGACTATCAGGGCGACGAGGCCATGTTCCGCCTCATGCACGAGATGCGCGTGCGCATCATCAGCGCGCCCGCGTTCACGGGCGCCAAGGTGATCGGCGCGATTCTGTTCGAGCAGACCATGGACGGCCAGGCGCACGGCAAGCCCGTGCCCGCGTTCCTCTGGGAAGACCGTGGCGTGGTGCCTTTCCTCAAGGTCGACAAGGGCCTCGAAGCCGAAGCCAACGGCGTGCGCCTCATGAAGCCGAATCCGGGCCTCGACGCGTTGCTCGAACGTGCCCGCAAAGCCGGCATTTTCGGCACCAAGATGCGCTCCACGATCGAGCGCGCCTCGCCGGAGGGCATCGCGGCCATCGCGAAGCAGCAGTTCGAAGTGGGTGCGCAGATCAGCGCACACGGACTCGTGCCGATCCTCGAACCCGAAGTGTCGATCAAGGCGCCCGACAAGGCGCAGGCCGAAGCGCTGCTGCGCGACGCGCTGCTCGAGGGTCTCGACGCCCTGCCCGCATCGAGCGACGTCATGATCAAGCTGACGATTCCCGACACGCCTGACTTCTACAAGCCGCTGATCGACCATCCGCGCGTGGTGCGCGTGGTCGCGCTGTCGGGCGGCTATTCGCGCAGCGACGCCTGCGAGCGCCTCACGCACAACCACGGCATGATCGCGAGCTTTTCGCGCGCGCTGATCAACGACCTCACGAAGCAGATGAGCGACGCGGAGTTCGACGCCGCGCTGGCCGCGAGTATCGACGAAATCTATCAGGCATCGGTCAAGAAGGACTGAGCGGACTGAGCCTGCGCGCGGTACATGCCGCTGCGTTAAAAACCGAAAGACAGCCGGGGCCACAACCCGCCTGTCTTTTTTTGTTGGGCGGTTATACTGTGCGCCAGTCGATCGTTCACTCATTTTTTCGCGATATGGACCGGCCATGAGGCGGTTACTCTGCCTGCTCGCCTTGCTGCCCGGCTTCGTGCAAACCGCAGCGGCGCAGCAACAGCCCCCCGAGGACAAACAGAAGCTCCCCACCTACCTCACCCAGAAGTTCGGGCTGGCGAAGGAAAAGGCTGCGCAAATTTCTGAGGCCGTGACCACGGCCGCCGCGAAATATTCGCTGCCGCCCGCGGTGCTGCTCGCCATCATTTCGATCGAGTCGCGCTTTCGCGAGAAGGCGCGTGGCGCGAACAACGCCACCGGACTCATGCAGGTCGTGCCCTCGGCGCACCGCAATCTGCTGCGCAACAAGGACCTCACCGATCCCGACGTCAATATCGATGTGGGCTCGTCAATCCTCTATGGCTACAAGCGCGACGCCGGCGGCGATCTCGACGCGGCGATGAAAAACTACGGCGGTTCGACAGCCTACGCGCAGAAGATCCGCGCACGCGCGATGGAGTTCAGTCACGTGCTCGACAGCGCGAGCGCCCCGCATGTCGTCGATGCCGACGCGGCGAGCGCAAGCGCCGCGTACACGGGTGCGTTTTCGGCGACGCTCGCGGCGAAGACGGTGGCCGGTGCGACCGCTACGGCGAGCGCGAGCGCGGCATCCTCGACGCAGGCAGCGTCTGCGCAATCGGGTGCATCGGGCGCACAGACCGCATCTTCCACCGACACCTCAAGCGCACGCGACGCCGCACGCTACCAGTCACGTTCGCGCGATCGCTGATCCGCTCAACCGCGCTGCCGCTCCACCGGCGGATACGCGTAACGCCCTTCGAGATGCACCGCGCGCGGCACGTACAGGCGCAACGCCAGATAGAACCGCTCCGGCGGCGCGGGCAGCCAGTTTGCGCGCAATACCGGATCGGCGGGTTCGTTTGCCGAGATCGCGATCCGCAAGCCGCCGTCGTCGTCGAGACGCAGACCGCGCGTGCGGTCGCCCAGCGAATAGCGGCCGATGGCATTCTCGGCCAGCATGCAGGTCGCGCGCTCGTAAGCGGTCAGCGACCAGAACGCCTCGACCTGCAACGCCTGGCCGGGCGCAAAGAGCAACACGTACGATTCGCGGCCATCGAGCAGCGCGCCATCGTCATCGCAATCGGCGGTGATGTACATCGCTTCTTCGATGCCGAGCGCGCCGATGTAGCTGAGTGCGACCTGCGCGCGCTCGCGATAGTCGTCGCCGAAAGTTTCGCGCACATCGACCGGCAGCGCCCAGCCGCCGCCCAGCGCGAGCGGCGGCGCGCTCGCGAGTTCGCGCGTGAGCTGCGCAATCGCGCGGGCGAGCGCGTCGGTTTGCGCGGCGTCGAGCGTGGCAATATCCGCACCGATACCGCACGCGCGCCAGCGTGCGAGGCTCGTCATCGCAGCGGCAGGCGGCGGGTTTTCCGTGAGCGCGCGGTTCACGACCTGCGCGAAGCGCGCCGCATCGCCGGGACGTTCCTGCGGCGGCAACCACGCGTCGATACGCGTCGGCACCGGCGCCGTGCCGCCGGGCGCCCGTTCGATCGACAACTGATCCTGCAACAGCACGGCCGCCGCCAGATCGTCCGCGCCATCGACGAGAATACGGCCGATCACCCAGACCGTATCGGTCGGACACGCGAGCGAGCGCATGCCCGCGGGCGCCTCGCCGCGCCACGTCGGCCCGTGCACGAAGAACGCACCCGCTTCGCCGCCGGTCGTGCGGCTGCCGATATACCCGAACGGATTCGTGTACATGTCGAGCAGGCCCAGCACGTAGTAGCGCGAGTGCATGGCCGGCACGCGGATCACGAGCGGCCCGCCGCGCAAATCGAGCCACGCGCTCGAATAGAGCGTGTCGTTGTTCGGCGTGACGACGCGTCGATGCTGCGGCCCGAGCAACTGACGCGTGTGCAGCCAGGCGTTGGCCCAGCGTGCGGTGGCATCGGCGTCGTGGCCCTCGACGCGCGGACAGGTCGCGGACAACATGCGCGCCATTTCGTAGAGCGGCAGTGCGAACTGCACGGCCTCGACGGCGAGATCGACAAGATCAGCGCTCGCGGCGGCGGGTTCCACAAACGAAGCGGATGAGACAGTCGGAGTATTCATGGCGGATTGAAGCAAAGAGAATGGCGTGGACGTCAGGCGTTCACCGGCGACACGTTTTGCACCGGCGGAATCGCGTAGCGCCCTTCGAGAAACGCGGCCTGCGGATGGTAGAAACGCAGGATCAGATAGAAGCCGTCAGGCGGCGCCGGCAGCCAGTTCGCGTGCGGATCGGCAGGCGCTTCGTGCTGGATGGCGATACGCAGTCCGCCATCGGCGTCGTAGCGAAGCCCCGGCGTGCGGTCGCCGATCGCGTAACGGGGGATCGGGTTGTCGACGAAATAACGGTCGGCGCCATAGAGCGACAGCGACCACAAGGCATCGACGGGCGGCAACTGGCCCGGCGCGAAATGCAGGCTATAGCGGCGCGCGCCGTGCAGATGCTCGCCCGCATCGTCGAAATCGGCGGTCGCATAGACGGCCTCTTCCGAGGCGAGCGCGCCCAGCCCCTTCATGGCGATGCACGCGCGCAGCAGATGCGCATGGCCGTAGCGCCCGAGTTCGAGGCTATAGACCCAGTTGCGGCGCGTGCGGCTTTGCGTGAACGCGAGCAGCAGACGTTGCGCGTCGGCATAGGCAAGGCGCAGGCCGTGCTGCACGGCTTCGGGCAGCGCACGCACGTCGGTCCGTCCGTGCTCGCGCAGTCCCGCGCGCACGAGCATGCCGAAGGCGGCGGCCTCGTCGGCGCGTGGCGGCAAATCGGCGAACGCATCGAACACGTGCTGAAAGAAGTCGAGCGCGTCGTCGCCGCTTTCCTGCCAGTCGCGCACGCACTGCGGCCCCGCGCAGACCGGCCCGTTCAGCCGGAACGCGCGCGCGGCGTCACGGGCGCGAGGCAGGTCGTCGTCGCTTTGCACCAGCACGCGGCCGAGCAGCCAGACCAGCGCGGTGGGACAGGCCACCGGCGTGCCGTCGCCCGTCGGCTGTTGCCCCGGCGCATGCAGCACGACGCGCGCGCCGCGCGTCCCCACATTACGCGGCCCGAGATTCGCGAAGTTGTTGGTGAAGGCATCGAGCAATTCGATCACGAAATAACGCGTGCTCTCCACCGCCGGCAGGTCGAGCACGACAGGACCGTTCGAAAGATCGATCCACGCATTCAGATAGAGAAAGTCGTTGGCGGGCGTGACGATGTCGCGGTCCTCATGCGTCCAGCGGCGGTCGCTCGCATAGAGCGCGTTGAACGGCGCGCGCAGCGGACTGCGCGAATGCGGCTGCGTGTGCAGCGCGCACGTGCGCATCACTTCGACGACCGGATAGCGTGCAAGCGCGAGCGGCCCCGCCGCCATTTTCACCAGCGCGACGACGGGATCTTCATCGGACCTCGCTCGCGGATCGATTCGACTCATTGCCTGCGTATACATAGCGAATTTCCTGCGTCCCAAAATAATTTCGGAATCCTTTGTATCTACGATAAGGCGAGCGCGCTTTCCGCATCGCCCCCAGCTTTTCAGCGTTCGCCCGACACCAGCGGACTCGCCATCTGCGCTTGCTGTTCGCGCTGTTCGTGCCGAGCACGCGCGGCGAAACGCTCGCGGTCGGCTTCCGGATGAATCAGCACGGCGGCGACCAGCCCCGCAGCAATGGCGAACGCGCCCGCGAGCAGCATCCCCGTCTGGAAACCGGCGGCCTGGCTGGCGGCGTGGTCGATCACATAGCCGATCACGGCGGGCGTGACGAGACCGCCGAGCGTCGCGATACAGATATTGATGCCTAGCACGCCACCGCGCTGCGCGGCGGGGACGATCTCGCCCGCGAGCGTCATGCCGCTCACGAACGTGAACGACGCGAGCGAAAATCCGACCGTCACCGTCGCGATGAGCAGCGGCCCGGCGCCAAGACGCGGCATCAGCACCAGCGCGATGCCCGAGGCCACGACCGCCACCGCCCCGAGCGTGCCGCGCGCATGGCGGCTCGACACGCCGCGCGCCATCAGCCGCTGCGACCACCAGCTCAGCAGCGGCGAACTGACCATCTGCCCGAACGCAGGCAGCACCACGATCCAGCCGACCTGCGTGAGCGAATAGCCCGCCACGCGCACGAGGTAACTCGGCAGCCACACCGTCGCGACAGTCAGGATCACGTAGGCCGCGAAGCCCGCGAGATCGCTGCCAATACAGGTGCGCGACAGCAGCAGCGCGCGCAGCGGAATCCGCTCGGGGTAGATAGCGCCGGCGCCGCCCTGCGTCGCGACGGCGCGTGCGTCGTCATGGCCGCCGAGCGGCCCTTCCTTGCCGATCCATAGCCACAGCGCACTCCACACGAGGCCCACGACCGCGAGCAACTGAAACGCCGCGCGCCAGCCGAAGGCCACGATCACCGTCGTGATGAGCGGCGCGATCAGCCCGGCGCCAAACGACGCGCCGATCGTCAGCAGCGCCGACGGCACCGCGCGTTCGCGATCGGGAAACCACTTGTAGAGCGCGTGCACGGCGACCGGAAACGCGGGCCCCTCGCTCGCGCCGAGCAGTACGCGCGACAGCACGAGCGTGGCGGGCGCGGCGTAAAGCAGCAGCGGCACCTGCGAAATCGACCACGTGACGGCCATCGCAAGCAGCAGCCAGCGCGTTTTCACGCGATTCGACAGCAGCCCGACCAGCAGCGCGGAGATCGAAAACAACGTAAAGAAACTGGCGGCGATGCGGCCGAACTGCCCGTGCGTGAGATTGAGCTCGCGCATGATGGGCTCGGCGGCGAGACCGATGAGCGCCTTGTCGGCGAAATTGATGGCGAGAAAGAAAAACAGGCCGGCGACGATTAACCATCGCTGGGCGCGAGCGTGCGTCTCGAACGTCATTGCGTCTCCATTCGCGGCTTTTTTGTGGACGGCCGGCCAGCGCCGGTCGCCTCGTCTGCCGCATCCGGGACATTGGACGATGCGCCAATCAATAATACAACTGCATAATTTGCATCGAATCAATAGATCAAACGCATGAATGCGGACGCATTGACGCAGCCTCCGCAGCGCCGGCTCCGGCGGAATTATCGAGACGTGGCGGCGACGCTTTGAAACGCGCGGATGGCCTGTTCAGCGGCGGGAGACAGCGTGCGCCCCGCGAGATGGACGATGCCGAATTGCAGCCACAGCGGCGAGCGCGTGGGCAACGAGAGCGGCACGAGGCCCGCCATGCGCGCCGGATTCCACATGGCGTGCGTGGTCAGCAACAGGAGCGCGTCGGTCTTGCGCGCGTATTCCTGCAACACGTTCACATCGTTGCAGACGAGATGAAATTCGAGCGCATGATTCGGCGCGTAACGCAGCCATTTGCGCAACGCCTCGTGCATCGGATCGGGCAACGGCACCGAGACGACCGGATACGCCTGCAACTCGTGCGCGTCGAGACCCGCGCGGCCCGCGAGCGGATGCCCCTCGCGCACGAACCAGGCCGCCTGATGACGCGGCAGCGTCATCACGTTGACCTCGCTGGTCGGCTGGGTGCCGCGAATATCGACGATCAGGAAATCGAGCGTTTCGGCGTGCAGGGCGTCGAGCAGGTTTTTCCAGTTGTCGACGACCGCGTTGATGCGCAGTTGCGGATGATGATGCGCGAGCGCGTCGAGCGCGGCGGGCAGCAGCATGGCCGCCGGATACGGCCCCGCGCCGAAACTCACCGCACCGATGTCGTGATTGCGCAGCAGATCGACGTCGCGCACGAGGCAGCGCGCCTCGAACAGCACTTTCTTCGCGCGGCGCACGACCAGCTCGCCCGCGGGCGTGATCTGCACCTCGCGCGTCGTGCGGTCGAACAGCGCCATGCCGAGATCGTCTTCGAGCGTCTGAATACTGCGGCTCAGCGCGGGTTGGCTCAAATGGACGCGTTGTGCGGCGCGCGCGAAGCTGCCCTCTTCGGCGAGGGCGATCACGTGTTCGAGCTGGCGTAGATTCATGGCGAGGCGCGGCAATCGTGACGGTATGAGCGCCGGGAAGTCCGCATCGCGTGGCGGACCGGATGCCGCGCGCCGACGTCGCAACGAAGCGAGCCGGTGCGCGGCATGGCGCGGACCGGCTCGGGATCGCTAAACGGGATGACCGCCGCGCGCGGGCGGCGGCCGACGCGCTCAGGCGTTCGCGGCGGGCGTGTCGCCTTCTGCAGCCGGCGCGGCCGGTGCTTGCGCGGACTCGGGCGCAGCCGGTTCGGCGGCTTGCGCTTCGACTGCCGGGGCCGGAGCCTGCGCTTCAGCCGACTCGACGGCTTCCGCCGCTTCCCCCGTCTGCCCGGCAGCAGGCGCCGCCGGTGCGGCTGCGTCCTGCGGCTTGGCTTGCGCCTCGGCCTTGGCCTTCTGGCGCGCGAGCGCGGCGTTGGCGCGGCCGATATGCGACGGATCGATGCCCGGGCCTTCCGACGCCGTGCCGTCCAGTTCGTAACGCGGACCGCCCGCGGCCACGCGCTCGTGGTAACGCGGATGGTTCACGTGGCGCTTGAGCACGGCGACGATCAGCGTGCGCTCGTAGTCCGGGTGCGCGGCGACCAGATCCTCGACGACACCGATCTTGAGCGGCAGACGCTCGCGGAAGGTCGGATAGAGCTTCGCAAAAACGTTCCAGACCGTGTTGAGCTGGCGGTTGCGCTCGATGCGCGCCTTGTCGGCTTCGCTGAGATTCGCAGCCGGTTGTTGCGCACGCGCCGGACGCTGACGATGCGGGCCACGGCCCTCACCTTGCCCTTGCCCCGGACGCGCGCCCTGGCGCTGCTCGCCGTCGCGCGGACCGCGCTGCGGGCGGGCCTGCTGGCCCTTGCCCTCTTGCGGCCTGCCGCCGGCGGGCGCGCCGCCCTCGGCGCGCTTGCCTTGCGGCTTGCCGTGCGCCGGACGCGGACCGCGTGCGCGCGCGTCTTCCGCGCCGGCCGGACGCGGACCCTTCGGACCCTTGTGGCCCGAAGCACCCTGCCCACGACGCGGGCCCTGCGCGCCCTTGGGCGAGGACTTGCCTTGCGGCGACTGCGCCTGTTCTTCGGGCGGCTGTCCCGTGCCCATCCCCATGCTCTTCTTGATTTCGAGAAGACCATCCTTGAAGCTCAGGGTACGGCGTTGTTGCGATGCGGCTTTCACGTCCAGCTCTCTTCCTTATTGGATCGGACGCTATGATACAGAATCGCGCGCAGCATTTCTGTCACCGCGACTCGCCGATGCCCCGCGTGCAGCACGCGCGACGCTTGACAGCGCGCTCGCACGACCTCCGCGAAAATGTGCCGTGCGCGCGAATCGCCCTGTTTTTACGGGTTTTTTTGCGGTTTCCCGCATCTCGCGCCCGCACCGCGCCCCCATTTTTCATGCCGCGTACGCCTGTGTGCACATCGCGCGCTTTTTTTGTCACAAAAATGAACGTTTCCTCGACTTTGCCTTCTTCGATCCGCGCGATCGTTACCGGACATTCGCGCGGGCTCGGCGCCGCGCTCGCCGAATTGCTGCTGGAGCGCCAGATCGACGTGCTCGGTGTGGGCCGCAGCGCCCATCCGACGCTGGCGGCCCGGACCGCCGCGCTTTCGCCCCGGCAAGCCGCCGCGCGATTCGCCGAAGCTGCCGTCGATCTCGCCGATCCCGCGAGCGTCGAGCGCTGGCTGGCCGGCGGCGCGCTGAGCGCGTTCGCGCAAGGCGCGGACTGCGTGCTGCTGTTTAACAATGCCGGCACAGTCGACCCGATCGCGCCGCTCGGCGTGCAGGATGCGGGCGCGATCGCCCGAGCGATCACGCTCAACGTCGCCGCGCCGCTGATGCTGGCCAACGCACTGGCCAGCGACGACAGTTCAGGCAACGCCGCCTCGCGACGCATCCTGCACGTCTCCAGCGGCGCTGCGCGCAACGCTTACGCGGGCTGGAGCGTGTATTGCGCGACCAAGGCCGCGCTCGACCACCACGCGCGTGCCGTGGCGCTCGACGCGCCGCGCGGCGTGCGCATTTGCAGCGTCGCGCCCGGCGTGGTCGATACCGGCATGCAGGCGACGATCCGCTCGACGTCGACGGACAACTTCCCGCTACGCGAACGATTCGAGCAATTGAAAGAGAACGGCCAGCTGGCGACGCCGGAACACGCGGCACGTCTGTTGATCGATTACGCACTGAGCGACGCGTTTGGTTCGACGCCGATCGCCGACGTGCGCGAACTCGTGTAACGGCATCGTCACATTATTGAATCGAGCCACTGAGCGCGCACGCTCCCGCAAACGCTCACCTCGACAACCGAGCGCGATGCGGGATCACCATAGCTAACGAGTTGATTTCGCGCTGTTTCAGCGAGATGACGAGCCGCTTTGCGCGGCTCGTTTAGCATCACTCCCGCAAACACTCACCTTTGCCTGTGCGTTCCGGCATCAGGTAAGCGCCACACGCGGCCGCAATTCCGCCTTCAAACGACGCGCGCCGCCCGCAAGCATCAGCAGCGCGCCGATCGCCACCACGTCACCCGCGAAACGCGCGGGCAAGATCGACGAAACGTGCGTCGCGCGAATGACCGTGTCGACCGCATTGGACACGAGCGCGCCGCCCACGAAGCACACGAGCCCCTGCTGCCCCACGCTCACGACGCCCGGCAGGCGCTGCGCGAGCCACTCGATCCAGCCGAGCCGCACCGCCTGCGCGGCAAGCCACGCAACGGCCGCAAAACTCACGATGCGCAGGCTCGCGAGATTCTGCTTCATGTAGCCCGGCTGCGGCGTCACTTCGATAAAGAGCCGCACGACCGCGAATGCGACCACGAGTGTGATCGCGAGCACGGTGAGGAGGCGACCGAGCCGCGAGATCTGGAACGCGTCAGTGACCGGATAGAGACGGCACAGCAGTCCGAGCAGGAACATCGCCTGCCACGCGAAGGGATTGAACGACCAGATCGAACCCGGCACCGACGGCAAATAGCGCACGAGCCAGCAGCCGGCGAACCACGTCGCGAAACTGCCGAGCAACACCAGGTCGGGCCGGCGGCGCGCCAGCGGCATGACGACCGGGAGCATCAGCACCAGAATCACATAGAGCGGCAACACGCCCGCGAGATACGGCTGGTCGCGAAAGATCGCGATATTGCCGAGCATCGCAAACGGATGCGCGGTGAAACGCTGGAAGCCCGTTTCCGCAACCAGCGGCGAGTCCACGCGCAGCGCGACAGCCGCCGCACCAGAAAGCAGCATCAACGCGGCGGCGCACAGATACGCGGCGTAAATCTCGCGCCCGCGCCTCAAAAAGCGGCGATTGGCGGCCTCGGTGCCCTTGCGCGCGGCAATCGCGAGCCAGCTCGCCGCCGCCACGTAGCCGCTCACGAAGACGAACACCTCGGCCGAATCGCAATACGCGAACGTGTGCAGCATGCCGTGCGACAACACGCTGGATGGAATGTGATCGAGTGCAATCGCAATCAGCGCGAAACCCCTGAAAAAATCGATTTCGATCGATCGCTTCGCTGTCTGGCTCATCAATGAATACTCCCGTCGTCTCTGGCGGTTGTGGCGATTGTGACGATTGTTGCGATTGAAATTGCGTCTCTTCGATTTGCTATGCGGATCGCGCGCCGATGCTTTCAGTCGCTTCCTTTGCCATCACATTTCATCAGGATGACTGATTGTTTATGCGTTGATACGTGGCGCGTGCAAACCGTATGAAAATGCCAGGCGCCCGAAAGCGCTTCGTAAAGACTCGCTCGTTTCATCGCTACACCATGCGAATTCGGTGCCAGCGAGCGTCGAATCTTTCCTCGACACCCAGCATGGCACACCTGCCGTCATGCACGCAGTTTCTCCCCGTCGACGGCAAGGCCGCCGTAAGGAAGTGCACCGCGCGCCTCATGACCGGGTTGACGCGCGATGGGGCGCGAGGTTCCGCCGAATATTCGGTTTTATGCGCATTGATGCGCGCAACATGCGGTGTGCATCGGCGAGCGGCGAGCGAACACGCCCGCATCAACTTACTTGACATCTAAACTATTTAGACCTACATTAACTTCAAGGACTGACCACGGGAGCTAGCATGCGCATTGCCTGTATCGGCGGAGGGCCCGCCGGGCTGTACTTCGGCCTGTTGATGAAGCGCCGTCACCCGGAGTACGAGATCACGGTGATCGAACGCAACCGCCCGTACGACACCTTCGGCTGGGGCGTGGTGTTCTCGGACCAGACGCTCGGCAATCTGCGCGCAGCCGACCCGGAAAGCGCCGCCGAAATTCTCGACGCCTTCAATCACTGGGACGACATCGAAATCCATTTTCGCGGCCGCTCGATCCGATCGTCGGGTCACGGCTTTTGCGGCATCGGCCGCAAGCGTCTGTTGAATATTTTGCAGGCACGCTGTGAACAGCTCGGCGTGAAGCTCGTGTTCGAGACCCAGATGAGCGACGACGACGTGCAAAACGCCGACCTCATCATCGCGAGCGACGGCCTGAACAGCGCCACGCGTCAGAAGTACGCCACCACCTATCAGCCCGATATCGATCTGCGCGACTGCCGTTTTGTCTGGCTCGGCACCTCGAAACTGTTCGATGCCTTCACGTTCGCCTTCGAAGAAACCGAACACGGCTGGTTCCAGGCGCACGCCTATCGCTTCGACGACAACACCTCCACGTTCATCGTCGAAACGCCAGAGCATGTCTGGCGCGCGGCGGGCCTCGACGACATGAGCAAGGAAGACAGCATAGCGTTCTGCGAAAAGCTGTTCGCGCGCTATCTCGACGGCCATGCGCTGCGCTCGAATGCATCGCATCTGCGTGGTTCCTCGCAATGGATTCGTTTTCCGCGCGTCGTGAACCGCGAATGGGTGCACTGGAAAAGCGCGAGCGACGGCCAGCAAACGCCGGTCGTGTTGATGGGCGACGCCGCGCATACGGCGCACTTCTCGATCGGCTCGGGCACCAAGCTGGCGCTCGAAGACGCGATCGAACTCGCCAACAGCATGGACGCGCATCCGCACGATCTGCGCGCCGCGCTCGCGCATTACACGAGTGTGCGAAGCGTCGACGTATTGCGCATTCAGAATGCCGCGCGCAATTCCACCGAATGGTTCGAGCACGTCGATCGCTACGCGAAATTCGAACCCGAGCAATTCGCCTATTCGCTGCTCACGCGTTCGCAGCGCATTTCGCACGAGAATCTGCGCGAACGCGATGCGGCTTATCTTGGTGGCTTCGAAACGTGGCTCGCACAGCGCGCGAATCCCGAGGCGGCATCCAGCGCGCGTCCTGTTCCGCCGATGTTCACGCCTTATCGCGTACGCGGCGTGACGCTCAAGAATCGCGTCGTTGTCTCGCCGATGGCGCAATATTCCGCGCAGGATGGCGTGGCCGGCGACTATCACCTCATGCATCTGGGCGCGCGTGCGATGGGCGGCGCGGGGCTCGTGATGACCGAGATGACCTGCGTGTCGCCCGAAGCGCGTATCACGCCCGGGTGCCCCGGGTTGTACGCGCCCGAACATCGGACGGCATGGAAACGCATCGTCGATTTCGTGCACGCGCAGTCGGACGCAAAAATCGGCGTGCAGATCGGCCACTCGGGTGCGAAAGGCTCAACGCGTGTCGCGTGGGAAGGCATCGATCAGCCGCTCGACGACGGCAACTGGCCGCTGGTTTCGGCGTCGCCGCAACAATATCTGCGTGGCGTGAGCCAGTCGTCGCACGCCGCGAGCGCCGATGAACTGCGCGAGATCGAAGCGCAATTCGTGCGCGCGACGCAAATGGCCGCCGAAGCCGGTTTCGACTGGCTCGAACTGCACTGCGCGCACGGCTATCTGCTCTCGAGTTTTCTCTCGCCGCTCACGAATCAACGCGACGATGAATATGGCGGTTCGCTGGAAAACCGTCTGCGTTATCCGCTGCAAATCTTCAACGCGATTCGCGCCGTGTGGCCGCAAGACAAGCCGATTTCGGTGCGTATTTCGGCGCACGACTGGGTCGAAGGCGGCATCACGCCCGACGACGCCGTCGAGATCGCACGCGCCTTCAAGGCGGCAGGCGCCGACATGATCGACGTCTCCTCCGGCCAGGTGAGCAAGGACGAAAAGCCCGTGTACGGCCGCATGTTCCAGACGCCGTTCGCGGACCGCGTGCGCAACGAGGCGGGCATCGCCACCATCGCCGTGGGCGCGATTTCCGAGGCCGATCACGTGAACGGCATCATCGCGGCGGGCCGTGCGGATCTGTGCGCGGTGGCGCGCCCGCATCTGGCGAATCCGTCGTGGACGCTCAACGAAGCCGCGAAAATCGGTTATTTCGATGTGATGTGGCCGCATCAATATACGGCCGCGAAAAATCAGCTCGAACGCAATATCGAACGCGAGCGCGCTGCGGCTGCGGCAGCCGCCGGTTTGTCGCCGCTCGAACGCGCGCAGCGCGCGGAAGGCACCGTATGAACACGCACGACGCATTGCATCAACGCCACGCGGTCGTGACGGGCGGCGGCAGCGGCATCGGCGCCGCGACCGCTGCCGCCCTGCTGAAAGCGGGCGCGCGCGTCACGCTGATGGGCCGCGAGATGGCGAAGCTCGTCACGCAGCGCGAGAAGCTCGGCGGCGGCGAACACATCGCATGCGTGAGCGTCGATGTCGCCGACGAGGCCGCCGTGAACGACGCCTTTGCGCGCGCGACACAAGCGCTCGGCGACGTCGACATCCTCGTGAACAATGCAGGTCAGGCGACTGCCGCGCCGTTCGCCCAGACCGATCTTGCGCTCTGGAAACGCATGCTCGACGTGAATCTCACGGGCGCGTTTCTGTGCACGCGCGCCGTGCTGCCCGCGATGCTCGCACGCAAGCACGGGCGCATCGTGAACGTCGCGAGCACGGCGGGCCAGGTCGGCTATCCGTACGTGGCCGCGTATTGCGCCTCGAAACACGGCGTGATCGGCATGACGCGCGCACTCGCGCTCGAAGTCGCCACGCAGGGCGTGACCGTGAACGCGGTGTGTCCCGGCTACACGGAAACCGAACTTTTGCAGGCTTCCCTTGAGCAGATCACGCGCAAGACCTCGCGCAGCGAGGCCGAGGCGCGTAGCATCCTCGTGCGCCACAACCCGCAGCAGCGCTTCGTCACGCCGGACGAAGTCGCCAACGCCGTGTTGTGGCTGTGCGCGCCCGGATCGTCCGCGATCACCGGGCAATCGATATCCGTTTCTGGTGGAGAAATCACATGACCCTGCCCGCCCGCAAGACGGCAGCCGCGAAGACGCCGCGCAAAGGCGTTGCGAAGCCCGCGGAGAATGTCGTCGACATGGAGATGAGCACGGGCACCGACAGCCATATGGGCCTGCGCCTGTGGCTGCGCCTGCTCACGACGACGAACCTCGTGCAGGCCGAATTGCGCCGCCGTCTGCGCAGCGAGTTCGACACGACGCTGCCGCGTTTCGATTTGATGGCGCAGCTCGAACGTCATCCCGAAGGGCTTCGCATGACCGAGCTGTCGCGCCGTCTCATGGTGACGGGCGGCAACGTGACGGGCATTACCGATCAGCTCGAAAAAGAAGGCCTCGTCGTGCGCGACGCCGATCCGGACGACCGCCGCTCGATCGCCGTGCGTCTCACGCCCGAAGGACGCGCCGCGTTCGATCGCATGGCAATCGCGCACGAGCAATGGGTCGTGGAAATGCTGGGCGGACTGTCGCTCGACGAAAAGTCGAAGATGCACGACCGGCTCGGCAAGCTCAAGCAACATCTGCGCGACAGTTTGCCGGGCTGAACGCGCGACGCGAATCAAACAGGATTCAGGAAGGAGACACACCTTGACGACAGAACGTTCGAGCGCCGACGCGCTCTTCGCGCGCAACCGCGTCACGCTCGCAGGCTACGAGGCGAAGCACTTCGGCTGGTCGGTCGAGGACCGCGTCGCCACGATCACGCTAAATCGCCCGGAGCGCAAGAATCCGCTCACGTTCGAATCGTATGCGGAACTGCGCGACCTGTTCCGCCAACTCGCCTACGCGACCGATGTGAAAGCCGTCGTCCTGCATGGCGCGGGTGAGAACTTCTGCTCGGGCGGCGACGTGCACGACATCATCGCGCCGCTGATCGATTTGCCGATGCCCGAATTGCTGATGTTCACGCGCATGACCGGCGACCTCGTGAAAGCGATGCGTCACTGTCCGCAACCGATCATCGCGGCCGTCGATGGCGTGTGTGCGGGCGCGGGCGCGATTCTCGCGATGGCCTCCGACATGCGTTACGGCACCGCGCGCAGCAAGCTCGCCTTTCTGTTCACGCGCGTCGGTCTCGCCGGTTGCGATATGGGCGCGTGCGCGATCCTGCCGCGCATCATCGGTCAGGGACGCGCCGCCGAACTGCTCTATACGGGACGCTCGGCAAGCGGCGAGGAAGGTCACGCATGGGGTTTCTACAACCGTCTGTGCGATCCCGCCGAACTGCTCGCCGATGCACGCAAACTCGCCGCCGATCTCGCCGCCGGCCCGACCTTCGCGCACGGCATCACCAAGACGATGCTGCATCAGGAATGGACCATGAGCATCGACGAAGCGATCGAATCCGAAGCACAGGCGCAGGCGATCTGCATGGCGACGCGCGATTTCGGCCGCGCGTACGACGCCTTCGCGGCAAAAACGCGTCCGGTTTTCAAGGGAGATTGAGCAGTGAACGCACCGGCTGACACTCATCTGCACGACGCGCTCGCGTGGCCGTTTTTCGAGGACCGTCACCGCGCACTCGCCACCGGCGTGGAAGCGTGGGCGCGCGAACACCTCGCTCACGTTTCGCACGACAACGTCGACGACACCTGCCGCAAGCTCGTGCGCCAGCTCGGCGAAGCAGGCTGGTTGCGCTACGGCGTGGGCGGCACCGCTTACGGCGGTCACGGCGACACCATCGACACGCGCGCCGTCTGTCTGCTGCGCGAAACGCTCGCGAAGCATTCGGGGCTCGCCGACTTCGCGCTCGCAATGCAGGGCCTCGGCTCGGGCGCCATCTCGCTCGCCGGCAACGACGCGCAGAAATCGCGCTATCTGCCGCGCGTGGCGAAGGGCGAAGCAATTGCCGCGTTCGCGCTCTCCGAGCCCAATGCGGGCTCGGACGTTGCCGCGATGGCGCTGGCCGCGCGCGACGAAGGCGATCACTACGTGCTCGACGGCGAAAAAACGTGGATCTCGAACGGCGGCATCGCCGACTTCTACGTAGTGTTCGCACGCACGGGCGAAGCGCCGGGCGCACGCGGCATCAGCGCGCTGATCGTCGACGCCGATACGCCGGGCCTGGAAATCGCCGAGCGCATCGACGTGATCGCACCGCATCCGCTCGCGCGCCTGCGCTTCACGAATGCGCGCGTGAACAAGAGCCAGTTGCTGGGCGCGCCCGGCGAAGGCTTTAAGATCGCCATGCGCACGCTCGATATTTTCCGCACCTCGGTGGCCGCCGCGTCATTGGGTTTCGCGCGCCGCGCGATGGCCGAAGGGCTCGCGCGCGCCGCCTCGCGCACGATGTTCAATCAGGTGCTCGGCGATTTTCAGCTCACGCAGGCCAAGCTTGCGCAGATGGCGCTGACGATCGACAGCAGCGCCCTGCTCGTCTATCGCGCCGCGTGGCTGCGCGATCAAGGCGAAAGCGTCACACGCGAAGCGGCGATGGCGAAATGGCACGCCAGCGAAGGCGCGCAGCAAGTGATCGACGCGGCCGTTCAGCTGTGGGGCGGCATGGGCGTTCAGAGCGGCAATGTGGTCGAGTCGCTGTATCGCGAGATCCGCTCTCTGCGCATTTACGAAGGCGCGACCGAAGTGCAGCAGTTGATCGTCGGCCGCGATCTGCTGAAGTCGTATCACGCCGAACACCATGCGGCCTGATGCGAACCGAACCCCTCAATGAACGCGAAAAGCCCATGAAAAAAGCCCTTCTTCCCGCAGGCTGGATCAAGCCGCGCGGTTATGCGAACGGCGTCGCCGCGCGCGGCACGCAGGTTTTTATCGCCGGTCAGATCGGCTGGGACGAGCAGGCGAAGTTCACGAGCCGCGAATTCGGCGCGCAAGCCGTGCAGGCGCTGCGCAATATCGTGGCCGTGCTCGAAGCCGCGGGCGGCAAGCCCGAGCATCTCGTGCGCATGACGTGGTATGTGACGGACAAGCAGGAATACCTGTCATCGCTAAAGGACATTGGTGCGGCGTTTCGCGATCTGATCGGCGATTACGACATTGCGATGAGCGCGATTCAGGTCGTCGCGCTGATCGAGGACGAAGCGAAGGTGGAAATCGAAGCCACCGCCGTGATTCCCGACGACGCGCGTTTGAGCCACGCATAGCGCGCAGCGACCCGATCGCACTCAAAGTGCGCGCAGAAAAAGACCGTATAAAACGCGCACCAGTCTGTTCAGATTGAAGCCGGAGACACCATGCAACCGACCGCTCACGTCGATACCTACGCACGCGATCACCTGCCGCCCGAATCGCAATGGCCCGCGCTGCTGCTCGACAATCCCGACGTCACCTATCCGGCGCGCCTGAATTGCGCGGCCGAGTTGCTGGACCGCGCAATCGAGTGCGGATACGGCGCGCGCCCGGCGATCTGGTCTGAAGTCGATGGCCAGCCGCGCGCGACCACTTATTCGCAACTGCGTGAGCTGGTCGACCGCAGCGCGCACGTGCTCATCGACGACATGAAGCTGCAGCCCGGCAACCGCGTGCTGCTGCGCGGCCCGAATACGCTGCAAATGGCGGTGGCCATGCTCGCCGCGCTCAAGGCCGGGCTCGTGGTGGTGCCCACCATGCCGCTGCTGCGTGCGAAAGAGTTGAAGCAGATTATCGACAAGGCGAACATCAGCGCAGCGCTCTGCGATGTGCGCCTTGCCGACGAACTCGCGCGCAACACCGATCCGGCCAACGAATACTTCTGCGCCGGCCTCGAACAGGTGCGCTACTTCCACGACGACGCGCCCGACAGCCTCGAAACCCTCGCGGCGGCCAAACCGGCGCAATTTCGCGCGTGCGATACCGCAAGCGACGACGTCTGCCTGATCGCCTTCACAAGCGGCACGACCGGCACGCCGAAAGGCTGCATGCACTTCCATCGCGACGTGCTCGCGATGTGCGATCTGTTCCCGCGCCACGTCCTCAGGCCCACCGCCGACGACGTGTTTTGCGGCACGCCGCCACTCGCATTCACGTTCGGGCTGGGCGGCATTTTGTGCTTTCCGTTGCGCGTCGGCGCGTCGACGGTGCTGATCGAAAAGCTCACGCCCGCCCTGCTGCTGCAAACGATCGAAAAATTCCGCGCGACAATCGTTTTCACCGCGCCCACGTTTTATCGGCAGATGGCGCCGCTCGTGAAAGACGCGGATATTTCCAGTCTGCGCCAGACGGTCTCGGCCGGTGAGGCGCTACCGCAGGCCACGCGCGATTTATGGCGCGAGGCGACGGGCATCGAGATGATCGACGGCATCGGCGGCACGGAGATGATCCACATTTTCATTTCGTCGGCCGGCAGCGACGTGCGTCCCGGCTCGATCGGCCGCGCAGTGCCGGGCTATGTCGTGCAGGCGCTCGACGACGCACTGCAACCGGTGCCGCCCGGCACGACCGGCAACCTCGCCGTGCGCGGCCCCACCGGCTGCCGCTATCTCGCCGACGAACGCCAGATGAAATTCGTGCGCGACGGCTGGAATCTGCCTGGCGACGCGGTATCCATCGACGCCGACGGCTACGTGTTCTACCAGGCGCGCGCCGACGACATGATCGTTTCCTCCGGCTACAACATCGCCGGACCGGAAGTCGAAACCGTGCTGATGCAGCACCCTGCCGTGTCGGAATGCGGCGTCACGGGCGTGCCCGACGACGTGCGCGGCCAGGTGGTGAAGGCCTTCGTCGTGCTCAAGCCCGGATTCGACGGCAACGAAGCGATGGTCGCCGAATTGCAGAACTTCGTGAAATCGGCCGTGGCGGCCTACAAATATCCGCGGCTAATTGCGTTTATCGACGCTCTGCCGCGAACGGAGACGGGCAAACTCAAGCGGGCGGTGTTGCGGACGATGTGAAGCGTTTGGGAAGGCCGGTTGGATCGCGAGAGGCGGCACGCGTGAGCGTGTCGCTTTTTTACGTGTTTCCGTTTGGAAACACGCGGGCGGGGGCGGAGTTTTCTGGGTTTCCGATCGGAATCAGATTATTTTTAGAGTATTACTACGTAAACCGTTATGAATCTAACTACTCACATCAAATTATTTGACATTATTCATATAATGTTTGGATCAGATCGAGGAACGGCATTTTCCCGTGTCTTTGCCCTCGATTACGGTGATATTGGGAACGTGGCGATACCGGAGGAGCGGCCTGCGTCGATTTGAGGGTCGGCGAGGCGCTGGCGGAGAAAGTGCAGCGCAGAGTAGAGAAGCGCGCCAGTTGGCTTCTGGCATACGCTGCAATCCGGGGCACCCGGAATGCAGCCGCCGCGTGATCGAGTCAGGCGATCTCGTGGCGTTCGACACGGATCCAGGCGGCAGCCTTGGCCTTTACGCCAAGACCCCGAGGAACGACGACGATGCCCCGACCCGAGGCACCGGCAACGTTGCGGGAGGCTCTGGCAGCGCTCCCGAACGACAAAATCAGGGCGAGGAACACCCCGCCCTTTCCGAATCCGCTTACTGCTGGATACCGAGCAGTTCGACTTCGAACGTCAGATCGCTGTTCGGCGGGATCGGGCCCACAGCACGATCGCCATAAGCCGTCGCGGCCGGGCAGGTCAGCTTGGCCTTGCCGCCGACCTTCATCGTCTGCAGACCCTGCGTCCAGCACGGAATCACGCGACCGAGCGGGAACGTCGCTGCGCCGCCATGCTTGGCCGAACTGTCGAACTCGGTGCCGTTCGCAAGCGTGCCGCGATAGTTCACGCGCACGACGTCATTGACGGTCGGCTGCGGGCCGGTGCCTTGCTTGATTTGTTCGACGATCACGCCCGACGGCAACTTCTGGACGTTATCGGCAGCGAACGCGGTCGTGGCGACAGCGGCGGTGGCAAGCAGAGCAATGACTAGTTTCATGCGATGTCCTCGTTGGTTGACCCACCGATTATACGGACCTGACATTGCGCACTCATTTCGGCGCTCGCCTACGCGCTTGCCCCGCGCTTACCCCTCGCCTGGCCGACGCTTGCCGCCCCGAATTCCCCACTGGCGCGGCGATGCGCATCGACTATCTTTAGAGCATCGCCGCATCGCCTGGAAGCAGCATCATGGCTCAGGAACTACTCGTCGCGACCTTCGACAATCTGGACTCCGCGCAGCGCGCGGCGCGCGACTTCAGGAACTTCGAAACGGATGGCGTGGGGTTGAAGATCGAAAGCGGCGTGATGGTCCAGAAACACGCGGACGGCACCTGCACCGTGCTCGACCAGTACACGCACGCCTACTGGGGCACGGTCGTCGGCGCGGTCACCGGCGGATTGATCGGCCTGCTCGGCGGTCCCGCGGGCGCGATCGCGGGCGTGACCATCGGCACGGCCGCGGCGCTCGGCGGCCGCGCCGTCGAAAACCTGCTCGACAGCCGACTCACGCAAACCATCGAAGCCGAACTGAAAACCGGCAGCGTGGCGCTCATCCTCGAAGCCAAAGAGGAATCCACGACCGAAGTCGACGAAGTCGTGCGCGGATACGGCGGCACCCTCTTTCGCCAGAAATTGGCGTGGTGAGATGGGCTGACGTCGCTGTCGTCCTGGGTCATCAGGACGGCGGCGTGCTTGCATCGCCGAGCGCCGCATGCTTCGCCGCCGCCGCTTCGACGACGCGTTGCGCATCCGGATACGTCTCGCCGGTGCTCGTCTGATAGCGCTTGAGTTCGTCGACGGCGCTCGCGAATGCACTGCCGCCGATGCATGCCTTGAGACGCCCGGCCTGCGACAGCGCCGGATAGCGTGCTTCGGCCTCGTCGAGAAAACCCTGCATGGCGTCATGCAGATCGTCGTAGTTTCCGGCACGATTGATGCCGTCGATGCGTTCGTCCGCGTTCATGGTCGCGCTCCGGATCGTGTGGCTGCCTCGATAGCATAGAACGCGGTGCGAACTGCATGCGACTCAACCGGGCCTCGCATTCGACTGCGCATTCGACTGAACATCTGACTGAACATTCTGCTGCGCCGCCCGCGCTCCCCGCGAAGCCGATGTAATCGATGCGGTCAGGCGGCTTTCCAGGCCGGTAGTGGGCGCGCCGGGCAACAACGCAAGCACACGCGTATCCACGCCCAGCGCGATCGCCGCCACGGTCACCAGCACGAGCGCGCCCATCGCGCGGCGCAGCCATTCGCCCAGACCGAGCGAGCGCTTGAGTGCATCCATCGCCCGTCGGCCGAGACTCGCGGCGATCGCCAACGAGCAAGCCGCGCCGATCGCATAAGCGGCGAGTGCGCCCCACGTCTGCCAGGTCACGCCATGGCGCGCCGCGCCCGTGAGAATCAGGCCGAGGATCGGGCCCGCGCACGGCGCCCAGAGCAAGCCGGTCGCCGCGCCCAGCAACAGCGACGAACCGATCTGCCCGAGCGCGCCATCGCTCTGCGAATGCGCCATGAAGCGGTCGGCGAGCGTGGTAAGCGGGCGCGTCAACCGCGTAGCGAGCGCGGGCAGCAACAAGGCCGCACCGAACACGCCAAACAGCGCCAGCGCGAACCAGCGGCCATATTCGCTCAATTGCGCCGCGCCGTTCAGGCCAGCCGCGCCGAGTCCCGTGAGCAGCGCGAACGTCCCCGCGAGACCGAGCAGCAGCGGCAAACGATCGGTCAGGAACGGACGATCGGAGCGCGCGAACACGAACGGCACGACCGGCAAAATGCACGGGCTCAGGACAGTGAATGCCCCGCCGATGAAAGCGACGACGACGAGCAACATAATTCGGACTCCCAATATCGTACGTTTGAACGGATATGCGCGGACCGGCTCGCATACCGGGAAAATTCAGCGGCGCACGCAGCGCCAGTTGCATGACCCGTATTCAAACGCCTGCGTGTATCGGGCAAATGTCGGACGAAGGCTGTATCGAATCGGCATGTATCGCGTGCAGCCGGGGATACAGACCGATACAGATAACGCATCGCACGCAGCAAGGCCGCGTGGTGCAACGCCTGTTTTTGTATGCCAATGTGTACGCGCCTCGCGGCGATACATAGCGATTCACGCAAGACCACGGCGAGACACGCGCCAGATACGTCGGCGCGTTTCAATACGTCCGAACCCTCACCAAAAGGAGAACTCGCCATGCTCAACCGACTCAAGATCGCCGCCGTCGCGGCCGGACTCGTCGCCACCGCGGCGTTCGCCGCTTTTGCATCCGCGCAGGATTCGGGCGTCGAACCGTCCGCGATCAAGACCGGCGCGCCCGCGCCCGATTTCACCGGCATCGACACGTGGCTCAACAGCGCCCCGCTCGATCTCAAGCAATTGCGCGGCAAACCGGTGCTCGTCGAATTCTGGACTTTCGACTGCATCAACTGCGCGCATACGATTCCGCACGTGAAGGACTGGTACGCGAAATACCACGACAAGGGCCTCGTGGTCGTCGGCGTGCATACGCCTGAATACTCGTTCGAACGCAATACCGCAAATCTGAAGAAAGCAATCGGGCAATACGGCATTCAATATCCTGTCGCGCAGGACAATCGCTATGCAACATGGAATGCGTACGGCAATCAATATTGGCCCGCGCTGTACCTGATCGATCAGAACGGCAAGCTCGTGTATACCCACTTCGGCGAAGGCAATTACGACGATACCGAGCATCAGATTCGCACGCTGCTCGGCCTTGACGCCAAGCGCGGCTAATCGACGGAATCGTCTGAATCGACTGGAAATTGCCGAACCGAAAAGCGATTCGGCAAATAAAAAATGGCGTGCCGAAAAGCACGCCATTTTTTATGGAAGGCACAAAAAAGCGCGCCGTTAAGCGCGCTTCTTCAACCCGAGATCACCCGAATCACAAATGCGTGACCTGCAGAATCGCTTCGGCGAATTCCTTGGGCGCTTCCTGCGGCAGATTGTGCCCAATACCGCCCGTCAAATTGCGATGCAGATACTTGCCGGTGAACTTCTTCGCATACGCTTCGGGCGGCGGATGCGGCGCGCCATTCGCATCGCCTTCCATCGTGATCGTCGGCACCGAAATGGTCGGCGCGGCGGCCAGACGCTGTTCGAGGCCGTCGAGACGCGCTTCGCCCTGCACCAGACCGAGACGCCAGCGATAGTTATGAATCACCACCGCCACGTGATCGGGATTCTGGAACGAAGCAGCCGAGCGCGCGTAAGTCGCGTCATCGAAATTCCATTTCGGCGAGGCAAGTTGCCAGATCAGTTTGTTGAACGCGTCGCGATTCTGCGCGTAACCCAGTTCGCCGCGCTCGGTCGTGAAATAAAACTGATACCACCATTGCAGTTCCGCTTTCGGCGGCAGCGGATTCTTGTTCGCCGCCTGGCTACCGATCAGATAACCGCTCACGGAAACCAGCCCCTTCACGCGCTCGGGCCACAGCGCGGCGATCGTATCGGCCGTACGCGCGCCCCAGTCGTAGCCGCCGAGCACGGCCTGATCGATCTTGAGCGCATCCATCAGTGCGATGATGTCCACGGCGGTCACCGCCTGCTGCCCGTTGCGCGGCGTATCCGCCGAGAGAAAACGCGTCGAGCCGTAACCGCGCAAATACGGCACGATCACGCGATAACCCGCTGCGGCAAGCATCGGCGCCACTTCCACGTAGCTGTGGATGTCGTAGGGCCAGCCGTGCAGCAACAGCACCGGCGTGCCGTTCTT
The DNA here is from genome assembly GCF_046535315.1 of Paraburkholderia sp. SIMBA_027. NCBI lineage: Bacteria > Pseudomonadati > Pseudomonadota > Betaproteobacteria > Burkholderiales > Burkholderiaceae > Paraburkholderia > Paraburkholderia sp. SIMBA_027. The sequence continues at coordinate 238,161 of NZ_JAWRWY010000002.1, forward strand.
CGGACCGGCTTCCGCATAGCCGACGTTGAGCACGCCCGCGTCGATCTGCTTGATCGGCCCGAACGACGCGCCGCTGCCGGTGCGCGAGTTGCCCGCTGTCTCGTTCGACGATTGCGCGTGCGCGAGGCTGCTCAGCCCCAGATCCGCGAGGCTGAAGCTCGCGAGCGTTGTACCGAGAATACGGCGACGGCGGACATTGACGGGATCGGACATGAGCCCACTTCTCCTGGTTGTCTTCTGAAAAGGCCCGCGCCGGAATCAGCGCGGTTGCTCGAATTCGCCGTCATATGCGGATCGAACGATCGCAGGCGCGGCGGCAGAAAAACGCTTCAGAGGATTTATAGCGGAATCGCGCGCGCGCTTTGTATCCCAATGTGTCTGTCCGGAAGACGTACACAAAACAAATCAATTTGGCGCGAAAGCGTGGTGCGGGCACGACGCGTGCCGGGTCGCCGCCGTACAAAAGTTTCCGAACGGAAACCGGGAAAACTTCGGGCCGATGACGCGTCCAGCCACGCCAGACGCGTCATCGGCCCATCACACGATGCTCAGGACTGCGCCGCGAATTCGACGCGGCGTTGCGCCGTATCGTAACGGCACACGACCTTCGCGCCCTCCTTCACCTCGCCCTTGAGCATTTCCTTGGCAAGCTCGTTCTCGATGGCCTGCTGGATCTGGCGTTTCAGCTCGCGCGCGCCGTACTCGGGCCGATAACCCTCGGCGGCAAGGAAATCCACCACGCTCTCGTCGAAGCTGAGATCGATATCCTGACTGCGCGCCATACGCTGCACCTGTTCGAGTTGCAGGCGCACGATCGAACGCAGTTCATCGTCGGAGAGCGGCTGAAAAACGATGATGTCGTCGATGCGGTTCAGAAACTCCGGGCGGAAATGCTGGCGCAACTCGCCCAGCACGGCGCTCTGCATCGACGCATCGGCGCTCGCGAGAAAGCCCGGACCCGAACGCTTCTGGCCCGAGACCACGTCGGAGCCGAGATTGCTCGTCGCGATCACCACCGTGTTGCTGAAATCGACCACGCGGCCCTTGCCGTCGGTGAGGCGACCGTCGTCGAATACCTGCAGCAGCACGTTATAGACGTCCGGATGCGCCTTCTCGATCTCGTCGAGCAGAATCACGCAGTACGGTCGGCGGCGCACGCGCTCGGTCAACTGGCCGCCCTCGTCGTAACCCACGTAACCCGGCGGCGAGCCGATCAGTCGCGACACCGCGTGGCGCTCCATGTACTCGCTCATATCGATGCGCACGATGGCGTCCTCGTCGCCGAACACCACTTCGGCCAGCGCCTTCGCCAGTTCGGTCTTGCCCACGCCGGTCGGGCCGAGAAACAGGAACACGGCGGTCGGGCGTCGGCCGCGACGCAAGCCGGCGCGCGAGCGGCGCACGGCATCGCTGACCGCGACAATCGCCTGATTCTGACCGATCACGCGCTCGTGCAGACGCTGCTCCATTTCGAGCAGCCGCGTGCGCTCCTCCGCCGTGAGCTGCGTGACGGGCACGCCGGTGAGCTTCGACACGATCTCGGCCACCTGCTCCGTCGTCACGTCGGATGTGACCGAACCGAGCTGGCCTTTCCAGTCGCTCGTGGCGTCGGCGAGCGACTTTTCCTTCTCGGCGATGGGGTCGTCGAGCGCATGCGCGCGCTCGAAATTCTTGCGCGTGGCCGCGTAGTCCTGCTCGCGTTTGAGCTGCGCGAGTTCGGATTCGAGTTCGAGAATCGCGGCGGGCCGCGAGGTCGCCGAAAGATGCACGCGCGCCGCCGCCTGGTCGATCAGGTCGATGGCCTTGTCGGGCAGAAAACGGCCCGTGACATAGCGGTCGGACAATTCGGCGGCGGACACGAGCGCGTCGTCGCGAATGGTCACATGATGATGGACTTCGAGTTTATCGCGCAGTCCGCGCAGAATATTGATGGTCTGATCGACGCTCGGCTCGGCGACGAACACCGGCTGAAAGCGCCGTTCGAGCGCGGCGTCTTTCTCGATGTACTTCTGGTATTCCGCGAGCGTGGTCGCGCCGATCAGGTTCAGCTCGCCGCGCGCCATCGCGGGCTTGAAGACGTTCGCGATATCGAGGCCGCCTTCGTTGCCGCCTTGCCCCGCGCCCACGATCATGTGCACTTCGTCGATAAACAGCACGAGCGTCTCGCGCTGCGCGTTGATTTCCTCCATCACGCCCTTCACGCGCTCCTCGAATTCGCCGCGATATTTCGCGCCCGCGATCAGGCCGTTCACATTCAGTTCGACGAGCCGTCTGCCGCGCAGCGACTCGGGCACGTCGCCGCTCAGCATGCGCTGCGCGAGCCCTTCGGCGATGGCCGTTTTGCCCACGCCCGGCTCGCCGATCAGCACCGGATTGTTCTTGCGACGGCGCGCGAGCACTTCCACCACGGTTTCGATTTCGCTCGACCGGCCGATCACGGGATCGAGTTTGCCCTCGCTCGCGAGCGCGGTGAGATCGCGGCTGTATTGATCGAGTTGCGGCGTGGGGCTCGGCGCCTTCGCGGCGGGCTGCTCGCGCTTGTCGCCTTGCGCCTCGACGAGCCGTTGCAGCACCTTTTGCGGCGTCACGCCGTAGCGGCCCAGCAGATGACCCGCGAAACTGTCCGGCACCTGCGTGAGACCGAACAGCAAATGCTCGGGCGCGACGTAGCTGTGACCGAGTTCGCGCGAGACCAGGAAGGCGCGGTCGAGCGCGCCCTTGAGTCGCGGCGACACGGCCATGCGCGCTTCGTCGTGCGCTGCGCCCGCTTCGCGCTTTTGCGCGTTGGCGTCGATGAAGGCGCGCACGTCGTCGGGCTCGATGCCGAGGCGCTTGAGCATGGCCGCGCCCGCATCGTTGCCCGCAAGTTCGTACAGCAAATGTTCCGTGTCGACTTCGCGGCGGCCGAACTGCACCGCGCGTTCGGCCGCGCGTTGCAGCAATTCGCGCGCCGTGTCGCTGAAATAGCGCTCGACGATCGCGCCGTCGCCGGCTTCCATGGTCTGCGGCGCGGGTTGAGCCGCAGGATCGCCCGCGGCCTGCTGCGCGCCGCGGAACAGCGATTCGAGCGGACTCACCGTGCGCTGATGGCGCGTAAGCTGCGCGTAGTGATAATCGCAGACGTCGAGATAACGCCGCCTGCCGTCCTGCAACACGGCCACCCGCACGGTCGCAGGACGCACGCCGCAAATGTCGCAGTTGAACTGAGCCATTTCCCCTCCTCGATAGCGGTGCGCCGCGCGAAGCCACGCGCGCGTCCACGAACGGCGGGACGACGTGTGCGGATTATCGGGCGCAAGAAAACGCGCGTGAACGCGAATGACGCCACTCGGGCAGCGACGCCCCGGCGGTCGAAGACGCGCAAAACGCAAGAGCCAAAGCGAAGTCCAGCCGTCATCCTAGCGTCGAATCGTGCGGCGCGTTGCCAGGCTGTCGCACCGGCGGCCGGGCGCGGCATTCAGACGAATAGCGTCTTGATCCGCGCGCAGCCGTTGCCGACGCGGGTCAGGCGCTGGATGCCGGCGTCTTGTCGATCCAGGCCGTCAGCAAGGTGGACGACACCGCAAGAATGACCGGCCCGATAAACAGGCCGACGATGCCGAACGCGAACAGGCCGCCCAGCACGCCGGCGAGGATCAGCAGCATCGAGAGATTCACGCCGCGCCGGATCAGCACGGGGCGCACGAAGTTGTCGAGCATCGCCACCATCACCGACCAGATCGCGAGCAGGATCGCCGCGACATTCGCGTCGTGCATGAACAGCCAGATCACGCCGCCGAGCAGCGGCAGGGCCGGGCCGATCTGCGCGAGACAGAGCATCAGCAGCACGGCAGTGAGCACGCCCGCGCCCGGCACGCCCGCCACGGCGAGGCCAATGCCGCCGAGCGCCGATTGCAGCACCGCCGTGACGACGATGCCGAGCGCGACCGCGCGAATCGACGCGCCCGCGAGCTTGACGGCTTGCGCGCCGTGGCTGGGCGCGACGCGCGCCGCGAAGCGCACGACATAGGCGGCGGCCTTCTCGCCCTGCATGTAGAGCAGGCCGGTGATGATCACCGTGATGAACATGTGGATCACGAACACGCCCACCGAAGCCGCATGGCCGATCAACCAGTGCGCCGCAATCGACGCGTAAGGTTCGAGCTGCGCGAGCAGGCCGCCGGGACCGGCGTCGGAGAACGACTGCCATTTGTCGGCCACGCGCGCGCCGATCATCGGCAGGTCGTGCACCCAGCCGGGCGGCGGCGGCAGTGCGTAATCCGGCAGCTTGCGGATCAGGTCCATGATCTCGGCGCCGTGCGCGGCGAGCGTGGAGATCGCTTCGTAGAGCGGCAGCACGATCACCACCAGCAGAATCAGCAGCATGCAGAGCGTGGCGAGCCAGCGCCGCCGGCAGCGCCGCTCGACGGCGAGCATGGCGGGCCAGGTGGCGACGACGATGGTGGTCGCCCAGATCAGCCCGGGCAGGAACGGGCGCATGACGTAGAGGCTGCCGACCGTCAACGCGCAGAGGATCGCGACGACAAACAGCACGCGAGCAATATCCGGCGGGTCTTGCGGCTTCACGGGGTTCTCCTCGCTGCGGCCACGCCGCGCGCGTCGTCAGGGGCTTCGGATCATCGGGATTCGGCGCGCACGCCGACGCGCTAGTCTATCCCGGATGCGAGGGCTCCCGTCGCGAAATGGCCCTTTATCCGATAATGACCTTCCCCCGCCCCCTCACTGGAAGCGCTAACCACCATGTCCGTATCCGCACCGAAACTGCCCCGCGTGCTCCTGACCAATGACGACGGCATCGACGCGCCCGGCCTCGCCGTGCTCGAAGAAGTCGCGCACGAACTGGCCGACGAAGTCTGGGTCGTCGCGCCCGAACACGACCAGAGCGGCACCTCGCATTCGATCAGCCTGCATTCGCCGCTGCGCGTGAGCCGCCGCGGCGAGCGCCGCTTCGGCGTGCTCGGCACGCCCGGCGACTGCGTGGTGATGGCCGTGCGCCAGTTGATGGGCGACGTCACGCCCACGCTGGTGCTCTCCGGCATCAACCGCGGCGCCAACCTCGGCGTGGAGACGATGTTCTCGGGCACCGTCGGCGCGGCCATGACGGGCCTGTTGCTCGGCCTGCCGTCGATCGCGCTCAGCCAGACCTTCCGCGACCGCGAGCACGTGCGCTGGGACACGGCACGCGCGCTCGCGCCGGACGTGATCCGCCGTCTCGCCGCGATCGCGCACGACGCGCCCGTGTGCCTGAACGTGAATTTCCCCGATGTGGACGCCAGCGCGGCGGGACCGCTGACCGTCACGCGTCAGGGCGTGGGCCTCGTGCAAGGCATCGACGTGGTGCCGCTGACCGATCCGCGCGGCATCGACTATCACTGGCTGCGCTTTCATCGCGGTCCGCGCGAAAACGGCCCGGATACGGAAACGGCCGTCGTCGGCTCGGGACGCGTGTCGGTCACGCCGCTGCATTTCGACCGCACCGCCGCGCGGACCTTCGCCACGCTGGAAAACGCGCTTGCGGCCGGCGCATGACGCAATCGTCGATCCGATGAAAAAGGCCGGCGTTGCGCCGGCCTTTTTACGTGCGATGCGCGCCGGTTCCGGTCGGTTCCGGTCGGCCGCGCCAGATTCCGGATCTCAGATGCCCGGCATGATCGGATACGGTTCGGTGTGATCCTCCACGGCGCGCACGCCGGGAATGCCTTCGGCGGCCACGCGCACCGCACGCACGGCGTCGGCGGAATTGAAAGTGCCCCACAGATGCACCACGCCCTCGCGCACGACGACGTTACGGCCCGCGAACGCCCACGGCCGCCCTTCGAGTTCCTCCACCAGACGCTCGCGGATCTCGCGATCGCTCGGCGACACCGGCTGCGGCTCCTCGGCGCTGCTCGCCAGCGCCTGCAACAGATTCGCACGGCTCACGATGCCCACGAGCTTGCCGTCGCGCAGCACCGGCACGCGCTTCACGCCGCGCCGCTCCATCAGCGCCGCGATGTGCGTGAGCGAATCTTCCTCGTTCACGCTGACGATCTCGGTCGTCATCACGTCTTCGACGCGGCGCGCGTGCGACTTCACGTAGGCGTCCGCGTCGGCGTTGGTCGCGAAGAAGTCGAGCCAGCGCTTGCGGCGCGTGCTGTCGGTGCCGATCTCGATGCGCCGCAGCAAATCGCCCTCGCTGATGATGCCCACGAGCTGCCCCTGCGCATCGAGCACCGGCGCACCGCTGATGCGCCGGTCCAGCAGCAGCTTCGCTGCGTCGCGCACGCTCGTTTCGGGACTGACGGTAACGACGTTCGGGGTCATGACGTCCATTGCACGCATGGTTTTTCTCCTGTTCGCTCGTGAAATCGTGGTCGATAGTCAAAGCGTACTGGCGTCCGACCCACTGACATTGATTTACATCAATTCGTACACCGGACGCTGATTCATGCGATGAAATGTCCTGCCGCAATGCGTCTCAGGCGCGCCGGTTTCAGTCCTGCACCATCGCCAGCACGCGCAACGGGCTGCCCGAACCGGCCTGGATCTTCAGCGGCGCGGAAACGATGACCGCGCCCGTCGGCGGCAGTTGATCGAGATTTTTCAGGCATTGCAGGCCGTAGCGATTCGAGCCGTGCATGAGCGTGTGACACGGATACGGCACCGGCCACGCATAGGCCTGGCCCGCATCGGTATTGATGGTTTCCACGCCGAAGCCATGCACCTGGCGTTCGTGGATCAGCCACTCGACGGCCGCCTGGGTCGGGCCGGGCGTATGCGCGCCGTCCTCGCGCAGATTGAGGAATTCGGCGGGATCGGTGCGCTTCGACCAGTCCGAGCGCAGCAGCACCCACGCGCCGGCGGGAATACGGCCGTGCCGCGCTTCCCACGCCTCCAGAAACTCGACGGTCAGCAGCCAGTCCGGATCCGCCGCGATCTCGGCGCTCGCATCGACGACGACCGCGGGCGCCACGAAATTCTTCACGTCGATCGTATCGACGGAGTTCTGCGCGTGGTCCTTGCCGGAGATCCAGTGCACGGGCGCGTCGAAGTGCGTGCCGGTGTGCTCGCCGCAGGAAAAGTTGTTCCAGTACCAGCCCGGACCCTGCTCGTCGTACTGGCTGATCGTCTCCATCCTGAACGCCCACACCTGGCCGAACTGCGGCGGCAACTGCAGCGCCGGAAACTCGGGCGACAGCGTTTGCGTCAGGTCCACGATGCGCACACGGCCGCTCGCGAGATCGGTGGTCAGTTGCTGCAGACTGCTCGTCATCTTGCGCTCCTTTCGGTTCTGAACTGCTTGTCCGCTTGTTCTACCGCTGTTTTGCCGCTCCTCGACCGTCATCCGCCCGCACGGCGAATTCATCCTAAGACGCCAAAATTATCTTTAGGTATAAATCAATTCAAAATCATGGTTAACCCCTTTTTCCTTTCGCCGACAAGGGGCCGCACAAGCGTCGTGGTATGTTTGCGTTCCGGCCGTCCCGGCCGTTTCCACCACGTTTCCACCGATTCGCCACCCGCCCGTCCAGACCCGTATGAGCCAGCCCATCGCCCCCAGCTTCGTCGACAGCTACACGCCCGCGCTGCTCGCCCAGGTCAGCCAGCTGATCTCGGGCGAATTCCACGTGATCGTGCAGGCGGCGGGATTCGAGGTATCGGACTGGCGCGTGCTCTCCACGCTCTCGGACGGCAAGCCCATCAGCATCGGACGGCTCGCGCAGATTTCGGTGACGAAGCAGCCCACCGTGACACGCCTGCTCGACCGCATGGAGGCGCAGGGCTACGTCAAGCGGATTCCGAGCGAAGCCGACCGGCGCGTAACGAACGTGCGCATCACGCCGCGCGGGCAGAAGCTCGTATCGGAACTGATGGTGCAGGCCAAACTGCACGAGGATCAGGTGCTCGAACCGCTCGGCAAGGACAAGGCCGAAGAACTGAAGGCCACGCTGCGGCTCTTGATCGAACTGCATCGGCCGCCGGCCTGAACCTCGAAGCGGCAGCGCTCAGCCGGTCTGCGCGCGCGCCATGGCCAGCTCGATGGCGCCGCGCAAATCGTCGGGCATCGGAATGGCCTTGTGCGTGTCGAGCGAGGTCGTCACCAGGGTTTGCAGCGCGCTCATGCGCACCACGCCGTCCGCGCCCGTGCAGGCCCACGCGAGCACCAGCGACGCATTGCCGAGCCGCTGCACATCGAGCGACAGCGTCACGCGGTCGCCCATCTTGCTGATCGCCTTGAAATCGACTTCGAGCCGCACGGTCGGCATGCCGATGCGCCGCGCGCCGATCACGCCGTGATAACCCTCGGGCAGCAGGTCGTCGATCCACGCCTCGATCAGATCGTTGAACAGCACGAAATACTGCGGATAAAACACGATGCCCGCGGGATCGCATTCGGAAAAATGAATCTTGTGCGGACGGCTGAAGGTGGGCGCTTTCATGTCAATCTCGATCTCGATGTCTTGCCGCGCGCCGCGTACGAATCAGGCGAGCGCGTGTCTCGCGAGCGCCGCGCGCAGCTTGTGGCCGTGCTCGTCGGCGAGCGCGGCGTCGCGCAACTCGCGCAGCGTGGCCGGCGCGAGCCGCTGCCCCGCGCGCGCGACCGCCGCCATCACGGTCTGGAAATTCGCCAGCCCGCGCGCATGCGTGTCGCTGTAACCCTTCACGAGACGCTGGCATTGCGCGACTTCGGTCGCCAGCGCCGGATTGTGGCGCGCCGACTCGACGATCTGCGCAAGCCAGCCGTCGATGCGCGCGTGCTCCAGTTCGTAGCGCAGCGTGCGGCGGCGCAGGCCGCGCAGACGCGCGACCGCATAGAGTAGCAGGTAGCCGCGCAGCGAACTCGTGCGCACGACGCGCCCCGACGCCGCGAAACGCTTCACGAGCCGATGCACGCCATGCGGTTTCGCGAGCCAGCGCCCGAGACCGGCAGGCAGCGTCTCGCAGATTTCCTCGATGCGCGGATGCATGAACTCGTTGATGGCGAGCAGTTGATCGGCCTGCGCGCGCACTTCGCCGCGCACGCGCTCGAAACGCGAGCCGCGCGTCTTCAGATCGGCGACGCGAATCGTATCTTCGTACGACATCCAGAGCGCGAGATGGCGTGCCGTTTCGCGCAGCAAGGCGCGGTCGGTGTCGGGCAGCGCGGCGCGCAATTGGATCAGACGATCGAGATAGGACGCGGCGTAATCGGGGTCCTGATAGTCGATCAGGCGACGCACGCCTTCGATCGCGAACGGCTGCGCGTCAGCGGGCAAATCCGTGCGTACGCGTTCGATCAGTCTCGCGACGGCGGGATCGCGCGGCGCGGGCGTTTGAGCCTGCTCTGGCTGTTCCGTTTGCGTGGGCGATGAGGCGTCGGTGTCGGTATCGACATCGGCACGCGAGAAGCCTAGTTCAAACGCGCGCAAGCTCGGCTTCACGCCCACGCCGCCGCGCTCGATGGTGGCCTCGAACTGCGCGCGGCTGAACGGCAGCACGCCCGTGCCCGCAAGCGCGCCGAACAATACCGCGCTGATCACGCTGCCGCTCGCCTCGGCGGCCTGCGCCATGTCGAAGCGCACGAAGCGTTTCGCGGCCTGGTGCGCGTGCGCGACGAGCGCGCTGTCGTCGACGCGGCCATCGCCCAGCGCGGTTTTCTCGGCTATCGAATACACGCGATGCGTCGACGCCACGAGCGTCGTGCGCTCCGCCGTCACGAGTCCGCGCTGCACGGCGCGGCCCGCTTCCATCAGCTCGGAGGCGAGCACCACGTCGACGTCGCCGGGCAGCGGCATGAGCGCCAGCACCGGCGTGCGCGGCTCGTGCGCCTCGCGGGCGAACAGCTCGACGTAGTAAATGGTCGCGCCGGTGCGCTGCGCGACGCCGGGCACCGAGGTGGTCTGCGCGTAGTAGCCGTTGTGCTCGCCGAGATCGACGATCCAGTCGGCCAGCACGCCGCCGCCCTCGCCGCCCATGGCCAGAATCGCAATCTTGATCGGTTGGGTTGTCGTCATGGTTTCGCCCTGGAATCAAAATGCCGAATCAGAATGCGTAGCGCGCGCGGCGCTGCGCCTCGCGGCGTTGCAGCCAGCCGATCACCGCGTTGCGCAGGCGCTGCCGCAAGCGATCCACTTTAGTAGGATTGCTGATGATCTGCGCGCGATAGAACGACGGGCACAGCACCGCCGCATGCGAAACCTCGCCGCACAGGCCGCAACCCACGCAGCTATCGAGCACGCTCGCGACCGGATCGGTGCGCAGAGGATCGGGATTGGGCTTGATCGACAGCGACGGGCAACCCGACAGCCGGATGCACGAATGATCGCCGGTACAGGTATCCGAATCGACGCCGAAGCGCTCGCGCACCACGCGCTCGCCCGCCGCTATCGCCTTGCGCTGCTTCGGTTTCTCGCGACGCTGCTTGTTCAGCATGCATTCGCTCTGCGCGATCAGCACCTTCGGCCCTTTCGCGCCGGTCGTGAGCGCGTCCCTGAGCGTGGCCATCATGGTCTTGAGGTCGTAGGTGCGGCGCACCGTCCTGACCCATTTCACGCCCACGCCGCGCACCGCCTGCTCGATTTCGTGGCCCGTGCTGCGGGTGGGATTGAGCGCCGTCGACGACAGAATGTCCTGGCCGCCCGTCGCCGACGTATAGCTGTTATCGACGACGATCGTCAGGTTGTCGCTCTTGTTGAACACCGCGTTGGCGATGCCGCTCGTCAGACCGTTGTGCCAGAAGCCGCCGTCGCCCATCACCGAGATCGCGCGCTTGCTCGCGGGCGCGTTGAGCGCGGCGGCGCTCGCGCTGCCGAGGCCGTAGCCCATCGTCGTCGCGCCGAGATTGAACGGCGGCAAGATCGAGAACAGATGGCAGCCGATGTCGGCGCTTACGTGATGCGGCCCGAGCTCGCGCTCGACGAGCTTCATCGCCGTGAAGATCGGGCGTTCGGGACAGCCCGTGCAGAAGCCCGGCGGACGCGCATGCACGCTGTCGTCGAGCGTGGGCTGAACGGGACTTTCGGCGGCCGCCGTGGCCACGGCCTGCACCGGAATCACCTTGCGCGGCGCGGCTTGCGCGGCCAGCACGCCATAGCGCTCGAAGAACGCACGCAGGCCCTTCACCACCGTCGCGGCGTTGTACTCGCCCGCGAGCGGCAGCATGTCCTTGCCGTGCAGCGTGGCGTTCACGCCGCGCTGACGCAGAATCGCGCTCGCGTTCTGCTCGACGAAATTCGGCTGCCCTTCCTCGATCACGAGCACGGCGCGCTTGCCCGCGCAAAAACGCTCCCACTCCGAATCGATCAGCGGATAGGCCACGTTCATCACGTACAGCGGAATCGCCGAGTCGCCGTAGACATCGGCGAGACCCAGCCGTTCCAGCGCGCGCAGCACCGTGTTGTAGCTGCCGCCTTGCACGGCGAGGCCGATATCGTGCCAGTCGCTTTTATCGTCGGCAAAGAATTCGTTGAGCCGGCGCTCCTCGATGAACTTCACCGCGGCGGGCCAGCGTTCGTGAATCTTTTCGCGCTCGTGCAGGAAACTCGCGGGCGGCAGCACGATGCGGTCGACGTCGCGGCTCGGATGTTCGAGCGCATCCTTGATCGTGAACGCCGGGCGTCGATTGTCGGACGCCACGAACTGTCCATGCACGTGGCACGCGCGAATGCGCAATTGCAGCATCACCGGCGTGCTGCTCGCCTCGGAAAGATCGAAGCCGTCCTTCACGGCCTGCACGATACACGGCAGATTCGGACGCGGATCGAGCAGCCAGATCTGCGACTTCATCGCGAACGCGTGGCTGCGCTCCTGCATGATCGACGAGCCTTCGCCATAGTCTTCGCCGACGATCACGAGCGCGCCGCCCGTCACGCCGCCCGAGGCGAGATTCGCGAGCGCGTCGGACGCGACGTTCGTGCCCACGGTCGCCTTGAAGGTGACGGCGCCACGCAGCGGATAGTTGACCGAGGCGGCCAGCGACGCGGCGGCCGTGGCCTCGCTCGCGCTGTTCTCGAAGCGGATGCCGTGGTCGGCGAGGATGTCCTGGGCGTCGGCCAGCACGTCCATCAGATGCGAGATGGGCGCGCCCTGATAGCCCGCCACATAGGCCACGCCCGATTCGAGCAGCGCCTTCGTCACCGCGAGAATGCCCTCGCCGCTGAACACTTCGCCTGCGCCGAGGCGCAGTTTCTTCACTTCCTCGACAAACGACCGCTCTGCCATGACCGTCCTCTTCGCGATGTTCGAAACCGTGGCGCACGACGACGCCATCGTCATGCGTCGGGCCAGTATAGTTTAGATTTAAATATTTCCAAAATCATAGTTAACCCTGCGAAAACGCGTTGCGCGGCGCGTGCCGGAACGCGCGCGGGCGGGTGAAATGGGATTTGCAGGGGGCCGTCCCCGCACGCTACATCGGCCAAAAAATTCTGGAAACCGGGCGCGCGCGGATGCACCGTTCATGTGCTCGAAGCGGCACAGAAGTCGGCGTGGAGATCAGGGAAAACGCGGGGAAAGGCGGAAAACCGACTGGCGGCCCGTGCGCGCGAAGCACTCGATACGGTCGATACGATCGAGGCAAGCGCACGGGCCGCGCCGGACGGGCGCGGCGCGCCCGCTCAGATGACGAGACGCGAGACCTTCACGCCTTCGAGCGAAACGCCGGCCATGAGACCGGCATTGGTCAGCACGAAGGCTTCGACGGGGCTCATGGCCGTCGACGTATCGACATTGCCGTTCGCGCCCACGGTTACGACCGCGACCGTGGCGTCGGCGCCCGCCGACCAGCCCTGGCTGCGCACGAAGCTGTCGAGCGCGCCCTCGTTCATGAACGCGAAGATGATGGCCTTCGATTGCGCGCCGATCTGCAGGCCGAACGAGCCCGCCACGGTGCTGTAGTAGCCCGACGTGCGGCCGTTCACGCGCAGCGCGCCGGTGCCGTACTGGCCGCCGATCCAGAAGCCCGCGGCGATCACGTTCGGAAAGACCAGCACGCCGCTGGCTTTCGAGAGCAGTTCCTGCGAGCCGGACACCGTGCCGTAGAGACGCGAGAGCGTGGCGTCCACGCTGGCGTCGATGGCATTGCGTTTGGCCGCGTTCTGCGCGGCGCTGTTACTTGAACCCAGCGGGGTCGTCGTGCAGCCCGCGAGAGCGAGGCCGCTTGCGGCGAGTGCGGCGCTGGAGCTGAGAAGAAATTGACGTCGGCGCATTGAGGTGTTCCCGTAAAAGCGATGCTTCGATGAGTCTCGCGGGCGCAGCCCCGTTCGAGCGGCGCGCCCCGCGAGGGGCCACAGGATGGCGCGCGTGGCAGCCGGGCCGATGGATGGCTGCGGCGGTCACGTCCGCCCTCCTTGGCGGTATCTGACCATGCGCCGCGCATCGAGTTCACAAACTGGATGAAGAATTCTGCGCGAAGCCGCGTCGGGCGGGCTTTCGTGCGCCGCCATCGCCGGACTTTGGCGGTCTTTTTGCTGCTCCGCAGCAGCGCCGCCGCGTTTCTCGAAATCGTCTGATTTTGCCTGCGCGGCGCGCCTCTTAGAGTGAAGGTGTGGCCAGAGCGTGGCCGCCTCCGTCACCGAGCCCCATCGAGCCCCACCGAACTCATACGGGCTCCGCGACGAAACCGCGCCCCGCACGCCACGCTGTCTCCACTCACGCAAAAGGTCCGATCATGTTCGCCGCCACGTTCCAACGCCTGCCCCAAGCCGACGCCGCGCGGATTGCGCGCGCGTGCGAACGGGCAAGCGGCGTCGGCATCGTGCTGTTGCCCATCGTCTATATCGCGTTCTTTGCCGCGCTTTTCATGCTCGGCGTGATGCCGCGCGCCCCATTCGGTCTGACGATGGCGATGCTCACGCTCGGCGGCGCGATGCTCGCGGGCGCGCTGATCTTCTATCTGGCGAGCGTCGCACCGCAAGCGCGCCCGTCCACGCGCGCGACGGCTGCCGGTTGCGCCGGTCTTCACGCACCGATCACCGCACCGGCCCACGCGCCGACCATCGCGCCGATCCGCTTCGCGCACATGCCGACCCGCACCTGCCAGCAAAGCTGCAAGACGGCCTCGGGCGAGGAAATCCGCATTGCGGTCAACTGCTATCAGGCGCATTGCCCGGCCGCGAATCAAGCGGAATCGCGGCGGCGTTCGACCTGCGGTTCCTGATTTCACGCCGCGCGCGAGTCCTTCGCTTCCGCGTCTGTCGGAATAGATCGCATGACGAAGCGGTTATCGCCGCGCAATCCCAGGCCGAGCGTCCTCCCGCTGACCGCCACCCTACAATGATCCTCATTCCGCGCTGTCATATAATCGGCTGAAGACGTCAAACACTGTCAGCAGGGATCTCCGCGCGTGTAGGCGGGACCGTGCCGACGCGCGCGAGCCGCTACGCACCCGCCCATGACGAACGCCACGCAAACCCTGCGGATCGTGGTCGCCGACGACCATCCGCTCGTGCTCACGGCCATCAGCGACTATCTGACCCAGGCGCCCGGCTGCACGGTGGTCGGCACCGCCGACTCGGGCGCGCGTCTGCTCGACCTGTTGCGCAGGACGCCTTGCGATCTGCTCGTCACCGACTTCTCGATGCAAGGCGAAGTCGAGGACGAAGACGGCCTGCGCCTGATCGCCCGCCTGCGCCGCCTCTACCCCGGTCTGCCCGTCGTCGTGTTCACGATGCTCACGAACGGCGGCATCCTGCACGAACTGACAGCACTGGGCGTGGCCGGACTCGTCGGAAAAGAAGAGCCGATCACCGTGCTCGCCGAAGTCTGCCGGCGCGCGCTCGTCGAGCCGGGCACCACGCTCTCGGCGCGCGTCGCCGAACGTCTCGCACTGGACGGCGCGAACGTGGACGAATTCCGCCGCAGCAATCCGCTTTCGCCGCGCGAACTCGAAGTCGTGCGCCTCTTCGCGCTCGGCCTGAACGTGACCGAGATCTCGAAGCGCCTGAACCGCTCGGTCACGACGGTCGCCACGCAGAAACGCGCGGCCATGCGCAAGCTGCATCTCGATTCGAACGCCGATTTGATCCGCTACGCGAGCGAGCACGGATTCGCCTGATGGAAGCCAACGCCTCCGCGCCCAACGCGTCGCCGTTCGCCACGCTGAAGGCGCTCGAACACAATCTGCGGCGCGAACGCCGCGTGTTCACGATGCTGATCGGCCTGCTGGTGTTCGCCGCGGTCGCGGCCGCCTGCGTGGCGATCACGACGATCGCGTTCCTCTCGCTTGCAGGCGACGGCGCCCAGTTGCGCGCGACCATCGCGCAGAGCAACGAAGCGCTGTCGTTCCGGTACAACCAGCTCACGAGCGCGCGCCTGCTGCTCGGCCTCAAGGAGGCGTCGCTGCTCGTCGCCGACGACACGCCCGCCGCGCACGCGCACTGCGCGCCGACGTTCGCAGGCGTGGATGGCTCGCCGCCGCTGCGCGCGCTCTGCGACCGTGCGATCGACGCGATGTCCCACGCGAGTTCGGACACGCCGTTGCTGTTCGTGCTCGTCGACGGCAGCGCCGCCTACGGCTATCAGCTCGCGCCCGCCGCGCACCTGCCGGACGGCCCGCTGCGCCCCGGCGAAGGCGCGCGCGTGCTGGTCGACAGCGCGCTGCTGCACATGAGCGCGCGCGGCGCGGACCCGCTCTCGGTGGGCCGGGGGCGTTCGGTCATCTGGTTCCGGCCGCCCGCCGCGCTGGGCTTCGCGCCGAACCTCGTGCTCGGCGCGACCAGCGTGCTCAAGGACGGCAAGCCCTATGCGCTCGTGCTGACGAGCGTCGACATCGCGACGCTCGGCCGCGACCCGGACGGCAACGGGCCGGACGTCGCGCCCGTGCTCGTCGATGCGGATGGCCTGCGCCTCGCCGGACCGCTCTCCGACGGCGCGACGCAAGTGATCGAGCGTTACCTCGCGAGCGAGCCGACCGGCCGCTTCCATCTGCTGCCGCGTTTCGGCTGGGCGATGCGCGAGCGCCCGCTCGTTCACGATTTCGGCCACTACCTGCTGGCGCTGTCGTGGGCCGACCATCTGCGCCAGATCCGCGCGCCCGTCGCCGTGGTGCTGCTACTCACGGTCGCACTGGTGCTGATGCTGCTCTCGCTGCTGCGTTACTGGAACCGGCGCGTGCTCGCGCGCACCTATGGCGAGGCCACGCGCGCGCTCGAAAACGAGTTGCTCAATCATCTGCTCGTGCACGCGACGCCGATCGGCCTGTGCATCGTGCGCAAACGCGACTTCGATATCGTCATCGCCAATCAGATCGTGCGCAACGTGCTCGGCCTCGACACCCGCGCGACGCGCCTGCCCGCCGCGCTCTGCCTCGAGTTCGAAAAGCATCTGCCCGCGCCTGTCAACGAAGGCACGGCCAGCACGCCGATCTACGCCCTGCCGTTTTCGCTCACGCGCGAAAACGGCGAGAGCGTGCATCTCGACATCACCTACGCGGCCGCCACGCTGAACCGCGACGCGGTGATGTTCTGCGCGTTCGCCGACATGTCGAAGCATTACGAAGCCGAACGTCTGCTGCGCGAAGCGCAGCGCACGAGCGACGAAGCCGCGCGCACCAAGGTGAGCTTTTTCGCGGCGATGAGTCATGAAATCCGCACGCCGCTGGCCTCGCTGGTCGGCAATATCGAACTGGTGGCGCGCGGGCCGCTCGCCGCCGAACAGGAAGCGCGCGTGGATGCCATGCAGGTGTCGGCGGCGGAACTGCTGCAAATCGTCAGCGACGTGCTCGACTTCTCGAAGATCGACGTCGGCGCGATGAAGCTGTCCGAGGACGCCGAGTCGATCGCCGCGCTGCTGGTGCGCATCGCGCTCGCGCATGCGCCGCTCGCGGTGCGCCAGAAGCTGCCGTTCTATCTCGTGATGGACCGCGCCATTCCCGCGCGGCTGTTCTTCGATCCGATCCGGCTCGCGCAGATCGTCAACAACCTGCTGAGCAACGCGTTCAAGTTCACGCATTCCGGAAAGATCGTGTTGCGCGCGGCCTGGCGCGACGCCACGCTCGACATCAGCGTGGCCGATTCGGGCGTGGGCATGCCCGACGACCTCAAGGCGCGCCTGTTCCAGCCGTTCACGCAAGGCGACGACCACCGGCTCACCGAATCGCGCGGCACGGGCCTCGGCCTGACGATCTGCGGACGGCTCGCGGCGCTCATGCACGGCCGCTGCGAAGTGGAAAGCACGCTGGGCGTGGGCACGCGCGTGCTCGTCAGCCTGCCGCTGCGCACGGACGGTGCGGCGACCGCGGGCGAGCAATGGACGCTGCCCGATCCGCATCCCGCGCTTCTGTGCCGCGCGCCCGAGAATCGCGAATGGCTCACGAATCTCTTCGACGCCCGGCTCAGCACGCCGGTCTATCTGCATGCGACCGAGACGCCGCCCGACGGCGCGTTCGACTATCTGCTGGTCACTGGCGAATTCTCCGTGAACGACGTGCAGCGCGTGTGGCGCGATCCGGCGAAAGTCGTCTGGCTGCGCCAGGACGGACCGCTCGTGCCGCTCGCGCTCGAAGGCGGCGGCGTGGAAGTCAGCCTGTACAGCCTCGCGGGCATCCGCACCGCGACGCAGATGCTGCGCGGACAGTTGCCCGCCGCGGATGCAGCGCCCACGCAGACCGACACTGGCGCTGCCGGCGCAGAAGCACACGCGCCGGCTGATTTCCACCGCTTGAGCGTGCTGATCGCCGAAGACAATCTGCTCAACCGCTCGCTGCTGCGCGACCAGTTGCGCACGCTGGGCGCGAACGTGATCGAGGCGAAGGACGGCGAGGAAGCGCTCGCGAAACTCGAGACGGCGCACGTCGATCTCGTCATCACCGATCTCAACATGCCGAAGATGAATGGCTACGAGCTGCTGCAAACCGCGCGTGCGAAACAGCCGTCGTTGCCCGTCTACGCGGTGAGCGGCAATGCGCTGCCCGAACAGATCGCGCAAGGCCGCACGCTGGGATTTACCGACTATCTGAGCAAGCCCGTGCCGCTCGCGGCACTCGCGCGCGTGCTGACCGACGTGACCTCGCGTGTGCTTGCCGATCACGCCGCGGCACAACCCGCGCAAGCGACGCCGGGCACGTCGCCGCTGAACGCCGACAACGCAACCGGCGTCGATGAACAGACGCCGCGCTTCCCTGACCTGCCGCCCGGACTCGCGCCGATTTTCATCGAGCAGGCCGATCACGATCTCGCCGATTTCGCGCGGATCGCCGGCACGCAGGACGTACAGCGTCTGCGCGAATGGGTGCATCGCGTCGCGGGCGGTATCGCCGTGCTGGGTCCTTCGGTGCTGCACGATACCTGCCGCGAACTGCGCGCCGCCATCCACGAATCCGGCGCGTGGGACGAGAACGTGCAGACGCTGGCCGCCGCGCTCATCGCGGATCTGGAAGCCTTGCGCGCGCATGCGGCGAACCGTGAATCGACGTGACCGGCGTCTCGCCGCCGCTGCGCAAAAAGACCGGCGCCTGTGCGCCCGCTTCCTCGGGACAGCTGCCGCGCTGCCGACGCACGCACCACTGACGCAACGTGCTCGCGTCGAGCGGACAGCGCGCCGTTCCAGTCGGCTTGACGTGCTGGCGCGCCTCCAGTCGCAACGCAAACGCCGACGGCAACGCGAGACCGCAGGCGGCGACGCGCGTCGTGCCCTCGTCGGCTGGGGAATTCGTCGGCACTCCGCACGGTTCGGACGCGCGGGCCACCCAGCGCAGACTCGGCGCGGGACGCAATGAAAAGACAGGCATGATCGATCGCCGCGAAACGCGGCGTGGTAATCGTGTGGATATCGACGATCTTCGCGCAGCGCACGAGTACGCGCTATAGGACGGATTCTAAATACGGGCGCATTCGAGAGACGCGCATTCGAAACGCCCGCGCAACAAGGGTCGCAACGCACCGAATACGCTGTGCTTTATGCCGTGATTCAGCGTGCCGGATCGCGTGCGCAAACGCGCCGACGCGTGGTAGACTGCGCGCGCAATCGCTCACTCCATCATGAAACTACGCAAGCACGCACTGCTGACCGCATGGCTTGGCCTCGTCGCCATGTGGCTCATCGTGCTCGCGCCGCTCGTGAGCCAACTGGTTGCCGCGCATCAGGCGCAGCAGCCCGACGCCGCGCTGTGCTCGGCGCTGCAACCCGCATCGGCGGCGCCGCATCTTTCGCACGACGACGCATTCGGCGCCTGCGGCTATTGCAACCTGCTCGAACATCATGTGGCGATGCCGTCTATCGCGGTGCCCGCGCTCACGCTCGGCTTCGCGATCGCCGCTCCCGTCGTCGCCACGCTCTCCACGCGTCACACGCCGTTCGGCGCCTTCCCCTCGGGCCGTCCGCGCGCCCCACCCGCGCTCGCCTGATCGCTGCCGTCACCGGCTGCCCATCCGCGCTCACTCATGTTCTGTCGTCTGCTTCGGCGCTTGCGTCCATTAGCGTGTCTTCGCTCGCCCGTTATCGCGCGATGACACCCTGAGCGGCGCGAAGGCGCGCGCTGTCGCCAACGCGTCGCGTGCATCGCCTGCATCGACCCGAACGAAGCAGCAACGCCGCGCGCGTGGGCAGCCGCACGTCCATCGTTTCCGGGGAAGTCTCCTACATGTCCACGCCCGTTTCGCGCGGTGCGCGTTTGCGCCTGCGCGCCCGTGCTCGTCTCGGTTTGTTGCGGCATTTGCCGCCGTTTTTTCCGATCCTGCCGCTTTCGCTGATCGCACCGTTCGCGGTCGCGACCGCACACGCCGAACAATGCACCACACAAACCGCAGCCGATAGCGCATCGAACACCGACATCACCACGCTGCCCACCGTCAGCGTGAGCGCATCGAACGGCACGTCGAACGCAGCGCCCACGCGTGCCGTCGATCCGAATCTGCCCGCCACGGTCGAAACCGTCACCCCGGCACAATTCGACAACTGGAACGTCGTCAATACCGAAGACGTGCTCAAGTACCTGCCGAATCTCGCCGTGCGCAAACGCTTCGTCGGCGACCTCAATTCGATCATCGCCGTGCGCGGCACGAGCAATACGCAGAGCGCGCGCGGCCTCGTCTATGCGGACGGCCTGCTGCTCTCGAATCTGCTCGGCAACAGCTATGCGTTTCCGCCGCGCTGGTCGATGGTGTTTCCCGACCAGATCCAGCAGGTCGATGTGATCTACGGTCCGTATTCGGCGCTCTATCCGGGCAATTCGCTGGGCGCGACCGTGCTGATCACCACGCGCATGCCGACGAAGTTCGAAGCGACCGCCGATGTCAAAGCGTTCACGCAGCACTTCAGCCTTTATGGCGTGAACCAGAATTTCAACGGCAGCGAAATGAGCGCGTCGATTGGCGACCGCATCGGCAAGTTCTCGTATCTGCTGGGCATGAATCATCTGGAAAACACGAGCCAGCCGCTGCAGTTCGCCACGCTCGCGCAATCGAGCACGGTGGCGCAGCCCGGCGACACGCCCGTGCACGGCGCGTACTTCTACAACAACCAGACCAACACGCGCACGGCGGTGCTCGGCGTGAACGGCGAAGGCATCGAGCATACGGTGCAGGATCAGTTCAAGCTGCGCATGCAGTACGATTTCACGCCGACCGTGCAAGGCGGCGTGACGCTCGGTTACTGGCATCAAAGCTACGACAGCCAGACCTCGACCTTCCTCTACGACGACAACGGCAATCCCGTCTACAGCGGCAAGGTCAACATCGGCGGCTACGAATACACCATTCCGGCCTCCGCGCTCGCGCCCAGCCGCGGCTGGAGCGAGAACTGGCTGTACGGCGCGTCGCTGCGCACGCATCAGGCCACCGGCTGGAATGCGGAAGCGATCGCTTCGTACTACGACGTCAGCAACAGCGTCGCACGCACGGCCAGCAGCGGCGGCTCCGGCAACGGTCCCGGCACGATGACGCTCGGCGACGGCACCGGCTGGAAAACGCTCGACCTCAAGGCGACGTGGACGCCCGCGCGACCCGACGCGGGCCTCGCCGCGCACTGGCTGAGCTTCGGCTATCACTACGACAATTATTCCGTCGACAACCGGACCTACAACACGCTCGCCTGGCGCGACGGCGGCGCGGGCAGCTTCGCCAACGCATTCGCGGGCAAGACCGAAACGCAGGCGTTCTACGCGCAGGATGCGTGGCGTTTCCTGCCGCGCTGGAAACTGGTCTACGGCGTGCGTTACGAAGACTGGCAGGCCTATGACGGCTACCAGGTGCTTGGCGGCGTGCGCGTGCCGTACGCGGGCGTGAGCGACCGCCACTTCTCGCCGAAGGCCTCGCTGTCGTTCGACGTCACCGACGACCTCACGCTGCGCGCTTCGATCGCGCGCGCGTATCGCTTCCCGACCGTCGGCGAACTGTTCCAGGGGCAGATTAACGGCTCGTCGATCGTCAACAACAATCCGAACCTGCGTCCCGAAGACGATCTCTCCAAAGAGCTGAGCGCCGAATGGGCGCACTGGAACGGCCTGTTCCGCTTCACGCTCTTTCAGGACGACGTGAAGAACACAATCTTCAGTCAGACCGACACGACCGTCATTCCGAACGTGACGAACTTCCAGAACATCGGCAAGGTGCGTTCGCGCGGCGTGGAAACGAGCTATCAAGGTCAGGACGTGCTGCTGCACGGCCTCGATTTTTCGGCGAACGTCGCCTATACGCAGTCGAAGATTCTCGCCAACGCGCAGAACCCGGCGAGCGTCGGCAAATACTTCTACCGCATTCCGCTGTGGCGCGTGAACGTCGTCGCGACGTATCGCTTCGACGCGCGCAGCGCGCTCACGCTCGCGGCGCGTTATTCGGGGCGTCAGTACAACACGCTCACGAATACCGACACGAATCCGAACGTGTTCGGCGGCACCAGCAGCTACACGGTCGCCGACGTGAAGTTCACGTTCCGTCCGACGAAGCAGACCGAAATCGGCGTGGGCATCGACAACCTGTTCGACGCCCGCTACTACGTCTATCACCCGTATCCCGGCCGCACGTTCTACGCCGAAGCGAAGTTCGGCCTGTGAAGGTCATATTGCAGCCCATCCCCAAGGAGCCTTCGATGTCGACGACAATGCCCGCTTCCGGGCGCCCCGACGCGCGCAGCACACACGCGTCCGGCGCCGCGTATCCCGGCTATCGCACACTCTGGCGCTGGCACTTTTACGCCGGTCTGTTCGTGATGCCGTTTCTGATCGTGCTCGCCATCACCGGCACGATCTACTGTTTTCAGCCGCAGATCGAGCCGCTGCTGTATCCGCATCGGCTCGTGGTCGCGCCGCAAGCGACGCCGCGTCTGCCCGCCGATGCGCTGCTCGCGCGCGCTCAGGCGTCGCTGCCGCCCGGCGCGCAGGCGATCCGCGCGCATATCGAAGCGAATCCGGCGCGCAGCGCGGAGTTCGTGTTCGCGCTGCCGCACGGCAACGCGCCCGCGACGAAGGAAAGCGTCTACGTGAATCCGTATAACGGCGACCTGCTCGGCACGCTCGACGTCGACCGGCGCTTCATGCAGGTCGATCGCATGCTGCATCGCAAACTGCTGATCGGCAAGCCGGGCGAAATGCTGATGGAACTCGCCGCGTGCTGGACGCTGGTGATGATCGGCACCGGCGTCGCGCTCTGGTGGCCGCGCCGATCCGTGTCGCCGAACGCGACGCTGCGTGCCGCGCTGCTGCCGCGTTTCGGCGCGAAGGGACGGCCGTTCTGGAAAAGCCTGCATGCCGCGATCGGCTTCTGGCTCGCGGCGGGCGCGCTGGCGTTCGTGCTCAGCGGCCTGCCGTGGACGGGTTCGTGGGGCAAGCAGTTCAAGGCGCTCGCGACGCGCGTGAGTCTGGGCGCGCCGCGCGGCGCATGGGGCGGCGGACTGCCGCTGCAATCGACGCTGCCGGGCGCGGGCCACGCCGCACAAGGCGAACATGGCGAACATGGCGGCCACGACATGGCGTCGATGCCCGGCATGGTGATGGACGATCTGCCGCTGCCCAACGTGCCGTGGGCCGTGGGCGCGGTGCCCGTGCCGCAATCGCCCGAAGCGGCCGCGCATTCCGCCAATCATTCGGCGACGCAGTCACCCACGCGCTGGACGCTCAATCAGGTCGTCGCGCAGATGGCCGCGCTCGGCGTGCAAAGCGGTTACGACGTCGCGCTGCCCGCGTCCGCGAGCGGTGTCTACACCGTCTCGTACTTTCCGCCCGATCCGAAACGCGAGCGCACCGTCTATATCGACCAGTACAGCGGCAAGGTGCTCAAGGACATTCGCTATGCCGATTACGGCGCGGTCTCGCAGGTGATTTCGTACGGCACGTCGCTGCATATGGGCCGTTATTTCGGGCTCGCGAATCAACTGATCTGTACGGCGATTTCGCTCGGCCTCGCGGCGCTCGCGGTGACGGGCTTCGTGATGTGGTGGCTGCGCCGTCCGGCTCGCGCGCTCGCAGCGCCCGCGCGCGAACGCGCCGCGCCGCCGATGCGTTCATGGAAAGCGGGACTTGTCGTGCTCGGCATCGTCTTTCCGCTGATGGGCGCAACGATGCTGGGCGTGTGGTTGCTCGACAAAATCGCATTCGGCAGACGAGAAACTCTTTCGTCTTCCTGACATTTATTTCCGTGCGTGAGTCAAACGCGCTGCGGTAATCTGCGGACACAATTGCCATTGAACCTGTCCCCGCCGATGGCTTTCCAAGCAGTATCGAGGGAGACGACCGTGTTGCGCCTAATTTCTGCATTGAGTATTGCGAGTCTCGCGGCGGCGCTCGCCGGTTGCGCCGTCGCGCCCTGGCCGGCCTATCCCGGCTACTACGGCGGCGGTTACTACGACGCCGGCTATAGCTATCCATACGGCTATCCGTATGGTTACGGCTACGGCTATCCCGGCTACTACGGTTATTACGGCCCGAGTTTCGGCGTGTCGTATTGGGGCGGCGGCGGCGGTTGCTGCTGGCGCGGCGGCTGGCATGGCGGCCACGGCGGCTGGCATGGTGGCGGCGGCTGGCACGGCGGCGGTGGAACGTGGCAAGGCGGCGGCGGGATGCACGGCGGCGGCGGTCACGGCCACTGAGCCGGGCATCGCGCCCACGCCACCATCCGCGTCAATCATCCGCGCAAGACCGGAAGCGATTCGTCAGACGCGTCCGTTCACCGGGATCGACGCGCCCGTGACGGCGCGCGCCTCGCCGGATAGCAGAAAGGCGATCACCGCCGCGATCTCGTCGGGCTGCACCCAGCGCGTGAAATCGGCGTCGGGCATATCGGCGCGATTCTGCGGCGTGTCGATAATGCTCGGCAGGATGGCGTTCACCGTCACGCCCTTGTCCTTGAGTTCCTCCGCGAGCGCTTCGGTCAGGCGCGCGACACCCGCTTTCGAAGCCGCATAGGCGCCCATTCCCAGTCCCGCCTTCAATCCCGCGCCCGCGCCGATATTGACGATGCGCCCCGCGCCGCGCGCGAGTAGATGCGGCAGCGCCGCCTTCGACGCGTTGAGCGCAGTCTTCACGTTCAGATCGAACATCAGGTCCCAGGTGCGCGCGTCGCCCTCCGCGACGGTTTCCCAGCGAAACGCGCCCGCGATGTTGACGAGCGCATCGAGCCCGCCGAGCGCCTGATGCGCCGCGTCGAGGCCCTTGCGCGCGCCCTCGGGATCGACGAGATCGACGCCGCCCACCGGCACGGCGTTCGTCAGGGCGGCGGGCCACGCCGAACCTTGCGGCGCGTCGCCCCGGCCGATCAGCGCCACGCGTGCGCCGCGCGCCGCGAAAAATGCGGCGGTGGCCATGCCGAGATTGCCGAAGCCGCCCGTGATCGCCACGGTCATTCCGTTCATCGAGTTGTGCATTTTTTCTTCCTGCGAGAGATGCGCCGGACGCGCCCGCTTCGCTGCGCTGCGTCCTGGCGGCGAGTGCTTGCCAATTGCTGAAGCGGCAGCGCAAAACGCGCTGCCGCTGCGTGCCGCCACGTTAACCGAGCGCGCCGGCGTCGGCAACTACAGCCACCGCGCTCAGGCGTCGGTGCGTACCGCGGCGAGCGTGCGCTTGCGCAGATCCTCCGTGGTCTCGCCCTTGCCGTTCGCGCTCCAGCCCGGCGGCAGAAACACGTGACGCACGGCGGTCCACAGATCGGGCGCGGCGGCGATGTCGCGTGCGAGGCTCACCCAGTGCTCGAATTCGACGACCAGCGGATTGCGCGAACGCGTCGGCGTCACGAGGCCGTAGCGGCACGGCTCGTCGGCGCGTTCCGCCACATAGGTGCCGAACAGCCGGTCGAACACGACCAGCACGCCGCCGTAATTCGCATCGAGGTAATCGACGTTCGACGCATGATGCACGCGATGCGCGGACGGCGTATTGAACACGTACTCGAGCCAGCCGAGCTTCGGCATCCACGTGTTGTGCAGCCAGAACTGATAGAGCAGGTTGAACGAGAGAATCGCGAAAACGATTTCCGGACGCACGCCGAGCCAGACGAGCGGCGCGAAGAACATCGCCGGCCCCGTGAGTTTGCCGGTCCAGCCGAGCCGATACGCGGACGACAGCGTGAGCTGGTTCGGCGAATGATGCACGGCATGCGTGGCCCAGAAGAAGCGCATGCGATGCGACGCGCGGTGATACCAGTAGTAGCAGAACTCCTGGCCGATGAAGACGAACAGCGCGAGCGTGACGTTGTCGATGGACAGCGTGAAGATGCGATGCGTCCACGCGAAATGGAAGATCGGCGCCGACAGCGAAATCGGCAGGAACGCGAACAATTTTCTGCCGACCAGATCGGCCAGTGAAATCCAGACTTCGCTCCAGTCGAAGCGTTCGGCGCCAGGCTGGCGCTCCTTGAAGGTGAGCACGGCGGCTTCGATCATCGACGCGGCGACGATGAAGAGCGTGACATAAACCGCGATTTTTCCGGTGGCAAGCATGATGGGCGACAGCCTCTTTGCGCGATGCGGCGCGATGCAGTGCAGTTGAGGAAAGACGCGTCGCTCGCAACGGAATGCGCGGGGCGCGTCGGATGAACAGCACTGTAGTGACGCGTCGCGCGAAACTCCACGCGCGAATTATGTCGCCGCATGTCATGGGTCTTTTTTGGCCTTTTGCAGCGCCGCGCGCCCTGCCCGCCTGCGCCCGCCGCGTCTGGCGAGGACGCGTTTCGCCGCCCCGTCATGTAACACGGCGACATGGTTTTCAACGCGACTTGCGCGAGGCGCCGCCCTATAGTTCGTTCCGCTGACACGCCACGAACGTGCTGCCACGAAGCCCCCGGAACCACCCGGCCGATTCGTCCTCCGCCACCCGCGCCACCCGCACCGCAAGGAACCACGATGAACAAGCTCACACTCGCCGTCGCCGCCACGCTGATCGGCCTCGCCAGCGCCCCCGCGTTCGCCGGCTGGTCCGGCCACGGCACCGCCTACACGCCGCACGGCACCTACAGCGGCGCGCACGCCGGGTCGTGCGGCGGCGGTAGCTGCACGCATGCGGGCGGCGTGGTCGGTCCGTGGGGCGGGCTCGCGACCAACACGGGCACGGTCACGCGCACCGCGCCGGGCCAGTTCGCTAACAGCGGCACGGCGGTCGGCCCGAATGGCCGCTCGGTCCAGCATTCGGGCGATACGAGCTGCGCGGGCGGCACCTGCTCGCACACCGGCAGCATGACCGGCGAGGACGGCCGCAGCGCGTCGACCTCGGGCAGCGTGACGCGCACGGCGCCGGGCCAGTATTCGTCGACGGGCACGGTCACGGCCGCGAACGGCAACAGCGTCAGCCACAACGCCTCGACGAGCTGCGCAGGCAACACCTGCTCGCGCTCGGGCACGGCGACCGGCTCGAACGGCGGCAGCGTCGCGCACTCGGGCAGCGCGACGCGCGTCGCGCCCGGCGTCGTGACCACGTCGGGCGGCAGCACGGTCGTGCACGGCGGCACGGTGAGCACGGGCGGCACGACGGTCGTGCATGGCGGGACCGTCGCAGTCGGCGCGACCGTGGCCGTGGTCCCCCCGCCCGCGCCGGTTCCGGTCGTCGTGCCCGCGCCGGTCGTCGTGACGCCGCCGCCCGCGCCCACCGTCTACGTCGCGCCCGCTCCGGCACCTGCGCCGAAGACCGTGTATGTCGCGCCGCCGCCGCCGAAAACCGTCTACGTGGCCCCGCCCGCGCCGAAGGTCGTGTACGTCGCGCCGCCACCGCCCAAGGTCGTCTACGTGGCGCGCCCCCTGCCGCGCGCGGTCTATATCGCGCCGCGTCCCGTCTATGTCGCGCCCGCGCCGCGTGCCGCCATCTGGGTTCCGGCGCATTGGGCCGGCGGCGTCTGGGTGCCCGCGCATTGGGCGTGATTCGGCATGAAAGATGTAAGTCCTTAATTAGCCGCCGTTTTTAATCGCATTCCCTGATCCGCTTTTCAACCACGCCGGCGCGCTGCGTCGGCTGCCTCACGGAGTTCAGCATGAAGAAGATGATTGCCGCCCTTGTTTTGTGTATCGTTTCAGCAGCAGCGACGGTGCCGGCCACGGCCCTCGCGCAAACGACGTCCACGCCGCCCGGCGCGATCAACAGCGGACGACTCGAACGCGCGATGGCGCAGTTGCCCACACGCTTCGCCCAGGCGAACACGAGCGGCGACGGCAAGCTCACGCGCGCGCAGGCGCAAAGCGGCATGCCGATGGTCGCGCAGCACTTCGACGAAATCGACACGCAGCACAACGGCTACATCACGCTCGCGCAGATCGAGGATTTCATGCGCGAACGCGCCGCCGCGGTGCGCTGACGCCCTTCAACCCTACCCCCGCCGGAGGCGGCCGATGGAGCAGGCAAACCGGATCATCGTGCTCGACGACGAAGCCGAGCTGCGCAACATGCTGCAACGCTTCCTGAGCGGACATGGCTTCGAGGTGCGCGCCGTCGCCGACGGCAAGCGCCTCGACCGCATGCTGCAACGCGAGCCCTACGACCTGCTCGTGCTCGACCTGATGATGGAGCCGGAAGACGGCCTGAGCGTCTGCCGCCGTCTGCGTGCCGAAGGCCACACCTTGCCGATCCTGATGCTCACCGCGAAAGGCGACGCCGCCGACAAGGTCATCGGCCTCGAAACCGGCGCCGACGACTATCTCGCCAAACCCTTCCTGCCCGACGAACTCGTCGCGCGCGTGAAAGCGCTGCTGCGCCGCCAGAAAATGGCGTCCGGCGAACCCACGGTCACCTCGCAGCGGCTGCGTTTCGGCGACTTCACCTTCGACGTCGGCCAGCAGACGCTCATGCGCGACGGCGTGCCGATCGACGTCCACTCGGCGCAGATGCTGTTGCTGCACGCGCTCGGCTCGTCGCCGAACCGCGCCGTGAGCCGGGAAAACCTGCTCGCCCGCGCGCGCGGACGCGATCACAACGCGCTCGATCGCAGCGTCGACGTGCAGATCCTGCGGCTGCGCCAGATCGTCGAGGACGATCCCGCCAAGCCGCGCTTCATCAAGACCGTGTGGGGCATCGGCTACATGCTGGTGGCCGGCGTCGACACCTGACGCGCCCCGCATGCGTGCTCCCGCCCAACCGCGCCGCTGGCTGCCGCGCTCGCTGCTCTCGCGCAACATCGTGCTGCTGGTGGTGCTCGTCGCGCTCACGCAGGCGTGCTCGCTGAGCGCGCTGCTCCATTTCGTGCAGCGCCCGCGCATCGAGCGCGCGTCGATCATTTTCGCGGACTACGTGCGCATGCTCGACAGCCTGCTCGCCGCCATGCCGCCCGACGAAGGCCGCGTGGCCGCCGCGCGCATGAACGCGCATCGCAGCGCGCCCGCCGCAAGCACGGCGATGCCCGCGATCAGCCCGCTGCGCTTCTTCCGCACGTGGCAGCGCGATGTCTTCATCCGCTCGCTTACGCGCGATCTGCCCGCCGACATGCCCATACGCTGGGAAACCACCGACGAGGAGCGCCTCTGGATCCGCGTGCACGCGGCGGGCGAGCCGGTCTGGATCGCGCTGCCGATGACCGCCGACGCCCAGGCGAGCGGCATCACCACGGCGGTCATTCTGTCGATCGGCCTCGCGCTGCTCGCGGGCTTGACGGGCTGGCTGATCCAGCTGCATCTGAACCGGCCGCTGGCCGATCTCGCGGATGCGGCCCGGCGCGTGAGCGCCGGCGACGCGCCCGCACCGCTGCCCACCGACGGCCCCACCGAAATCGCCGAGGTCAGCAGCGCCTTCAATCAAATGACCGACGCGCTCAAACAGGCGGAAGCGACGCGCGCGCTGATGCTCGCGGGCGTCTCGCACGACATCCGTACGCCGCTGACGAAGCTGCGCCTCGCGATTGCGATGGCGCTGCCGCGCGGCACCAATGACAGCCTCGTCGCGTCGTCCGAAGGCTATCTCGACCATATCGACACGATTCTTCAGCAGTTCATGGATTACGCGGGCAGCGGCGAGCGCGAGGCGCCGCAAACGGGCGATCTGAACGCGCTCGCGGGCCAGCTCGTCGCCGAATTCACGGGGCTCGGGCACGAGTTCGATCTGGAGGAAGGCGACCTGCCGCCGTTCGCGTTCCGGCCCGTCGCCGTCATGCGCGTGCTGATGAACCTGATGCAGAACGCGGTGGTGTACGGACGCACAGGTCTGCGCGTGCGCACCTGGCGCGACGGCGACGACGCCTGCGTGGCCATCTGCGATCGCGGCAGCGGCATTCGCGCGGCGGAACTCGAGCGCCTCAAATCGCCGTTCAGCCGTGGCGACAACGCGCGCACGCATTCCGGCGGCACCGGCCTCGGACTCGCCATCGTCGAACGCATCGCGCGTCTGCACGGCGGTTCGCTAACTTTTCACGACCGCGCGGGCGGCGGACTCGAAGCCCTCGTGCGGCTGCCGCTGAACCCTCAGACGAATGCCCCGGCCGCCGCGCGCAGATAAGCGCGGCTCACTGCGGGTGATCGCAGGTGACATGAATCGACATAATTTGCGCGTGGCGTCCGCGCGCGCCTTTGCCCATACTTGCACCCATGCGCTGAACGACGCATCGGACCGCAAGACACGCCAGACACCGCGCGCGTAACACGATGCCCTGCCAGCTCTAACGAAGCATTTCCGATAGTTCGCCATCCTGATCAATTCGCGAGTATCGGACCACTCATGCAATCAAGCACTCAGGCAACGGACATCGACATGAACTCGCTCCTTCTCTCCCTCGTCAACAAGACCAAGCGCCTCGCGGGCGCCGTGCTGCTCGCCGGCTCGCTGTTCGCCTCGGGCTGCGCCTCGGCCGCGACGGCGTTGCAGTCGGCCGGTCCGCTGCCGCAAGTGCATGCGGACGTGATCTACGTGTCGGCGTTCGAGATTTCGCCCGATCTCGTGAAGCTCGACGGCGGCATGGCGCAGAAGATCAAGTCGATGGCGAGCGGCGAATCGTCGGCGCAACAGCAGCAACAAACGGCGCTCGCAGCACGCGAAGCGCTCGCCAATGAGATCGTCGCCGAATTGCGCAAGCAGGGTTTGAACGCCGTGCGCGCCGATGGTCCGGTTCCCGCCGGACGCAACGCGATCGTCGTGGAAGGCCGCATCGACACCATCGACGCAGGCAGCCGTCGCCGTCGCATTCTGATCGGTCTGGGCGCGGGCAAGAGCGAAGTGGGCGCGACCATCGCACTCTCGTTCGTGCCGGCCAACGGCGCGCCGCAAGCGCTCGCGACCTTCGAAGCCAACGCGGACAGCGGCCATATGCCGGGCGTCGCCGAAACGGCAGGCGTGGGCGCGGCGGCGGGTCATGTGGCGGTGTCGGCGGCGGCAGGCGGCGGCTTGCACGGCGCGTCGGAAGCGAAGCACGACACCGTGACCTCCGACGCCGACAAGCTCGCCCGCTCGATCGCGAAGCAACTGGGTCAAGCCGCGCAGGAAAATGGCTGGATGCCGGTCAGCCACGCAAGCTGAGTCTTGCATCGATAAAAAAACGGCGGCGCTTTCATGCGCCGCCTTTTTCATTTATTCAGCCTGCTCGCGATAATGCGCGAACTTCGACGTCTGCCCGATCCCGGGATTGAAGCAGTTGCACGGGTCGAGTTCTTCGTAAAACGCTTTCAACGCAGGCTTCGCGTGATAAAGATGCCCGACGTTGTGCTCCGCCGGATATTCGGCGCCGCGTTCATCGAGCAGTTTCCACATCTCGTGTTCGAGCGCGAGGCAGTCGTTGCCCTTGCGAACGATATAGTCCTGATGAAACACGTGGCAAAGAAAATGCCCGTAATACAGCTTGATCGCGATGGGCTTTTCGACGTGCGCGGGCAAAGTTTCGAACCAGTCGCGATCGTTACGGCGCAAGGCGATATCGAGCGCAACGATATCCTCGACTTCCTGACCGTGCACGGCGCGATAACGCACCGCCGCGCCCGCCGCCGCGAAGCGATGCAGAAAAGCCTTGCTGCCTTCTTCGTCGGTGCATTCGAAAAAGTCGCCGCTCGCGTCCGAGAAATAGCGCCGCAAATACGCGCGCGTTTCATCGACGGTATCGGCGGACACCTTGAGCATCAAATGATGTTCGTAGCGCTCGCGATAATCCTTGAGGCGCGCGGGCAAATGGCTCGGAAACAGGCGGCTCAGCGCCTGCATCACGCGGTCGGTGAAATGCGCGGGCAGAAAGCCGAGTCGCTCGAAAAACGCGTCGAAGCGGCTCTTGAGCGCGAACAGCCCCGGCAAACGCTGCGTGCCGAGATGCTGGATCATGAGAAACATGTCCTTGCCGTAGCGCTCGGCGATATCGAAAGCGTCTCGATGCAGATATTCGCCCGCAATCGGCAGATTCGACAGTTTCGTGAGCAGATAACGGCGCACGTCGGTGAGTTCGGACGTTGCGTTGGTGCCGATATAAAACACCTTCGCACCCTTCTCGATGGGGAACGTATCGAGGCGCACCGCGAACACCATCACCTTGCCCGCCGATCCCGACGCCTCATGCAGACGCAGCGGATCGGCGTTATAGCGCGCGGGCGTATCGGCGTTGACGTCGCGCACGTGCTCGGCATAGTGCCGGTCCGACGCCGCGCCCGCATCGTGGCGAATTGCGTCTTCGGGCAGCTCGCCGCGATCGAGACGCGCGAGGATCTGCTCGGGCGTGTCGCCCAGCGCGATGCCCAGATGATTCACGAGACTCAGCCGCCCTTGTGCGTCGACCTGCGCGTACACGCTCATTTCCGTGTACGCCGGACCGCGCCGCACCAGCGAACCGCCGGAGTTGTTGCAGACGCCGCCCATCACCGACGCGCCGATGCACGACGAGCCGATCACCGAATGCGGTTCGCGGCCAAGCGGTTTGAGCGTCTGTTCGAGTTGATCGAGCGTCGAGCCTGGCAGACAGACAACCTGCTTGCCGCCGTCGATCACGTAAACTTTGCGCATGCGCGCCATGCTGACGATCACGACATCGCGATCGTAGTTGTCGCCGTCGGGCGTGGAGCCGCCTGTCAAACCGGTATTCGACGCCTGCGAAATCACGATCGCATTCGCCGCCATGCACGCTTGCAGCACCTGCCACTGCTCGACGAGCGAGCCGGGCCGCACCACCGCCGCCACCTTGCCCTGACCGAAGCGAAATCCCGTGCGATAACGCCGCGTGGCTTCGTCGCCGGTCAGCACATAGTCGCGGCCAACGAGCGCTTGCAGCGAGGCGATTAGCACCGGACGCGCGGTGTCGCGTTGAGCGCGCGACGCGACCGGTGACGGAGAAACAGTGGACATGCGAACAGCTCCTGGATCAAGGGCGAAAACACACACGAAACGGGGCTTTCGCAACTTTTACAAGGATAAAGGCGGGCTGCGGCGCCGTCCAATATCGGAAGCCCGCTCGATCAAGACGAAAAAGATATAGATCGACCTGGGTCGCCTCAGGCGTGGCGCGCCGCCTCGCGCACGATCCGCACGAAGTTCTGCAACGTGGGGGCTTTCTCGCGCGGACGATAGACGAGTGCGATGGTCGTGTGCAGCGAGCCGCCCTTGAGCGCGTGATAGGTCACGCCCTTCGCCTGAATCTGCCGCATAGAGGACGGAATCAGCGTCACGCCGAAACCTGCCGCGGCCATGTTCACGGTCGAGGAAATCTGCGGCGACTCCATGCTGATGACCGGATTGAAGCCCGCCGCATGACACGCGCTGATGATGGAATCGTAGAGATCCGGGCCAATAGGACGGGGAAACAGAATCAGCGGATCACCCGCGAGATCAGCCAGATCGATGCTGCGGCGACGCGCGTAACGGTGGCGCGGCGGCAGCACGGCGAGCACGTCTTCTTCCACCAGCATCTGCGTGGCAAGCCCCCGGCAATCGAGCGGCAAACGCACGAAAGCCGCGTCCACTTTGGCATCGTTCACGCGGTCGAGCAGCACCGAACTGTTGCTCTCCTCGCAGCCGATCGTCACGCCGGGCCACGCGCTGCGAAAGCGCTGCAAGACCGTGGCAACGAGCGGATGAAACACGGTAGAGCCCGCGAAGCCCAGAATCAGCCGTCCGCTTTCGCCGCGCCCGACGTTCTGCGCCTCCGCGAGCGCGAGGTCGGCGTCTTCGACGATGCGTTGCGCGCGCACGCGAAACAGCCGCCCCGCTTCGGTCAGTTCCACGCGCCGCGAATGGCGGATAAACAGCCGCGTGCCGATTTCCTTTTCGAGCTTGAGGATTTGCTGGCTCAGCGGCGGCTGGGCAATGCCGAGTGCGTTCGCGGCTTCGCTGAAGTGCAAATGCTCGGCGACCGCGAGAAAATAGCGTAGCTGACGCAGTTCCATATCTTTTTCGTCTAGATCCAATCCGCGCAGTGTGGATCAGATCGGCGCGCGCGTCCATGACGCCGGATGGCGGATGACGTGGCGTCAGCCCGTGCCCATGCGCGTTTCGTCGACGAAGCGCTCGGTGGCGTCGTCGATCTTGCGGCCCTTGCGGCCGATCGGACCGTGAATATAGACGGTTTTCATATCGATGGCCGGCGCGCCGTGCATGGCAGGCGGCGGCGACATGGCGTATTTCACCTCGCGTTCGTGATCGGCGAGTTGCAGTCGCGGATCGAACACCGAGTTGAACTTCCATAGCATGCGCACAAAATTGGTCTGACCGCGCACGAGCAGATGCGCGGCCTGGCCCGCCGCGCCGCGCAATGCGCTCCAGCCCAGATGTTTGCGATTGAGCACCTGCTGCGTGCGCACGAGTTCCGCGTAGAACTCGGCCAACGGCAGGCGCGTCGGCACCACGGCGTGCTGAATGTCGTAGAGGCGATAGTCGAGGCTCGTGAGCGGCCGCGATTCCTGCTGCCAGTTTTCGGTGCCCGGATACGGCGTGTTCACGCTGATATTCACGATCTCCGGAATCTCCAG
Source organism: Paraburkholderia sp. SIMBA_027 (assembly GCF_046535315.1). NCBI lineage: Bacteria > Pseudomonadati > Pseudomonadota > Betaproteobacteria > Burkholderiales > Burkholderiaceae > Paraburkholderia > Paraburkholderia sp. SIMBA_027. Next base: position 272,382 of record NZ_JAWRWY010000002.1, read on the forward strand.
GCACCACTGCCGAATGGTTTCGAAGCGGTCGTGATCCCAATCGGGATCGGCGATCAGATTGATGGCCACGGTGATGCCCAGCGAGCGCGCGAATTCCAGCGCCTCGAAATTGCGGTCGAGACTGATGCGTTTGCGAAACGCCTTGAGCCCCGCTTCGTCGATCGCTTCGAGGCCCAGAAACATGTACTTGAGCCCGAGCGATTCCCACGCGCGAAACACGTCCTTGTTGCGCAGCAGCACGTCGCCGCGCGTCTCGAGGTAGTAACGCTTCTTGATGCCGCGTTGGCGGATTGCATCGGCGATCGCCATGCCGTGTTCGGCGTGCACGAAGGCCACGTCGTCGACGATGAAAACGCCCGGTTCGCGCAGCGCAGCGAGTTCTTCCACCACCACTTCGGGGCTGCGCGTGCGATAGCTGCGCCCGTAAAAGGTCCACGCGCTGCAGAACGTGCAGTCCCACGGACAACCACGCGCGAACTCGATGGACGCGCATGGATCGAGTGTGCCGATGAAGTATTTGCGCCGATGCCGCAACAGATCGCGCGCGGGACGCACAGGATCGAGATGCTCGACGAAGCGCGGCGGCGGCCCGGAGCCGTCGCGCGTGACGACGCCCGCCACGCTCAGCAGGTCGCCGCCCTGCGCCACCACGGCGAGCAGATCGTTGATCGACGCTTCGCCCTCGCCGCGCAGAATACAGTCGATCGCGCCCTCGGCGTGGCGCAGTAGATCGTGCGCCGTAAACGACACGCTGTGGCCGCCCACGAACACGAAGCACGACGGCAGCACGGCCTTCACGGCTTTCGCGAGATCGACGATTTCGGGAATGTTCGCCAGGTAGTTGCCCGAAAAGCACAGCGCTTCGGGCCGCCAGTTGCGCACGCGGCGCATGAGGTCGCGATGGGTTTCCACCTGGAGGTCGAGCAGTTGCACCTCGTGGCCCGCATCGCGCGCCGTGCCCGCGACCGATTCGAGACCCAGCGGTTCGAGCCGCAGGAACACGCGCGTGTACATCAACCCACTCGGGTGGACGGCAAGCAATCTCATGAAGCCTCCTTGCACGACGCGCGTCACGCGCCTGCCTGTTGCTCGATGCTGGATGCCTGGCACTGCCACGTGCGAGTCTACGCGCGTTCGCGCGAGCGCGCTTTCAGGCGCGCCGCTTCCTTATTGGCTCTTTATCGTCGCCTGGCCGTCGCTTCGCGATCGCTGCATCGCGCATTCAAAAACTGCCGAACAGCGAGCCCAGCACGATCACCACGGCCAGCGCGATCAGTGCGCCGACGATGCTCACCACCACCAGATCGCGATAGCTGTCGCGATGCGTGGAACCGCATACGGCCAGCAGCGTCACCACCGCGCCGTTGTGCGGCAGGCTGTCGAGCGTGCCCGATGACATCACGGCCACGCGATGCATCAGCGCCGGATCGATATGATGCTGCGCGGCAAGCTGCATATAGGTGCTGCCGAGCGCATCGAGCGCGATCGTCAGGCCGCCCGAAGCCGAGCCGGTCAGCCCGGCGAGCAGGTTCGTCGCGACCGCGAGCGAAACGAGCGGACCGCCGCCGATGCCGAGCACCCAGTCGCGCACGGCCTCGAACGCGGGCAGCGCGGCGATCACCGCGCCGTAGCCGACGAGGCTGCCGACGCTCAGCACCGGCAGCACCGACGCGTTCGCGCCCGCATCGACGCTCTCGCGCAGCGCGCCCAGCCGCTGACGGTTCAGCGCCACCAGCACGAGGATGCCGAGCGCGAGCGCCACGCACACACCCCACACGCCCGCGACGGCGGACAGCGACGTCGCGCCCCAACGCGGCTCGGCGAGATAGCTCGCGTCGATGCGCGGAAACACCAGCATGTTCATCACGAAGTTCATCGCGACCACCACCACGAGCGGCGCGAGCGCGACCCACGCGGGCGGCGCGCCGGCGTGCAGCGACGCCTCCGCGCCCGCGTCGATTTCGGCGGGATCGAAGGTTTGCGCCACGCTCGCGCGTTCGCGCACGAGCGGGCTTTTGCCGCGCGAGGCGTCGTCTGCGCCGCCGTCGTGCGGCTCGACGAAGCCTTCGCCGTTGCGCTTCGCCGCGGCGGCCGCGCGCCCGAGCCACCAGAGCCCGAAGCCCGCCATCACGCAGGTCGCGACGATGCCAAGCCCCGGCGCCGCGAACGGCGTCGTGCCGAAGAACGGCATCGGAATCGCATTTTGCAGCGCGGGCGTGCCGGGAAGCGCGGACATCGTGAACGTGGCCGTGCCGAGCATGATCGTCGCGGGCATCAGACGGCGCGGAATATTCGCGGAGCGGAACAACGCCTGCGCCATCGGCGCGAGCACGAAGAACGCCACGAAGAGGCTCACGCCACCATAAGTCACGAGCGCGCCGCCGAGCACCACGGCCACCAGCGCGTGACGCGTGCCGAGCTTGTCGATCATGAATTGCGCGACGGCGTCGACCGAACCGCTGTCCTCCATCAGCTTGCCGAACAGCGAGCCGAGCAGAAACAGCGGAAAGAACTGCGCGAGAAAACGGCCCGTGCTCAGCATGAAAGTCTGCGTCCAGTGCGCGAGCACGGGCTGGCCCGAGATCAGCGCCGCGAGCATCGCGCAGAGCGGCGCGAGCAGCAGCACGCTCCAGCCGCGATACGCGAGCCAGATCAGCAGCGCGAGACTCGCGAGCATGCCGACGAGGCCAAGCGCCAGCGCGCCGGCGGTCATGGCAGTTCTCCGTGGAAGAGTTCGTCGAGTGTGAAGGTCGAGTCCACGCCCAGTTGCGCGCCGTGGCTGGCGAGGAACGCGTCGGCGGTGCGCCGCCCTTCGTCGCGCAACATCGTCATGAAAGCCCATTCCGCATTGAGTTTCGACGACGAGCCGAGCGACACGAGCGTGTCGCTGTGCACGCGATGCAGCCGCATGCTGGCCCAACGTCGCCCTTCCTCGCTGCCCGCGTCGGCGACCTTGTGCAGCAGCGCCATCATGCGCAGCTCCTTGACGAGCGGCGCGTTGAATGCGATCTCGTTGAGCCGGTTGATGATTTCGCGCGCCGAACGCGGCGTGCCCGCGCGCTCCACCGGATTGACCTGCACGAGGATCGTGTCGATCGAATCGGTTTCGCGGATCAGCGGCGTGATCGACGGATTGCCCGCATAACCGCCGTCCCAGTACGCCTCGCCGTCGATTTCGACGGCCTGGAACAGCGTGGGCAGGCAAGCCGAGGCGAGCAGCGCGTCGGGCGTGAGATCGGCGTTGCGGAACACCCGCGCCTGCCCGTTGCTCACGCGCGTCGCGGTCGTGAACAGCTTGATGCGCGAGGTTCGCAGCGCGTCGAAGTCGATGGTGTCTGCGAGGATCGTGCGCAGCGGATTGACGCTCGCGGGATTGAGGTCGTAGGGCGAAGCCACGCGCGCCATCATGTCGAGCGCGACGAAGATCGGCGAGTGATCGAGCGTCCAGCGACCCAGCAGCATGTCGACGAAACCGCGCCGGAACGGACTGAAACGCGCGGCGTCAGCGACGCGTCGCCAGAAGGATTCGAGCGCCTCGCGCGCGCCGGGCGCGCCGTCGTGCGCGAAGCCGCTCGCGAGCACGGCGGCGTTCATCGCGCCCGCCGAGGTGCCGGAAATGCCTTCGATCCGCAGCCACGGCTCTTCGAGCAGGCGGTCGAGCACGCCCCAGGTGTAGGCGCCGTGCGAGCCGCCGCCCTGCAAGGCGAGGTCGACGAGCAGCGGTTCGGCGTGGGATGTCGTGTCACGTTCGGCGGCCATGGGGGCTCCTTGATCTGCGACCCTTGGCGAGGTTACAGGAAAAGCGCGGAGCGCTTCGCGCGGATGCCGCACTGCGCCAATTTCTGGCTTGGGATGGGCTTTTGGGGAGATTGGCGGGGATTTTGGGTACGCTTGAGGTGTTGCTCGACGCGCATCTGGACGTAACTGCCGAATGCCTTTGGTAGACTGATTTTTTCGCCTTTGTCGAGCATGGCCGCGCCGGTCGCCGCTTCGTTTTTCGCCCCTTCGTTTTCGCCAATCGTGCCCCGTTCCGCCACACTGTCCCGGCTTCCCCGTCTGCTTGCCGACATCCGCGCCTGCGGCGTGTGCGGCGATGCGTTGCCGCTCGGCCCGCGCCCGGTGTTGCAGGCCAGCACGACCGCGCGTCTGCTGATCGTCGGTCAAGCGCCGGGCGCGAAGGTCCACGCCTCCGGCATTCCGTGGGACGACGCAAGCGGCGAGCGTCTGCGCGCGTGGCTCGGCATCGGCAAGGATGTGTTCTACGACGCCGCGCGCGTCGCCATCGTGCCGATGGGTTTCTGCTATCCGGGCCGCGGCGCGAGCGGCGATAACCCGCCGCGCCCCGAGTGCGCCGCGCTTTGGCACGAACGCCTGCTCGCCCTGCTGCCGCAGGTGCGGCTTACGCTGCTGGTCGGACAGTACGCGCAGCGCTATATGCTCGGCGCGCGCCGCAAGGCGTCGCTGACCGAAACGGTCGAAGCGTGGCGCGAGTACGGGCCGGATTGCGTGCCGCTGCCGCATCCGTCGCCGCGCAATCAGGCGTGGTTCAAGCACCATCCGTGGTTCGGGCACGACGTGCTGCCCGCGTTGCGCGCGCGCGTCGCGGCGCTGATGGATGCGGCGGACGGGGCCTCGGCTGCTGCATCGCTAATCGCATCGCCCACATCCGCGCACCGAGGCGCGCGTATCGCCACGGCTCACCAGGAGACGCACACGATGACTCAAGGGACCATCGAGATCCAGCGGGTGTACGAACCGCTGCCCGACGACGGACGCGTCTGCTTTCTCGTCGACCGCCTGTGGCCGCGCGGCATCCGCAAGGAGACGCTCGCCGGCGTGACCTGGGCGAAGGATGTCGCGCCGAGCACGGCGCTGCGCCAGTGGTTTCACGCGAGCGGCACCGACGCCGCGCACTGGGACGAATTCCGCCGCCGCTATCTCGCCGAACTCGACGCCAACCGCGAGGGCTGGCAACCGCTTGCCGACGCCAGCGCGCAGCATCCCATCGTGCTGCTCTACGGCGCGCACGATACGGAGCACAATCACGCCGCCGTGCTGCGCGACTTTCTCGCGAAACATCGCCACCGGAAGTGACAACGCCCGGCGCATGGGCCGGGCGTTGCACTGTCCAAAGTGTCCGTGAAGTGTCCAGACTGTCCCTGGCGGACACTTCAGTACACCTCAAAACACTTCGGTACGGATCAGAACAGATACATCCCCGCGATGAACACTACGCCCGAGAACAGCAGCGTGGTCACGCAGTAACCCATGATGTCGCGCACGCCGAGGCCCGCGATCGCCAGTGCGGGCAACGCCCAGAACGGCTGCGCCATATTGGTCCACGCCTCGCCGTAAGCGATCGCCATCGCCGACTTGCCGAGGTCCGCGCCCAGCGCCTGGGCCGCCGGCATCACGAACGGTCCCTGCACGACCCAGTGGCCGCCGCCCGACGGCACCGCGAAATTGATGACCGCCGAGCTCAGGAACGCGAGCAGCGGGAACGTGTGCACATTGGCGATATCGACGAACCATTTCGTGATCACGCCCGCGAGACCCGAATGGTCCATCAGCGCCTGAATGCCCGCGTAGAACGGGAACTGGATCATGATGCCCGACGCGCCCTTCGCCGCGCCGGCCACCGCACGCGCATAGGCCATCGGCGTCTTGTGCAGCACGAGGCCCGCGGCGAGGAACACCAGATTCACGGTGTCGATGTCGAGCGCGAAACCCTTTTCGTGGAAACGCACGCCCAGAAACACCGCGCACAGCGCCGCCACCAGCAGCGAGAGCGCGCGGCTTTCCTCGATGCGTTCGGCGAAGGTCGCGTCCGGCCCGAGCTTGCGCTCGACCGAGGGCGGATCTTCGAGCAGCGCGGGATCGACCGAGACGACGTCTTCAGGCTTCGGCATCATCAGGCGCACGAGAATCGGCAGCAGGACGATCAGCGCGATCGTGATGAAGGCGTTGTAGCCCGTGAAAATGGTCTGCGAAACCGGGATCAGGCCGATGGTCTTTTCCATCGGATTGCCCTTGGTGGCCGCGACCAGCGGCACCGAGCCCGAGAGGCCGCCGTGCCACGTGAGAAAACCCATGTACGCAGCGGCGACCAGCAGCCGGTAGTCGGTGCCGCGCACGCGGCGCGCCACTTCGCGCGAGAACATCGCGCCGAGCACGAGGCCGAAGCCCCAGTTGATCGCGCACGCAACCGCGCCCACGAAGGCCACCAGCATCACACCCTGGCCCGGCGTGCGCGCACAGCCGGCGAGCGCGACCAGCAGGCGCTTGACCGGCGCCGAGCTGGCGAGCGCGTGGCCGGTCACGAGGATCAGCACCATCTGCATCGAGAATGCGAGCAGATTCCAGAAGCCCGAGCCCCACATCATCACAAGTTGGGCGGGCGGCTGCGGCGTCAGCGAGAACGCCAGCACGAAGGTCACGACCGTCAGCAGGATCGCGAAAATGAGCGGGTCCGGCAAGAATCGATGGACTACGCCGGTAAAGAAATTGGCAATGCGTTGAATCACCTGGTCTGCTCCTCGTCTTTCTGATTTGATCCGGCTGCCGCTTCTGCTGCGACTTGGGGCGCCTGCGTCCTGCGGCGTGCCGAGCCGCGATTCTTGCACAAGCCGCGCGAGCGCGTGCGGCTCGCCCGCGCGCCGTCGTGTCCCGAAATGCGGCGTATGCGTCCTGATGGCGTCGAAATAACCCGTAACATGCGCAACCGCGCCCTAAATCGCTTATCTGCTACCGTTGAGGTTGTGTCCCAATAATTTCACCGGGCAGTTCCAACCACCAAGGAGCCGCGATGCGCAAACAGCTCATCGGTGCGATGCTCGCCGGACTCGCCACGCTCGTCGCGGCGCCCGCGCCGGCGCTCGCGCAGTCCCAGGCGTTCACGAGCATGACCGTCAATCTGTACGCCGGTCCCGCCGGCGATTTCCCCGTCGTGGCGCAGGTGCCCGGCGGCGTTTCGATCGCGGTGATGGGTTGCGTCTCCGGCTTCAGCTGGTGCGACGTCAGCCTGCCCGGCCTGCGCGGCTGGGTGTACGGCGGGTATATCTCGTATCCGTGGCAAGGTGCGCGCGTGCCGGTGATGAACTACGGCCCGACCATCGGCCTGCCGATCATCACGTTCTCGCTCGGCGCGTATTGGGGCAGCTATTACCGTGACCGGCCGTGGTACGGCAACCGGGCACGCTGGAGCCGTCATCCGGGTCCGCGTCCGGGACCGCCGCCCGCGATCCGGCCGCCCTCACATGGACGTCCGCCGGGTGGTCCCGGCAACCGGCCCGGTTCGGGTCAGGGACATCGTCCGCCCAATAACAGCGGCGCGCGGCCGCCGGGTCATAACAACGCCCGCCCGCCAGGCAACAACAATGCACGGCCGCCAGGCAACAACAACGCGCGCCCGCCTGGCAACCACGCAGGCGGCAGGCCGCAAGGACAAGGCGGTGGTGGCGGAAGGCCGCCCGGCGGTGGGGGCGGCGGACGTGGTGGCGGTGGCGGTGGCGGAAATCGCCCGTCCGGAGGTGGCGGCGGCGGTGGACGCCCCGGCAATTGATCGCGGCCGGGCGCGCCGCACCTGCCAGGCAGGCGCGGCCGACCGGTCTTTAAGCTTGCTCAGAAGCGATAGCCGATGCCGCCCAGGATCACGTCGGTATCGCGGCTATAGCGCGTGACGACGCGATTCCACGTCACGCGCGCCGCCCAATGCTGGGTGAACCGATACGACGCCGAAACCGAGACGAGCCCCGACAGAATGCCGTCGCCGGTATCGCGCTGATCGCTGTCGTCGCCGTGGTGAATCGCGGCGTAAAGGCCCGCGCCGAAACCCAGCGTGAGATGGTCGTCGAGAAATGCGCGCGTGAGCCACAGTTGCGCGGTTGCGCCGTCGCGACGCGCCGACAGGCCATTCCCCTCGTGCAGATACCCGATCGAACCGTCGAGCCAATGCGTGATGCCGCGCCGGTATTCGATCGATTCGGCTGCGGACGTTTGCGACTCCAGGCTGTTGAGGATGGTCTCGCCCGCCATCAACGTGATTTCGTTGTTCGTTACGTCGTGCGTGCGCGGCAGCGCGAAGTCGCGCGGCCCCGGCGTGTCCGGCGCGTCCAGTTGATAGCCGACGCCGAGCATGAGCGCCGTGGTGGACGGCCCGCGCGCGACGCCCACGCGGTTCAGTTGCAGATTCGCCGTCCAGCGGTTGCTGGCGTACCACGTCAAACGCGCGCTATACACCGCGCCCCAGCCGTGCGTGTTCGAATAGCCGAGCCCCTGCTTCGCGGCTTCGGTATCGAAATAACGATACGGGCCGACGCCCAGCGAAAACACGAAGCGCCGGTTGTCGAACGGCAGACGCGCCCACGCCTGAATGCTCTGCCCGTCGCGATGATGCCCGGGAATATGGCCTTCGTTGAGCCATGAAACGCTGCCGGCGAAATACTTGCCGAAGCCTTCCATGTAATTCATTTCCCACGAATACGAATGGTCGGAGCCGCTCACGAGCGGACCGGCGAACAGCGTGAACTCCTGGGCGACAGCACACCTGGACGACAGGAACAATACCGCGGCGCCAACCGCGAAACTCCAGGCTTGCTTCATTACGTAGACGACCCTGTGTGAGTGCCGGACGACGCCGGTTGCGCGTCGTCTTGCGATGCGATCGCATCATTTTCCCGGCGAACGGCGCGTACTGCGTGTGCGCAACCACACAAAACACGACATACATCACATCGCCGCGTATTCCGCGCATTGCCATTTCCGCCAATTACTTCGGATAACGAATTATTACGGAGAAAAAAATGCCGCACCTCGGTGCGGCAAGCTCCGCCGAAGCGGAATCGGTACTCGATCAGTGCACGTTGTGGCAAACGCGCACCGGGTGGTGATGCTGAACTTCGGTGTGGCACACGGTGTGATGATGCGGAGCGGCGACGGCGGCCAGCGGCGCGGCCATGGCAGCGCACAGCATCAGGGCGGACAGACGGGCGAACGGCTTGGCGATGATTTTCATGCGTGGACTCTCGATGGACGGCAACAAAAGGCAGCACTGTAACGCAAAGCGCACCACATTTAGTTACACGCTTGTAACGAGCGTAGCGCCCGATATCCGCCTCTTGACAACAGCCGCATCGCCAATGTCCACCGTCACGCCGTGCCGCCCTCTTCGTTCCAGCGGTCGTCGCGTTGGTCGTGATCGTCGTGACCGTCGTGTGTCAGCCGCCGCAGCACTTCCTGGCCCAGACTCGTGAGACGCGGTGCGTAACCGCGTTCGCCGGCGTCCATTTCAACAAGCTGGTAGCGCGCCAGCGCGAGAAAATCCGAATCGAGCGTGTGCAGCGGCGTGTTCGCGTCGCGGATCAGCAGCAGCGCGGCCAGTTCGTGGTGACTGAGCATCGAATCTCTCCTGTCCAGAACTCACAGTGCTGACCAGCATAGCGGCCTAAACGTACAGTTTCGCTACAAGCGTGTTTCGTCGCATTACGGCCCGAAGATCGTTGCTAATGACGTAAAAATGCGGCGCGCGGTTCGCAATAATCGCGAACCGCGCGCCGCCTGTCTTACGTCACCAGTCGCCCTGGCTGTTGACCAGGCTTTAGTGGATCTCGAGACGCCTGCTCGCGCCCGCCGCCTTCTTCGGCAACACCAGCGTCAACACGCCGTCGTTATAGCTCGCGCTTGCCTGCGCTTCGTCGACGTCGGCGGCCAGCGTGAACGAGCGGCTCACGCTGCCCGAATAACGCTCGCGCCGTAGCACGCGCTCGCCTTCTTTCAATTCGGCATCGCGCTCGACCTTGGCCGCGATCGCCACCAGATTGCCGTCGATTTTCACGTCGATGTCCTGCTTGGCGACGCCCGGCATTTCCGCCTTGACCGTATAAGCCGCATCGTTTTCCGTCACGTCGATGCGAATACTCGCCGCTTGACCTTCGGACGCACCCGCACTCCGCATCGGACGGAACAAACCCTGGAACAGATCGGGCACACCATCGAACGAAAACGGATCGTGACGCGAGATATGGCTCATGACTGGCTCCTTGAAGATCACTTGAAGAATGATTTGGCTGTCCGCACTTGCATGGCGTGATTTTCCACGCACATCAATTGAACGGACTCCTTAGCAATACGCGAGGATGACCAAGCCCGGCTTGGCCTCTGTTCCCCTGCGATCGCGCCTACCGCTCGAAGATATAGACGCCTGGCGCGTTTACAAGACCCTCTTCAAGCCCGCGTGCAGAAATTTTTTCGCTCGACTGCGCGTGCAGCCATTGTGCGAAGCGCGGCCACCATGAACCCTCGACCGGCGGCGTCTCGTCGAAGAAGGATTGCGGCGGCTGCCACGGCGCGCCCGCCTCGCGATTCCCACAGCGATAGTGACGCCGCGGATGCCCCGGTTCCGAAACGATGCCCGCGTTATGCCCGCCCGAAGTCAGCACGAACGTCGCCGGATTGCGCGTCATATGCAGCAACTGATAAACCGACCGCCACGGAGAAACATGATCGCGCTCGGTGCCCACCATGAACATCGGCTGCGCGATATCGGCGAGCGACACGGCATGGCCGTTCACGCGGTAACGCCCTTGCGCCAGATCGTTGTGCAGATAGAGACGGCGCAGGTACTCGCTGTGCATGCGGTACGGCATGCGCGTGGTATCGGCGTTCCACGACATCAGGTCGTTGGGTTTCGAGCGCTGGCCGAGCAGATACTCGTTGACCGCACGCGACCAGACGAGATCGCGCGAATTGAGCAACTGGAACGTCGCGGCCATCTGCTCGCCTTCGAGACAACCCTGGCGCGCCATCAGCGCATCGAGCGCCGCTAGCTCGCTCTCGCCGATAAAGAAACGCAGCTCCCCCGGCGCGCGGAAATCGGTTTGCGCGGCGAGCAGCGATACCGTGCGCAGCGCGTCCGCTTGCATCGGCGCGCTGCCGTTCACCGCTTGCGGCTCTCGACCGAGCGCCGCCGCGGCGATCGCGAGCAGCGTGCCGCCGAGACAATAGCCGACCGCATGCGCGGGGGCGTCGCCGCAACGCGCGCGGGCGGCCGCGAGGGCTTCGAATACCGCGTTCAGATAGTCGTCGAGATGCCAGTCGCGCTCGGCCGGCGACGGGTTGTGCCACGAGAGCATGAACACCGTGAAGCCCTGATCGACGAGAAAACGCACCAGCGAATTGTGCGGTTGCAGGTCGAGCACGTAGTACTTCATGATCCACGACGGCACGATGAACACGGGCTCGCGCGCGACGTCTGGCGTCGTGGGCGCGTATTGCAGCAGCTCGCAGAGCGCGTTGCGCCAGACGACCTTGCCGGGCGTCACGGCCACGTCGCGGCCCGGTACGAACGCAAGCGGCTCGGGCGGCCCGCCTGCCGCGCGGCGCGCCTGCGCGGCGCAGTCTTCGAGCCAGTGCCGGTAGCCCGCGACGAAATTCGCGCCGCCGCTCGCACGCGCCGCATCGAGCACCACGGGATTGGTCGCCGCGAAATTGCCCGGCGACGCTGCGTCGAGCCAGAGCCGCACCATGAAGCGCACGAGATCGGCGCGATGGGGATCGACGCCGGCGACGGTCTCGGTCGCTTCGCGCCACCACGACTGCGTGCGCAGATAACCGTCGCGCCACGCGCTGTACGGCCAGGCCGACCACGCGGGCGCGGCGAATCGCGCATCGGCGGACGCGCCCGGCGGCGGGTCTTGCGTCGAGGAAGCCGCGCCGGGCCACGCCGCGCCCCACGCGGCCAGCGCGTCGGACCACGCACACGTAGTCAGCGCGAAGCAGGTGGCGGGGGCGCTCGCCAGATGCGTGCTCCAGTCGAGCCACGCCAGCGACGCCGACACGGGCGACAACCCGCTCGCCTGCAACGTCAGCGCGGCGCGCGCGGCCTGATCGAGCGGATCGTGCCAATCCGGCGCAAGCGGCGGCGGCGGCGCGTCCACGCCCTTCGCGCGCGGCGCCGTCGCACCGGCGGTCTCGCGCCCTGTGCCGCCCTCGGCGCCGCTGAGCGGCGGACGCGGTTGAGCGAGCGCGCTGCGCGTCCTCGTCGGCTTCATTGCATGTGCATCCCGCCGTTGATGGCGATATCGGCGCCCGTGATGAACGCCGCGTCGTCGGAACAGAGGAATGCGACCAGCGCCGCCACTTCCTCGGGCCGTCCGAGACGGCCGACCGGAATCTGCGGCAGGATGCGCGTCTTCATCACCTCCTCCGGCACGGCCGCGACCATCTGCGTGGCGAGATAACCGGGCGACACCGTGTTCACCGTCACGCCCTTCTTCGCCACTTCGAGCGCGAGCGATTTCGTGAAGCCGTGCAGCCCCGCCTTCGCGGCCGCGTAGTTGGTCTGCCCGAACGCGCCGCGCGAACCGTTCACGGAACCCACGTTGACGATGCGCCCGTAGCCGCGTTCGAGCATGCCCGGCAGATAGGGTTTCGTAACGTTGAAGAGCGCGTCGAGATCGGTGCGCAGCACGCAGTCCCAGTCGGCTTTCGTCATCTTCACGAAACTGCGGTCGCAGGTGATGCCCGCGTTGTTCACGAGCACGTCGATGCGGCCCAGGTCCGCGAGCACGCGCTCCGCCGTGCGCGCGCAGTCGTCGTGATCGGCGACGTCCATCGTGTAGTGTTCGAACGCGCGGCCCGCCGCGCGCTCCGCGTCGAGCCACGCGGCCACGTGGTCGTTGCCCTTCGAGCACGACACGGCGACCTTGAAGCCCGCCGCGGCGAGGCTGCGGCTGATCGCGGCGCCCAGCCCGCCCATGCCGCCGGTGACGAAAGCGATGCGCTCAGCGTCCATGCTGGCCTCCGTCGGCGCCGGCTTCCTGCTTTTTCGACGTGCGCGCGCCGTCCGCGGCCGGACTGGCCGTGGCAGCGTTCGCCGCCTGCGCCATCGTGTTCGCGACGCCTGCCGCCTGCGCCGCCGCGCCGTTCATCGCGCGCTCGAACGCCGCCATCCACTCGCGCATCGGCAAGGCCGCGCCGTTTTTCGGCACCGCCGCGCCGCGCTGCAAGACTTCGAGCGAAGTCTGCCAGTGCTGCGCCATGTCGCGCGCGGCGTCGCTCCATGCGCCCGCGTTCTGCATCGACGTGGTCACGCCCTCCTGCCAGAGCGCCGCGCTCGCACTCAGATAGTCGCGCCAGACCGTTTGCGCCGCCGCCGAGAAATCGCTCCAGTCCTGTGCGCCATGCAGCGACTCGAGCGTGCCATCGAGCGCATGTCGGTCGCGTTCGAGGCGGCGCTGCCAGAGCTTGAGCATCTGCTCGCGCCATTGCTGTTGATGCACGAGCAGTTGCAGCGCGGCGGACGCACTGGTGCGCCACGCATCGAACGAGGGATGGGAAGCCTGGGTCATGATCGAGGTCCTCACAAGAGTGCGGCGAGTGCGGAAAGTGCGTGATCCGGCTGAACGCCGGGCGGAACGTGAGCGACGCCGCGCATTGCGCTGCACAAGCGCAATCGCGACGAGCGCGGTCCCGTCCACTCGCGGCGGCGTGCTGCCGACCGCTGCATCGCAACAAACCGCCGTGAGCGGTGCCGCGAGGCAATCGTTCGGACTACGGCCTATTTCGGAGCCGACGGGATCGAACCCACATCATAGGCACGAAGCCCCGCGTCCGCGCGCCACATGACGTCGACACGACTGATCGACGTCATATTTTGGGATGTCAACTACGTCAAAACGCATCACCAGTCAGGCGCGAGCGTCATTTTTGCGACAGATCGTCGCGCACGGTCCGCACCGATTGGCGGCTTTTCCGGCTCACGCCGCGTGCGGGTCCTCGTTGCGCACGAGCATGACGGGACGATCCGCCGTGCGCAGAAAACTCTCGGCGACGCTGCCTAGCAGGATCCGCTTCACGCCCGACAGCCCGCGCGTGCCCATGACGACGAGATCGGCGTCCTCCTCCGCCGCGATGCGGTAGATCACCGCCGCGACCTCCTCGCCGTTCGAATCGGCCGCACGCGTGCTGCCGTTCACGCCGGCGTCGGCGAGCGCGGTTTTCGCTTCGTCGAGCGCCTCGGTCGCGACATCGGCTTCGGCGGCATGGCGCGTCTGTTCTTCCGCAAAACCCGTGCTGATATCGACGAGACGCGCCGGATGCTGCACCACATACAACGCGGTGATCGCGCCGCCCGTCGCCTGCGCGATCTTGATCGCCTCGTCCAGCGCACGGCGGCCGCTGCGGCTGCCGTCGACCGCCACCAGAATCTGCTTGTACATCGTGACCTCCCGGGCTTCGCCCATGATCCGCGGCGAACGGCTCATCCCGTTCGCGCAACCGAAAATCTGTCCGCCGACCGGCCTGCTCGCTGCTCTGGCGCTTTTGCGCGCTCGGCCCGCACTGTCCACATGGGGACGATTGCGCGCCGCTCAACGCATCGTCAAGACCGCCGCGCCCGTTAGCCGCCCCTCGCGCAGATCGGCGAGCGCCTCGTTCGCGCGCGCGAGCGGGTACGTCGTGGTCTCGATGTCGAGCGTGTGACGCGCGGCGATCGCGATGAAGGCCGTGCCGTCGTCGCGCGTGAGGTTCGCGACCGAGACGATGCGCCGTTCCTCCCAGAGCCATGCGTACGGAAACGACGGAATGTCGCTCATGTGAATGCCGCCGCAGACGACCGTGCCGCCCTTCGTCACCGCGCGCAGTGCGGCGGGCACGAGCGCGCCGACCGGCGCGAACAGCAAGGCGGCGTCGAGCGGCGCGGGCGGCGTTTCGTCGCTGCCGCCGGCCCACGCCGCGCCGAGCCGCCGCGCGAAGTCCTGCGCGGCCGTGTCGCCGGGGCGCGTGAACGCGTAGACCGTGCGGCCCTGATAACGCGCAAGCTGGGCGACGATATGCGCCGCCGCGCCGAATCCGTAGATGCCGATGCAGTCGGCATCGCCGGCCAGCACGAGCGTGCGATAGCCGATGAGCCCCGCGCAAAGCAGCGGCGCCGCCGCGACGCTGCTGTACTGGCGCGGCAAATGGAAGCAGTAGTGCGCGTCGGCGACCGTGCGTTCGGCGTAGCCGCCGTCGATCGTGTAGCCGGTGAAACCGGGCGCGTCGCAGAGATTTTCGCGGCCGCGCAGACAGAAACGGCAGTGGCCGCAGGTGTGGCCGAGCCACGGCACGCCCACGCGGTCGCCGGGCGCGAAGCCCGTCACGCCCTCGCCGAGCGCCGCCACCGTGCCGACGATTTCATGGCCCGGAACCACGGGCCGCTTCGGGTGCGTCAGGTCGCCGTCGACCACATGGAGATCGGTGCGGCACACGCCGCAGGCTTCCACGTCGATCAGCAATTCTCCCGCGCGCGGTGTCGGATCGGGCAGATCCACTTCGCGCAGTCGCGGACTCGTGCCGTCGAACAACATCGCTCGCATCGTCGTCCTCCTGGCCTTGCGCCTTGCAGGGTGCCGTGTGTGGCGGGATCGCGTCGGGAGAGCCGTGCGCCGCACTTCGCGAACCGGGACGCATCGATCATGTTACGCGCTCGGCACGCGCGCCGCGACGAGCGCGTCCGCCGCAGTGCGCTCCGGGTGCACAACGGATGCACGCCGCACGCACAGTCAATGCACTCCGAACGCACACTCAGCGAAAGCGCTTCCATCGAACGTGGCACCATAGCGCGAGCCGCGACGCCACGCCCAAGCCTGGCACTCGACCGCCGGCCGACCGCCCGCGCGGCGCTGTGCCTGTGTCGCGGCATCCGCAAACCAGTCTTCTCGCGCGCGAGCACCCTCGCGCGCCGATCCGTCCCATGCCGCGCCACCGCGCGCCACAGGAGCACGCATGAGCCCCATCACGCCCATCACGCCGTCTTCCCGCCCGACGCTTTCCGACGATCAGTTGCAGCTTATGGACGCCTGGTGGCGCGCGGCGAACTATCTCTCGGTCGGCCAGATTTATCTGCTCGCCAATCCGCTGCTGCGCGAACCGCTGCAACTCACGCACGTGAAGCCGCGCCTGCTCGGCCACTGGGGCACCACGCCCGGCCTGAATTTTCTCTACACGCATCTGAACCGCGTCATCAACGAGCGCGATCTCGATCTGCTCTTTCTCGCGGGGCCGGGACATGGCGGCCCGGCCGTGGTCGCCAACACCTGGCTCGAAGGCACTTATAGCGAGACCTGGCCGAACGTGCCGCAGGACGAAGAAGGCATGGGCGTGCTGTTCAAGCAGTTCAGCTTTCCGGGCGGCATTCCGAGTCACGTTGCGCCGCAGACGCCCGGCTCGATCCACGAAGGCGGCGAACTCGGTTACGCGCTGTCGCATGCGTACGGCGCGGTGTTCGACAATCCCGACCTGATCGTCGCCTGCGTGATCGGCGACGGCGAGGCCGAGACCGGTCCGCTCGCCACCGCCTGGCACTCGAACAAGTTCCTCAATCCGGTGACGGACGGCGCGGTGCTGCCCATCCTGCATCTGAACGGCTTCAAGATCGCGGGGCCGACCGTGCTCGCGCGCATCGGCGACGAAGAACTCGCTTCGCTGATGCGCGGCTACGGCTACGAGCCCGTGTTCGTCGAAACCGAGGATCCGGTCGAGGGACATCGCTTGATGGCTGCTGCGTTCGACACCGTGTTCGACGAGATCGCGCGCATTCAGCAAGCCGCGCGGGCGCAGGCCGAAACCGATCCCCAGGCGGCGATCGAACGGCCGCGCTGGCCGATGATCGTGCTACGGACCCCCAAGGGCTGGACCGGCCCGAAGACTGTCGACGGACTCAAGACCGAAGGTTCGTGGCGCGCGCATCAGGTGCCGCTCGCGAACATCGCCAAGCCAGGTCATCTGGCGCTGCTCGAAAGCTGGATGCGCAGCTATCGGCCCGAGGAACTGTTCGACGAGCACGGCCACCTCGCGCCCGAGATTGCCGCGCTCTCGCCGCGCGGCGAACGGCGCATGAGCGCGAATCCGCGTTCGAACGGCGGCGGACGCGTGCGCGAACTGCGCGTGCCCGCGTTCGAGCGCCACGCCGTGGAGGTGCCCTCGCCGGGCCAGGTCGACGCCGAAGCCACGCGCGTGATGGGCGCATTCCTGCGCGAAGTGATGCGCGTGAATTTGCCGACGCGCAACTTCCGCATCTTCGGCCCCGACGAAACCGCTTCGAACCGCTGGTCCGACGTCTTCGACGTGACGTCGCGCACATGGCTCGCCGACACCACGCCCGACGACGTGCAGCTCGCGCAGGACGGACGCGTGATGGAAATCCTCTCCGAGCACACCTGCCAGGGCTGGCTCGAAGGCTATCTGCTGACGGGCCGGCACGGCTTCATGTCGTGCTACGAGGCGTTTATTCACATCATCGATTCGATGTTCAACCAGCACGCGAAGTGGCTGAAGGTCATCCGCGAGATTCCGTGGCGGCGGCCGCTGCCCTCGCTCAATTACCTGCTCACGTCGCATGTGTGGCGTCAGGACCATAACGGCTTCAGCCATCAGGACCCGGGTTTCATCGACTACGCGGTGAACAAGAAGGCGGACACGGTGCGCGTCTATTTGCCGCCCGACGCCAACACGCTGCTCGCCGTGACCGATCACGTGCTGCGCACCTGGAACCGCATCAACATTATCGTGGCGGGCAAGCAGCCGCAGGCGCAGTGGCTCGATATGGATGCGGCGATCCGCCATTGCGCGGACGGCATCGGCATCTGGCAATGGGCGAGCAACGACGAAGGCGGCGAGCCCGATGTGGTGATGGCCTGCGCGGGCGACGTGCCGACGCTGGAGACGCTCGCGGCCGTCGACCTGCTGCGCGGCTGGCTGCCCGATCTGAAAATACGCGTCGTGAACGTGGTGGATCTGATGACGCTCGAACCGGCCGACCGCCATCCGCACGGTCTGTCGGACGCCGATTTCAACGCGCTGTTCACCGTGAGCCGGCCCGTGATCTTCGCGCATCACAGCTATCCGTCGCTGATTCACCGCCTCACCTACCGGCGCGTGAATCACGCGAATATTCACGTGCACGGCTTTATCGAGGAAGGCACGACGACCACGCCGTTCGACATGACGGTGGTGAACCGACTCGACCGTTTCCACCTTTGCGAAGCGGTGATCGACCGCGTGGAAGGCCTCGCGCAGCGCGCAGCGCACCTGCGGCAGACGCTGCACGACAAGCTTGCGGAGCACCGCCGCTACGTGGACGAATACGGCGACGACATGCCCGAGATCAAGAACTGGCGCTGGTCGCGCTCGCGCACGCCGCAGCCGGGCGGCGCGAGCTGAAACCCGACCTGAGGCTCAAACGCGCGCGATTCAGCGGGTTTTGACGCCGCCGAACACGCGCGCAAACGCGGTGCAAAACTGGTCGAGCTTGTCCGAGGCGAGGCAGTCGATGCCCGCCGCGCCGACCCGGCCGTTGCCGCCGGGGAACGCGCGGCACAGTTCGTCGGCGCCACGCGGACGCTCGATCGGCGCGCGCACGCTCGCGGCATAGTTGCCGTCGGCGTTCACGCTGAGCACCGCGTGCGCGCACGACGGCTCCTCGAGCGCGAGCACGTTTGCGAACACGCCGCGCACGCGCCGCGCCCACGGTTCGTCGGGCAGCACGCAGACGCTGCCGTACTGGAACGCGACCAGCGGCGTGATCTCCTGGGCCAGTTCGAGATCGTCGCGACGGCAGGCCGACAGACGCTGCATCAGCGGCGCCGAGGCGATGAACTCGAACGGATCGGCGTAAGGCTTGATCGCCTCGTAAAGCGCGGCGGGCGCGATGAAGAGATCGTCGACGCTGTCGCCATAAGCGTTGTAATTGAGCGATTCACCGAGTTCGCGGAGCTGCTCCGTCTGCGCCTCCGTGAGGCCGGACTCGCGCGCGAGCGCCTGCGCCGTGGCGGGCAGATTGTCGCCGAACGCCGCCGCGATCGCCCACGGACGATAGCGGCCGCCCAGATGACGGTCGACCAGCACGCTCGTGCAGACCTGCGCGGTGGTGTCGATATGGGCGATCAGATTCACGTTGGCCGGCAGGTCGCCGGCGTGATGGTGGTCGAAGTACTCGACGTGCACGCCC
This sequence comes from Paraburkholderia sp. SIMBA_027, assembly GCF_046535315.1. NCBI lineage: Bacteria > Pseudomonadati > Pseudomonadota > Betaproteobacteria > Burkholderiales > Burkholderiaceae > Paraburkholderia > Paraburkholderia sp. SIMBA_027. The sequence continues at coordinate 291,367 of NZ_JAWRWY010000002.1, forward strand.
TTGTGCAGCAAGGCGTTGACCGCTTCGCGGTTGGTGTCGAACGAGATGTCGAGCACCGTGAGCGAGTCGCCCTCGTGCGCTTCCACTCGCTTGACGAGTGCGATGTCGCGCTTCACCCCGGTGACCAGCGTGGCCTCGCGCGGCCGGGCGAGTCGAAGCTGATGCAGCGCGCAAATGCCGTCCGCGTCGCCGTTGAATACATCGAAATGCGCCATGTGCCGAATAATCCGTTGCGTTGAGCCCCACAGTATCGCGCACTGGCGGCCAATCCCGCAAAGGTCGCCCAAGCCTGACGCCCGCGCGGGCTGATTCGCTCAGTCGCGCGGATGCCGATCCGGTGCGGTCATCGGAACGCGACACAGGCGCGCACGCGAGGCGGCGCCGCGCGGCCGGCGTACGGGCGGCACCCGTCGCGGGGTATGCTCGAATGCCCGAATGCCGGATAGCGCTCGACCACGCGCTACGCAACCCTTCCCTGCCACCGACCGGATCCACCCGCCATCGATGCCCGAAGCCCGCCGCCCCAGCCCTCGCGCCCCGCTCCACGTCCAGAACCGCCTGCGCGCCGCGCGCCGCCACGGCCACGCGCTCGACAAAGCGCTGCGCCGCGCGCGCACTTACGCGCATCCGGCGGGCAGCATCGTGCGCATCGAAACGCATATTTCCGTGGTCTATCTGGCGGGGCGCTACGCGTACAAGCTCATGAAGCCGGTGAACTTCGGTTTCGTCGATTTCACGACGCTCGACGCGCGGCGGCGCTGCTGCGAGGCCGAAATCCGCCTCAACCGGCCCTTCGCGGGACCGATTTATCGCGACGTTCAGGCAGTCGTGCCGCAGGCGCGCGGTGTCGCACTGAAGCGCGCGGCGCGGCGCGGAACGTGCGACGGCGTGATCGATTACGCCGTGCGCATGCGGCGCTTCGATCAGCACGCGCTGTTTTCGCAGCGGCTCGCGGCCGGCGTGCTCGGGTCGGCCGATATCGATGCCGCCGCGCACGCGCTTGCCGTCTGTCATCGCGCGGCGCGGCGTGCGGCTCCGGTTCGCGGTGGACGCGGCACGCCTTATGGATCGGCGGCGCTGCTCGGCCAGCAGGTGTTCGACGCGCTCGCGCCGCTCGAACGCGACGTGCGCAGCGCGGCTTTCGTGCGCGACGCCGGGCTGCGCACGTGGTGCGAAGCCAGCCTCGCCCGCGTCGCCCCGCGGCTCGACGCGCGCCGCGCCGGCGGATTCGTGCGCGCCTGCCACGGCGACCTGCATCTCGACAATATCGTGCGGCAAGGGCGTCGCGCGCTGCTGTTCGATTGCATCGAGTTCAGCGAGGCGCTGCGCTGGATCGACATCGCCAGCGACCTGGCTTTTCTCGTCATGGACCTGCGCGCGCACGGCCGCGACGACCTCGCGAATCGCCTGCTCGCGCGCTATCTCGATGCGACCGGCGACTTCGGCGGCCTTGCCGCGCTGCGGCTCTACGTCGTCTATCGCGCACTGGTGCGGGCGCTCGTGGCGCATCTGAAGACGCCGCCCGCCGACGATGCGGCACACGTCACGTCTGCCCCATCAGCCCAACCCGGGCAGCGCTATCTCCAGCTCGCGGCGCGCGAAGCGAGCGATCGACGCCCGCCCTGGCTGCTGCTTTGCCACGGGTTGTCGGGGTCGGGAAAATCGGTCGCGAGCCGCGAGTTCGCGGCGCTGAGCGGCGCGATCCGCATTTCAAGCGATATTGAGCGCAAACGCGCCCATGTGCTGGACGCCCCCACGCTGGGCGCGCTGCCGCCGCAAGCCTATACGCGTGAAGCCATCGATGCGCACTACGCGCGGCTGGTCGCGCTGGCCACTGATGTGCTCGACGCGGGCTACACGGTGTTGATCGACGCGACCTTCCTGCAGTCGGCCAATCGCAAGCGCTTCGCGGAGTTGGCGCGGCGTATGAACGTGCCGATGCTGATTCTCGATTTTCACGCCGACGCGGCGCGGCTGAAGGAACGCGTGAAAGCGCGCGCCGCCGGGCCGCGCGATCCGTCCGATGCGGGTGAAGCGGTGCTCACCGCGCAGATGGCCAGTGCCGAAGCGCTCGACGCAGAGGAGCGGCGCATGACGGTGCAACTCGATACGGACGTGCCGATCGAAGCGTTCAGCGACACGGCGTGGTGGGCGCCGCTGTGGGCGCGCATGAACGCGGCAGCGGACTCATCGTCCGCCTGAGACAGGCGACGGCCAGTGGACGACGGCCGCCCCGTCGCATCACGTGCGCGCGACCGGCCAGCGCAGCGAAAAGGCTAGCGGAAACCGCGGCGCCTTGCGCCCGGCCGGCGCGCGCCACGGCTGCATGCGCGCGCTCATGGCCGCACACATCGCGAGGCCTTCTTCGCCGTAAAGATGCGACATGGCCTGTTGCACGAGGCCCGCGTCGAACCAGAGCTTGAAGCGGCGATGGCAGGTGCGGAAGTCGGGGTAGCACTCGGGCATCTTCGCCCAGACGGAACCGGTGGTGAGCACCCAGACGATGCCTTCGAACACGGCGCGCGAGCTATGCGCGGGACGGCCGCGACGCGGACCGCTGGAGCGGATTTCATGAAAGAGCGGCTCGACGCTGCGCCATTGCGCGTCGGTCAGCTCTGAAGTAGGACGAGACTGCATCTGATATTCCAAGTGAGGTTTGTCTGACACACACCGACTAAATTAGCCTCACTCCATCCCAGAAAATATCGGACTATGCCTAAAACGCTCCGAAAATCTGCCAGTCAATCGGCCCTGCGGCGGGCGCGCCAAATCGCCGCTGCCAGCGATCGAAAACGGACGAATTCATGACACGTTCCCCTGCGACAGCCCGCGCGACTGCGCGCAAGAAAACGGGACGCATCCGCGTCGGTATCGGCGGATGGATCTTTGCGCCGTGGCGCGGCACGTTCTATCCGGACGGACTCGCGCAACGCCTCGAACTCGACTACGCGAGCCGCCACCTGACCTCGCTGGAAATCAATTCGACGTATTACGGCGCGCAGCGTCCCACGAGCTTCGCGCGCTGGCGCGACGAAACGCCTGAGGACTTCGTGTTCGCACTGAAAGGCCCGCGTTTCGCCATGAACCGGCGCGTGCTTGCGGAAGCCGGCGCGTCGATCGAGCGCTTTCTGACGGGCGGCCTGCTCGAACTCGGCGACAAACTCGGCCCGATCAACTGGCAGTTGATGCCGACCAAACGCTTCGAGCCGGACGACTACGCGCGCTTTCTCGAACTGCTGCCCGCGCAGGTCGAAGGCCGTCCGCTGCGGCACGCGCTCGAAGTGCGGCACGAGAGTTTCTGCACGCCGGAGTTCGTCGCGCTCGCACGCAGCCGCAACGCGGCGATCGTGATGTCGGGCGATTCCGACTATCCGCAGATCGCCGATGCAAGCGCGCCCTTCGTCTACGCGCGCATCATGGGCACGCAGGCGAAACATCGGCACGGCTACGCGAACGCCGACCTCGACCGCTGGGCCGATCGCGCGATCGCGTGGGCACAAGGCGAGACGCCCGACGATCTCGACACCTACGCGAAACCGCTCAAGGCGAAAACAGGCCGCGACGTATTTCTCTATGTGATCAGCGGCCACAAGGCGCACAACCCGGCCGCCGCGATGGCGCTCATCGAGCGGCTGCGCGAACGCGGCGCGAACGCCTGAGACCGCGTCGCTCAACGTCCGGCGTCACAAGGTCTCACTCGCGCGCTCCGCGCACGACAGATAGCCCACCACCGCATGCGTCGCGCGTGCTTCGAGCGCGGCGGCGTCGGTTTCGCCGCGCGCGCCTGCGGCATCGACCATGCCACGCACGATCGCATAGACGTCGTGCGCGGCCGTGCGAGGATCCGGCAAACGCGGCGCGTCGGGCAGCGCGAACGCGTACATCAGCGTGGCGTGCAGGCGCTCGCGCACGCGCGCATCGCGCTCGCCGAGCGGCAGGCGCTCTTCCTCGAAATCGAGCACGCGTGCGAGCACGGGCCGCCGCATCTGATGCGCGACCGATGCGCGAATCAGGTCGCGCATGGCCGTCTCGCAGCTCGACGACTCGCCCGCGCGTTCCAGCGCCGCGAGCAACGGGACGCTCTCGCGGTCGATCAACGCGGCCGTGAGTGCGTCGCGGTTCGGAAAGTATTGATAGAGCGAGCCGACGCTCACGCCCGCACGCTCGGCGATGGCGTTGGTCGTGTAGCCGCCGGGTCCGCGCGTTTCGAGCAGGCGTGCGGCGGCTTCGAGAATCGCGTCGACGGTTGCGGCCGAGCGGCGCTGCCGCGGCAGCTTGCGCGCGTCGAGCGGCGTGGGGCGACGACGTGCGCCGCCGCGTGGCGTGGTGGTCATGGTGGTCGGCAAATCAGTGCGAGCGTTGAAAACTGAGCATTCGCTCGCATTCTAACCAGGCACGTCGATGACCCGCCGACCCCATCCTGCACGCAAAAAAAAAGCGGCGGCGGATCGCTCCGCCGCCGCTGGATCGAGATCATTCGATCCGAATGCCGCTTAAATCTGCCGACGCATTTCCGCCGCAGGCAGCTTCATCATCTGCCGATACTTGGTCACGGTGCGGCGCGCCACCTGCACGCCCTGCTTTTCGAGTTCCTGCGTCAGCACGACATCCGACAGCGGATCCTTCGGATTTTCCGCATCGATCATTTCCTTGATCAGCGCGCGCACCGCCGCCGCCGAGCACGTGCCGCCCGTGCGCGTTTCCAGCTCGCGCGGGAAGAAACGCTTGAATTCGAAAATGCCGCGCGGCGTGGCCATGTACTTGTTGCCCGTGGCGCGCGAAACCGTGGATTCGTGCAGGCCGAGTTCGTCGGCGACATCGCGCAGCAGCATCGGACGCAGCGCAATTTCACCGTACTGGAAGAACGCCTTCTGACGCGCGACGATACATTCGCCCACGCGCAGAATCGTCTCGCAGCGCTTGTGCGCATTGCGGATCAGCCAGCGCGCTTCCTGCAATTGCTGCGCGAGCGGCGAACGGCTCGTCTGATCGGAACGCGCGAACATTTCGGCATAGAGCTTGTGGATGCGCGCGCGCGGTTCGATCGCCGGATTCACGCTCACGACCCACTTGCCGCGCACCTGACGCACGATCACGTCCGGCACCACGTAGCCGCCGTCGGCGCGTCCGTAGTGGTTGCCCGGCTTCGGATCGAGGCGGCGCACCAGCGCGGTCGCGGCCTGGAGTGCCTGCGCATCGCAGCCGAGCTGACGTTGCAGCTCGCCGTTTTCACGGCGCGCGAGGCGTTCGAGATGCTGCGTGACGATCTGGAGCGCGAGATCGCGATGCGGCGTGTCCTCGGGCATCGCCTCGAGTTGCAGCGACAGACATTCGGACAACGAACGCGCGCCGATGCCGGGCCGGTCGAGCGTCTGCACGACGCGCAGCGCCACGCGCAGGCGGTCTTCGTCGAGCGCTTCGCCGATATCTTCGAAATCGGTCAGTTCGGACAGCTCCTGACGCAGATAGCCGTCGTCGTCGAGCGCTTCGATGACAATCTGCGCCGCGGCGCGGTCGAGGTCGTCGAGCGGCGACAGACGCAGCGAGTCATGCAGTTGCTCGCGCAGCGAGAGCGGCACGCGCACCCAGTCGGAGGCGTCGGAGTCGCCATCTTCCGAGCCGCGGTAATTCGACGAGGTGCGCATGGCGCCCGTCGACGGCATGTCGGCGGAATACGCGCCGCCGTCGTCCGGATAGCCGGAGTTGTCGTCGCCATAGCTGGCGGGTTCGTCGTTATAGCTCGATGCGTCTTGCGGCATCGCGGCTTCCATGCCGCCGTCCATGCCGCCCTCGGGCATCTCGGCCACGGCCGTGGGCGCATCGGCAGCGGCGCCGATGCCCGCCGCGCCGTCGGCGGCCTCGGCGGCTTCGCCGGTTTCCGTCGCGGGCGGAACGTATTCGAGGAACGGATTGGTGTCGAGCGCTTCACGCAGTTCCTGCTGGAATTCGAGCGACGAGAGCTGCAGCAGACGCACAGCCTGCTGGAGGCGCGGCGTCAGCGCCAGATGCTGGCGCGTTTGTAACGCGATGGAAGGCATGGCGGTCCCGTTCTTGAAATGAGTTGAGCGTTGGCCTTCCTGATGCAACACCCATGCCAGTTATTACAAGAGCTTGTTTTCAAACGGGATCACGTCTTGCGACAGCGCAAATCAACGGACAAATTCGAGTGCGCCACCGACGTTTTTACAACGACCCGGAAAAATTGCGTGCCCGATTAGCGCCGGATGGACGCGCCATCTTCCTGCCATTTTCGCGACAGGAAGCCGTCGCGAGATTCTTCGGCCATCGCTGCCAACTCGGCTCGATTCCCACGCAGGTCCCAGATAGTGTGCGTTCCGCGCGTTTCGCGCCGGCCCCTTTTTCGGGCTTTTTACGCGGCGCGGCACGGACCTTGCGGTAGCCCCTGTCGGATACAACCAGAAAAGGAGAAACCATGAACCGCATTCCTCTGCTCAAGACCGCCGCAGGCGTGGCCTGCATGACCTTCGCGCTCGTGGCGGGCGCCCAGACGAACAGCGCGTCCACCGCGCCGGCCAGCTCGGAAAGCGTGGGCCAGCACGTCGACGACGCCACCATCACGACCAAGGTGAAGGCCGAGCTGCTCGGCGCGAAGAACGTGAAGTCGGAACACATTCACGTGAAGACGCGTAAGGGCATCGTTTCGCTGACCGGCACGGTGCCGACCGCCGAAGACCGCGACAACGCCAAGCAAGTTGTGGAAGGCGTGTCGGGCGTGAGCTCGGTGAAGAACCATCTGAAGATCGTGGCGGCGCAGTAATCGCGCTAAAGTTAGTGCCGCTCGCGGCGTAACTGCCGCTGCCGGGCCACCCGCGCCGCGTTCTCACGAACGCGTGCGCGGGTGGCCTTTCTCTTTCCACGCTGCGGCTTTAATCGCGCCCGGCCTGCTTCAGTTGCTCGCGGCGCGCATCGCCCTGACGCGCGAGCATCCAGCCCGGATACTCGGCGGGCAAACCGCTGACATCGTCGAGCATCGCAAGTTCTTCCGCGCTGAGCTTGACCTTCGTGGCGGCCACGTTGTCGTCGAGCTGATCCGTGCGTTTCGCGCCGATGATCACCGTCGTCACCGCGCGCTGATGCAGCAGCCACGCCAGCGCGATCTGCGCCACCGACACGCCCTTTTGCTCCGCGATCGGCCGCATCGCATCGATGCAATCCCACGCGCGTTCGCGCTCCACGGGCGGAAAATCGAAGGTCGTGCGACGGCTGCCCGCTTCGCCCTGCTTGTCGCGCCCGTATTTGCCGCTCAGCAGGCCGCCCGCAAGCGGGCTCCACACCATCAGCCCGAGTCCTTCGCTCGCGAGCATCGGCACGATTTCGCGTTCGAGATCGCGGCCCGCGATCGTGTAATACGCCTGCAAGGACTGGAACTGCGCAAGCCCGCGATGCTGCGCGATGCCGAGCGCCTTCACGATCTGCCACGCCGCCCAGTTCGAGACGCCCACGTAACGCACGTGGCCGTGCTGCACGAGCGTGTCGAGCGCGCGCACGGTTTCCTCGATCGGCGTGGCCGGGTCGAAACCGTGAATCTGATAGAGGTCGATGTGGTCGAGTTGCAGGCGCTTGAGGCTCGCCTTCACGCCTTCCATGATGTGATAGCGCGTTGCGCCGCGCTGGTTCGGCGACGGGCCCATCTCGCCGAGCACCTTGGTCGCGATCAAGTAACGGACTGTAAAGGGAACCGGCTGCGTGCCGATAATCCATACAACCTGTTTTCTATGTTGATCGAGTTTCGCCAGGCCGCGCCTCGCGCGCAAACGCAGCACACTGAAAACTCAAGCCGGCCCGGCATATACAAGGGCTCGCTCATCAACGTCAGCGAGGCTGCAACGGAAAGCCCGCCACCCACGGCAGTACCCGCAATTCCGCAGCATGGACGTGCAGGCCGTCAGTCGGAGAGCCGGCAGCGACTGGAAGCACTGTTCGACAACGCGCCGCTCGCGAAGCAGACACCCGACGAGCCACCAGGCGATCTTCCCGCCACCGGGCCAGCCTCCCGACGGGGCCGCCCCACTGGTCAAGACCGGCACACATTCTTTCCGCGCGAATTCCATGCGCCTATCCCCGACGAAGTCGCCGACGCCATCTCGCGCGGCACGTACTTTCTGCGCGCGTGGCGCGAGTCCCGGCAGTACAAACCCCGTGACGCGGCCGAACTGATGGGCCTCAAGGTCGTCACGATCACCTGTCACGAACAGGGCTATAACACGCCGACAAGCGAAACACTGAAGCGCTTTGCTGATATTTATGATTGCACGCTTGAGCAATTGACAGCGAAACCGGACTCGCGCGCTGTTAATAGGACAGTCAGGGCAACCCAAATCATGCCCATAAAAAGTGCGCCGATTGACACCGATTATCCAGATTCGGTTATTGACCATATCCGAACCGGAAAATCGCCCGTCACGGCGTGGCGCATATACAGGCGTATGACTGATAAACAGCTTGCCGAGCAGTTCGGCACGAGTGAGACGCTATTACAGAAAATGATAAAAGCGGAACACCTGAGCGACAAAACATTACGGAAATTTGGCCGTATCTTCCACTGCACCGAAGACCAGCTTAGACGGCCGGACGGTCTGGTTGTCGAGCCGCACAAGGTCAAGCGGCCCGCACTACGCGGTCAGGCACATGACGGGGTGCAGGTTGCAGCCGCCATGTAGCTGACCAGCAGACCCGAAATCAGGGAATCGCCGCCCTGAAATGTCTGAGTAAAGGGCATTTCAGGGCGGCGTTTTTGCTTCTCGCGAATCAGAACTATGTGCGTACCGCAGCGGCGGAGAACTAATGCGGCGATGCAAAACAAGGGAGGCTGTAGAGCGGAAGTTTGCGAAACAAGCACTAGGCGTTCGCCGTGGACGTAACCGACTTAACCCTGCACGCCCGCATCCGCGGGCGTCGCTTATTTGAGGGCTGTGTCATGAGTTTCGGCGAAAACGTGAAACACATCCGGCATCTGCTTGGTTGGACGCGTAGCGAAATGCTCAAGCGATTGTGCCCCAATGCAAACGGCAAAGAGCGCGCGCGTGTCAGCCAACAGGTCTATCAGCTTGAGCGTCGTTCGTCGCGTCGCTCGGAGTTGCTATTTCCAATTTCGGAACTGTTCGGCATTGCCCCTTCGGTCCTGCTCAACCGAGACCTGACGAGTCTCACTCTGCCTGAGGTGAAACTGCTTCGTGCCGATCCCAATTCGCCTGTGCCTGGCGACCTGATTGCGATTGCTGGCCGGTTCGCCCTGGCAACTGGAGAGGCGCGCGCCATTGTCGAGAAGGTAATCGCCGTAGATCGCGATCACCCGCAACTGGTGCCTAAATTGTCGGTCATCCTTGACGCCTATCTGGACGGCGTGCGTACACATTCGCGACGACGCTAGACCCTGCATTTTAGGAGTTGTCGCATGGCGTCAGGATGACGACGTTGCCACAGTGTCTTCGTGTCGTTCGCCTGGCATCGACGATACACAGAAGCCGTAACGCCCCCACGGAGCGGCTTGCTGGTCTTTTTGAGCCCGCGCAATGCGGGCTTTTTTTTGCCTGTGTGGGCGACGCGCCACGGTTCGATCTATTGCGCATGACATTGTTAAGACGTTTCTGAAAAACGGTACACGTTAACGATCCTTGACACATATTTTCGGGGCTCACCGCAAGAATCGAAAGCTGAATTCTTACGGGGTTGCTTCGATGAATCGCTGTTACAGGCTGGTCTATATCCGCCACTACGCGCTGCCGTCGTATGAGTCGAGTTTCGTCGCGGGCGGCACGCTGTCGGGCAACGGCATCAGCATTGACAACACGGCGGGCAATGCGGGCGTGCCATCGCTGAATCTCGCGCCCGGTCAGGTGACTTCGGGCGTCAGCGTCAACGACATCAGCGGTAACGCGAGCGGCGGCAAGTCTGGCGCGGCATCGGTCAGTGGCGGCGGCAACATGGTCGACCCGGCGATTGCGACCGCCACGGCGCAAAACGTCCTGCAAAATCTGTCGATTCCCCAGGGCGGACTGTTCAGCCCCGCGAGCGCACCGGGCGCAACGTACCTCATCGAAACCAATCCGGCGTTCACGAACGCGAAGACGTTCATTTCGAGCGACTACTACCTGCAACAGCTTGGCCTGAATCCGCAGACGACGATCAAGCGCCTGGGTGACGGGTTCTACGAACAGCAGCTTGTCCGCAACCAGATTCGGGTTACAACGTCGACCGCTTTAATCGGCAGTTGCATCCCGAGGAAAAGCAGAAGATTGCCAAGCAGGCCAATGGAGACAAGGCAGAAGAGAAGAAGCTGACACAGGCAGCGTGCTATGCGGTGAAGTGCTGGGCCGAATATCCGCAGGGCAGCGATCAATACAATGCGAATTATGTGAGTCAGCTTGAAGCTTCGCAGCTCGGGCCGGAGTTGCAGTGGGTGAATAACCAGAAGGAAGCTGGGCTGTTCAACTACACGCCGACACAGAAGATTGCGGACATGGTACAGAGCGATCCGCTGGGTACTGCAAAGGACGCCGCCAAGGTTGTGACGGGTGGACTGACGGTCAAGACTGGCGTCGGAATTTGCGCTACCACTGGCGCGGGCTGTGCGTTGGGCGGTGGGGGAATGATTGCTTTCGGCGCGAGTGACATTGCCGAGGGTGCGGACGGTCTCTACAACCGTTACAACGGCATCAGTTCTCCGGGTGTGAATCCGCTGCGATGGGGTTTCAATCAAGTGCTGCCTGCTGGGTGGGGCAATGTCGCGTATGACGGCGCAAACGTCATCTTTGCAGTAGGAGCCTTGACGGCTCATACTCCTCTGAAAATGGGCACGGCAGACGGCCTGAATCGTTCCGGTTCAATGTTTGACGTGACAGTGCCGCGTATCAACAATAATACGCTGATTCCTTTCACCGGACAGGTGGCACCCTATGGAGTAAACCAAGGTATTCTGATATTCGGAGTAGGCTCGAAGGGGGCAGCTGTCATAAACGACATTCGAAATTCTGGGGGCAAAAAATGAATTGGCGCAGGCTATACGCAACTGCCCAAATATGGCTGACGGTTGGCTCTTTAGCGCTTGGGAGCGCCATTCTGTACTCTGTGATTGTAGTTGGTGTGTGCAGGAAGATATTGGCCGTTAGCGAATCCATCGCTGTCTATTGGATCGGCCTGCCTTTGTTGATTGCGTTGTTTATCTGGTTCGTTCTGATATTGCCCAAGCATTTGCGCAAGGCCGGCATGCTAAGCGACAGTCCTGAACGCTTCGGTCCTTGGTTCAAGAAATGAGCTAGCAAGTGAACTGGAAACGTCTATACGCGGCCGTTCAGACTACCTGCGTGGTATGGGGTTCAGCCATCAGTGCTGGAATTATTCTCGCGATGCTTGCCACTGGACTATGTCGATATGTGTTCAATTTTGAAGAGAAGCCAGCCATGCTTTTCGTTTTCCTTCCCGTTTTTCTGGTTCTTACGACCTATTGGATAAAGAAGCTTCCGGATCGACTGCGAAAAGCGGGAATGTTAAGCGACGAACCGGAGAGGTTCGGTCCGTGGTTCAAGGACTAGTAATCGAAAAGCACAAGTAACCCCGCGATAAATGAACTGGCGAAGACTGTACGCGACGATGGACCTATGCATCACGGTAGGTCTGTTCGCCGCGTTCATCGCTGCTTTTTGGGCATTTTTTCTTACCGGCATATGCAGATTTTTGTTCCACCGTGGCGATTCAACGGGAATGCAGAACGTTTTTGTTCCCGCTGCCATATTGCTTTTTCTGTTGCTGGTGAAGCTCTTGCCAAGGTGGCTCCGAAAAATGGGGTTGTTGAGCGATTCGCCCTCTCGCTTCGGACTGTGGTTCAAATGACTTCGATGCCTAAGAAAAGCCCATAGAAATTTAGCTTAAAGAACTTCTCGCAATGAAAATCAGAAAGAGCCTGGCGGCGCTGCCGCTATCGGCTATGGTCGCGCTCGCGCCCAACGTCCACGGACAAAGCCTCGGCGGTATCGAAACGGAACAGAACCAGCAACAACGCCGCGACGCGCAGCAGCGCGAAGCCGCCGTATCGGCGCCTGCTGTGCGCTCGACTGTGACGAAGATCGAAGCCTATCCCGCGCTGCCAGCCGAAACGCCGTGTTTCCGCATCGACCGGTTCGCGCTCGACGTGCCCGAGACGCTGCCGGCCGCAGCGCACGCAAAAGGCGCATCCGCGCTCCCGCTCGATCCGTTCGCCTTTGCGCGCGAATGGCTCGACCACTACACAGGACAATGCGTCGGCAAGCAAGGTATCGACATACTGAGCAAAGCACTACAGCAAGCCGTGCTGAGTCGCGGCTACGTAACCACGCGCATACTCGTGCCGCAGCAGGATTTGACGACTGGCACGCTGTCGTTCGCGCTCGTGCCGGGTCTCGTGCGACAGGTCCGTCTGGCCGATCCTTCGATGTGGGGAACATGGAAGAGCGCGTTTCCGGTCAGCGGCGGCGACCTGCTGAACATGCGCGATCTGGAGCAAGGTCTGGAGCAGATGAAACGCGTGGCGAGTCAGGACGTGGACATGAAGATCGAACCGACCGACATCCCAGGCGAAAGCGATGTCGTCGTGTCGGTAAGACGTGCAAAGCCCTGGACGTTCGTCGCGTCGGTCGATAACTCAGGCACGTCGTCGACGGGCAAATGGCAAGGCAACGTCAGCCTCGGCATTGATAACCCGCTTGGCCTGAACGACGTGTTCACGGTCGGCGCGAATCAGGATTTGTCGTTCGGCAACAAGGCGCTCGGTTCGCACGGGTTCAATGGTTCGTACTCCGTTCCGTTCGGCTACTGGACGGTGACCCTGTCGGGCAACACGAACACCTATTACCAGAACATCGCAGTCGTGAACGACACGTTCGTATCGAGCGGCAATTCACAGACCGCCGCGCTGCGCATCGCGCGCGTGCTCTCGCGCGGCCAGAACGACGTGCTCGGCGGCTATGTGCAGCTCTCGAAGCGTTTCGGCGACAGCTTCATCGACGACACGACGATACCGACACAGGCGCGCAACAACACGTTTCTGGAACTCGGTGCGACCGACCGTCACTACTTCGGCGCGGCGCAATTCGACGGCACGCTCGCGTATCGGCAGGGCATCGGCGACCTGGGTGCAACGCCGGACCCGTATATCGACGGCCCGACGTACCGCTTCCACATGGCCGTGCTCGATGCGAACCTGTCGGTGCCGTTCGCCATCGCCAACCAGCCATTCCGGTACGTCACGACGTTCCACGGCCAGTTCACCAACGACACGCTTTTCTACATCGACGACCTGACCATCGGCAGCCGTTACACCGTGCGCGGCTTCGACGGCGAAACGATGCTCGCGGCCGAACGCGGCTTCTACTGGCGCAACGAGCTGCAATGGCCCGTGCTCCAGACGGGACAGACGTTGTACGCGGGGATCGACTACGGGCGCGTGTTCGGGCCGAACACGGCAGCACTGGCTGGAACACAACTGGCGGGCGCGGTGATTGGCATTCGCGGCGGCGTGCCGACGAAAGTTGTTGGCGTCTCGTACGACCTGTTTGCAGGGACGCCGATCTACAAGCCCAAAAACTTCCCGACCGCGCGATGGACAGTCGGGTTCCAGATCACGGGGCAGTTCTGACTAGTGCTGTGTCGCCGGCACTTTGAGGGCACCGATCACTTCGTTAAACTTCTCGGTTTCGTCAGGTCCGATTCTGTAGGCATGCACGGGACATCGGATGTCCATTTCTGACGACTGGCTGCCTTCCGACGCTACGCCCTCAAGCGCGGCCAGGCATTCGTGCAACTGCTCTTTCGATAGTCCGTCTTCCATCGCGAGTGAAGTTACTCTTTGAATCGTGCCAAAAAAGTTTGAGTGATTTATCGCGGCCGACGAGGCGTTCGGCGTCGGCCTGTTGCAGGTCGCCGATCTGGTTCCAGATGCCGGCGCCGCCTCCGAACGTCATGGTGCCAAGACATAGTTCGGACACGAACAGGCCGGTGCGGCCCAGAGGATTCAATCGCATGGTGGAACTCCTGATGACACTTGCGGGGTCGAGGAAACGTCCAACGGGGCGAGGATACTGCGTTCGCGCGCCGCGTGCCGGAAGCGGGCGCGACGCCGGCACGCGCGGCCGAAACCTGCCAGACTGGCGTGACGCTCTGGACACCGTGAGCGGACGACTTCATCGAATCCTGTCCGCGAACGACGTTACCGGACGCCTTTCGACACGCCGCGCCCGCCCGCGACATCCGGCGCGACGCCTGGAAATTCGCACGCCTGGAAATTCGCGTAACGCGCCCTCATCTTCGTGCGCATGAACCCGCCCTCGACCGCCTCAAGCCGCGCCGACCCGCCGTCCGACCCGCCGGTGAAGCCGCGCCGCCGCCGCGCCGCGGCCGGCGACAACGCGCTCGCGCAGTTCCATCCGGCCGTGGCCGGCTGGTTCCGGCGCAGCTTCGACGCGCCCACGCCCGCGCAGCGCGCCGCGTGGCCGCTGATCGCCGCCCATCGCGCCACGCTGGTCGCCGCGCCGACGGGTTCGGGCAAGACGCTGACGGCCTTTCTCGCCGCGCTCGACGAACTCGTGCGCGAAGGTCTCGCGAACGGCGGCGCGCTGCCCGACGCGACGCTCGTCCTCTACGTCTCGCCGCTCAAGGCGCTCTCGAACGACATCCGCCTGAATCTGGAGCAGCCGCTCGCGGGCATCGGCGAGGAACTCGCGCGCCTGCATTTGCCGCCCGTCGAGATCCGCACCGCCGTGCGCACCGGCGACACACCGCAGCACGAACGCGCCGCGCTGCGCAAACGCCCGCCACACATCCTCGTGACGACGCCCGAATCGCTCTACGTGCTGCTCGGTTCCGAATCCGGCCGACGCATGCTGGCGAGCGTGCGCAGCGTGATCGTCGACGAAATTCACGCGCTCGCGGGCAACAAGCGCGGCGCGCATCTCGCGCTGAGCCTCGAACGGCTCGACGCGCTGTGCGGGCGCAAGCTGCTGCGCATTGGCTTGTCGGCGACGCAAAAGCCGATCGAGACCGTGGCGCGCTTTCTGGTCGGCTTCGGCGATAGCGATGGCGATGAAAATGGCGACGAACGCGCCGCGCCCGCCTGCGAAATCGTCGACGTGGGACACGCGCGCGAGCGCGATCTCGCGCTCGAAGTGCCGCCCGTGCCGCTCGAAGCCGTGATGGCCAACGACGTCTGGGAGCGCGTCTACGACCGCATGGCCGAGCTGGTCGCGCTGCATCGCACCACGCTCGTGTTCGTGAACACGCGGCGCATGGCCGAGCGCGTGGCGCGCCATCTGACCGAGCGGCTCGGCAACGACGTGGTGGCCGCGCATCACGGCAGCCTCGCGCGCGAGCAGCGCTTCGACGCCGAACAGCGCCTCAAACGCGGCGAATTGCGCGTGCTGGTCGCGACGGCGTCGCTTGAACTGGGCATCGATATCGGCGATGTCGATCTCGTCGTGCAGGTCGGCTCGCCGCGCTCGATTGCCGCCTTCCTGCAACGCGTCGGGCGCTCGGGCCACCAGGTCGGCGGCACGCCGAAGGGCCGGCTCTTTCCGACTTCGCGCGACGATCTGATCGAATGCGCGGCGCTGCTCGATTGCGTGCGGCGCGGCGAACTCGACCGGCTCGCGCTGCCGCACACGCCGCTCGATGTGCTCTCGCAGCAGATCGTGGCCGAAGTGGCCTGCGAGGAATGGAACGAGGACGCGCTCTATGCGCTCGCGCGCCGCGCCGCGCCGTTCGCGACGCTCGAACGCGCGAAATTCGACGCCGTGCTGCGCATGCTCGCCGAAGGCTACACGAGCCGTCACGGGCCGCGCGCCGCGTATCTGCATCGCGACGTGGTGAGCCAGACGCTGCGCGCGCGGCGTGGCGCGCGACTCGCCGCGCTGACTTCGGGCGGCACGATCCCCGACAACGCCGATTACGCCGTGCTGCTCGAACCGCAAAGCGTGCGGATCGGCACCGTCAACGAGGATTTCGCGGTCGAAAGTCTCGCGGGCGATGTGTTTCAGCTCGGCAATGCGTCGTACCGGATTCTGCGCATCGAAGCGGGCCGCGTGCGCGTGGAGGACGCGCAGGGTCAGCCGCCCAACATCCCGTTCTGGCTCGGCGAAGCGCCCGGACGCAGCGACGAGCTGTCGTTCGCGATTTCGCGTTTGCGCACGCAGATCGAGGCGCTCTTGAGCGACGACGATGAAGATTCAAATCATTCGGATGCCGAATCATCGTCGAAAGCGAAAGCAAGCAGCGCGGCGAACATCGAGCGCGCGATTGACTGGCTCATCGACACGGCCGGTATCGACGACGCCAGCGCGCGGCAAATCGTCGACTATCTCGCGCGCGCCCGCCAGGCGCTGACCGTCTTGCCCTCGCAGGACACGCTCGTGATGGAGCGCTTTTTCGACGAAGCGGGCGGCACGCAACTCGTGATCCACGCGCCGTTCGGCAGCCGCGTGAATCGCGCGTGGGGACTCGCGCTGCGCAAGCGTTTCTGTCGCCAGTTCAATTTCGAACTGCAGGCCGCCGCGACCGAGGACGCCATCATTCTGTCGCTGACGGGCGCGCACAGCTTCGCGCTCGACGAGGTCTGGCGCTATCTGCATTCGAATTCCGCCGAGCATCTGCTGGTGCAGGCGCTGCTCGACGCGCCGCTGTTCGGCGTGCGCTGGCGCTGGAACGCGACCACCGCGCTCGCGCTGCCGCGCCAGACCGGCGGACACAAGACGCCGCCGCAAATCCAGCGCATGCGCAGCGAGGATCTGCTCGCCGCCGTCTTTCCCGATCAGGTTGCGTGCGTCGAAAATCTCGCGGGCGAGCGCGAGATTCCCGCGCATCCGCTCGTCGCCCAGACGCTCGACGATTGCCTGCACGACGCGATGGATACGCACGCGTGGCTCGCGCTGCTGCGCCGCATCGAGTCGCACGACGTGGCGCTCGTGACGCGCGAGCTCTCCGCGCCCTCGCCGCTCGCGGCCGAAATCCTGACCGCGCGTCCCTACGCTTTTCTCGACGACGCGCCGATCGAGGAGCGCCGCACGCAGGCCGTGCTGTCGCGGCGCTGGAGCGATCCCGAATCCGCTGACGATCTGGGCGCGCTCGACGCCGACGCCATCGCGAACGTGCGCGGAGAAGCGTGGCCGCAAGTGCGCAGCGCCGACGAAATGCACGACGCGCTCACCACGCTCGGCGCGCTCGCGCAAAGCGAAATCGACAGCGAGCCGAACGCGCGCGACTGGCAGACGTGGCTTGAGGGACTCGCCGCCGCCGGGCGCGCGACGCGCGTGCCGATCGTCCACAACGACAGCCGCGACGAAGCCTTGTGGGTGAGCATCGAGCGGCTCGCGTGCGTGCGCGCCGTCTATCCGCAAGCGCGTTGCGAGCCGCCGCTCACGCCGCCGCCCGACTATGACGAGCCGTGGACCGAGGACGCCGCGCTCGTCGAATTGATCCGCGCGCGGCTCTCGGGTTTCGGGCCGCTGACGGTCGCGCAGATCGCGCGGCCGCTCGCGCTGGAAGCGAGCGTGGTCGCGCTCGCGCTGACGCGGCTCGAAGCCGAGGGCAGCGTGATGCGCGGTCGCTTCACGCCGGGCGCGCGCGACGAGGAATGGTGCGAGCGTCACCTGCTCGCGCGCATCCATCGCTATACCGTGCGCAAGCTGCGCCGCGAAATCGAGCCGGTCGAGCGCCACGATTTCATGCGCTTCCTGTTCGAATGGCAGCACGTCGCGCGCGACGCACGCGGCTCGGGGCGCGACGCGCTCGCCGCGATGCTCGAACAACTGGAAGGCTGGGAAGCGTCGGCGCTCGCGTGGGAGGACGAGATCCTGCCCGCGCGCATCGACGATTACACGCCGATGCTGCTCGACGAGTTGTGCCGCTCCGGACGCCTCACGTGGGCGCGGCTGCCCGCGCGCGCGGGTGCGGCGACGACGACCGTGCGCAGCACGCCGGTCGTGCTGTTGCCGCGCCGCGAAATGGCGCGCTGGACTGCGCTCGTCGATGCGACCGACACCGCTGGACTCTCGGTGCGCGCGCAGCGCGTGTATGGCGCGCTGCTGCGGCACGGCGCGATGTTCTTCGACGAACTGGCCGCCGATGCGCATCTGCTCGGCGTCGAACTGGAGAACGCGCTGGGCGAACTCGTCGCCGCCGGGCTCGTGAACGCCGACAGTTTCGCCGGCTTGCGCGCGCTGGTGAAGCCCGCCGCGAAGCGCAATGCGCATCACGGACGCCGCAAGCCGCGCGGTTTCGGGCCGCTCGCCGGCGGCATGGCGGACGCGGGCCGCTGGGCGGTGTTGCGGCGCGTGGAGCCGGCCGATGAGCAGGAAAGCGCGACGGACGATGGCAGCGCGCGAACGCCGCGTGCGGTGACGGCGAATCCTGCGCGACGTCCGCCCGCCGATCCGGCCTTGCTCGAGCACGTCGCGGACGTGCTGCTGCGCCGCTACGGCGTGGTGTGCTGGCAAGTGCTCGCGCGCGAGGCCGCGTGGCTGCCGCCGTGGCGCGATCTGCTGCGCGTGCTGCATCGGATGGAAGCACGCGGAAACGTGCGCGGCGGACGCTTCGTCGCGGGGCTATCGGGCGAACAGTTCGCGCTGCCCGAAGCGGTGGCGTTGTTGCGCGAGGTGCGGCGGCGCGGGGAGCGGTCCGTTCATTCAGATCGCTCGGATCGTTCGGAGGGCGAAACGGTGTGCATCGCCGCCGTCGATCCGCTGAATCTCGTGGGATCGGTGCTGCCTGGCGAGAAGGTGCCGGCGGTCACGGGTAATCGCCTGGCTTTTCGTGATGGCGTGCCGGTTGCCGCGCTGGTCGCGGGACGGTTTGAATTTCGCGGCGAGTTCGATGAGGCGACGCGCGCGGAATTGCGCGCCGCGTTGGCGCGAGGGGCTTAGGCGCGGGGCGCTCGGGCTGCGCGTGTGTGCCTTTATCGTGGACTCTGACTTGCCTCGATATCCGCGCTAGAAACGGCCCGCTCCGCATCCACGCGTTGCAAGCCATAGCTTCGCGATGAATGCGGGCGCTTTTACGATGGACCTTTCTGTTCAGCCGTCTCGCGCAGGAATGGCAGTTAGTTGCAATTCACTGCGCGGCAAATAGGCGGGCAGTTAGTTGCGAACGCTCACCGGCACGCCGCCAAAATGCCGACGCACACGCAGACCATTCGCGACCACCAGCAAACTGGCGCCGACATCGGCGAACACGGCCATCCAGAGCGTCGCCTCGCCCGCCAGCGCGAGCACCAGAAACACGGCCTTGATGCCGAGCGCCAGCGCGATGTTCTGCATCAGCACCGCCGACACCTTGCGGCTCAGTCCCACGAACGCCGCGATCTTGCGCGGATCGTCGTCCATGATCGCGACGTCGGCAGTTTCGAGCGCCGTCGCCGTGCCCGCCGCGCCCATCGCGAAGCCGATGTCGGCGCGCGCCAGCGCCGGTGCGTCGTTCACGCCGTCGCCGACCATCGCGGTCATGCCGTGGCGCGCCGACAGATCCGCGACCGCGTCCTGTTTGTCCTGCGGCAGCAGATTGCCGCGCGCGTCGTCGATGCCGAGCTGCGCGGCGATCGCACGCGCCGTCGCCGGGTTGTCGCCGGTCAGCATGACGGGCGTCACGCCGAGCTGCTTGAGCGCGCGCACCGCGTCCGCGCTTTCGGGCCGCACGGCGTCGGCGACCGCGAACAGCGCGACGGCCTCGCGCGGCGAGCACAGCACGATCGCCGTCTTGCCCTGGGTTTCGAGCGTTGCAAGACGCGCTTCGAGGTCGGGCGAGCACACGCCCAGCGACTCCACCAGCCGGTGATTGCCGAGATGCCAGACTTCGCCCGCGATGCGCCCTTTCACGCCGAGTCCGTTGAGCACCGCGAAATCGTCGACGGCGACCAGCGCGGCCGGCGCACCTTGCTCCGCACGCGTCCGCCAGCCCGCGACGACGGCGCGCGCGACCGGATGCGTGCTCGCATCGTCGAGGCTCGCGGCGAGGTGTAACGCGTCATCGACGGACAGCGCGCCGAGCGCAAACGCATCGGTCAGCGCGGGCTGGCCGCGCGTGAGCGTGCCGGTCTTGTCGAGCGCGACGGCCTTGAGCAGACGCCCGCGTTCGAGCCACACGCCGCCCTTCACGAGGATGCCCGCGCGGGCCGCGGCGGCGAGGCCGCTCACCACCGTCACGGGCGTCGACACGACCAGCGCGCACGGACACGCGATCACCAGCAGCACGAGCGCCTTGTAGAGCCACGCGCTCCACGCGCCGCCGAACGCGAGCGGCCCGGCCACGGCGATCAGCACCGCGAGCGCGACGACCGCCGGCGTGTAATAGCGCGCGAACTGATCGACGAAACGCTGCGTGGGCGCGCGCTGCGCCTGCGCCTCCTGAACCGCCGCCGCGATGCGCGCGAGCGTGCTGTCGCGCGCGACCGCCGTGACGCGCGCCTCCACGACGCCGTCGACGACGATGCTGCCAGCGTAAAGCGCATCGCCTTGCGCCTTGTCGACGGGCAGGCTCTCGCCGGTGATGGGCGCCTGGTCGAGCGCGGCGCGGCCCGATTCGACGCGGGCGTCGAGCGGCACGCGCTCGCCGGTGCGCACACGGATGCGGCTATCGACGGCGACGTCGGCCACCGCCAGCGTGCGCCACTCGCCTGCGCTCCAGACGTCGGCCGTTTCGGGCGCGAGCGCGGTCAGCGAGCGGATCGCATTGCGCGCGCGTTCGAGCGAGAGGGCCTCGATTTGCTCGGCGAGCGCGAACAGGAACACGACCATGGCCGCTTCCGGCCACTTGCCGATGACGATCGCGCCGGCCACCGCCAGCGACATCAGAAAGTAAATGTTGATCGTGAAGTTCTTGAGCGCGATCCAGCCTTTGCGCAGCGTCGGCAGACCCGCGCAGAGCAGCGAAACGACGGCGCAGATCAGCACGGGCACGCCGGTTTCGTGGCCGGTGGTCCACGCGAGCACTTCCGCGCCCGCCGCCGCGACGCCGCTTGCGGCAAGCAGCAGCTTCTGGCGCAGCGCGAGGCCGACGCCCGGCGACAAGCCGGCATCGGCGCGATTCCCGGCGTCATCGTCGGCGAGCGGACGCGGCGCCATGTCGAGCGCGCGCAACGCGGATTCGAGCGGCTGCGCATCGGGCAGACGGTGATAGACGGTCAACTCGCGCGCGATCAGGTCGAAGTCGAGGCGCGCGACGCCCGGCATCGGTTCGAGCCGGTTGCGGATCAGCCGCTCCTCGGTCGGACAGTCCATGTTGTCGATGCGGTAGCGCGCGCGTCGCGTGCCTTCCGGCGCGGGCGCCAGCGCGCGAAGACGTGCGGCGGGTTGCGGTGCGGCGCCTTGGCAGCAGGACGACGCGGCGTGGTCGTGGGTGTGGTCGTGATCGGCGTGATCGTGCGCGTGATCCGCATGGTCGTGATCGTGGCCGTGCGAATGGTCGTGATCGTGTTCATGTCCGCCAGCCGGCGCGGCCGAATCGGCCGTTGCCGCCGCGTCCGCGACTTCGGTGTGACAGCCATGATCGGCATGACAGCCGCAGGCAGGTTTATGATCGTGCCCCGATCGCTTCGATGCCACGCCCGATGCCGCGGCTGCGCCGTCCGCGCCGGACGCACCGGCGCGCGCCCGATAGCGCCGAGCGAGCACCAACCGCGACAAGAATGCCTGACCCATGGCCGAGTTCTCCCAAAGATGACAGAATCATTGGACAGCCTGTAGTCGCTACAGGGTCAAGCCATTTTTGGGAACTGTGACGATGAGAATCGGTGAATTGGCGCGCCACGCCCACTGCGACGTGGAAACCGTGCGCTTCTACGAGCGCGAGGGTTTGCTCGACGAACCCGCGCGCGAAACCAACGGCTACCGCAGCTATACGGTCGCGCATGCCGCGCAGCTGAACTTCATCCGCCATTGCCGTTCGCTGGGCATCGGTCTCGCGGACATCCGCACGCTGCGACGCTTTCAGGCGGACCCGAGCCAGCCGTGCGACGAAGTGAACGAGCTGATCGACAGCCAGATCGCGCGCATTCATCAGCAGATCGAATCGATGCGCACGCTCGAACAGCAGTTGCGCACGCTGCGCGACAGCTGCCACGCGCACCACAGCAGCAGCGCCGAGTGCGGGATCATGAAAAATCTCGAGCAGCCGATCGACGATGAAAACTGCTCGTGCCACGCGGACGCGCCGCTCGACGCCCAGGCGCCTCACTCCCAGCGCGCGAATCAGTCGCATCACTGAACCGCAGCACGGATTCACGCCGCGCTGGAAGCCGGCAAGCCCGCGCGACATCCTCATATGCACGGCCCGGCAACGTTCCGGGCGGCGCATGACGGCAAGATGGCCGTTTCAGCGCATCACGGCGCCTTGGCGATCACTTCGGCGACCGTCGCCGTGAGCTTCTTCGCGTAGGGCACGTGCAGGAATTCGTTCGGCCCGTGCGCATTCGACTTCGGCCCGAGCACGCCGCACACCATGAACTGCGACTTCGGGAAACCGGCCTGCAGCACGTTCATCAGCGGGATCGTGCCGCCCTGACCCAGGTATGCGCAGTCGGCGCCGAAGTGCGTGCGCGAGGCGTCGTCGAGCGCGCCCGCCAGCCACGGCGCGAGATCGGGCGCGCTCCAGCCGTTGGCCGCGCCGGCGTCGGGCTTGAAGGTGACCTTTGCGTTATACGGCGGGTCGAGTTCCAGCAGGGCCTTGAGTTCCGCCACGGCCTTCGACGCCTCCACGAGCGGCGGCAAACGCAGCGAAAGCTTAAACGCCGTACGCGGACGCAGCACGTTGCCCGCATCGGCCAGCGCGGGCAGGCCCGCCGCGCCCGTCACGGACAGCGAAGGCCGCCACGTGGAATCGAGCAGCGCCTGTTGCGGATCGCTCGTGGTAGGCAGCACGCGGCGGCCATCCTGACCGCACGCCCACGGCATGCTCTTCCAGACGTTTTCGCCAAGGATTTGCGCCGTGGCCTGCGCCTCCGCAAGCCGCGTGGACGGAATCGCGCAATGGAAGCCCTTGGGCAGCAGCGTGCCGCTCGCGGCGTCTTCGAGCCGCTCGAACAACTGACGCATGATGCGGAAGCTCGACGGCGCGATGCCGCCATACGAGCCCGAGTGAATGCCCTCTTCCAGCACGTCGACTTCCAGATCGCCCGAGACGAGCCCGCGCAACGAAGTCGTGAGCCAGAGCTGATCGTAATTGCCCGCGCCGGAGTCGAGACACACCACGAGACCGACATCGCCCAGACGATCGCGCAGCGCGTCGACATACGGCAACAGGTCGTAGCTGCCCGATTCCTCGCAGGTTTCGATGAGGCCCACGCAACGCGGACGCTCGATACCCTGCGCGTCGAGCGCCGCCAGCGCGGTGACGCTCGCATAGATGGCGTAGCCGTCGTCCGCGCCGCCGCGACCGTAGAGGCGGCCGTCTTCGAGCTTCGGCGTCCACGGGCCGAGGTCGTTGCGCCACCCCGCGAACTCGGGCTGCTTGTCGAGGTGGCCGTAGAGCACGACGGTTTCAGTGCTGCCCGAACGCGTGGCGGGCGCCTCGAAGAAGATTACCGGCGTGCGGCCCGCCAGCCTGACGACTTCGAGCTTGAGGCCGCGCACCGGCTGCTGCTCGGCCCATTGCGCCGCTTCCTGCACGACGCGCTCCAGATAACCGTGCTTCGCCCAGTCGGGATCGAACGCCGGACTCTTCGCCGGCACGGCGATGTAATCCGTGAGCGCGGGCACGATTTCGTCGTTCCACTTACGCTCGACGAAGGCGCGCAAGGCGTCGTGATCGAGTTGACGGGTGTCCTCTGTCGTGTCTGAGCTCATGGCGGGCATTCCTGCGAAGAAAAACCCGATGATAGACCCGAACAGGCATCGGGCGGAGGGTTCGCCAAAAACGTTGGCCATCCGGCCAGGACCGATAACCGCGCAACCCCGATCCGCGCGACAATGGGCCACCGGCGGCGCCCTTTCCACGGAGGATCGACCATGGCGAGCCATTCCCTCTTCGAGATCGTCGTGCTGCTCGCGGCGGTCGTGATCTACTTCCTGCCCGCGATGATCGCGGACCGGCGCGCGCGCCACGACCTGCTGACCATCGCGCTATTCAATGCGGTGATCGGCTGGACCGTGCTGGGCTGGCTGCTCGCGCTCTACTGGGCGCTGCAGCCGAATCCCCCCAAGGACCTCGGCGGCAACGTCAAGGTGCGCAGCCGGCGCGTCGGCATGCAGCTGTTTTCGCGCCGTCTCGACGACCGCGTTCAGGCACGCGGCGCACGTCGCGACACCGACACCGCGCCCACCAGCGCTCCCGCCGGCGAGCCCAGGAACGCCGACCGCGAACGCTCGTCGCATTGAATCGCGCCATCGCGTGATCACGGGGTCACGCCTGGCCACGCCTTGGCCAGATGGCCAACGTCGAAGGAAGGCCGCGCACACGGACGCGGCGCATGAAATAATCGGTCCATTAACGTTCGAGCAGCTTCAAGGACGTTCAAGCGCGTTCGAGCCGTTGTCCTGATACGGCTCGAACGCGTCCCTCCCGCCACGCCACCCGCATGCCCACGGAGCCCGCCATGCCCCACGTCGCCCCGCTGTTCGCCTTTGCCGCCGTCGCTCTCGGCATGGCGCTCACGCCCGGTCCCAACATGATCTATCTGATCTCGCGCTCGATCTGCCAGGGTCGCAAGGCCGGGCTCATTTCGCTCGGCGGCGTTGCGCTGGGCTTCATCTTCTATATGTTGTGCGCCGCTTTCGGCATTACCGCACTGCTCATGGCCGTGCCGTTCGCCTACGACGCGCTGCGCCTCGGCGGCGCGCTCTATCTGGCCTGGCTCGCGTGGCAAACGCTCAAGCCGGGTGGCCGCTCGCCCTTCCAGGTGCGCGAACTCACGCCGGACCGTCCCAGCAAGCTGTTCCTGATGGGCTTCGTCACGAATCTGCTGAATCCGAAGGTGGCGATCCTGTATCTCTCGCTGCTGCCGCAGTTCATCGACCCGTCGCGCGGCAGCGTGCTCACGCAGTCGATCGAACTCGGCACCGTGCAGATCGCGCTTTCGGTGACGGTGAACGCCGCCGCCGCGATCACGGCCGGCTCGATCGCGTCGTTCCTGGCGCGTCGCCCGACATGGCTCGTGATCCAGCGTTATCTGATGGGGACGGTATTGGCCGGTCTGGCCGTGCGGATTGCCGCCGAAGGGCAACGTTAAGACGTAGCGCGAACCAGTATGTGCCTGCGGCACCGCTGCGGGCACGGCACGCGCAAGGCGCCGAACCTGCGTTCAACCTGTACGCGCACGCGCGACCTGGCGCTCAGGCCGCGCGTGCGGCCGGCGGCATGCGCAGTTTCACGGAACCCGCGGGAATCGAGCGCGGCTCGATGCGGACCATGTCCTGCGCGAACATGTCCTGACGCAGTTCGCCCTGTTCGTCGAACCATTGGCAGATCAGCCAGTGACCACTGGCGAAGCCCACCGGCCCCGCATACATCACCGTCATGCGCGGCCCACCCGACATAAGGGTGACGACATCGCCAATACCGGCCAGGACGATGGGCTGGCTTTCTGCAAGCGCTAGCTCTACGGTCGTATCAAGCATGATGTACCCCGGAAAAAGATCGGCCCATTGAAATCCCCGGAGCGGGCCTCGTGTCCCGCCTTGATGCCGCTTCGACGCCATTTTTCACAATAATGGCTTTTACGCGGCTATTAATGAGTTTCGCAAGACTATCAACCCGATTTAATCCGCGCAAGCAATTTTAGCCAGACTACGGAAAACCCGTATTAGCATTGCTCACCTGTCAGAACGGTCATCAATTTGCGTAATTGCAATACGCATCGGCGTGGGCATTGAAGCACGCAGAAACTACCGTCAGCCCCCGCCACTGGGCGACTGGAGCAGGCAATTCGTACCGTCCCGGGCCGCGACTGCGCAAACAGTATTATTATTTCCGCGCTGCTACGCTTTTTTGACGAGTTGGGTGCTGCGACAATTCGACCAGAATCCCTGCATTAACCATTCAGTTCAAAACCACGGCATTCGTAACTGCAAGGTAAAACCACACTAAAAAAAGCCATCTGAAAAAGCGCGCCGTCAAAACCGTCCGTTCGTTTTATTTTTTGTTTAGGATGCGGGCAATTATTTATCGCTCACCGTTGTTTTCAAATAAACATACGGTTTCAAAATCACGCGTGAAATATGGCTGTCACGCGCAGGGGATGGCAAGGGCCCGCCGCACAAGGTAAAACGCCCCGTCCGGTCAACCCGGACGGGGCGTTTAACAGCCGGTCACTGCCCGACGAACCGCCGCTTACTCCGCGAACGGCAGCGTGGTCTGCCCTTCGGCGCGCATGCCGAACACGTTGAGCGTCATCGCCACCAGCGCGTAATAGCCCAGCAGGCCGACCAGGTTGATCGTCGTCTCGTGGCCGAAGCGCTCGACCGCGCGGGCATACGTGGCGTCGGAAACGCGCTTCGTGTCGTAAAGCTCGGTCGTGAATGCGTAGATCAGCGCGTCGTCGGCTTCGTCGAAAACCGGCTGTGCGCCGGTGCGGATCTGCTCCGCCAGCGCTTCGGGCACGCCCGCCTTCAGCGCGATCGGATAGTGGATGAACCACTCCGCCTGCGCCTGCCAGCGCTGCGCCGTCACAAGAATCGCGAGTTCGGACAGACGCAGCGACAGGCCCGTGCTGTACCGGCAGAACGCGCCCAGACGCTGCGCATGCTGCGCCAGTTCCGGGCTGTGAACCCAGCCGAGAAACGGCCCGTTCAGATTGCCGCGCGGGCCGGAAAGGATTTCTTCGAGCACGGCTTTCTGCTCGGGCGTCGCGGTCGCGGCGTCGAAGGCCGGCAGCCGCGGGTTCTGGGATTGCGTCATCGCTTGACTCCGATTGACTTCGATTAACTGCGATTGACTCCGGGCTTCCCGGTTGAGGTCGAAAAAGTATGCCGATTGCGCCACTCCGGATTACGCCATTCGGGCGCAACGGCGCGCGGACAGTCAGGCCGTCGCCGACGCAGCCACGTTCACGCCCGTCGACGCCAGCGCCGCCCCGATCGCCGCCGCAAGCCGGTCCTCGATCGTATCGATCTCCTGCGCCGTGCAGATGAACGGCGGCGCGAGCAGCACGTGGTCGCCGTTCCTGCCATCGACGGTCCCGCCCATCGGATACACCATCAGCCCGCGCGCGAACGCCTCGCGCTTGATCGCCGCATGCAGCTTGAGCGCCGGATCGAAGCTCGCCTTCGTTTCACGGTCCTTCACCAGCTCGACGCCGACGAACAGCCCACGGCCGCGCACGTCGCCGATATACGGATGCTCGGCGTAACGCTCGCGCAGCCGCGCGCGCAGTTGCTCGCCGCGCGCGAGCACGTTGTCGAGCAGCTTGTCCTCGGCGATCACGCGCTGCACTTCAAGCGCCGCCGCACAGGCCGTCGCATGGCCGATGTAAGTGTGGCCGTGCTGGAAGTAACCGCTGCCGCCCACGATGGTTTCATAGATGCGCGCGCTCACGAGCGTCGCGCCGATCGGCTGATAACCGGCGCCCAGCCCCTTCGCGATGGTCAGCAGATCGGGCGCGACGCCGTCCTCCGCGCAGGCGTACAGCCAGCCCGTGCGGCCCATGCCCGACATGATCTCGTCGAGGATCAGCAGCACGCCGTAGCGATCGCACACCGCGCGGATCTTGCGGAAGTAGTCGCGCACCGGTGGCACCGCGCCGGCCGTCGCGCCGACCACCGTCTCCGCCACGAAAGCCGCGACGTTTTCCGCGCCGAGTTCGAGGATCTTCTGTTCGAGTTCATCGGCGAGACGTTGCGCGTAGGCTTCGTCGGTTTCGCCTTCGTAACGCTCGCGATACGCGTAGCACGGGCTCACGTGATGCGATTCGATCAAGATCGGCAGGAACGGCTCGCGTCGCCATGCGTTGCCGCCGATCGCCAGCGCGCCGAGCGTATTGCCGTGATAGCTCTGGCGACGCGCGATGAAATGACGGCGCGTCAGCTCGCCCTTCTCCACGAAGAACTGGCGCGCGAGCTTGAGCGCGGCCTCGATCGCCTCGGAACCGCCCGAGACGAAATAGACGTGATCGAGCCCTTCGGGCGCGTTCGCGATCAGATGATCGGCGAGTTGCTCGGAGGTGTCGGTCGTGAAGAACGAAGTGTGCGCGTACGGCAGTTGCTGCGCCTGGCGCTTGATCGCGTCGATCACGCGCTGGTTGCTGTGACCGAGGCACGACACGGCCGCGCCGCCGCTCGCGTCGATATAGCGCTTGCCGGTCGAATCGATGATCTCGATACCCTCGCCCGCCACTGCCACCGGCAGGGTCTGTTTGGGCATGCGATGAAAGACTTTGCTCATGTGCGGTCTCGCTGAATAGTGCGAAGTGAGGCGATGAAATCGGGGAATGTTCGGACGCGCGCGTCAGATGCGCGCGATCTGCTGGCGCATGACGCGCTCGCCGCCTTGCCAGACGTCGAGTGCGACGCCGCGCGGCTCGATGCGCATGCAGGCCGTGGCGAGCGTGTTTTCGTCGTCGGGATCGTGCGGGTCGTCGCGGAAAATCGGCAGGCCCGCCCCGCCTCGGTCGTGCAGCGTCTGCACGAAAGCCTCGCGGTCGGGATGTGCGCCGAGCGGCGGCAGCAGGTCCGCGAGCCGCGCCTGACGATCGCGCGACGAATCGGTGACGATCTGCGGCTCGCGCTCACCATCCGGGTGATCCGCGTGAATCAGGTGATTGGCGTGGCCCGACGGCGCGCCGACCTCGACGACCGAGGCGCGCTGCGCCGTGGCCTCGACGCTGACGACGCGCACCGCGCCCGTTGCGTCGGTGCCGCCCAGCGTGTGGTGAAATCCGCTCGCGCGCGGCGTGTCGCGCAGCAGCGCGAGCGCGTCGTCGAGCGAGGCGGCGTCGAGCACGGCGCGCGCGAGGATCATGCGCGGCACGCCCGCGCGCGGCTCGCGGATGCGCACGTTGTTGATCGCCTGCGCCACCCCGGCGCGCGACGCCGCGAACGTGTGGCCCGGCAGCGAACCCGGGTAATAGAAGCTGACGAAACCGGGCCGGCCCGCCGGCTCCACCTCGACCATGTGGCAGCGACCGCGCAGAAATGGATCGCCGTCTTCGTTGTGCGCGATCAGCCCGGCCTCGGGCGTGGCCGTCGCCAGCGTCGTGCAGCCGTCCGGCGCGTTATGGATCAGCTCGCCGCGGCAATTCCAGAGGAACAGATCGTGCGCCGGCCAGCCGAGCGCCGCCGCCATCGCGTCCAGTTCGGCCACCTGCGCCGGGAAATGACGCTCTGCCGCCGCGCGCAGCGCCTGCACGAACGCGTGACCGCGCCAGCGGCTCACCGCCTGCCACGCGGCGCTTCGCGCCATATAGCTGTCGAAGACGGGCTTCGCGAGTTCGCCGAGCTGCCGCCCGATCGCCTCGGGCGTGCCGCCCATCCGGAAAGACTTCAGTCCCTGCATCGATTGTTCCGCCTGTCAGTCTGGGCCGCGCCTGAAACGGCCGATGTCGGATTTATACGCCACACAACATATGTTGTCAAATGAAAAGCAATTTGCAACAAATGGGTTTACACGGCGCGTAAAAAAGCCGCCCTGGAAGGCGGCATGGCGGAACCGGTGTACTGACCGGACACTTCAGGACACTTCAGGACACTTCAATACAGTACGGATCAGTACGCTTCACGGGACATAAGCGCCGCGCGCGTTGAGCGAACGCTCGGCTTCCTCCAGCTGCGCCACCGCGCCCGCCCCTTCCAGCGAGAGCAGATGCGCAACCAGCGATTCGGCCAGCGCCGTCGCCGCCACGAGGGACGGAAAAAACGACGGGCTCTCGTGCGTGAAGATCAGCACCTTTTCGGCGTTGAGCGCGATGGGCGA
The DNA here is from genome assembly GCF_046535315.1 of Paraburkholderia sp. SIMBA_027. Taxonomy (NCBI): domain Bacteria; kingdom Pseudomonadati; phylum Pseudomonadota; class Betaproteobacteria; order Burkholderiales; family Burkholderiaceae; genus Paraburkholderia; species Paraburkholderia sp. SIMBA_027. The sequence continues at coordinate 321,238 of NZ_JAWRWY010000002.1, forward strand.
CACGGCGCTGTCGGTAATGGCGATCAGCTTGCTGCCCTTTTCGAGCGCGGCTTCGGCCACGCGCACCGCTTCGACCGAATACGGCGCAAAGCTGACAACGATCGTTGCGCTGTCGTGCTCGATGCCGAGCAACTGCATTTCGAGCGTCCCGGCTTCGCCGCCCAGCAACGAGACGGACGGCCGGAACAAGCGGTAGCCATAGACGAGCCCGAACGCGACCGCGTAGCACGAGCGAAAACCCGCGACGTGCACGTGCTTCGCCTTCTTGAGCACGCGCGCGGCCTCGACGAGCGTGCGCGTGTTGTGGACGGCGCTGGCGTCAAGGTTGTGCTGTTGCGCGGCGAGCAGATCGCGGGCAAGCGCGTCCTTTGCACTGCCGGCGACGAGCGAACGCGCGCGGCTCGACAGCGGCTCGGGACGCGTGCGCACGCGCGCCACGAACAGATCGCGCAGCTCGTTCCAGCCCGGAAAGCCCAGTTGCTGCGAAAGCCGCACGAGCGATGCGGGCTGCACGCTGGCGCGCTCGGCGACCTTGCGCATCGACGAGACGGCGACTTCATCGGGATGATCGAGCAGAAATGCCGCGCCCGTCTGGAACTGCGGGCTCAGGTCGGAAAAGCGCGCGCGAATCAGCGCGGCAAGCTGGTCGAAGCTGTCTGGCATGCGAATGGCGGCGTAAGCCGGGCAGTGGGCGACAACAAATGTTACCACTGGTGTTGCGCAATGTTGTGAACGGAGCGGACAGACCCTCGCGTTTCACCACCTCACTCACGAATGTATTGAGCGCTGCGTGGCAACGGATAGTCGCGGGCGATCGTTTCCTGAAGAAACTGCGTCACCGATTTAATGCATGACGATGCCCGCCGCCGACATCGCCGCAAACAATTGCGCAATCATGCTCGACGACTGGAACGACAGACGCGGATTGCTCACCACTTCATCGAGCCAGCGCACCGTATCGAGTTGAATCAGGTCGTTCACATACGAGGCGAATTCGTGACGACTCAAATCGACCACATCGACCGGCGTGCCATGCGCTTCGAGATAAGCCGGCGCCGCGAACAGGCCGGATTCGCCGTACTGAAAGCGCCCGATATTCCATCGATTCTGGTGGAGACCGCGTTTATCAGCAACCCGGACGAAGAACGCAAACTCCAGATTCCGGCTTACCGCCAGCAAATGGCCGATGCGATTTACGACGGCATCCGTCAATATTTCGCGAGTCATCCGCCGCTTAAGCGCAACGTCACCGTTTGAATCTCGCGGCCACATCGCACATCGACGTTCAGGACAGCTTGTTTCGCGGTGCGCTGTTAAAATGCCCGCGATTTCAGCCACTTTTCTCCGTGCATCGACCATGCGAATTCTCGCGATTGAAGATGACCCCGATATTCTCGGCAATATCGCCAGCTATTTGGGTGCCCGAAACACGATGGTCGATTGCGCGCTCGACGGCGTGCAAGGCTATGCGCTCGCCACGCGCAACGAATACGACGTCATCATTCTCGATCTCGCGCTGCCGCGGCTCGACGGCTACGAATTGTGCCGCCGCCTGCGTGAAGACGCGCAATGCGAAACGCCGCTCATCATGGTCACGGCGCGCGACACGCTCGACGAACGGCTCGCGGGTTTTCACGCCGGCGCCGACGACTATCTCGTGAAGCCGTTCGCGCTCGCCGAACTCGGCGCGCGCGTCAAGGCGCTCTCGCAGCGTCCGCGCAAACGCTCGGTCGCGCGCTCGCTGCAGGTCGCTGACCTCGTGCTCGATCTCGACACGCGCGAACTCGCGCGCGCGGGCCGAACCTTGCGTCTGCCGCCCGCGCCCATGACCTTGCTGAAAATTCTCATGCAGGAAAGCCCGTCGGTGGTGGCCCGCGTGCGTCTCGAGGAAGCGCTGTGGCTCGACTCGCCACCCGACAGCGACAGCCTGCGCACGCACATTCATCAGCTACGCCAGGTGATCGACAAGCCGTTCGAACAAGCGCTGCTGCAGACGGTGCACGGCGTGGGTTATCAGCTACGCGCGGCGCAAGACGATGCGCGCTGACGCGCCGCGAGACGCGAGCCAGACTCAGCCGCAGACTCGGTTGGAAACGCGTCCGCGCCGCACGCTCGCGCGCGACTTCGTGCTCGCCTATCTGGTGCTCGCGTTGATCGTCGGCGCGCTGCTCTCGCTCGTCTCGATGTGGACAGTCAACCGCCTCGAAACGCATTTGCAGCAGATCGATATGGGCATGGCGCTCGACCGCGTGCGCGACGAATATCTCGCGGGCAAGAGCGTTGGCCGCGTGAACCGCTTCTTTCACGGCGAACCGGGCAGCGATACGTTTCCGACCTGGCTGCGCGACGTCGAGCCCGGCTTCTCGCGCCTCGAACACGGCGACCGCGACTGGCATGTGATGGCCGACGACCGCGACGGCGTGCGCTACATGCTGCTGCGCGACTACACGGCTTTCGAGGAGCGCCGCGTGCATTCGCACTGGCTCACGGTGCTCAGCGTGGTCGCGAGTCTGCTGGTGGCGTTTCTGCTGGGCGGCGCCGTCACGCGCCGCTTCGTGCGCCCGCTGATCCGGCTCGCGGAACAGGTCGTCAAGCGTCCTGCGCTGCCGCCGCAAACGCGTCTCGCGCACGCGTATCCGGAGAACGAAATCGGCCGGCTCGCTGCCGCTTTCGACGCCACCTACAACGAACTCGAAGCCGCGCTGCAGCGCGAAAAACTCTTTACCGCCGATGTGAGCCACGAATTGCGCACGCCGCTCACGGTTATTTCGAGTTCGTGCGAACTGCTGCTCGACGACCCCGCGCTCACCGCCACGCAACGCGCGAAACTCGAACGCGCGCACGCGGCCTCGCGCGACATTCATCAGCAACTCGCCGCGTATCTGATGCTGTCACGCGGTTCGGCCACGGCCACGGGCTTCGCGCAAAGCGACGTCGCCAGTGTGGTGCGCGAGGAAATCGCGCACTGGTCGCCACGCGCCACGCAACTCGGCTTGCGCATGGAAGGCGAATTCGCCCCTGCTAATCCATTACCTGGGATGACGAATCTTTTTCCGGCTGCACTGCTGCGTATAGTGCTCTCGAATCTGATCCGCAACGCGCTCCAGCACGCGGCCAGCGGCACGCGTATTCTCGTGCGCGCCGACGCCGCCAGTTTCGAAGTCGCCGACGACGGTCCTGGCATCGCGGCGAGCGTGAAGCCCCATGTTTTCACCCCATTCGTGCGCGGCGGCGAAGCGGGCGCGGACAATCTCGGCCTCGGGCTCTCGCTCGTCCAGCGCATCTGCGAGCATCAAGGCTGGCTTGTCACGCTCGATACCGCGCCCGGCGCAGGCACGCGCTTTCGTATCGAACTCACGGCGAGCAAGGCCGCGATCGACTGAAAAATGCCTTGAATCAAGGGCTTTTCGCATCGACCGGGCATCGGCCACGCATCGGCGAAATCTGCCCTCGCCCGAATCATAGCGATGCCGGCATCAAGAAAACGTTAAGACGTCGTTCCGCGCGCACAGTGACACCTCACCATGCGTGCAACTCATGAAGTCAGCGAAATTACTCAACGTCGGCGCACGCGTGCAACGGTAGGATGCGGAGTTTTCCGCCAACGCCATTGCGCACGCACGTTCATGAGCACAGGTATGACTTCACGCCGCGCCTTCGCCACGCGCACGATTTTCACCGCCCTCCTGTTGCTCGCGCTGATCGGCGCGGGCGCATCGGTCTGGGCGTTTTCCGGTTACGTCGGTGTGGCGGCGACCGACAAGGACAATGCGCTCGTCGCGTGGTTTTTGCACACGACCTACCAGCGCTCGCTCGACCGGCAGTCGGCCGCGGTCGCGGTGCCGGACAATCTCGTGAACGACGTCAACGTGCGCGCGGGCGCGCATCTCTATGCGCAGCATTGTGTCTACTGCCACGGCGCGCCCGGCGTGCGTCTCGATCCGATCGGCGCGGGCATCTCGCCACGCGCGCCGGATCTGCTCGCGGCCAAACGTCATAACGGGCCGCAATCGACGTTCTGGGTCATGCGCCACGGCGTCAAGATGACCGCGATGCCCGCCTTCGGCAAATCGCTCGACGACACGCAGCTCTGGCAGCTCGCGGCATTCCTGCGCGCCCGACGCGGCATCGACGCCGGGGACTATCGCGCGCTCACCGGCCCGGTAGCGGACGCGAGCGGCGATCCTTCCACCGGCCGGAAGAGTCCCTTGGCAGATTAGTGGTTAACCCTGGGAGATAAGACCTCTAGACTTTTAGTCATGGATTGCGGCGAGTTGCCGCAGCCAATCACGAAACAGATCGGAGGTTGTCATGAAGTCGCTTGTCCAGGTTGCTGCTGTTGCCCTTGCTCTCACGCTCCCGGTTGCCTCGTTCGCCCAGTCGAACGGCGGCATGACCCGCGCGCAGGTTCGCGCCGAACTCGTGCAGCTCGAACAGGCCGGCTATCGCCCGGGCGACGGCGACAACGCCCACTACCCGGAAGCGATCCAGGCCGCCGAAGCCAAGGTCGCCGCGCAGAACAGCGCAGTGGGCGGCGCCGCGGCCGGTTCGTCGGCAGCAGGCGGCCGTTCGCAAGCGGGCCAGTAAGGCCTCGTGAGCGCCGATGAGCGCCGATGAGCGCCCGTCGGCTTCACAGGCGCGGCGCGGTTGCGGCTGACGCATGACCGGCAAGCCGCGCCGAGCGTGCAAACGGAACATGAAACCGAGCGTGCGCGCGGCACACGACGCGCGCTCGGGCGCCGGATCGCGGCAATCCGCCGCACCGCTATCGTGCGACGGACCTCGATCCCGTCAAGCCGACAGGTCTTACACTGGTTACCGTCGCCCGCCGAGGAACCGCCCGTGCCTATCCAGTATCTGCGCAGCTTCACGTCCGTGGAACGCACCGAGAAAGCCAATCTCCGGCTCGGCCGCGCGCTCGCCTGCATCGCGGGCGCGGCCAACGCCGGCGGCTTCCTGGCGGTCGGGCAATACACCTCGCACATGTCCGGCATCGTCTCGTCGGTGGCCGACAACCTCGCGCTCGGCGATATCGGCCTCGCGCTCGCCGCGCTCAGCGCGATCTTCGCCTTCGCGGGCGGCGCGGCCACGTCCGCGGTCCTGATCAACTGGGGACGCCGCCGCGCCGTCCACAGCGTCTACGCCTTGCCGATGATGCTCGAAGCCCTGCTGCTGACGGGCTTCGCCGTGCTCGGCGCGAACATGGAACACCATCGCGTACTGTTCGTGCCCGCCACCGTCGCGCTGCTCTGCTACGTGATGGGCCTGCAGAACGCGATGATCACGAAGATCTCGCACGCCGAAATCCGCACGACGCATATGACCGGCATCGTGACCGATCTCGGCATCGAGCTCGGCAAGGGGCTGTACTGGAACTGGGGCGTGCCGGCGGGCGCGGCGCAGCACGTGCGCGCGGACATGCTGCGCGTGCGCGTGCTGGCCTCGCTGCTCGGCATGTTCCTGATCGGCGGGCTGGGTGGCGCGCTGGCGTTCCGGCATCTGGGTTTTTCGTCCGCGGCCCTGCTCGCGGCCGCGCTGCTCACGCTCGCCTGCGTGCCGCTCGCCGACGATCTGCGCCGATGGTCGCCGCGCGATCCGGCTTGATCCGTCCCAGTTCAGGTTGATCGGTTCGGGCGCGGCGAGTCTCGCTATGCCGTCGCGCGACTCGCCGCGCCGCCGCTGAGGAATTCGACGAGACTCGCGGGCGTGCGCTCGTCGAGACACAGCGCGAGCGTGGTGCAGGAATCCACCGCCGCCGCGTAGCTGCGCGCAAACATCTTCGTTTCGTAGGCGGCGAACGCGGCCTCGGCATCGCCGGGATGGGCGGCGATCGCCGCGCCTAGCTCCGCACCGTCGAGCATGGCGAGATTCGCGCCTTCGCCCGCGGGCGGCGCGAGATGCGCGGCGTCGCCGAGCAGCGTCACCCCGCGCACGCGCGTCCAGCGATGATCGACCGGCAGCATGAACAGCGGACGCGGGACCGGCGCGCCCTCGCCATGGGTGATCAACGCCGTGAGCGCGGGCGCCCAGCCCACGAATTCCGCCGCGATGGCAGCCGTCGCACTGGCCGCGTCGTTGAAGTCGATCGCGTCGAACCACGCCAGCGGGCGATTCAGCGCGATATACGCGTGCAGCACGCCGCCGGGTTCGCGATGCGCGAAGATCCCTTTGCCGGGCGCGGGCGCGAACAAGCCGCCGCCGCCCACGGCCTCGGCGGCCGCGACGTGGCGCGTATCGACGTCGCGCAAATACGTTTCGATGAACGTCGTGCCGACATACTCCGGCACCGCCGCCGACAGCAGCGGCCTGACCTTCGACCACGCGCCATCGGCGCCCACCAGCAACCGGCTGATCACGCTGGAACCGTCGGTGAACCTCAGCCGGTGCTCGCCATCGCCGAGCGGCGCGACCTCGCTGAGCTTCTTGCCCCAGCGCACCGTGCCCGGCGGCAGCGACGTCAGCAGCACGTCGCGCAATTCCCCGCGCAACACTTCGGGCCGCCCGCCCGTGCCGTCGTCGGGCTCATCGAGCAGCAGCGTGCCCTGCGAGTCCCGCGCGCGCGTGGCCTCGCCGCCCACGTGAACGATCGCCCGGAACGCGTCGCTCAAACCGGCCGCCGCCAGCGCGGCCTGCCCGTCCTGCTCGTGGATGTCGAGCATGCCGCCCTGCGTGCGCGCTTGCGCCGACGGCTCCGCCTCGTAAACGGTCGCGGGAATGCCGTGCAGATGCAGGACGCGCGCGAGCACCAGCCCGCCGAGTCCCGCGCCGACGATCGTCACCGGTGTCGTCATCGCGTTTCCTTTCAATTGGTCATGTACGAAACACTCATGGAACGACGTTCCATAGGAAAAATAGTTTGGAACGAAGTTCCATAAGTGTCAAGCTACGGGGATGACCACGGAAAACCGGACACGGCGGCGCGCGGACGCGCTCACGCAACAGCGGATCGTCGAAGCGGCGATCGAGATCCTCGACCAGGACGGCGAGGACGCGCTGACCTTTCGCGCCCTTGCGGCGCATCTCGCGACCGGCAGCGGCGCGCTCTACTGGCACGTCGCCGACAAGCAGACCTTGCTCGCCCAGGCCACCGACCAGATCGTTGCCGCCGCGCTACACGAAGCGGCAACGCGGCCGCAACCGCAGGACGCGATCCGCGCGCTGGCGCTCGGCGTCTTCGATGCCATCGACGCCCATCCATGGGTCGGCGCGCAGTTGGCGCGCGATCCGTGGCAGTACGCGGTCTTGCGGATACTCGAAGGCGTCGGCGTGCAGGTGCAGGCGATGGGCGTGCCCGAGCCCGCGCAATTCAACGCGGCGACGGCCATTCTGAGCTTCATTCTCGGACTCGCGGGGCAGTACGCGACGCGTCCGCAAGCGGCGCTCGAAGGCGTGGATCGGGCGGCGGTGCTGGAAAACGTCGCCGCGAAATGGGCGCAGCTCGATGCGGCACAACACCCGTTTGTACGTCAGGTGGCGGCCATGCTGTCGGGTCACGACGACCGCGAGCAGTTTCTCGCCGGCATCGATTTCATTCTGGCCGGCATCGTACAGAACACGATCGTGTCCTGATCGGCAATTAATCAGCTATCCGAATTAATGGTGCGTAACCCTCAGAATGTGGGCAAGAGCCGGCTCAATTCGTCCAGCGCCCGACTTTGATAAGCAGGACGCGACACCATCCAGGTCTGGATGGCGGTCAGCGGAATGGACTGCACGGTGCTCGCAACCGCGAGCGTGGCGAGCACCGACTTCGGAAACACCGCCACGGCTGTTCCGGCGGATACCGCCGCAAAAATCGCGTGATACGAGTGGTATTCGATGATCTCGGGACGAGATCCCGCGTCCGCGTGTTGCGACTCCAGCCATTGCTCGCCGCGCCGGCGATAGGTACAGCCCTTCGGAAAGGCCGCGAGCGGATAATGCGCCACGCTCGCGGACGCAGCGCCCGCGCGACCCGGCACCAGCAGCAGCAACTCCTCGCGAAACACCGGCACCGCTGCGAGACTGGCATCGTCGTCCGTGTTGAATTCGAGGGCGGCGCGCTCGTCGGTTTCCGCCACGAAGGCGCAATCGAGCCGGCTGGCCTTCACGTCGTCGATCAACGCGCGCGTGGTGCCCGTGGAGATTTCGAGCTGCACGTCGGGCCACAAACTCTGATACGCGCCCAGTAGCCCAGGCAGCCGCGCCGCCGCCGTGCTTTCCATCGCGCCAATTCTCAGCTTGCCGACGGGTACGTCCGACTGCATCGCCTGCCGCGCCTCTTCAGCGAGCGTGAGCATGCGATGCGCGTAGCCAAGCAGACGCTGCCCGTTTTCGGTCAGCGTCATACGCTTGCCTTCACGCGAAAAGAGCTGCACGCCCAGTTCTTCTTCGAGCTGCTTGACGCGCGTCGTGACGTTCGATTGCACGCGCTGCAGCAATTGCGCCGCGCGCGTGACGCTCTGTTCCTTCGCGACCAGGCTGAAAATCTCCAGATCGAGCAGTTCCATACGGCGATTCCCAAATAGCGAATACGTCAATCACGATCATCTCAATTTGAGATTTTACTGCCACTCAAGCGGCATTCGAAACGACCGAATTGAGTCGCGCCACCGCGTCGCGCATTTCCACTTCGAGCGTCCGCATGAGTTCCGCAGCGGGCAGCGCGCGGGACAAGGGCGCAGCCTGACCGGCCCATTGCGCGCCATAACCGAACTCGCCCTTGGCCTTGGCCGCCGCATTCAACGCCTTGCCCGCGTCGTAGGTGATGGGATAGGCGGGCACGGTTTTCGGGCTCCCTGCCTCGTGCAAGATCTGCGTGAATTTGTTCACGATCGAGCGCGCCGCGCGGCCGGAAATGGCCTCCGTGAAGGTGGTGTGTTCGGCGGCAGCGCCGAGCAACGCTTTGCGATAACCGTCGTCGACCGACGTTTCCGGACACGAAACGAACGCCGTTCCCAGTTGCGCCGCCGATGCGCCGAGCGCCAGCGCCGCCACGATGCCCGCGCCGTCCATGATGCCGCCCGACGCGATCACCGGCAGGCTGCATTTCGCGGCCACGAGCCGCGTGAGCGCGAACGTGCCGAGATAATCGTCGTGCGGCGTGGCGTCGAAGATACCGCGATGGCCGCCCGCTTCGATACCTTGCACGACGATCGCATCGACACCGGCCGCCTCGACCTGACGCGCTTCATCCAGATTGGTCGCGCTCGCGAGCAGACGAATCCCAGCCTGTTTGTAAGCGGCAATCAGCGCGGCATCCGGCAAACCGAAATGAAAACTCACGACTGCCGGACGCGCGTCGAGCAGCATCGTCTGCATCGCCTCGTCGGCGACGAAGCTGGTGTAGATCTCGCGCAATTGCGCCGGCGGCTCGGCGTCGTACAGCGCGAAGTAGCGCTGCAGCCATTTGAGCCAGGTTTGCTCGACCTCGCGATTCGCCACCGCAGGCGCGTGGCAAAAGAGATTCACGTTGAACGGTTTCTGCGTCAGCGCGCGCGTGGCGTCGATGGCCTTGCGCGCGTCGGCGGCATTCATGGCGCCCAGGCCAAGCGAGCCGAGGCCGCCGGCATTCGACACTGCCGCAGCCAGCGCGGGCGTCGCCACGCCCGCCATCGGCGCCTGAATGATGGGCTTCTCGATGCCCAGGATTTCCAGAAGCGTGCCTGAAGATTTCACGTTCATGATGACCTCATTTCGTTCGCTGAACCGCGAGGAGTGATGCGCCTGTCAATACGACATCATCTTACATGGAAATTATTTACATAATATCAATCTTTTTATGAGATTAATCGCGCAGGCGCGCAGGCCATCATGTTTCGATGTCAGATTGCCCGACGCGCGCGCTCAAGCGCGCAAGCCCACCGGCACGTTGAGCGTGGTCTTCACACGCTCCATCGCCACGAAGGTTCGGAAACTCCTCACATTCCCTTCCGCGAAAAACAGCGAGCGCGTCAGCGCGGTGTACTCGGCCATATCCCGCACGCAGAAAATCAGAATGAAATCGACATCGCCGGTCACGTAATAACACTGCTGGACCTGCTCGCACGCTTCGAAGCGTGCCTTCATTGCGTCGAGTAATTCGACCGCTTCATTCTCGGCCGATACATGCGTGATCACCGTGACATGCGAACCGAGCGCGCCCGGATTCAACACGCTGCAATCGCTTTCGATCACACCGCTCTTGCGCAGACGTTGCAGACGCCGTGCGACGGACGGCACCGAAAGATTGATCTGCTGACCGATTTCCCGATGCGGAACCTGATTGTCCCGCTGGACGATGTCGAGAATCTTGAGGTCGAAATCATCGAGTTCGATGCCGCGGTCGGTCGTGGCCATGAGAAAAATTCTCGTATTGAAGTGCAAGGAAGAAGCCGGATTTACGTGCGTAAACCGCAGTCGAGCGTGAGAATTTATTGCATTCTCCACTCGAATTACGATTACAAATAACGCACGCATCGCAATATTATTTCACGCATCGAATCGACGCCATGTCTTACGGAGTGTGTTAAATGCTGATCGCCAATCCGCGCGCCACGTGTGCCGCTTACCCTTCCTCGCTGCAAACTATCCTGAACGTGCGCGCGGCGGATGAAAGCGGAACGTGGCTCTCCAGTTGGGGCCAGCTTTCGCGCTCCGCCACGCCTTTGTGGGATCTGCCCGATGCGGCCTCGGCGCTGGGCATCGCGCGCCTGAGCGTGAAAGACGAAGGATTGCGCTCGCCGCTCGGCAGTTTCAAGGCGCTCGGCGCGCCGATCGCGCTGACGCGGCTGATCCTGCGTCTCTGGCACACGCACGAGCTGAATCCACAGCGCCTGCTGCGCGGCGATTACGCCGACCTGCTCGCGTCGCTCACGGTCATCAGTGCGACGGACGGCAACCACGGCAAAGCGCTGGCCGCGGCCGCACGCGATATCGGCTGCCAATGCGTGATCGTGCTTCATGCCAACGTCAGCCGCGAACGCGAGGACGCCATCGCGCACTACGGCGCACGCATCGTCCGGATTGAAGGCGACTACGACGCGTCCGTCGAACATGCCGCGACACTCGCGGCGGACAATCAATGGCATGTCGTCTCGGACACCTCGTACGACGGCTACGAAACAATTCCGCGCGACGTCATGCAGGGCTACGGCGTGATTGCGGCCGAGACGCTTTCGCAACTCGACAGCCCGGTCACGCACGTGTTTCTGCAAGGCGGTGTCGGCGGCCTGGCGGCGGGCGTCGCCAGTTATCTCTGGGAACACTTCGGCGCGCAGCGACCGCAATTCATCGTCGTCGAACCGCAACAGGCCGACTGTCTGTATCAAAGCGCGATGGCGGGCCGCGCGACTCGCGCAACGGGCAGCGTCGATTCGGTGATGGCCGGACTGGCCTGCGGCGAAGCCTCGCCGCTCGCGTGGAAAATTCTCGAGGGCTGCATCGACCACTTCATGACCATCAGCGACGACGACGCCGTGGCCGCCATGCGTGCGCTCGCCGCCGGCTCGGAACGCGATGCGCCATTGGTCGTGGGCGAATCGGGCGCGGCAGGATTCGCCGGCCTGAGCGAACTCATACGGAATCCTGAATTTTCACTGCAAGTCGGCTTGGGATCGGCATCGCACGTGCTCGTTATCAACACGGAAGGCGCGACGGCGCCCGGCGTCTACGAGGCGCTGGTCGGCGAGTCGGCGATCAGCGTCGGCACGCGCCAGGCGGCGTGGATGAACGCGATCGAACACTGACATCGGCACAACAAGTCACGAGACAGGTCACGACATGGAAACCTCGCTGCAAGAAAAGCTGCAAGGCTGGCGCCGCCAGTTGCACCAGCATCCCGAAACCGGGTTCGAAGAAGTCCAAACGTCCGATTACGTCGCGAACATTCTCAAGACGCTTGGCATGGACGTGCACCGGAACATCGGCGGAACCGGACTCGTCGCCAATCTGAAAGTCGGCAACGGAACGCGGGCGATCGGCCTGCGCGCCGAGATGGACGCGCTGAATATCGCCGAGCAGGCGCCCGGCCGACCCTATGCGTCGTGCAACGCGGGCAAGATGCACGCTTGCGGCCACGACGGACATATGGCGATGATCCTCGGCGCGGCGCAACTGCTCGCGGAACGTCGCGATTTCGACGGCACGGTGCGCTTCATCTTTCAGCCCGCCGAAGAACACGGACGCGGCGCCAAGGCCATGATGGCCGACGGTTTGTTCGAGCGCTTTCCCGTCGACGCCATCTTCGGCGTGCACAATATGCCCGGCCTGCCCGCAGGCAGCATCTCGACGCGATCCGGCGGCGTCATGGCCAGCGAAGATAACTTCGTTATCCATATCAAAGCGCGTGGCACGCATGCGGCGCGGCCGCATATGGGCGTCGATCCTGTGGTGATTGCCGCGCAGATCGTGCTCGCGTTGCAGACGATCGTTTCGCGCAATCTGGATCCGAGCCAGAGCGCCGTTATTTCGTGCACGGAAATCATCACGGATGGTCTGCGCAACGTGATTCCTTCGAACGTCGTCATCAAAGGCGATACGCGCAGTTATTCGCCCGACGTGCAGCGTCTGCTGGCGACCCGCATGCGCGAAGTGAGCGAAGGCATTTGCCGCACACATGGCGCCGAATGCACGTTCGAGTACACACACGAATTCGTGCCGACCGTGAATACACCGGCATTCGTCGACGTGGCTGCGGCAGCAGCGAGCATGGTCGTCGGCGCGGACAAGGTCGACGCGAATGTTCAGCCGATGATGATTTCGGAAGACTTCGGCGCGTTTCTGCAGGTCGTGCCGGGCAATTTTGCGTTCATCGGCAACGGCATCGACGCGGACGACGGCGGCACGCCGCTGCACAATGCCGGCTACGATTTCAACGACAGCATCCTGACGACAGGCGCGCGGTATTTTGCGGAGATTGCGCGGATGCAGTTGGCGGCGAGGTGAGCGGCGTGTGGGGAGTTTCGTTGTATATTGAACAACAAAGGTTGTAGAATGGACAACAACCAGTCGTCAAATGGCGGCCAAGTGGTGTTCGAATGTTGTACAAAACACAACATTTGTTGTCTAATACACAACAACCCTCGCCGTTCGACAGGAGCCGCCATGAATGAAGCACTTTTCTCCGAGCTGTTTGGCGGCAGCGGCCGCTACAAGGTATTGCGACATCTATTCGAACATCCCGCGCAGTTTTACAGCGCGCGCAGGCTCGCCGAGGAAACCGGCGTCGATCCCGGCAACATTCATCGCTGGCTGCGCAAATGGACCGATGTGGGCATCCTGTGCGGTTCGGGCAAAACCGGTTATCAGGCGTCGCTCGATCCGGCGCTCGTGCCGCTCGGTGCCCTCTTTCGTCAGAGCAGCGAACTCGTCGACGGTCTGCGAAACACGCTCGAAGCCGTCCCGGGCATCGTGGCGGCCGTGATCTTCGGCTCTTACGCGCGCGGCGAGGAAAAGGCCGAGAGCGATATCGACGTGCTGATTGTCGGCGATGTGCCCGAACTGAAAGTCAACGCACTGCTCAAGCCGCTGGCGCGTCGATGCGGACGCCCCATCAATGCAAGCGTCATTCGGCCTGCGCTATATCGTGAACTCGTCAACAAGCAGGACGCGTTCGTCACCGACGTGCTGCACAATCCAACGATTCCGTTAATCGGAGCGCTGGATGCCCACACTTGACGACCTGCTGAACGAGCCCAACACACCCCTCGTTCGCCGCGCGGCGAACAAGGCGGATCTGCGCGCGTGGATCGGCGAGGCCGACAAGAAACTGCGCGACGCACGCAATACCGATATCAGCGAAAGCACACGCATGGACGCCGCCTACGACGCGGTCTTCTTCTGCGCCCTCGGCGTGATCTCCACGCAGGGCTGTCGCGCGACGGCGAGGCCCGGGCATCACGTCAAGGTGCTCGAAGCGGCGGCCATCGTCATGAAGACGCCGCAACGCCTGCAGGACAGCGTCGAGGCCTTGCAGGACTGGCGGAACCGCAAGTATGTGGCGGCTTTTCTTGCGACGGAAGGCGATGTGGCCGAGGCGATCGAAACGGCACAGACGTATCAGGCGAAGGTCTTCGACTGGCTCCAGGCCAACGCCGCGACGCTGCTCAAGTAAAAGCGACTCGCCCCCTCACTTCGCCTTCGGCACCAACCGCAAAAACGCCCGCACCGCGGGTGCGCGCTCGTGCCTGCGGCACACGAGCGCCAACTCCGACGTAATCGGCTTGCCCGCAATCCGCCGATACACGATGCCCGGCAAGCTCACACAGCCCGCCAGCGCGTCGGGAATCACCGCCACCCAGCCGTTCACCGACACGCACGCAAGCACCGCCAGCAAGCCGCCCGGCCGCGCCGCGATGCGCGGCACGAAGCGCCCGCGACGCGCGAGTTCGAGCGTGCCGAACTCCTGCTCCGGCACCGCGAAACTGGCCTCCGCGAGATCGGCCGGCCGCAGCGTCTCCAGCGCCGCATAGGGCGAATCCGCCGGCACCGCCGCCACGAAGGCGTCGCGCTGCAAGGTGAACACGCGCACCGTGTCGGGCAGCGTGAGCGGCGGGCGCACGTAAGCGACGTCGAGCAGACCCGTCTCCAGACGCCGCGCCACGTCTTCCATCGGGATCTCGGTCACGCTCACTTCCACGCGCGGCCACGCGGCGCGAAACTCGCCGATCGAGCGTTGCAGCGCGCCCGAATAGACCGCCGACGACACATAGCCCGCCACGATCCGCCCCACCTCGCCGCGCGCCGCCAGCGCCGCGAGTTCCTGACCGCGCTGCAGATGTTCGAGCGCCGCCGCCGCTTCGGGCAGATACGCCTCGCCCGCCGCGGTCAGCGACACCGCCGTGCGCGAACGATGAAACAGCCGCGCGCCCAGATGACGCTCGGCCTCCTGAACGTGGCGCGTGAGCGCGGGCGGCGCCATGTCGAGCTCTTCGGCCGCGCGCGCGAAATGCAGATGCCGCGCCACGCTGAGGAAGGCCCGCACGTGGCGCAGTTCGAGACGACTCATGATTACCGGTTTCGTGAAGCAAATTGCCATTTTATGGCAATGACTGATAACCGTCGATGATGCGACGATGCGGGCTCTTTCTTCGCGTCTTTTTCTTCACGTCTTTTCCAGCGCGCCACCATCGCTCATCGCCATGTCCGATTCGTCCGTTTCCAGCGTCGCGCTCGACTCCGCCGCGCCGACCGATCCGCACCCGGATTCGTTTTCCAGCCGCCATCCGAACGTCACGCTTGCCGTCGCGTCCGCGACCTGCGCGCTGATCGTGCTCGACACCAACGTGGTCGCCGTGTCGTTGCCCGCGATCGCGCACGCTTTTCACGCGAGTTTCGCCGACATCGAATGGGTCGTGAGCGCCTACATGACCGCGTTCGCCGCCTGCCTGCTGCCTGCCGGTGCAATCGCCGACCGCTTCGGCCGCCGTCGCGTGCTGCAATGCGGCCTCGCGCTGTTCGCGCTCGCTTCGCTCGGCTGCGGCGCGGCGCCCACGGCGGCGCTGCTGATCGCCGCGCGCGCCGTGAAAGGCCTGGGCGCGGCGCTGTTGCTCACGTCTGCGCTCGCCGTGATCGCGCACCGCTTCGCACAGGGCCCGTCGCGCGAGCGCGCATGGGCGATCTGGGGCATGTGCATGGGCATCGCGACCGCCATCGCGCCGTGGGTCGGCGGCGCGATCACGCAATGGGTCGGCTGGCGCTGGATCTTTCTGATGAATCTGCCCGTGTGCGCGGTGCTCGCGCTCGGCGCGCGGCGCGCCATCGACGAATCGCGCGATCCGCACGCCAAGCGCCTCGATCTGCCCGGCGGCATGCTTTTCGCAGCGGCGCTCGCGTGCGCCGTGTCGACGCTGATCGGCATTCCCGCGCACGGCTGGCAATCGGGCGCCACGCTCGGACGGGGCGCAGCGAGCATCGCGCTGTTCGCACTCTTCATCTGCAGCCAGCGCTGGCAAACACGGCCGATGATCGATCTGCGCCTGTTCCGGCGCGCGCGCTTCGTCGGCGCGCTGCTCGGCATGTTCGGTTACGCGGCCTGCGCTCAGGTCATGATGACCTTCCTGCCGCTCTATTTGCAGATCGCGTTCGGCTTCACCGCGCTGCAGGCGGGTCTCGGCATGCTGCCGTTCGCGGCGGCGATGATCGCCGGGCCGTCGCTCGGCGCAGCGCTCGCGCGGCGCGTCACGACGGGCGGCGTGCTGAGCGCGGGCCTCGCGCTGATCGGCGCGGGCAATCTCGCGATGGCCGCGTGCGCGGCGGGCGGCCACTATCTCGCCGTGGCGTTCGCGATGCTCGTGACCGGCACCGGCGCGGGCGTCATGAACGGCGACACGCAAAAAGCCATCATGGCCTGCGTGCCGCGCGAGCGCACGGGCATGGCCTCGGGCATCAGCACGACCACGCGATTCACGGCCATCGTGACCGCCGTCGGCGTGCTCGGCGCCGTGCTCGCGGTGCGCACGCACAGCGCGCTCGTGCAGTCGATCGCCAGCGTGCCGGCCGCGCTCCATGCCATCGACGCGCGTTTCATGGCGAGCCTGCTCGCAGGCGACCCCGGCGAGGCGCTGCGCACGCTCGACGCGCCCACCGCGCATCTGCTGGCGCAGGCCGCGCCGCTCGCGTTCGCGCACGGTTTCGCGCGGGCGTTGCTGGTGAGCGGCGTCGTGGCGCTGGTGAGCGCCATTGCAGTCAAACTGATGGCCGACGCACGCGATTGAATCGCGCCAATTATTTCGTCATCCGAACAATTCGACGAAAAAGAAAATGCGGGCTCGCCGCGAAGGACGAACCCGCATCGTTCGATCGACACGCGCGGCCCAAGCCGCGCGCGCCAGTCACACGACCCGTCGATCAGAACGCGTGACGCATGCCCACCGTGACGGCAACCTGCGTGTCCGTCGACGACGGCGACAGCGTGTTGATCATCGCGTGCGAGAGCACCGAGCCTTCCGGCGCGCCGTGGACGTTCTGGTACACGCCTTCGAGGTAGAAGTCCGTGCGCTTGCTGATCGCGTAGTCCGTTTGCAGCATCGCCGTATTCCAGCCCGGGTTCGAGCCGTTGTACGCGCCGTGCGTGTACGTGTAGGCGCCCGACACCGACCATGCCGGCGTCAGTGCGTACTTCACGTTCGCTTCGAAGTTGTCCAGACGCAGCGAGCCCGCGAGCGAGCCGGCCGAGTTGTCGCCGCTGCCGAGGTACGTGCCCGTGCCGAACGAGAACACGCCCGACGCGTTGTCGATCTGCGAGTGGCTCCAGACGAGGCCGGCCGTGACCGGGCCGTACGTGTAGTTGCCGCCCAGCGACCAGACGCGTTGACGTTGCGCCACGAAGTTCGCGCTCGCGTCGCTCGTTTGCACCGCGCCGCTGCCGTTGCCCGCGCCGTTCAGTTGCAGGTAGCCGGCTGCGAGGTTGATCGGGCCTTGTGCGTACGACACCGCGAAGCCGTACGAGCGGTTGCTTGCGAAGCTGGTCTGGTTGCTGAACGAGTACATCGTCTCGAACGTGACGCCGTACCACGTCGGGCTCGCGTACTTGACCGAGTTGTTGATGACGACCGAGTTCGCCGCGAGGTTGTCGTTTTCGAACGGATGCGCCGCGAGGCTGCCGCCCCACGTGTTGAATTCCGCCGTCAGCGGGCCGACGAGGTCGTTCATCACGTCGAACTGGCGGCCGAACGTGACCGTGCCGTATTGATCCGCCTGGAGACCGACCCACGCCTGCGAGCCGAACATGTCGCCCGAGAATGCCTGCGCGCCGTTGTTGAGGATGAAGCCTTGCTCGAGCTTGAAGATCGCCTTCAGACCGCCGCCGAGATCCTCCGTACCCTTCAGGCCGAACACCGTGTTCTGCGTCGAGCTGCTGTTGAGCTGCCAGTTGCTATGGCCCATCTGGTTGTTCGTGTAGACGAGACCGGTGTCGATGAGACCGTACAGCGTGACGCTGCTCTGGGCATGCGCGGAGACGGCAAAAGCGCCGGTAAGTGCGAGGGCGATTAGCGATTTTTTCATGTTTTATGGCTCCGGGTTTTGGCGTTAATTCATTGAATCGAATGCGCTTTCCACACAACACCTGTCGAGGCGGCCAGTGCGTTTCGCAGATCCATGCGAATCGCGCTTGAATTGCGAAATACCTCAATAACGACAAGCGATTATTGCGAACGACGCAATGCCGACCTTCACTTGCAAGACAAGGCAGGCATGCCGGGCAGGCCGCTCGTGGCGCCGCGCCCAGTGGCGGAAATAACGATCAGGCGCATCATAAGGCTTCGAAAATAAAAATTGCGTTGAAATTGAGGCAGGCGTTGCGCCGAAAGAACACCTGCCAATAACGCGTGCATCGGCGGTGCAATTCGCGCCCCAAAAAAGCGCATGCGATGCAATAAATCGACCATTCAGACGCGATCGTAAAGAAAATGAAATCTGAATCGCGATATATCGATTAAGCCGGACGTGAACATTACGCGCGTTCAATGCGTAATTCATAAGCGTATTCAAGACGCGATTCAAATCGCCATTCAGATGACGAATGCGCTCGCCATGCGGCGTTAGAATCCGCAGCACGCGTGCGCCACGTCCGATCCGGCGCGAGCCGTCGCGCGACCCGAACCGCCAGCCACGGAGACACCCCATGACGACCGCTACGCCGCCCGCCGCCGTTCTGTATCGCGGCGGCCTCGTCGAGACCACCCACTTCGCCCATATCGCCGTCGTCGATGCGCACGGTGCGCTGCTTTACGCGTTCGGCGATCCACATCGGCTCACGCTCGTGCGTTCGGCGGCCAAACCCGCGCAGGCGCTGGCCGTCATCGAAACGGGCGCGCTCGATCGTCTCGGTTTCGACGACGCCGATCTCGCGCTCATGTGCGGCTCGAACAACAGCGAAGCGCGCCATATCGAACGCACGCTCGCCATGCTCGCGAAGGTGGGCGCGCACGAAGCCGACATGCGCTGCGGCGGCCATCCGCCCTTGTCGGATGCCGTCTGGCGCGACTGGATCAAACGCGGCTTCGAGCCGGGCCCGGCGTGCAGCAACTGCTCGGGCAAGCACGCGGGAATGCTCGCGGGGGCGCGCGCGATCGGCGCGCCGCTGGAGGATTACCACCTCGCGGGGCATCCGCTGCAACTGCGCGTGAAGCATGCGGTCGCCGAGGTCTGCGATTTACCCGACGACGGCGTGCAATGGGCGATCGACGGCTGCAATCTGCCCACGCCGGCCTTCCCGCTCGATCGTCTCGCGCGCCTGTACGCAAAGCTCGCCGACGCAGCCGACACCCTCGAACGCGACGACGCCACCCGCGCTTCCCCGCGCACGCAGGCGCTCGCCCGCATCCATCGCGCGATGACCACGCATCCGGAGATGGTCGCGGGCGAGCAGCGCTTCTGCACGACGCTCATGCGGGCGTTCGGCGGCGACGTGGTCGGCAAGGTGGGCGCGGCGGGCAGCTACGCGATCGGCGTGAGACCGAATGGGAAGCGCGGCTCACAGCAAGCGAACGCGCTCGGCATCGCCGTGAAAGTGGAAGACGGGAATCAGACCGCGCTGTATGCGATCGTCGTGGAGGTGTTGCGGCAGCTCGGCATTGGCACGCCTGAGCAACTGGCCGCCTTGCGCGCGTACGACACGCCGCACGTGCTCAATACGCGAGGCGTCGACACAGGCGCGCTCGAAGCGCGTTTCACGCTCGCCCGAGCCTGATCGATCAAACGAGGAAGCGATAAACGAGAAAGCGCCGCGCGGTCTTCACCGCGCGGCGCCGGCAACACGAGACGCAGGCGTTAGAGCACCGCCACGACCTTCACGTCGCTGCGGTCCGCCGAAGCCACGACCTTGCCGTCCACGCGACGGAACGTGAGCGTGACCGACGCGTTGCCCACCCGCAGATGTCCGACTTCGAGCCAGTCGATGCCTTCGGGCAGCATCGGCTGCTCGATGCGCACTTCACGGCGCGTGGCGTCGATGCTCACGCCCAGACACGCCTCCAGCATCATGAACGGCGAACCCGCCGCCCAGGCCTGCGGCAGACACGCGACCGGATACGCGGTGGGCGGCGAGCCGCGTCGACGCGGGAAACCGCAGAACAGCTCGGGCAGACGCATGTCGAACGTTACCGCCGCCTCGAACAGCGCCTGCAGCAATCGCACCGCCGCTTCCTTGCGCCCGTAACGCGCGAGGCCGCGCGCGCACAGCGCGTTGTCGTGCGGCCAGACCGAGCCGTTGTGATACGCCATCGGATTGAAGCGCGCCTGGCCCGCCGCGAGCGTACGCACGCCCCAGCCCGTATGAAACAGCGCCGATTCGAGAATCTCCGCGACCGCGCGTCCGCGTTCATACTCGGGCAACCCGAAGGCCAGCAGATGACCGGCATTCGACGCGAGCACGCGGCACAGATCGCCGTGCCCGTCGAGCGCGATGCCGTAGAACTCCGACTCCGGCATCCAGTACTTCTCTTCCACGCAGCGGCGGATTTTCGCGGCGCGGCCCGCGTAGCGCGCGGCGTCCTCGATCAGACCGCGTTGCGTCGCGAAACGCGACATCGTCTCGAACGCCGCGCTCGCATAGGCCTGCACCTCGACGAGCGCGATCGGCCCGTCGGGAAAGCGGCCATCGGCGTGAAAGACCGAATCATGGCTGTCTTTCCAGCCTTGATTCGCGAGCCCGCCTTCGGACTCGCGCCGGTAATCGAGCAGACCATGCGGATTGCGGTCGCACACGCCCGCGACCCAGCCCGCTGCGCGTTCGAGCGCGGGCCAGAGTTCGTCGATCAGCGCGAGGTCGCCGGTGCGCTCCACATAGGCGCCTGCCAGCACGACGAACAGCGGCGTCGAATCCACGCCGCCGTAGTAGAGCGCGAACGGCACTTCGCCCGTGGCCGCCATTTCGCTCTTGCGCAACTCGTGCATGATCTTGCCGACCTCGGCGTCGCGGAACGCCGAGTCCTCGCGCGCCTGATGCGCGGCGAGAAAGCGCAGCACGCCGCGCGCGAGCGCCGGTTGCAGCCACAGCGTTTGCAGCGACGTGATGATCGCGTCGCGGCCGAACGGCGTGGAGAACCACGGAATGCCCGCGTACGGATACGGCCCGGTCGGTAGATCGGTCGTCAGCAGACTGAGGTCGGCGATCGAACGGTTGATCCACGAATTGAAGAGCGGATTGCTCGAACGCACGCGCGCGGTCTGGCGGCGGCGTTCGCGCATCACGATGTGCGCGTCGACCAGCGCGGCGCGAATCGCCGCGCGGCCCACGCTCTGGCCGTTCGAGTCGGCGAGACAATGGCCCGGCTTGATGATGCCCGCGCTCGGCGTATCGGGCGCCGCGCCTTCGAGCGGCTCGACTTCGATCGCGACCGTGAGATAGAGCGACACGCAGGCCTGCGCCGGCAGCGCGACGGTGAAGTCGGCGCGATCGGCGAGCAGCTTGTCGGGCTTCGGCGAGAACTCGATGCTCACGCGCCGCGCAACTTTGTCGAGGCCGATATATTCGAGCCGCACTTCGCTGCCTTCCACGCGCGGCGGCTTGAGTTCGCCGCGCACTTCGCGCTTGAGGCCACGCACTTCGAACATGTCGCGGAAGTCGCTCGCGAACGAGATCGACAGCGGCACGACCGCTTCTTCCGTGCCGTAATTCGTGAGCTCGATGGCCTCGGTCATCATCGTGCCCGAGAGCACGCGCTCGCGTTCGACGTGAATCACGCCTTCGGGCGTGCTCGTGCCGCCGAGCGGCGGCAGCGGACGATTGGTGAAATGCGCGGTGAACGCCGTGTTGTCGCTGCTCACGCTGCCCGAAAGCAGTGACGGCACGCGGCCGCCGAACGTGAGACGCAGCGAGGACAGCACGCGCGTGTCGTTGACGAAGAGACCGTCGTCGATGCCGGTGATATCGCCGAGCGGATCGTTGACGATGAAGGTGTCGCCCGACTTCAGCACATGCTGGTCGGCGCTTGCGACTTCGGGGGTTTCGGGCGCGATGAAGGCGCCGTCGGCGGTTTGATCGGGATGATCCACGCCGCTCGAACGCGAGACGCCACCGAGTGTTTCAGGATCCTGCATTACGTTGTCTCCTTTAGAGCCGTTCCGTACACATCGCCTTCCGCTCGATTGTAGTGGCTCAGGACCCGTTCGCGTCAAATCCTGCATGCCCGATGGGTGTCTAACCGCGCGCCGGAAAAAATTACGGGCGCCGGCACGGTAAAACGTGCGGGCGCCCGTCGATCGCGGCGCGGCGGCTCGTGGCCGCCGCGTGTTCAAACGTTATGCAGCGTTCATGCAAGGTGTCCGGCGATCGGGTTCGGCGTTGTCGATTAACGTTGCGCGATCGGCTTCGCTTCACGCGGCGTATTGCCGATGAAGAGCTGACGCGGACGGCCGATCTTCTGCTCCGGATCGCCGATCATTTCGTTCCATTGCGCGATCCAGCCCACCGTACGCGCCATCGCGAAGATACAGGTGAACATCGCGGTCGGGATGCCCAGCGCGCGTTGCACGATGCCCGAGTAGAAGTCGACGTTCGGGTAGAGCTTGCGCGACACGAAGTATTCGTCTTCGAGCGCGATCTTTTCGAGCGCCATCGCGAGCTTGAACAGCGGATCGTCGTGCAGGCCCAGTTCTTCGAGCACTTCGTGGCACGTTTCGCGCATCAGCTTCGCACGCGGATCGTAGTTCTTGTACACGCGGTGACCGAAGCCCATGAGCTTCACGCCCGAGTTCTTGTCCTTCACCTTGCGGATGAATTCGGGGATGTTGTCGACCGAGCCGATCTCTTCGAGCATGTTCAGCGCGGCTTCGTTCGCGCCGCCGTGCGCCGGGCCCCACAGACACGCGATACCGGCCGCGATACACGCGAACGGATTCGCGCCCGACGAACCGGCCAGACGCACCGTCGAAGTCGAGGCGTTCTGTTCGTGGTCGGCGTGCAGGATCAGGATGCGGTCGAGCGCGCGCACCAGCACGTCGTTGACCTTGTACTCCTCGGCCGGGTTCGAGAACATCATCTGCATGAAGTTCGCGCTGTACGAGAGGTCGTTGCGCGGATACACGAACGGCTGGCCGACCGTGTACTTGTATGCCATCGCCACCAGCGTCGGCAGCTTCGCGATCATGCGGATCGCCGAGACTTCGCGATGCTTCGGATCGTTGATGTCGAGCGAGTCGTGATAGAACGCCGACAGCGCGCCGACGGCCGCGACCAGAATCGCCATCGGATGCGCGTCGCGGCGGAAGCCACGGAAGAAGAAGTGCATCTGCTCGTGAACCATCGTGTGGTTCGTGACGGTCGCGACGAATTCGTCTTTTTGCGCCTGCGTCGGCAGTTCGCCCTTCAGCAGCAGGTAGCAGCTTTCGAGGAAGTCGGCGTTCTGCGCGAGGTTGTCGATGGGGTAGCCGCGGTACAGCAGTTCACCCTTGTCGCCGTCGATATAGGTGATCGCCGAGTTGCACGATGCCGTCGACATGAAGCCCGGGTCATACGTGAACATGCCGGTCTGGCCGTACAGCTTGCGGATGTCGATCACGTCCGGGCCCAGCGTGCCCTTGTAGACCGGCAGCTGAATGCCTTCGGCCGAACCAGGGATGGTGAGAGTGGCGTGAGTCTTCGAATCGATCATGTCTTGTCCTTGCATTGAATTGCAGTCATCTCGCAAGACGCAGCGCCGCCCGTCGCCCGAATTTCCGGACCGGCCTCACTGCGACCACTTGACGCATTTTACGGCGCAATGCAACATCGATTGATAGCCCAGGCTGCAACAATGCCTATTGAACCCCGCAACACTGAATACTTGCAGCTTCCTTAACATCGATTCCTGCAACAATATTTTGCTCTGCAACACAACATGAGCGGGTTTAGCTCTGACATACTGCTTGACATGCAACGACTTCCCCTGTCAGAGCATGCATCATTGGCCCGCCCTCGAAGGCGGGCCTTTTTTCTAAGGCCACACGCGCTGTACGCAAAACGTAAGGAATGAACAGATGAACATCTCGATCGACACCCTGTTCGCGGAAGACGAACTTGCCGAGGGCGCCGTCGTCACGGCCCTCAATCACCAGGACATCGTTGTCGCCCTGTCGGCAGCGCTCGCGAACGAACGCGTGGCGGTGCTCCACATGCTGTATCCGCGCACCGATGCGCGCACGCACCGCAGCCTCGACGCGCTCGTCGACGCGCTGCACGGCCACGGCCTGCATCAGGTCGCGCGCCTCGTCGCTCAGGAAGCGCACTACCTCGTGTTCAAGGATCCGGTGAAGGCATGGAAGGCCTTCCACGAAATCCGCAACGACTCGCTCGCCATCGGCGTGCACCTCTACTACGCGGGCCTCGTTGGCGAAGCCGCCGAGCACAAGCTCGACGCGCACGCGCACGGCCGCGACTAAGCATTCCCGCGCGACTTCCGCGCGTCAGGCCTCGGGCGGGCCGGGATCGACATATTGATTTTCGGGCCGCCCCGCCCGCATTACTTTCTGCTTACGACGCGCATTCGCGGTTGTTTTTTGCGCCGATTAATCAGGATTCCGATCTGAATCGGCGGATGTGAAAACGGCCGCGCAATGCGGCCGTTTGTTTGTCGGGCATGACGCTGAAACTCAGCGCCCGTGCCCGCTCGCGAAGTGATCGACGAGATCGTTGAACGCGCCGGGACGCGCGAGATTCATGCCGTGCGACGCGCCTTCGACCGTCGCGCGACGCGCATCGGGCATCCACTCTTCAAGCGCCGCCGCCGCGCGCTGGAACATCTGCGGGCTCAATTCGCCGTCGATCAGCAGCACGGGGCACGTCACCTCGGCGGCCTCTTCGCGCGTGTACGCGGCGAGCGGGTCGAGGAACTGCGGGCCGAGCGTGTGCGCGTTGTCGGTCGCCATCTGGCGAAACGACTGCGTGCTCTTGCCCCAGAAACCGGGACGGCTCACCGAATCGACAAACAGTTCGAGACCGCCGTTCACGTCGCCGGACTCGATCAGCTGCACCGCGCGGGCACGCAGCGCGTTGACGGTTTCCGGCAGCTTCGCGAGGCTCTGCCCCGGCATCTGCACCGGACCGCCGGGATCGGCGAGCATCAGGCTTTGCAGATGATCCGGATAGCGGCGGGCGAAGTGATACGCGACCGAGCCGCCGCGCGAATGGCCGATCACGTGCGCGGGACCGGCGCCCAGGGCGTCGATGAACTGCGCGATCTCGTCGGCGTGACGGCTCCAGCTAAACGGCTGGTCGGGCGTGGGCGCGGCCGCGGGCCAGTAGTGCGTGAGGCTCACGGAGACGCAGCGGTAGTGCTCGGAGAGCCCCGACATCTGCGGCTGCCAGTAGCGGTAGTCGCACAGCGACCCGTGGATGAAGAGGAGCAATTCGCCCTCGCCGCGTTCGACATACGGCATGGGCTGCCCGCCGGGGAGTTCGACAAACGACCCGGGAGCGGGAAAAACGGCTTGATTCACGGCTGGATGATATGGAGACGACAAACCGGCTGCGCGTGCGCGTCAGCATGCGCAAAACGTGCGGCGCGCCGGGAAAGGCGCGTATTGTCGCACGTCGGCCCGCCGCGCGTGAGGAGTGACCTGGGCGACGCGCCGGCCGGGGCGCGCAAAGGCTCAGTCGTGGCCGTGGAAGTCCGGCTGGCCGGCCTCGACGGCACCCGCCGCCGCCGCGCCCGCGCCGCGCACGGCGCAGGAAAGCGGCTCGTCGGCGATACGCACGCGCACGCCCAGTTCGGCCTGCAGACACTGATCGAGGCGGCCCAGCAGCGCGCCGCCGCCGGTCAGCACGATGCCGGTGTCGGCGATATCGGTCACGAGTTCGGGCGGCGCGGTCTCGAACACCTGGCGCACCACGCCGATCACCTGGCGCAGCGGCATGGCGAGCGCATCGGCGATGTCTTCGCTCGTGACTTCGACGGTACGCGGCAGGCCGTCGTCGAGGCTGCGGCCCGTCGCGCGCAGGCGCTCGATGGGCTCGCCGCGCAACGCGCTGCCGATGGTCTTTTTCAGATGCTCGGCGGTCTGGTCGCCGATGATCACGCCGTACAGGCCGCGCACGTAGTCGATGATCGCGCGGTCGAACTGGTCGCCGCCCACGCGGATCGAGCCGCTGCAGGCCACCGCGCCGAGCGCGATCACGCCCACTTCGGTGGTGCCGCCGCCGATATCGACGACCATCGAGCCGGTCGAGGAGCCGACCGGCAGCCCCGCGCCCAGCGCCGCCGCCAGCGATTCGCCGATCAGGTTCACGCTCGCCGCGCCCGCCGAAAACGCCGCCTCGCGGATCGCGCGGCGCTCCACACGCGTGGCCGCGCCCGGCACGCACACCGTGAAGGCCGGACGACGGCCGAACAGGCGGCGCGGCTGCGCCATCGCGACGAAGCGGCGCATCATGTGCTCGGCGGCCGAAAAGTCGGCGATCACGCCATGCACCAGCGGCTTCACGGTTTCGAGGTTCTGCGGCGCGCGGCCCACGAGCGCTTTCGCGTCGCGGCCGACGGCGGCGACCGTCGTTTCGCCGGCCTTGCCCAAAGCGCCGCCGCGCTCGAAGCAGACGACCGAGGGCTGATCGAGCACGATGCCCTCGTCCGCCGTATAGATCAGCGTGTTGGCCGTGCCGAGATCGAGCGCCACGTCGTGGCGGGACAGCTTGTGCAAAAAGGAAGAATGCCGCGCGGCTTGAGCCATGTCGTCTTGTCTGTATGGAGCGGCCCTGCCGGCGGACCGTTCCGGATCTTCAACCCGGTGTGCAGCCGTCAGAAACGAGCGTCGGCATCTCGTGGATACCGCCTGTCTGAAGGTCTGCGCGCGCTGTGAAACGCGATCGGGCACGTGGGGCCCCGTGGCCCACTGGCTCCTGTTAACGGCCAAGCCGGGCGAGACTTTAATCGCGCCAAAAATAACCCGGCAGCCTAATTCACAAATGTAAAGAAATGATGTCGGGCCGCCGCGACAGGCGGCCCGTTCCGGCCTGATTTTCAGCGCAATACGGCTGAATTCGTCTGCGGAATGCGCGCCGTTTTCAGGCGCGATCCGCGCGATGTTTCGCGTCCGCGCATTGCACGCGAACGCGTGCGCGCTCAGGGCTGCAGTGCGCGCACCAACGCGTCGCGGCCGAGCATCGCGCCCTGTGCCGTAATCGTGTGACCCACGCCAGGCAAGGCATACGCGGCGACGGCGAAGCCCGCGTCGCTGAACGCCACGGCCGCGCGTTCGAGTTCCTGCACGGGAATCACTTCGTCGTCCTCGCCATGTACGAGCGTGATCGGCGTTTGGCTATGCGCCACGACCGGCGTCGACAGACGGCCCGCGAAAGCGACCACGGCGGCCGCGCCCTGCTCCTGCGTCGCCGTGTAATAAAGCGACATAATCGAGCCCTGCGAAAAGCCGACCAGCGCGAGTGCGTCGACGCCGAGGCCCCAATGCGCGAGTTCGTCGGCGAGACGTTTTTGCAGCACCGGCAGCGCCGCCGCGACGCGCGCGCCGCGATTCGTTTCGTTCACGTCGCGCAGACTGAACCACTGGCGGCCGCCGAAGCCGCCATCGAACGGCTCGCTGCCGTCGAGCGACGCGAACGCCACGCCGGGCAGCGCGTCGCGCCAGGCGTCGGCGAGCGGCACCAGATCGCGTGCGTTGCTGCCCACGCCGTGCAGCAGCACGACCAGCGCGCGCGGCGCGCCTTCGGCCGGCGCGAGACGCCAGCCGCCATCGAATTGTCCCCAGCTCATTGTTGCGATTCCCCTGTGAGCTTGATCGCCGGATGCATGCGCGGATCGCGAAGCGGGCATCGCCCTTTGCGCGCCGCGCGCCAGCCGCAAGCATACGACGCCCGCGCGCGCGGTGTCGGCGAGTCGGGCGGACGAAAGGCGGCGGTAAGGTCGATGCCGGAATGTCGACGCGCGCGGACGCGGCCCGACACAGTTCGCCAGAATCGCGGCGCACCGGCACTTCGCGGCGCTACGCTGCGCCCGTGTGTTCGCGATCCGCGTGCGCCAGGCGCACTCCGCGCTCGTACCCCACAAGCGGCCGCCGCGCATCTCGCGTGGTATCGTTGCCGCCGCAGCCCACGTCGGCCGCGCAGCCAATGAACACCCGCACTCCAGCAAGGTTGTCATGACGCACACACCCCGAAGACGGTCCCGCCTTCTTCGCCTTTGCATGCTGATCGGAATCGTCTGGGTCCTCGCCGCCCTCGCGATCGCGCTCTCGGGTCTTGCGACACCCGCAAAGCCGTCCGAACTCGGCGCGATCTTCGGCAACGGTCTCGAAGCCGACGGCACGCCCGCGAGACTGCTCGCCGAGCGGCTCGACGCGGGTCTCGACTGCTATCGCGCGGGCCGCTGCCAGCGGCTTTTCATCAGCGGCAGCCTCGACGGTCCAGGACTCGACGAAACGCTCGCCATGCAGAACTATCTGATTCAGCACGGCGTCGAGCCGCACGACATCGTCCCCGACCGCGCCGGCGACAACACGCTTGCGAGCGCCCAGCATCTCATCGCCTATATGCGCGAACGACATCTCGGCTCGGTCACGCTGGTCAGCCAGTACTACCACCTGCCGCGCGCCCGGCTCGCCGTCGCGCGCGCCGGCGGCGACGCGTTCGCGGTCTACGGCGTCTATCCGCGCACCTTCCACGTGCGCGATCTCTATTCGAGCTGGCGCGAAGTGCCCGCGTGGCTCGTTTACCGCGTGCGCCTCGGCGAGAATCCCGATGCACAGCCCGTGACGATCCGCCCGTTCCTGTCGATGTTCAACCTGATCCGCAGTCTGTTCACGGGCGAGGCCGCCGATGCGCCCACCGGCGCGCCCGGCCCGACGTCCGTCCCTGCCTGGAAAACATGAAATGCACGACCTGCGTGAAATGAAGCGACCCGTGAAGAAACTGCTGGTGCTGAGCGTCAGCGCCGGTGCCGGCCATACGCGCGCGGCCGAAGCGATCAGCGCTTACGCCGCGACGCATCCGGCCGGTATCGAAGCGCTGCATCTCGACGTCATGGACTTCGTGCCGTCCACGTTCCGCAAGATCTACACCGACCTCTATCTCGCGCTGGTGCGCTCGCAGCCGGCCATCTGGAGCTATCTCTACCAGAAGACGGATCGCACCGATCCGGCCGCGCTCTCGCAGAAACTGCGCCGCGCCGTCGAGCGCCTGAACTGCCGCTCGCTGTTCGCCGAAATCGAGCAATGGCAGCCGGACGCTATCGTCTGCACGCATTTTCTGCCCGCCGAACTGCTCTCGCGCGAGATCCGCAAGACGCGTCTCGACGTGCCGGTCTGGGTGCAGGTCACCGATTTCGATCTGCACACGCTCTGGGTCGTCCCGCATCTGAGCGGCTATTTCGCGGCCAACGACGAAGTAGCGTGGCGCATGCGCACGCGCGGGCTGCCGCCGGACGCGATCCACGTGACCGGCATTCCGGTGATGCCGGCGTTCAGCCAGCCGCTCGACCGCGCCGAATGCGCGGCCTCGCTCGGTCTCGATCCGAAGCGCCGCACCTTGCTGATGATGTCGGGCGGCGCGGGACTCGGGCCGATGGATCAGCTCGCCACGCGTCTGCTCGACATGGACGGCGACTTCCAGCTGATCGCGCTCGCGGGCCGCAACCGCGACCTGCTGGCCGCGCTCGAAGAACAGGCGAAGGCGCATCCGGGCCGCCTGTTTCCGCACGGCTTCACGCGCGAAGTGGAACGCCTGATGGCGTGCTCGGACCTCGTCATCACGAAGCCCGGTGGCCTGACGACCTCCGAATGTCTCGCGATGAATCTGCCGATGCTGCTGAATTCGCCGATTCCCGGCCAGGAAGAGCGCAACGCCGACTTCCTGCTCGAACAAGGCGTGGCGCTCAAGGCCATCGACGACGACGCCCTCGCTTATCGCGTGCACACCTTGCTGCACGATCCCGCGAAGCTCGACGCGATGCGTCAGCGCAGCGTGCCGCTCGGACGTCCGCTCGCCGCGCGCACGGTGCTCGACCTCGTGACCGGCACCGGCAGCGGGGCCGCGGCATGACGCTCGCGCGATTCGTGCCCGCGCGCCGCACCGTCGTGCTGGTCGCGTGGGTCATGCTGCTCGCGTTCTTTTTCGCCAACGTCGAAATCCAGATCGAAGGCAGCGCGGGCTGGGCGGCGAATCTGCCGACGTGGCGCATCGAAAAGAGCTGGCTGCAGGACATATTCTGGGGCGGCCGCCCGATGACCGGCTATCACGCGTGGGTCTTTCCGTTCGTGGCGCTGTTCTTCCATCTGCCGCCGATCTTCAGCGCGCGCTGGTCGTGGCGCATCGAAGCTCGCCTGATCGCCTGCATCATGGTGTTCTGGATTACCGAGGATTTTCTGTGGTTCGTGCTGAACCCGGCGTTCGGACTCGCGCGATTCAAACCCGCCTTCGTGCCGTGGCACGTCCACTGGTTCGGCCCCGCGCCCACCGACTACTGGACCATGAGCGCCGTCGCGCTCGTGCTGTTCCAGTTGTCGCGCGGATGGTGGCGCACTTCGAAAGACCCGTTCTATGGCCGTTCATAACCTGTTTCGCCTCACGCCCTCGCTGTTTCGCAGCGCGCGCCTGTCGCGCAAGGATGTCGCGCATCTGCAGGAACTTGGCGTGCGCAAGGTCATCAGCTTTCGCGCGTTTCATTCGGATCGCCGCATTCTCGCGGGCTCCGGCATCGCCACGCTGCGCATTCCGATCAACACCTGGAATATCCGCGATCGCGACATGCTCGCCGCGTTGCGCGCGCTGCGTCATGCCGAACGCGACGGCCCGATCCTCGTGCATTGCCAGCATGGCGCCGATCGCACCGGCCTCGTCTGCGCGCTGTATCGCATCGTCTATCAGGACTGGACGCGCGAAGCCGCGCTCGACGAACTGCTCAACGGCGGCTTCGGTTTTCATGCGATCTGGCAGAACATCCGCCGCTATCTGACCGAAGTCGATATCGATCGTCTACGCCGCGAACTCGGCAAACACCCCTGAAAACAAGGGGTTTTATGCGAGCCGCTGCATATACGGCGGCAGCGCGGGCTCGGGCAGCACCGCCAGCACCTTCAGACGTTGGAGCGTGCGTTTCTGGCCGCGTTCGAGATGCACGGCCAGCGCTTGCGACGCGCGCTGGAACTCGCCGTCGCGCAACGCTTCGAGCACGCTGCGATGTTCGATCAGCATGCCGTTGTCAGGATGCAGATTGAACGCGTCGTAGAAGGCGTGATTCACCGTCAGCGGCATATGCGCGCCGGTGATCGTCGCGAGCAGTTTGCGGTTCGGCGCATGGCGCAGGCAATCGACGTGCAGATCCGTTTCGAGCCGATACAGCGCGGCGGCGTCGACGGAATCCGGATCGGCGATGGCGTCGGCCAGACGCGCGAGCGCCGCTTCGATGCGCTCGCGCGGCAGCGACGGCGCGCTCGCGAGCAACGCGGCCGGTTCGAGCAGCAGGCGCAGTTCGTAATCCTGCGCGACCGCGCGCGCGGTGAGCGGCCCGCACAACCAGTGCGAATACGCCGATTTCTCGACGAGACCCACATCGCGCAAACGCGTCAGCGCCTCGCGGATCGCGCCGCGGCTCACGCCGAAATGCTGCGCGGCGAGCGTTTCGTCGATACGAAAATGCCCGAACACGACGCCCAGCGAAATGGCCGCTTCGAGCGCGTCGTAGATGCGTTCGCTGGTCGAGGGAATGTCGAGCGGCGTGGGCGGTTCGTCGAAACCGAGCGCGGCTTCCGAAAGCGGCGCGCGCAGCGGTTCGGGCACGCTGCCGTCGGAATGCGCGACGAGATAGCCGCGTCCGTCGAAGGTATGCAGCAGACCGCCCGCATGCAGCATTTCGAAGGCTTTGCGCACCGGCACGCGGCTCGTGCCGAACATGCGCGCAACCGGCCCTTCGAGCAGCACGAGCCCGGGCGCGATCTTGCCAAGCGCGATCGCGCTCTTCAACTGGTCGTGAATCAGCCGGTAACGCAGGCGGCTGTCCGCGTTGGTTTCGGGTAGGTCCGCCGCTGCTGTGGGGGCGTGCTCTGGCTGGGTGGCGCGTGAGCGTTTCGTCATCGTTGCTTTGCTGGCGCCGTCACGACCGCATGAATTCGGTCCACCGGCGCACCAGATAATTGTGCTCGTCCATCACCGAGTTCCACACGGCAATGCGGCCCATGCGCGACAGATAATCGCCGCCATCGCGGCGCTGCCCCATGCGCACGAGATGACGCGTGGTCGGCCCCGGCAGCTCCGCCGCCGCGGGGGCACCATCGTACCAGTATGCCCACTCGGCGTCGTCGAGCTGCGCACGCGCGCGCGCCGGATTCGACATGTAATAGCCCTGGCGCGCCATCGTCGCGCCGGCCCAGCCGTCGAGCCACCAGTTCAGGTACTCGTAGGCGGCATCGAGCACGCGGCCATGCGCGGTGCGCGAGATCGACATGCCGCCGAACCACGCGCGATAGCCTTCCTTCGGGCACGCGAGGCGAAAGTGCAATCCGGCGCGTTCGAGTTCGATCGTGGCCGGCGACCAGATGCTCTGGATCGCGACCTTGTTGGCGATCATCAGATCCGCGGCCTCGGCAAAGGTCGACCAGAAACCGGCGAAATGGCCGCGCCGCTTGTAGTCGATGAGCACGCCGATCAGCGCGTCGATTTCCTCGATGCTCAGGTTGCCGATGTTCTCGAAACGCATGAGCCCGCTGGCCTCCACGGCGAGCGCGGCGTCGATCGCGCCGATCGCCGCGTCGGCTTGCAAGGCGACGCGGCCCGCCAGTTCGGGCGCGAGCAGCCACGCCCAGCTTTCCTCCCCGTTGCGCAGCGAAGGCGGCAATGCGTCTTCGAGATAGACGAAGCTGTCGGCGTTGTGCGTGAGCGGCAACATGCTGATGCGCTCGCTCGGCTCGCGCGAGAGCGAGTTGTCGGGCTGCACGAAGAGGCGGTCGGCGGGCACGCTGCCCGCGTTGCATATCGTGGCGGTCGTGCCCGCGGCGGCAGCGCTCGAACCTGGCGGCACGTCGATACGTCCCGTGCGCGCCAGCCCGTTCACTTCGTTCCAGCGCGCGATGCGTGTCGTGTCGATCGGTTGCAGCGCATGCGCGGGCCACAGGCAATCGATGCTGTGAATCCACTGGTCGTAGATTTCATAGCGCTCGGGATGCATGACGCCGTGACGCTGCACGTCGAGTCCATCTTCGACGATGAAGCGCAGCTTGATGCCGAGGTCCTGTTCGGCGCGCTTGCGGATATGCTCGCGCAGCGTCACCGACGTGCCGAGCACGCGCAGTTCGACCTTCGAGGGATGCACGGCGGGCGCGCGCGGCGCCGCGGCGTTCGCGTTGGCCGGATGGGCGCCCGATCTGGCGGTGCGGGAAGTGACGGGATTCAAGTCGGGACGTCGGCGTGATGTAGATGCGCATGAAAGCGCCGGTAAGACGCCATGATAGCGTCTTGCGAGAGACCGTCGGTGATGAAGACGAGGCGCGTCGAGCGCTCGGCGTCGGGCCACGCGTCGAGATGCAGGACCGGATGCACGAGGTGATGCACGGTATGCAGCACCACGGGCAGATCGCTGCCCTCGAGCGCGAGCACGCCCTTCACGCGCAGAATGCGTTCGCCGTGACGGTTGAGCAGCATCGTGAGCCAGAGCGTGAACACGGCCCAGTCGAGCGGTTCGTCGAAACGCGCGCAGAACGCTTCGATGCGCGCGAGTTCGGCTTCGTGGGCGGTGGGGGTTGCTTCAGGGGTTGCTTCAGGGCTTTCTGCCGACTCCGCGCGCACGACGCCTGCGAGACGCAACGCGCGCGTCGCCCCGCCCACGCGCGACGCGGCGTGCATGGCGGCCTGCAGCGGGTCCGCAACGGGCGCGCCCAGCACGTCCTCCAGCTGCGCATGCGGCGCTTGCGCATCGCGCAGACGCACCTGCGCGGCAGGATTGAGCGCCTGCAATTCACCGATCAGCGCCTCGACACCGGCGGCGTCGGCGAGATCGGCTTTCGTCACCAGAAAACGGTCGGCGGCACTCACCTGCGCGAGCCATTCGGGATGCGCGGCGCGTTGCGTGCGCGCGTTCACGGCGTCGACCACGGTGAGCGTGGCCGCCAGCGTGTAGTGGCTCGCGAGCACGGCGTCGCCGAGCAGCGTCGCGATGATCGGCGCGGGCGTGGCCAGCCCCGTCGTCTCGACGATCACGCGCGAAAACGGCGGCGTCTCGCCCCGCGCGCGCCGCGAGAACAGCATCGCGAGCGCTTCTTTCATTTCGCCGCGCATCGCGCAGCACAGGCAGCCGTTGTCGAGCAGCACGGTTTGCGGCCCGACCTCGCCCATCAGCAGATGATCGAGCCCGACCGCGCCGAACTCGTTGACGAGCACGGCCGTATCGCGCGCGCGTTCGCCCGTGAGCGCGTCGGCGATCAAGGTGGATTTGCCGCTGCCGAGAAAACCCGTGACGAGCGTGACGGGCAACACATCGTAGGCGAGGCTCATGCGGCACGCTCGTCAGCGTCGTCGAACAGCGCGAGCGGATCGAGCGGACGCCCGAGCATTTTTTCGGCCGCGCGCCAGACCTGCATGAAGTCGCTGACGATTTCCTGCGCGCCCGTGGGCGACGCGAGCACGAACGACTGACCATGAAAATCGGCGAGCGTGAGCCGGAACGGCCGCAGCACGCGATTAGCCAGCGCAACCTGCGCGTAACGATGCCGCCGCGCGCCCGCCTCCGCACCCGCCGTTGCATTCGACCAATGACGCCCGCCGCCGAGCACGCCGCACATTCCACACATTGCCTGACCTCGCTTGCCTTGCTTGAACTGCCTTGCTTGTACTGCTTCCGTGGCCTCGATCGCCGCCTCGCCCATCAGGGCATCAGGGCATCACATCGCCGGAATTCGGGCCGAGCGTCTGGCCCACGAACAGATTGCCGCCCGGATCGGACGCGAGCAGCACGGCCACGGGCGCGACTTCCTCCACGCGGCCGAAGCGGCGCAACGGCAATTCCGCCGACTTCGCTTCCTTCCACGCGGCGCTGATGCCGTCGACGAGCGGCGTCTCGATCGGCCCCGGCGCGATGGCGTTGACCAGCACGTTCTGCGGCGCGACCTCGATGGCGAGCGACTTCGTGAAGCCGATCACGCCCGCCTTCGCCGCCGAGTAATGGCACAGCTCCGCGCCGCCCTTGATGCCCAGTTGCGAGGCCACATTGATCACGCGGCCCCACTTCTGCGCGAGCATCGCAGGCAGCGCACGGCGCGTGCAGAGAAACACGCTGCGCAGATCGACGCGCATCATATCGTCCCACATCTGCGTGGTGAGATCCACGCAGCGCGCCTGCGTCAGCATGCCCGCATTGTTGACGAGAATGTCGATGCCGCCGAACGCGCCGATACAGCGATCGACGATCGCGTTCGCGGACGCCTCCTGCCCCACGTCGGCGGTGACGGTTTCGACCTGCGCGCCGAGCGCGCGGCACGCGTCGGCCTGCGCTTCGAGGCGCATGGTGTCGAGGTCGGCGAGCACGAGGCGCGCGCCGGCCTGCGCATAGGCACGCGCAATCGCGGCGCCGATGCCGCTCGCCGCGCCGGTGACGACCGCGCGGCGGCCGTCGAGTGAAAACGCTTGAGTCATGGTGTCGATGTCCTTCTACATGCGTGTGCGTGTTTGCACGTGTATCGCGAATGACGCGACGCGCGTCAGCCCGGCCAGCGCACCGTGAGGCCGCCGTCCGCGACGATCGCCTGGCCCGTGATGTACGAGGCGTCGTCGCTGGTCAGGAAGCGAATGAGGCGCGCGATCTCGTCGGGCCGTCCCACGCGCTTGAGCGGAATGCCGGCGGCGGCTTCGCGCAGACCTTGCGGTCCGAGCGAATTGACCGCGTCGAGCGATTGCGGCGTCTCGATCAGCCCCGGAATTACGGCGTTGCAGCGGATGTTGCGCGGCGCGAGTTCCATCGCCACGGCGCGGCACAAACCGGGCACGCCCGCCTTCGCCGCCGAGTAGTGCACGTGGTTTTCCCAGCCGTACACGCCGCCCGCAATCGACGACACCGCGACCATCGCGCCGCCGTCGGCCATATGACGCGCGGCCGCGCGGAAGGTGCGCATCACGCCCGTGAGATCGACGTCGAGCATCTCGTGCCATTGCTCGTCGCGCATCTCGGTGAGCGGCGCGGCGCGCAGCAGACCCGCGTTGGCGACCGCGTAATCGAGGCGGCCGAAACGCCCGAGCGCGACTTGCGCGAACGCCTCGACCTCCTCCGCCGAGGTCACATTCACCGGCTGCATCAGGCACTGTCCGCCCACGGCTTCGACCGCGTGCGCCGTGGCCTGCGGGTCGTGCGGATCGCCCGGAAAATAGCCGCCGACGACGGCCACGCCGGCCTGTGCGTAAGCGACGGCGAGCGCCTGGCCAATGCCGCTCGCGGCGCCGGTAACGAGTGCGACTTTCACGTTTGACTCTCCTTGAATGGGGGGTGGCGTTACTGCACGCCGTCCGGCGTCACGTGCTTCGCGAACAGCACGAGCAGGCCGGAAAGAAAGCACGGCAGCGCGCCGAACCAGAGCGCGGCATGCAGCCAGTCGCTGCCTTGATTGAGCAGCGTGGTCACGCCGATGCCCGCGAGAATCGCGCCGATCGGACCCATCGCGTGCACGATCGAGCTGCCCGTGCCGCGAATCGCCGTCGGATAGCTTTCGCCGATGAAAAACAGCGCCGCCGAATACGGACCGATCAGAAAGAACAGGCCGAGGCTGTAGAGCGCGACGACCATGCCCGTGCTGCTCGGTCCCAGCAACATCGCCGCGAAAGCGAGACCGCCGAGCATCCAGCCGATGGCGAGCGTATTGCGGCGGCCTATGCGATCGCCAATCCAGCCATGCGTGAGATAACCGCAATAACCGATCACATTCGAGAGCACGAGAATCAGCAGCGAGCTTTCGAACGAGACGTTGTGCACGCGCGTGAGCACCGTGGTGCCGAGCACGCTGAACACCTGGATCGCCGACCAGTTCAGCAGAATGCCGCCGCCCAACACCAGCGTGGCGCGCAGCGCGCTGCCGCGAAACGCCTGCGCGATGCCCGCGCGGCTGTGCTCCTCATAATCGACGCGATGTTCGCCCGCGAGCGTGCGCGCCTCGCCGTCACGACCGGTTTCGCGCAGCACGCGAATCTGCTTGTGCAGCAGGAATTGCGGGCTTTCCTTGAGGCGGCGCGTCATGAAGAAAATGACGATGGCGGGAAACGTCGCGAAGATAAAGCAGCCTTGCCAGCCGATGCGCGGCAGCAGCAGCGCCGTGAGCGCCGAAGCGAGCAGCGCGCCGATCGGCCAGCCGCCCTGCACGAGGCTGTAAATGAAGCCCTTGCGCTTGTTGAGCTTCGGGTCGTTGGCCGCCGCGTAGAGTTCGTTCAGATAGGTCGCGTTGACGGTTTCCTCGGCATAACCGAGGCCCGAAAGCGAACGGATCAGCACCAGCGGCACCTGCCCCATCGCGCCGCCCACGACGGTCAGGCCCGAGCACACGGCCGCGCCCGCGACGGTCCACAGCAGGCCCGCGCGACGGCCGAGACGGTCGAGCACCGGACCGATTGCGAACGCGATCACCGCGGTGCCGACGGCCACGAGCGTCGCGATTTCGGCCTGCGCGGCGGCATCCCAGTTGTAATGACGGCCGATCTCGGGCAACAGCGTGCCGAACAGAATGAAATCGTAGACGGCGAAAACCCACGCGAAGAACGCGACGACGGTCGCCCGCTTCACGTCGCCCGGCAGGATCTTCTCGAGTTTGAAGCCCGAGGCGGATAGCGGATTCTCTTGCATCGTTCGCACTCCTTCAGATAGGTGTGGCATGGAGGTTATGGTTGTATAAGCGCGCGACGCATGCCGCGCGCGGGTCGGAAAAATCAGCCCTTATTGCGCGGATTGCGCTTCAGGAAATCGTCGGCGATTTCATCGCAGGTGCAAAAGCGCACGCCTTCGTGCGACTTGAAATGCGCGATCAGGCGTTCGAGCATCAACAGCACCTGCGGGCGGCCCGACACGTCCGGATGGATCGTGATCGGAAACACCGCGTAATCGTGCTCGCGATACACCCAGTCGAACTGGTCGCGCCACATCTGCTCGATGTCGCGCGGATTCACGAAACCGTGGCTGTTCGGCGACTTCTTGATGAACATCATCGGCGGCAGATCGTCGAGATACCAGTTCGCGGGGACTTCGACGAGATCGGTTTCCTCGCCGCGCACGAGCGGTTTCATCCACGTATCGGGATGCTTGCTGTAGTCGATCTTCGTCCACGTATCGCCCACGCGCACGTAATACGGGTGGAAGTCGTTGTGCATCAGGCTGTGGTCGTACTTGATGCCTTTTTTCACGAGCAGCGCGTTCGACACCGGGCTGAATTCCCACCACGGCGCGACGTAGCCGGTCGGACGGCGGCCCGAGAGTTGCGTGACGAGTTCGATGCTGCGGTCGAGCACGGCCTCTTCCTGTTCGGGCGTCATCGCGATCGGGTTTTCGTGGCTGTAGCCGTGAATGCCGATTTCGTGGCCTGCGTCCGCGACCGCTTTCATCTGTTCGGGAAACGTTTCGATCGAGTGGCCGGGGATGAACCACGTCGTCTTGATGCCTTCGCGCTCGAACAGCTTGAGCAGGCGCATCGAGCCGACTTCGCCCGCGAACAGGCCGCGCGAGATGTCGTCGGGCGAGTCCTCGCCGCCGTACGAGCCGAGCCAGCCCGCGACCGCGTCCACGTCGATGCCGAATGCGATCAGGATTTCCTTTGCCATATCGAATGCTCCTTGTTTTCAGTGCTGCGAGGAAAAAACCGCCTGCGCGGCTTCGGCCACGGCAAGCAGACGGTCGTCGTCGTTTTGCGCGCGCAACAGTTGCGCGCCGGTGGGCAGCCCCGCGTCGTCGCGGCCGCTGGGCAGCGCGACGGCGGGCGTATCGAGAAAACTGCCGGGCATGGTGAGCGCGAGCGTCGCGAGATTCACGCGCGCGAACAGATCGGCGTCGCGTTCGAGCGGCGCAAGCGCGGGCGCGACGTGCGGCACGCTGGGCAGCACGAGCGTGGCGTCGCCGAGTTCCTGCGCGAACGCGGCCAGCAGGTCCGCGCGGCGCGCGTGCAGTTCGGCCAGCCGCGTGGCGCTCACGTTGCGGCTCGCTTCCAGCCGCGTGCGCACGCGCGCGTCGAGCCGCACCGCGTCGGGCGAATCGAGCAGCGAGCGGTAACGCGCGAACGCTTCGAGCGAGCCGATCCAGCCCAGCTCGCGAATCACGTCGCAGGCCGCGAGAAAACTCGCGGGCGTGCGCGTGTCGATCGTCGCGCCGGCGCGCGCGAGGCGGGCCACGAAGGTGTCGAGATTGCGCGCGACGGCGTCGCTCACGCCGAAGCGCGCGAGGCTGCGTTCGTCGTAAATGAAGCGCTGGCCGCGCACATCCGGCAGCGGCGCGACGCGCGCGGCGCCGCGCAACAGCGCGTCGAAGTCGATGCAGTCGGTCACGTCGTGCGCGAGCGGGCCGGACGTATCGCAGGTCTGCGACAGCCCGGTCACGCCCTCGCCCGGATAGCGCGCGGTGCTGGCGCGATAGCCGGTCAGGCCGTTGAAGGCGGCGGGCACGCGGATCGAGCCCGCCGTGTCGGTGCCCATCGCGAGCGGCACGACGCCCGTGGCGACCGCGATCGCCGAGCCGGACGACGAACCGCCCGGCGCGCGCGCGCCTTCCGCGCCGCCGAGCGCGGGATTCACCGGCGTGCCGAAATGCGGGTTGAGGCCGAGCCCCGAGTACGCAAGCTCGCTGAGATTGGTCTTGCCGATAGCGATCGCGCCGCCGCGCCGGGCCGCGGCCACGAGCGGCGCATCCACGGTCGCGGCGGCGCGCTCGCGGTAAATCTGCGCGCCCGCCGTGGTCACGCTGCCCGCGACATCGAACAGATCCTTCCAGGCAAGCGGCACGCCGTCGAACGCCGACAGTGGCGCACCCGCGCGCCAGCGCGCCGCCGAGGCCCGCGCCGCACCGAGCGCGCCCGCTTCATCGACGCTGATGAACGCCGCGCCCGCACGCGACGCACGCGCGAGCGCCTCGCTCGCGACCTCGACGGGATCGGTCGCGCCCGCCTTGTACGCCGCCGCGATGGCGCGCGCCGTGATGTTCGAAGTACTGCCCGCCGCCGGGCGATCCTGCTCCGTCACTGTGTTTCCTCTTTCGATAAATGTATGTCGTTGACAACATACGTTTACGATGCAGGTGAACAAAAAAACGGCCTACCAGGGTTTTACCGGGGTATCGGCGTGTTTTTGTCCAGGAATGCAGAGGCGCCCAAAGTCCCTGCGCGGCATGGGTATTGCGATTGCGGTTATCCTTGCGCGTCATCCGGCCTGTCAGACGCCGGCACGCCGAAAGCCAGTCGTAACCGAATCCGCGGAGAAGACGCTTGAACCAGCCTGCCGCCTCAACCACGCCGGGCGCGCCGCCCGCGCCCCCGCCGCCGCTAGAGGGCGGCAAGCTGATCCTCGCGACCGTCGCGGTCGCGCTGGCCACGTTCATGAACGTGCTCGACACCTCGATCGCCAACGTCGCCATTCCGACGAT
This sequence comes from Paraburkholderia sp. SIMBA_027, assembly GCF_046535315.1. Classification (NCBI taxonomy): domain Bacteria; kingdom Pseudomonadati; phylum Pseudomonadota; class Betaproteobacteria; order Burkholderiales; family Burkholderiaceae; genus Paraburkholderia; species Paraburkholderia sp. SIMBA_027. The sequence continues at coordinate 361,707 of NZ_JAWRWY010000002.1, forward strand.
TTCCGGCGACCTCGGCGTATCCGTCGACGAAGGCACGTGGGTCATCACCGTGTTCGCGGCGGCCAACGCGGTCTCGATCCCTCTGACCGGCTGGCTCACGCAGCGCTTCGGCCAGATCCGCCTGTTCGTCGCGTCGATTCTGTCGTTCGTGCTCGCCTCGTGGCTCTGCGGCATTGCGCCGACGCTGCCCTTCCTGCTCGTCGCGCGCGTGCTGCAAGGCGCCGTGGCCGGTCCGCTGATTCCGCTCTCGCAGGCCATCCTGCTCGGTTCATGGCCACGCGACAAATCCGCCACCGCGCTCGCCTTCTGGGCGATGACGACCACGGTCGGCCCGATCGCGGGCCCCGCGCTCGGCGGCTGGATCACCGACAGCTACAACTGGTCGTGGATCTTCTACATCAACATTCCGGTCGGCCTGTTCGCCGCCTCGATCACGTGGTCGATCTACCGGCAGCGCGAGTCGGCCACGCGCAAGCCGCCCATCGACATAGTGGGTCTCGGCCTGTTGATCGCGTGGGTCGCCTCGCTGCAGATCCTGCTCGACAAGGGCAAGGATCTCGACTGGTTTTCCTCGCCCGTGATCGTCGGGCTGGGGATCGTCGCGCTGATCAGCTTTGCGTTCTTTCTCGTCTGGGAATTGACCGAGGAACATCCGATCGTCGATTTACGATTGTTCGGACAACGTAATTTCCTCGGCGGCACCGTGGCGATTTCAGTGGCGTACGGCGTGTTTTTCGGCAATCTCGTGCTCTTGCCGCAATGGATGCAGGAGTATCTGAATTACCGTTCCGTCGACGCGGGCCTCGTGACCGCGCCGCTCGGCATATTCGCGATGTTGCTCTCGCCCGTCGTGGGCCGCATCTTGCCGCGCTCGGATGCGCGCGTGATCGCGACTTCGGCGTTCGTGCTGTTCGCGGTGGTGTTTTTCATGCGCTCGCGTTACGTAGTCGAGATCGACACGTTCCACCTCGTGTTGCCGACGCTGCTGCAAGGCGTGCCGATGGCGCTGTTCTTCGTGCCGCTCACGGCGATCATTCTCGCGGGGCAGCCGCCGCAACGCATTCCGGCGGCGGCGGGTCTGTCGAATTTCGTGCGCGTGTTTTGCGGCGCGGTGGGCACGTCGATTTCGACGAACGCGTGGAATAACCGTACGATCCTGCATCACGAACGGCTCACCGAACAGGCGAGCATCGACAATCCGCTGTTCCGGCAATCGATCGAGCAGACGCAGCAGGTGCTGCATCTGAGCGAGCCGTCGGCGCGCGCGTTATTCGATTTTCAGTTGACGACCCAGGCTGCGATGATGGGGCTGAACGATATTTTCTATATCTCGGCGATTATTTTTCTCGCGATCATTCCGCTTATCTGGATCACGAAATCGACGAAAGGCGGCGGTGGAGGCGGCGCGGCCGGCGCGCACTAATCACTGCCGCGATTACGCGAAACGTGCAGGCGAATACGGCGCGGGATCCGTAAACGTCGTCTCGCCCATTATCTGTTCCGCGAGCAGACGTCCCGACACCGGCCCGAGCGTCAGGCCATGATGGTTGTGGCCGAACGCGAACCACAGACCCGCGTGACGCGGCGCGGGACCGAGCAGCGGGCGCATGTCGGGCGTGCACGGACGCATGCCCATCCACGGCGTCTCGTCCAGACGTTGGCCCAGCCCGAACACGGGCCGCGCGTTGCGTTCCGCGTCGTCGAGCTGCGCGTAATTCGGCGGACGCTCGCGCGTGGCGAGTTCGACGCCGGTCGTGAGACGCAGACCGCGCTGCATCGGCGCGACCACGTAACCGCCTTCGGCATCGACCACGGGCCGCGTGAGCGGCGCGCGCGCCTCGCTCGCGTAGTGCATGTGATAGCCGCGCTTGGCCATCAGCGGCACGCGATAACCGAGCGGCGCGGTCACCGTATCGGACCACGGCCCCATCGCCACCACGGCGAGCTGCGCGTCGAGCGGACCGTCGTCGGTCTGCACGGACCAGCCGCCGCCCTGCGCACGCAACGTGCGCGCATCGCCCTTCACGATCACGCCGCCCTCGCGCTCGAACAGCGCGGCGTAGCCCTTCACCAGCGCGCCCGGATCGGCGACGCTGGCCGGATCGATCCAGTGAATCGCGCCCGCATAACTCGCCGCCAGCGACGGCTCCGCCGCGCGCAAACCGGCCGCGTCGAACGTCTCGATGTGCAGATCATGATCGGCAGCCACATGCTGCGCGGCTGCGCGTTCGCGCTCGAATGCCTCGGCCGAGCGATACGCCTCGAGCCAGCCGATCGGCCGCACGAGCGCGCGCAGATCGGTGCGCGCGACGAAGGCCTCATGCTCCGCGACGCTGCGCTCGATCAGCGGCAGCATGTCGCGCGCCGCGCCCGCCAGCCGCGCCGGCGACGACTCGCGCCAGAAGGTCGCGAGCCAGCGCGCGTAAGCGGGCATCGAGCGCAGGTCGTAGCGCAGCACCGTCGAGTCGTTGCGCACGAGACGCAGCAGCGTGCGCCAGTCGCGCGGAAAACCATACGGCACAACCGACGACGCCTCGATCAGCCCCGCGTTGCCGTGGCTCGTTTCCTCGCCGGGCGCGCGCCGGTCGACCAGCGCCACGCGCACGCCGCGCTGCTGCAAATGCAGCGCCACGCTCACGCCGACGATGCCCGCGCCGAGCACGATCGCGCTCTTGCTCATGCGATTCCTCTGGAGTCCGTATCGTTCAAAATTACTTCGCGACGATGTCGCGGCCAAAATACTTCATCGACAGCTTCGTGAGCGTGCCGTCCTTGCGCAGCGAATCGAGCGCCGCCACCACTTTGGCCTTGAGCGCCGCGTCGTTCTTGCGCAGACCGAAGCCCGTGCCCTCGCCCAGCGTGGCCGGGTCCTTGAGCGGCGCGCCCGCGAAATCGTAGTCCTTGCCTTGCGGCTTCGAGAGGAAACCGTCGGTGGCAGTCTGCACTTCCTGGACCGCGCCGTCCAGACGGCCCGCCGCGAGATCCGCGAAAATCTGGTCCTGATTCTCGTACGTGACGATCGACACGCCCTGCGCCGCCCAGTGCTTGCGCACGTAATCTTCCTGCGTCGAGCCTTGCAGCACGCCGATCTGCTTGCCTTTGAGGCTCGCGGGCGTGGGCTGCAAACCGGAGCCGCGCTTCGCGACCATCTGGATCGGCATGACGTAGACGGCCGGCGTGAAGTCGATCTGCTGACGACGCTTGTCCGTGATGTTCATCGCCGAATTGATGACGTCGAACTTGCGCGCCTCCAGCGCCGCGATCAGGCCGTCGAAGCTGTTCTCGACCCACACGCACTTCACCTGCATGCGCTGGCACACGGCATTGCCGATGTCGATGTCGAAGCCCTGCAACTGGCCCGACGGCGCCTTGCTCTCGAACGGCGGATACGACGCCTCCACGCCGAAACGCAGCGTCTGCGGATCCTGCGCATGCGCGACGCCCGAGGTCAGCGCGGTCGTGCCGAGCGCCGCGGCGAGCAGGCCGGCCAGTCCCGCCGCGCGCGCGCAGCGAATCGTCTTCGTGTTCATCGTCGTCATCCTTGGTCTCATGGGTCGGGCGGCGCGCCGCTGCGCAGGGTGCCTCGCACACGGCGCGTCCGCAGAACGAATATAGACGAAAAATCACAATAAAGTCTAGAATGGACAAAAAAGTCCATTTCGATTTTCCCACCATCTTTCCGTCCCCACATCCTCGCGCCGCCGCGAGATTTCGAAGGAATCCAGCATGTCCGGTACGACAAATTCGCCGCTTTCCCACGCCGCCGCGCCCTTTATCGCCGACGCCGCCACGGTGCGCGCCGCGCTGCCGCACCTCGACGTGCGCGGCGTGCTTGCGCGCCTGTTCGCCTCGCTCGGACGCGGCGAAGCCGTGCAGCCGCCGCAGACGCTCGCGCTGTTTCCGCAGCAGGCCGGCGACTTCATCACCTATCTGGGCGTGCTCGCCGAAGCGGGCGTGTTCGGCGCGAAGCTCTCGCCGTACATCGCGGGCACGAGCGGCAACGCGCCCATCATCACGGCCTGGACCGCGCTGATGTCGATGCAGACCGGCCAGCCGCTCATGTGGTGCGACGCCGGTTTGCTGACGACCGAGCGCACGGCGGGCACCACGGCGCTCGCCGTCGACCGGCTCGCGCCGCGCGAGGCGCGCCGGCTCGCCGTGATCGGCGCGGGCGCGGTGGCGCTCGCGCATATCCGCCACGCCGCGCCGCTGCGCGCGTGGGAGAGCATCCGCGTGTTTTCGCCGTCGCTCGCGGGCGACGCCGCGCGCGCCGAGCAGGTGCGCGCGACCGACGCGCGCGTGAGCGTCGAAAGCTCGGCGCAAGCCTGCGTCGCCGACGCCGACGTGATCATGCTCTGCACCTCGTCGGGCAAGCCGGTGCTCGCGCTCGACACGCTGACGAAACCCGCGCTCATCACCTCGATCAGCACGAACGTCGCGCAGGCGCACGAAATCGATCCGGCCGCGCTGGCCACGCTCGACGTCTTTTGCGACTATCGCCGCACCACGCCGCACAGCGCGGGCGAGATGACGATCGCCGCGCGCGAGCACGGCTGGTCGCCGGACGCAATCGTGGGCGATCTCGCCGATCTCGCCAACGACGCCTGTCCGCGCCCGACCTACGCGCGCCATGCGTTTTTCCGCTCGATCGGCCTCGGCCTCGAAGACATCGCCGTCGCGTACGCGCTCTACGCGCATCTGCGCGCGGCGCGATAAGCAGTATCATCGACGTCCTCCGCAATCGCGCCACACCGCGCCACCCATACGTCGCCCACAGGTCCGCTCCGATGCCGAAAAAAGTACCCGCGAAAACCGCCGCGCCCCGCCTTCCGGACACGCGCGCGCGTCTGCTCGAGCGCTACGCGCACGTCGCGGACAGCATCACGACGCTGTTCTTTCCGTTCGCCGAAGTCGTGATCCACGACCTCGCGGACCAGACCGTGGCGTATCTGTCGAACAATCTCTCGAAGCGCGAGATCGGCGACGATTCCGCGCTCGAGGACATCGAGGAAACCACGAGCAACAAGCTGCTCGGACCGTACGAGAAAGTGAACTGGGACGGCCGGCGCATGCGCTGCGTGAGCACCGCGCTGTTCGACGACGACGGCCGCGCGGCGGGCGTCATGTGCATCAACCTCAACATCGCGGCGTTCGAGGACATGCAGGCGACGCTCGATCTGTTCCTGCGCGGCGCGGGCGTAATCGCGCAACCCGAGGAGCTGTTCAAGGACGACTGGCAGGAGCGCATCAACACCTTCCTGCACGGCTGGCTGCGCGAGCGTCAGGTGGCGCTCAACTCGCTCACGCGCGAGCATCGGCGCGAACTGGTCGAGGCGTTGCATGCCGAGGGCGCGTTCAAGGGCAAGAGTTCGGCGAATTACGTGGCCAAGGTGCTGGGCATGGGGCGCGCGACCGTCTACAAGCATCTGCGCGAGATGAAGGCCGACGCGGCGTAAAGCCGCAGGCGCATCGTTTCGCGCGAATCGGCGCAAGCCGGCCAAGCCGGGCGAATTCGGGCAAGCGCGCGCCACGCAAGAACGAAGCGGCCAACCCCGCCGGAGCCGCTACAATCGCCGGGATGGCGGCGGCCACCGCGCCGCCCTTCGCTCCCTGCTCCTCGCCCTTGCCCGCGATGTCCATGAACTACACGCCCATCCTCGACGCGATCCGCCGCGACCTGCAACCGCATCTCGGCTCGGGCCGCGTCGCCGATTACATCCCCGAACTCGCCAAGGTCCGCGCCGATCACTTCGGCATGGCGATCGTCACCGTCGACGGCCAGGTTTATCGCACCGGCGACGCCGACGTGCGCTTCTCCATCCAGAGCATTTCGAAGCTGTTCGCCTGCACGCTGGCGTTTCAGCTGCTCGGCGACGCGCTCTGGGAACGCGTGGGCCGCGAGCCGTCGGGCACCGCGTTCAACTCGCTCGTGCAGCTGGAATTCGAAGCGGGCAAGCCGCGCAATCCGTTCATCAACGCGGGCGCGCTCGTGGTCACCGACGTGCTCTGCCGCCGCTTCGTGCAGGCCGAAACGGCGCTCGTCGATTTCGTACGGCGACTCTCGGGCGAAGCGGGCATCGGCTACGATTTGCGCGTCGCGCAATCCGAACTCGCGCACGCCGAACGCAATCGCGCGATGGCGCATTTCATCGCCAGTTTCGGCAACCTGGAAATGCCCGCCGATACGGTCATCGACGCGTATTGCCGGCAATGCGCGATCGAGATGAGCTGCGTGGAACTCGCGCGCGCGGCGCTCTTTCTCGCCAACGGCGGCGTGTCGCCCGCGAGCAGCGAAAGCGTGCTCGACGCGAGTTCGGCCAAGCGGCTTTCGGCGCTGATGCTGACCTGCGGCACGTACGACGCCGCCGGCGATTTCGTCTACCGCGTGGGCCTGCCCGCGAAAAGCGGCGTGGGCGGCGGCATCGTCGCGGTGCTGCCGGGCGAATTCGCTGTCTGCGTGTGGTCGCCGGGACTCGACGCGACGGGCAACTCGGCGGTCGGCTCGCTGGCGCTCGAATGGCTGACGACGCGCATCGGCCGCTCGATTTTTTAAGACGCCCGCTTCGGACGGAGCGCGTTGGCGAGCGCGCTATACTTGCGCGCTTTCGTTGTCTGCTTCCGTTGTCTGCTTCCGTTGTCCGCTGCCGTTGTCAGCCCACGCACCAAGGATTCCCCATGAGCACTTTGCCGCCCTGCCCGAAATGCAGTTCCGCGTTCACCTACGAAGACGCGGGCATGTTCATCTGCCCCGAATGCGCGCATGAATGGTCGGGAGAAGCGGGCGCGCCCGCGGAAACCGCGAAGGTTTATCGCGATTCGGCGGGCAACGTGCTGCAGGACGGCGATACCGTCACGGTCATCAAGGACCTGAAGCTCAAAGGCTCGGGCGGCGTGATCAAGATGGGCACCAAGGTCAAGAATATCCGCCTCGTGGATAGCGATCACGATATCGATTGCAAGATCGACGGTTTCGGTGCGATGAGCCTGAAGACGGAGTTTGTCAGAAAGGCTTGAGGCTTCGAGCGTTAAAGGGCGGCGAATAACCGGATTCGCCACTCGCTTTAATTCGCGCCGCCCTTCACTCGCACGTCCCGCAGACAATCAGAATGTTGACGGTCTGCTCCAGCGAGCCAAACATATCGACCTGCGACGCCGCTTTCACCGCGTCGAGAAAACCCGGATTCTTGAAACGCACGCGCCGCCCGCATTTCCTGCACGAAATCGAGTGCATCTTTTCGGCTTCGTACGGGCATTGAAGGAAGAACGTCGCTCGCGCGCCGGTATTGCCGGCCGCCCATTGTCTCGACACGATACCTGCGCTTTCGAAATCGACGAGCGCGCGATAAATCGACGCCTTGCTCAAGCCGATTTTCTTTCTGAGCGCGAATTTATAAATCTCGTCGGCTTTCACGCCGCGCTCGATTTCAAACATCGTTGTCAGAACGCCAATTCGCGTCGGCGTGACACGAACGCCCATCTCGTTCATGTACTTGACGACGGAATCACGGTGAGCAAAGTACTTCGAACCAACCGGCTCAATTTTTCCCATAGTGTCAATACCGGGAAAGCGGCATCCGCAACGGCATGCCCTCCCCGGTTTCCCTAACTCCGGCCCGTGGCCGGAAAGTTTCAAGGTGTCAGCACGTCGGCGTGCAACGAGACGTTGCCGCCTCAGGCCGCGCTCAATTGCGCATGCGATTGCAACGCGCCGGCCAGTTCACGCCACGCCGCCAATTCAGGCGCGCCCGGTTTGCGCGCGCCAAACAGCATGGCGATGTTCTCGCCTTGCGCGTCGAACAGTTCCACTGACGTCACGATGCCGTCGTCGGTCGGCTTGCGCACGAGCCACGCGCTCGCAACGAGATCGTTGCGCAAATGCAGATTGAAACGTTCGTCGAGCACGTTGACCCACTCGCCCATGGTGCGGATGTTCGTCACGGGCCCGGTATGAATCTGGATCATGCCGGCGTTGCCCACGAACACCATGATGGGCACCTGCTCGCGCGCGGCCTCGACCAGCAGCGTCTCGATCACGTCATCGGCGAGTCGCGTCACGTAGCGCGGTTCGGCGAGCCGCAGCGCCTGCGTGCGCGTCAGGCCGAACTTGCGCAGCAACGGGAAAAACTCGTGCGTGTCTTTCATCTCGGCCCACGCGGCGTGGAATCCGGCGCGATCGATGGCGTCATCGGCGCGCGGCGACGGTGCGGGTTCCGCGGGCTGCAAGGCGAGCACCGCCGACTGCCCGGCGTCGGTCCATTCCGCCACGATCGCGTCGAATGCCGCGTGATCGCTATGGGCGCGCAAAAACACCTTGAATACGGCTTCGCCTTGCGCATCGTAGAACTGGAAGCTTTTCATCTCGCCATTGGCCGACGCTTCGCGAACCGCGAACGCAAAGGCCCAGCGCCGATGAAAAACACGCAGATCGATATCCGCGCCGAGCACGAGGCCGACATGGCCCTCCGCGCTCACCTTTTCGAATACGCCGTCTTTTTCGTGCACGGCCGTTTCGTTGCGGGTCAACGTCATCACGGCGCCCAGTCGCGGCATTTGCGCGATCAACCCCATGAAATCAGGCTTCAAACGCACGACGTTGACGCCGACAAAAGCCGCCACCGCCTGCGCTTCACTGACCTGCATCGCCGCGGCGGCATCGCGCTGACGCAGCTTGTTCGCCGTCTTGTGCGCGAGATAAGATTCCCGCCATTGCGCACATGCTTCGGAATCCGAAAAATTAGTTTGAGTCATAACGATCCTTCGTATGTGAGGGACGAGTTTCAGAAGTCGATCTTCATGCCGACGTTGAAGTTTCGTCCGGGTGCCGTATAGGCATTAAGCGTCGCGTAGCTCGAGGATCCCGACAGGTCTCGCACGTCGCTCCAGCGCCAGTACTTGCGATTGAACAGATTGTTGATGCCGGCCGTCAGGCTCACGTGCTGCGTGATCTTGTAGCCCGCATGCAGATCGACGATCGTGTACGACGGCGTCGAGAAATACTTCGTGCTCGACGTATTCACGTCGCTGGTGTTGCGGCGCGAGTTGTAGGTCACGTCGGCGCCCACGAACCAGCGATCATCCGCGCGGTATTTGATCCCCAGCACCGCGGCCAGCGGCGGAACCGACATGATCCCGCTGCTCGTGCCGTCGGTGTTCTGCTCGCTGCCGTCGATATAGGCCACGCCGCCCTTGACCTCGACCGACTCGCCCGCGAACCAGTCGAATTTCGCTTCGACGCCCTTGATGGTCGCCTTGCTGAAATTGATGTACTGGAACTTCTCCGGATCGCTCGCCGAGGTAATGCTGCCGCCCACCACTTCCGAGTCGATGAAGTTCTTGTAGCGGCCATAGAATGCCGACGCGCTGTACGCCACGCGATTCGTGCCGAATGCGAGCTTGCCGCGCATACCCGCTTCGAACGAGTTGCTGGTTTCCGGCTTCAGATTCGGATTGCCGACCTGCTCGTAATAGGTGTGATACAGCGAGGCCGCCACGCCGCCGCCGTAATAGCTGTTGACCTGATTGGCCGACGGCGCGCGGAAGCCGCGTGCGTATTGCACATACGGCACGAGCGCCGGGCTGATTTCATACAGGAACGCGAGGCGCGGCGAGAGCGCATTGCCGCTCGAATTGGACAGCGGCTGCGTCGACGCGCTCGCGGCCGACGTATAGGTGCTGTCGGCATCGGGCGTCATGTGGTAGTAGTCGAAGCGCAGGCCCGGCACGAAGGTCAGCTTGTTCCAGCTGATGCTGTCCTGCATGTACGCGCCCAGATTGAGCGTTTGCGTCTTCGGGAAATTCTCCAGATACCCGGAGGTCGTATCGACCGTATTGCCGTTCGAATCGGTGCTGTATTGCGACACGCTCAGGTCGAAACCGTACACCAGCTTGTGCGAGAACGGACCGGTCTTGAACGAGCTTTCGGCCACGCTATTGCCACCGACGATGCTCTCGCCATAGTGGTTGTAGCGCGTGACATCGGTCGTCGTCTCGCCGATCAGCAGCGACTGGTCGGTCGCCGCGTTGCGGTAGAACACCGAGCTCTTGACGTGCTGCACCCAGCGATTCGTTTCGTCGTCGTGATCCCATTCGAGCTTCACGCGATTGCTCGTCACGTTGTTGGTCGTGTTGTACGAGGTGGTATTGGCGGTGTAATTGCCAATCTCGTACAGACTGTCGACTTCATTGGAATTGTTGAGCGTTTCGGCGGTCAGCTTGAGCTTGTCGGTCGCCGAGAGCCTGAAGACGAGTTTCGCCAATGCCGAGCGGTTGTTGTACGTCGCCGGATCGGCTTCGTCGCGATTCGCGCCCGTGCCGCCGGTGCTGCCGTGATTGTCCAGTTCGTGGCCGTGACGGCCCGAGAGCATCAGCAAACCCTGCACCGCGCCATTCGCAGTGCTAAACGCCGTGGTCGCAGTGCCACCCCAGCTGCGATCGCTCGAGTCATAGTCCGAGCGCACGGAGAAATATGTTTTCTTGCCGTAGATGCTCAGCAAGTCGGCGGGATCCTTCGTCACGAAGTTCACCGCGCCGGTCAGGCCGTCGCTGCCGTACAGCACGGACGCGGGGCCGCGCAACACTTCGACGCGTTCGTACAGGTCCGTGTTCAGATAGTCGCCGCGACCTGCCGAGCCGGAGCCGAAGGAGAACGATTGCGGCAGCGGAATGCCGTCTTCGAGCAGCAGGACCTGATTGCCTTCGAGACCGCGAATGTTGATGCCGTCGTTACCGGCGCGGCCCGTCGAGCTGCCGATGCCGCTCGGGCGATAGGCCTGGCGATTGACGGCCACGCCCGGCTCGTATTTCAGCGCGTCCTTGATGTCCTTGGCGTTGTTCTCCTCCATGTCGTCGGACGTGATGACCGACACCGTCGCCGCCGATCTGGTCGGGTCCGTCTTGCCGATGCGGTTCGCCGTCACCGACATGACGTTCAACTGGCTTTCCGCGCGCGATGTCGCGGTCTTCGCAGTTTTCCCGCTCGATGCAGCGTCCGAGGCCGCAGTCGCGGCAGCCGCCGACGGGGCCGTTTGGGCCTGTGCCCCTTGCGCGCCCGTGAGTTCCGCGAGCGCCAGTGGAATCAAAATCGCCAGAATTCTTCGCTGAAACACCATCTTCCCCTATTGATTGGCTTACTTTTTCGTCGCACAAGCCGACAGAATCATTAAGGTTGGTGAATATACATGAGAAGCATTCTCATTTACATCGCACGGAAAATTACGGCGTGTTTCGTGGATGTCAGGAAGATCGGGCGTTGACGGATCGCGGGAAGCCTTGACGGGCCGGCTCGCGGCGGTGCAATCCGATGCGGCACTATTTAATCTGGCGCGCTCCGAGGCGGCGTCGCGGGTGGCGTTCAGACGCGCGATCTCCTCGCAGTCCGGCGCGCGTTCCGCCCGGAGTGGCCGAATCGGCAAGCGGTGTACGCTGGCAGCAAACCGACGTCGTCGCGCGATCGAACGGCATAGCCAAAACAAGCCACCACACCTTCCGGAGAACGCCATGGCTGACAAGAAAGACGCCCCGCACCACCCCGCTGAAGCAACGGGCATGACGCGCGGGTTGACCTCTTACGGCGATCAGGGGTTTTCGCTGTTCCTTCGCAAAGCGTTCATCAAAGGAGCGGGTTACACGGACGAGGCGCTCGAACGTCCGGTGATCGGCATCGTCAACACCGGCAGCGGCTATAACGCCTGCCACGCGAACATGCCGCAACTGATCGAAGCCGTGAAGCGCGGCGTCATGCTCGCGGGCGGTTTGCCGATCGACTTTCCGACCATTTCGATTCACGAAAGCTTCGCGTCGCCCACGTCGATGTATCTGCGCAATCTGATGTCGATGGACACCGAGGAGATGATTCGCGCACAACCGATGGACGCCGTCGTACTGATCGGCGGTTGCGACAAGACGGTGCCCGCGCAATTGATGGGCGCGGCCTCGGCCGGTCTGCCCGCCATTCAGCTCGTCACCGGCGCGATGCTCACGGGTTCGCATCGCGGCGAACGCGTGGGCGCGTGTACGGATTGCCGTCGCTACTGGGCCAGGTTCCGCGCGAATGAAATCGATCAGGACGAGATCGACGACGTCAACAACCAGCTCGTGGCGAGCGTGGGAACGTGCTCCGTCATGGGGACCGCGAGCACGATGGCCTGTATTGCCGAAGCGCTCGGCATGACGGTTCCCGGCGGTGCGTCGCCGCCCGCGGTCACGGCCGATCGTATCCGTGTGGCGGAGCAAACCGGCACAACCGCCGTGAAGCTCGCCAAATCGCGGCTGGGCATCGACCGGATTCTCACGCCTCACGCCTTCGAAAACGCGATGCGCGTGCTGCTGGCGATCGGCGGCTCGACCAACGCCATCGTGCATCTGAGCGCGATCGCCGGGCGAGTCGGTCACAAGATCGATCTCGATACGCTCGACCGGATGGGCAAGGAAACGCCCGTGCTGCTCGACCTCAAACCGACCGGCCAGCACTACATGGAAGATTTCCATCACGCCGGCGGCGTCGCCACGCTGCTGCGCGAGTTGAAGCCGCTGCTGCATCTCGATGCGATGACGGTCAGCGGTCTCACGCTCGGCGAGCAGATCGAGGCGAGCGGCCCAGGCTTCGCGCAAACGGTCGTGCGTGCGTTTTCGCAGCCGGTTTATCCGCAAGGCGGGCTGGCCGTTTTGCGCGGCAATCTCGCGCCGGGCGGCGCCATCATCAAGCAGTCGGCCGCCGACGCGCGATTGATGGAGCACGAGGGACGCGCCGTGGTGTTCGAGACGGTCGAAGACCTCATGCAGCGCATCGACGATGAAGCGCTCGACGTGAACGCCGACGACGTGCTCGTCCTCAAGAACATCGGACCGCTGGGTGCGCCCGGCATGCCCGAAGCGGGCTACCTCCCGATTCCCCGCAAGCTCGCGCGGGCCGGCGTGAAAGACATGGTGCGCATTTCCGACGGCCGCATGAGCGGCACCGCGTTCGGCACGATCGTCCTTCACGTGACGCCCGAAGCCGCTGCGGGCGGCACGCTGGCTTATGTTCGAAACGGCGACCGCATTCGCCTGAGCGTCCGCAATCGCGAGGTCACGCTGCTCGTCTCCGATGACGAACTACAGCAGCGTGCAGCACAGACGCCGATCGCGCGCCCCACAGCCGAGCGCGGCTACCGCAAGCTCTTTCTGCAGAGCGTCACGCAAGCCGACGAAGGCGTGGATTTCGATTTCCTGCGAGCGGCGAGCCTGCAGAACAAACCGCCATCCGCGTAGACAGGCGCGCATGACGGCGCAGCGCCGAGCCCTATCGTTGCGATGCTCGCAGCGCGGCGTATCGGCGCTTCACCACGAGTGCGAGCGGAACCGTGAAGCAGAAATGCGACATGAATCCGCCGATAACGACATTGGGATCGAAGTAATTCGGGTGATTGTCCGACGCGATGGAAATCGCCACGTGCATGGCAATCCACGCAAGGATCGCGTAGAACAACGCAATGAACGTCGCCTCGTAGCCGCGACGCTGGAAATACGGCCAGACGAGTGCGAACAGCACGCCCCACGCGGCGGCGAACGCGAAGTGAATGATCGTGCCGAGCACATAGGCGCCAATGCCCAGACTCTGCTGGACATGCTTGCCGAACACGAGGCCAGTGGCGTTGCTGGGGATGCCGCCGAGCGTCAATAGATGCTGCACGCCAACCCAGACCACCGCCTCGTAAATCCAGATGCAGATCGCGCCCGTGAGGCCCGCCACGATTCCGCTGGACACCATCGCGGCCATACTCGGCCAACCGCCAGCGGCGTTCACTGCACTCTTTCCGTAGCCATTGTCGCGAGCGCCTGCGCTGCCGTTCATTGTCGTTCCTGTTCGACCGTTGTAAGTTCGCCGGCCGGTTTCCCGGCCAGCTTGCACAACATAGGAAACGCGCGTGAGCGGGACTATCGAGGGTAAACGGCAGGTTATGCAAACGACGAACGCGCTAACGCGCCATCCACACCTTGCGCGGATATCGCTTTTCGTCACCCATTCAATAAGTAAATTGGATGACTTATTAAGCACTTTGCAATCGAGTCGGCAAACTCAACGCCTTATTCACTCCGGCGTCAGCACGAAATCGAATGTCGACCGCCAGCGCGTGCTGCCGTCGTTCACGCGTTCGAACGGCGCAACGAGCGTCTCCTTGACGCCAAATACCGCATCGGATTTCAGATAGGCGTCGTCGCCCACGAAGGTGTGCGTGACGATCTTCTCGAAACCGGGCGCGGTCACAATGAAATGCATATGCGCGGGCCGGTACGGATGCCGCCCGAGCGCCGCCAGCATCTTGCCGACCGGGCCATCGTCGGGAATCGGATACGACACCGGTTTAATGCCGATAAATCGGTATGCGCCATCGGCGCCCGTCGTGAAGATGCCGCGATTGTTCCATTTCGGCTGAACGCCGGGCTGCTGAACGTCGTAGAAACCCTCCGGGTTATCGGACCAGACATCGAGCCGCGCACCGGCCACCGGATTACCCTGAAGATCGAGCACGCGCCCTTCGAACACGCAGCTTTCGCCTTTGCCATCGAGCGTGATGCATGCGCCCATCTCGCGCTGCGGCGACTCGGCCACATGAAACGGACCGAGCACGGTATTTTCGGTCGCGCCATCAGGGCGACGATGGTTGATCGCATCGACGAGCATCGACACACCCAGCGTATCGCTCAGCAGAATGAACTCCTGGCGCTCGTTGCCGCAAATCTGTCCGGTGCGCGTCAGGAATTCGATGGCGCTTTCCCACTCGTCCTGCGTGAGATGAACGTCCTTGATAAAGGCGTGGAGATGCTTGACGAGCGAGGCCATGACCGTCTTCAGGCGCGCGTCGACCTCCACGCCCATGCGTGCATTCACGGCCTGCTCCGAACTGGCTTCGGTAAAGAACTGAGACATGTTTAGCATTCCTTTTAATATGTTGACGAGCCGTTATTCCGGCCGTGTGCCTTCCCACGCGCGCTGCAGCAACGCACGCACGGCGTCGCGCTCGACAGGCCGCGGATTCCAGTACGGGTTGCGCACCGCGAGGTCGGCGGCTGCGTCGAGTTGCGCGGATGTCAGCCCGAGATCGCGCAGGGCGAGCGGCGCGCCAAGCGCGCGCGCGAAATCGTAGAGGCCGCCGCCAATCGATCCACCGAACAGTTGCGCAAGCGGCTGAAGTTCCTGCGCCGCCGCATTGGCGTTATAGGCCGCGGAATGCGCCAGTACGATGGCGTGCGTTTCCGCGTGAGGCAGATCGAAGCTGCCGCCCAGCGTGTGGCAGAGTTTGTGATGCAAGGACATCCCGACCGCGCCGAGCACCGAGCCGCACAGCCACGATCCGTAAAGCGCACGGGATCGGGCGGCGAGATCGTCGGGGCGCGAGACGATCGCAGGCAGCGCATCGCGCAGCGCCCGCACGCCTTCGACGGCCATCAGCGACGTCACCGGATTGCGATCCCGCGCGTAGACGCCCTCCACCGCGTGTGCGATCGCGTTCAGGCCGCTCGTCACGCTCATTGCGACCGGCAGGCCGAGCGTCAGCGCCGGATCGTAGATCACCACTTCCGGCAGGATCTTCGGATCGCGCACGGTCGTCTTGATGCCGTCTTCGGTTTGGCCGAGGATCGGCGTGACTTCCGAACCGGCATAGGTCGTCGCGACCACGATCTGCGGGGCGTCGTTGCGCCACGCGATGGCCTTGCCCAGGCCGATCGTCGATCCACCGCCGAGCGACACGAGACAATCCGCGCGCGCCGCATCGAACGCGGCGAGCGCATCGCGCGTGACCGCCACGGGCGTGTGCATCGCCGCCTCGCTGAACACGCCCGCCGCCAGCGGGCCGATCTGCGCGGCCAGTTTCTGCGCGTCGGCGCATTGCGACGGCGTCGAGAGAATCAGCGCGCGCTTCGCGCCCAGTCGCGCGATTTCGTCGGCGACGGCGTCAAGCGTTCCGGGGCCGAACAGAATGCGGCCCGGATGCATATCGTAGGTAAAACTCGCAGTCATGAACGCACTCCGTACTCAAACGACTTCGCGAACGCGAACATGGAGCTTCGCGACGATTTCGTCGAAACGCTCACGCAACTGCGCCGCGCTGCTCGCCGTGGCCGCCACATAAAAGTCGGGCCGCAGCACGACATAGCTCGCCTCGATTTTTTCGAGCCACTGCTGGTACGTTGAGTCGATATCCAGCGCATCGCAAGCCGTATTTGCACCACCCGGCGTAGCGATGCGCGCCGTGCGGCCTTCGATCAGCGCCAGTTGCTCCAGCCGCTCGGGCCCGAGCGCCTGCGCCGGATCGGCATCCAGACCGATCACGAACCAGCCATGCCCGACGGCCTGATCGAAGCGGTCACGCCGCCCTTTTGCCTCGACCACGCCCTGCACCGACAACTCGCCCGCATGCGCCGATCCAGCGGACCAGGCGCCCGGTCCCAGATGGCACACATCGGTCGGCACCGGCTGATGGTTGCGTGCCAGCAAATCGGCCTTCATTTTCACATCGCGCTCGGCGGCCTCGTTTTCGTTCGCAATGCAGATGATCTTGCCCAGCGCCTGGCTGAACTCGATGTAATGCTTCGCGTGTTCAAGGCGTTCCGTGGTGTAACTGTCGAGCACGGCGTCGGACATCCGGCCTTCGAGCATCGCGTTCAGACGCCAGCCGAGCGCGAACGCATCGCGCAACCCCGCGCACATGCCCTCGCCCGCGAACGGCGGCATCAGATGCGCGGCGTCGCCCGCAATCACGCAACGGCCGCGATGCCAGGTCTTCGCCCAGCGAGCCTGAAAGCGATAGACCGCGCTGCGTTCGAGTTCGGCGTTGTCGGGCGTCATGCCCCAAGGCGCCAGCAGCTCCCACGCGCGTCGCGTCGTCTGCAATTCCTCGGCCGACTCGCCCGGCAGGACCATGAACTCCCAGCGTCGACGACCCGGGCCGCCGGGCACGATCGTCGTCGGCCGCTTCGGATCGCACAGTTGCCACTGCGTCGGCTGCGCGGTGTAGGCCTCGCGCGGGATGAGGTCGAGAATGAGCCAGTCGAAGAAATAACCGCGGTCCTCGTTCTCGATGCCGAGCGCCTCGCGCACGAAGCTGTTCGCACCGTCCGCGCCCACCAGGTACTGCGCGCGCAGCACGCGGGCATCGGCATCGACATCGACATCGACATCACCACCACCCTCGCCAACTTCCTGCGGCGTGCGTCTGAGCGACACCGTCACGCTGTCGCGGTCCTGGACCAGCTCCGTGCCCTCCCATCCACGCAATTGCGTGACGCCCGGCATACCGTCGACGATGCGCGTGAGCCGCGCTTCGAGGTCGGGCTGATTGAACCAGTAACGCACGCGCCAGCCCGACGCGGACTGGCTCTGCCAATCGACGATCTGCAGATTCTCGCCGCGCGCGTCTTTCCAGTAGTACAGCTCGTCGTGATACGAGATGGCCGGATCGCGCTCCGAGTCGATCCCGAGCGTCGCGAGAATGCGGGCGATTTCGTGGTCGTAGGTGACGGCGCGCGGGCGGCCGTACGCCTTCGACCAGCGCTCGACCAGCGTGACGCGTTTGCCGCGCTGACCGAGCAGGATCGCGAGCAGCGTACCGACGGGGCCGCCGCCGATGATGGCGACGTCAGCATCGAAGCGGGAATGCGGGCTTGAGGCGGGGGCGTTCATATTCTGTCTCCTGGATTCGTCGCCCTGCTGGGCTGATGGGGCGAGGTGCGAGCCGCTGCCCGGGACGCCTGCCGTCCGGCCATCGGCGCATCCGCACGTCGCTTGAGACAGAATGTAGGTCAAAACTGAATGTTCGTCACATATGGTAAACGCTCAGATACGATATTCGCTCAGAGTCAATGATCGCGGATCATTTGTCCCCATGGAACGCACCGCCACGCAGCCTGACACCCGCCCATTCGGATTAGAATGATCGTCAACAATGACTCTGGATGGATTTCGATGAGCGCTTCGGCCCAGGAAAGCGAGAAGGAAGGACGCGTGGCGCGGCGGCAGCGCCGTAACCGCGAGGCGCTGATCAAGGCCGCCGGCACGATCATGAGCGAGAAAGGCATCGACGCCGCGACGATGCTGGAGATCGCCGATCTCGCCGACGTCGGCGCGGGAACGGTCTACAACTACTTCAAATCGAAGGACGAACTCGCGATCGCGGTGCTGGAGGACATGATGCACGAGCTGGCGCTGCGCATCGAACGCGCGACCGCCGGCCTGTCCGATCCGGCCGAGGTCTACGCCTTCGGCATTCGCACGGTGCTCGAAGCGGCCACGACGGATATCCGCTGGAAGGAAATGCTGTTCCGCTCGGAGGTAATCGCCGACGCGCTGTTCCGGCGCATGGGGCCGTTCGCGATTCGCGATTTGCGCCGAGCCGTCGAGGCGGGACTGTTCAGCGTCTCCGATCCCGATCTCGTCTGGCACCTGAGCGCGCACGCGATTGTCGGCGCCAGCCTCGCCATCACCACGGGCCGGATCTCGGGCAGCGTCAAGGACGAGATCGTCGTGCGCCTGCTCTGCATGACCGGCATCGGTATCGAGGCGGCCACGGCACTCGCGGCGCGTCCGCGGCCCGCTTCCGTGATCGCATCGATCGCATCGATCGCATAAACGAGTGATTCACACCATCGGCGTAATTGACGGGTTTAAACCATGCACATTCGTACAGCTTCGAAAACCGACGCACACGCCATCAGCGCAGTGGCGGTCCAGACATTCGCACTCGCCTGTCCCGCGAATACGCCCGAATTCGAGCTTCGAAAATATATCGACGAGAATCTCACGCCGTCGCGCTTCGAATCGATTCTCGCGGACGGCAACTTCGATGTGCGCGTCGTGGACGATGGCGGGAATGTCGTCGGTTTCAGCGTGCTGACTCATCGTCCTGACGTGCTGGACATGCCGCTCGCAGACGGCATCGCGGAATTGACCCGGTGCTATGTACTGCCGGCGTATCACGGCACCGGCGCGGCGCAAAAGCTGGTGACGGCCACGCTCGCCGCATTGAATGGCGCGGTCCGGCTCACCGTCAACGATCAGAACGCGCGCGGCATCCGCTTTTACGAGCGCAATGGATTCGCGACGGTCGGCGAAACCACGTTTGAATGCGGCGACGATCTCCATCGGGATCTGGTGATGGTTCGGGCCGCCGCGCGTTAGCCGTTCCAGGAACATCGATAGAAAAAATGCTTCGCTCGCAAGAGCGACCAAAAGCGCATCATGGCGGACCGTTCCGTCAACCTAGATGATGCTCATGTCTCACCCGCTGCCCCGTTTCGGTGTCTGGGCTCTGGTCCACGGCAGCCGCGCCGCCCTGCAAGATCCCGCCGAGCCCTACGACGCGTCGTGGGCTCGCAACAAGGCCCTCGTGCTGGAGGCCGAACGCCTCGGCTACGACTCGGTTCTCGTCGCTCAGCACACGATCAATCCGCACGATCCGCAACTCGACCAGCTCGAAGCGTGGACCGCCTCGGCCGCGCTCGCGGCGCTCACCGAGCACATCGAGATCATCGCGGCGATCAAGCCTTATCTTTACCATCCCGTCGTGCTCGCCAAGATGGCGCAGCAGATCGAACACATCAGCGGCGGCCGTTTCGCGATCAATCTCGTCAACGCGTGGAACCGTCCCGAACTGGAGCGCGCCGGCATCGGCTTCGCGGAACACGACGCGCGCTATGCCTACGGCCGCGAATGGATCACAGTGGTCGATTCGCTGTTGCGCGGCGAACGCACGTCGTTCGACGGCGAACATTTTCGCGTCGACGACTACGCGCTGCGCCCCGCCGATCCTTACCGCGAACGTCCGCGCATCTACGTGGGCGGCGAATCCGAACCGGCGCGTCAACTGGTGGCGGATAAAGGCGACGTGTGGTTCATCAACGGCCAGCCGCTCGACGACGTGCAGCGTCTGATCGGCGACGTTGCCGCGCGTGCACGACCGCAAGGCCGTCCGGCGCTGCGCTACGGCCTCTCGGCTTTCGTGATCGCGCGCGAGACCGACGCGCTAGCGCACGAGCATCACGCGCACCTTTTCGCGCTCGCGGAAAAAGACCGTCCGCTGCGCGAGCGCCAGCAGGCGAACATCGACCCGAAGGCCGTCATGTTCCAGACCTTTGCGCAATCGGCCCGCGTGGGATCGAACGGCGGCACGGCCGCGCAACTCGTGGGCAGCTACGACACGGTCGCGCAGCGCATCGCCGACTTTCATCGCGCCGGCGTCGAACTGTTCATGCTGCAATTCCAGCCCTTCGAGGCGGATATGCGCACGTTCGCGCAGCACGTCGTCCCGCGCGTGAAGGCGCTGCTGAGCTAATTCAACGCAAGCCGCGACTGATCCCGGTCGATCGCGGCTTCGATATTTCCACTTTGATCAGTCATCCTATGGATATCCAACGTCGACGTTTCATCAACACGCTGACGGCCGCCACGCTGGGCACCGTCGCCGCGCCCGCCTTCATGTCGATCGCGCGCGCCGCCGAGACGCGCACGCTGCGCATCGGTTATCAGAAGTTCAACACGCTCAATATCCTCAAGGGCACCGGCCATCTCGAACGCGCGCTCGAACCGCTGGGCTGGAACGTGCGCTGGGCCGAGTTCACGGCCGGGCCGCAACTCACGGAAGCGCTCAATGCGGGCGCGCTCGACTTCGGTCATGCGGCGGATACGCCGTCGGCCTTTGCCAATGCCGCGGGCGTGAACGCGGTCTATCTCGGCGCCGAGCAACCGTATCCGAAGGGAATCGGGATCTTCGTGCCGGCCAACTCGCCGATACGCTCGATCCGCGAATTGCGCGGCAAGAAAGTGGCGATCGGCCGCGGCTGGAACGTGCAATATCTGCTGGTGCGGGCGCTCAACGAAGCCGGCCTGCAATACACGGATATCGAGCCCGTCTATCTCACGAGCGCAGCGGATGTGAGCGCCACCTATCTGTCCGGCAATGTCGATGCCGCGGGGCTCTGGGACCCGTTCCTCGCCAGCCAGCAACTCGCCACGTCGCCGCGCGTGCTGCGCGACGGCACCGGCCTCTCGAATAACCGGACCTTCCATCTCGCGCGCCCGGAATTCGTGAAGGCCAATCCGGACGTGATTCGCGTGCTCTTTCGCGAACTGCGCAACGCGAACACCTGGACGCAAAGCCATCCGCAGGAAACGGCGAGCCTGCTCGCGCCGCAACTGGGCGTGCCGCCAGGCGTGTTGCTGCTATCGACCGAACGCCGTCACTACACGACCGTTGCCGTGACGCCCGACATCGTCAAGGAACAGCAGGATATCGTCGATACGTTCCATGGGCTCGGGCTCATCAAGGAACGCGTCGATGTCGCGCGATTCGTGTATCCGGAGGTCTTCGTGTAAGACGCCGTGGGGACGCCCGAACGTTGGGCGCCCCCACGACTCCCGCATCGCTCAGCGTGTTGGCCGAACAGCGCAGGCGCCTTCAGGCGCGCCGTGATCGCCGTAATCGCCGCAATCGCCGTGACCTAAAGGATTCTTCATGTTTGATTGCGCGGGATCTGGCACCATCGGCCACCTTCCCTTTTGAGCGAGTTGCCTTTACTCATGCGCCATTCCTGCTTCGCCACACTCCGCAATCGCACCGGCAAACTCGTTGTGCTCGCAAGTTCCGCGCTGATCGCCGCCTCGGCCTTCGCTGCCGCGCCAGACGCTTCGTCGAACGCGCTGCCCTATTCGAATCTTTCGACCTTGCATGTTAAAGCGGCGCAATTGCAGCCTTTCCTGCGAGCGCTGCGCCACAACGCCGCCAATGCGCGCGAGGAAGCGGGCAATCTGTCGTTCACCGTGTTTCAGTCGACGACTTCGCCGACTACGCTGTACGTGCTCGAACAATGGAAAGATCAGGCGGCCTACGAGGCGCATATGAAGCAGCCGGCGCTGCTTGAAATGCACCAGGCCGCGAAGGCCGATCTGGATGGCGGCATTGCGCACATGCGCATTATTCCGGCCACGCCGGACGCCGGCATTCAGCCGAAGCAGATTGCGCAAGGCAATCAGACCAGCAACGTGCTGGTGTTTCTTTCGGTGAAACCCGCTGAATCGGCGCAATTCCACGCAGATGTCGCGGCCGTTTCGCCGACGTTTCGCGCCGCGCCCGGCAACGTTTCGTTCGAGGTGTATCAGAACGCCGACGACAAGAACGAAATGGTTCAACTCGAACGCTGGACCAGCGAGTCGACGCATCAGGACAATCTGAAACGCCCCGTGATCCAGCAGATTCGCAGCGGCTACGCCGTCACGCTGGCCAAGCCGATGCTCGAAGGACGCGTGCTGCTCAAGGACGTGACGGACGATTAAACCGCGCTCGCGCCGCACTCTGGCCTGCCGTCCGCGGCAGGCGCATCAACATTCGCGCGGCGGCACGAAGAAAAATGATGATGATGAAGCCGCAGGCGGCCACGTCGAAACTTCATGCCTCGTTGCGCCACGAATTCAGCAACAGCCGTGTTTGCGCGCTGACGACGGTCTTCACGAACTCCGCGTTTTCCCCGTCGATATCGCCCCAGCCGAGCATCGAAAGCGTCGACTCGCGCGCGACGTGAAACGCGAAATATTGCCCCCACATGCTGATCATTCGCACGATGGTCAGCGGGTCGTTTTCCGCACGTCCCGTGATGCGCGCCACGAGTGCCGCGTTGACCTTGTTCATCGGCGCACGCAAGCGTTCACGCAGCACCTGCGTGCCGATTTCCGGCTCGCCGCCGCCCTGCTCGCGGGCAAAAAAGAGCCGGCGATCGGTCTCGCGCCCCTTCTTGAACATCAGATCGGCGATCGTGCATTGCAGTGCGACGAACGCTTCGATCAGCGCCTCCTGCGAGGCGTTCTCGTCCTTCAAGGTCGCTTGAGCGCGTAAAAGCGCCGGTTCGAGCACCTGAAGCGCGTCGTCGACGATCGCCTCCGCGCACGCCCGGTACACGCCTTCCTTGTTTTCGAAGTAGTACTGCAACGCCGGCGCATTGACGCCCGCGCGCGCCGCGATATCACGCGTCGACGCGCCCGCGAAACCATGCTGCCCGAACAGGGAAATGGCTGCGTCGATCAGCTTTCGGCGAGTCTCTTCGCCGCGTGCGTAGCCGCCCTCGCCGGGGTGACGGGGTCGTCGTGGTTCGTTCATACAAAAAGAAACGTCAATGAAAACTTCCAAAATATAACACTTGACAGATATCTTCCGAGTGGAATAATTCGTCCATCTGGAATAAGTTAAGGTTTGTTAACCATGTCGACGACTGCTGGAGCGCCTGGACGCGCTGATCAGGAAACCACTCCCAACGCGCCCGCACGCGGTTCCCGGCGCGGCATGGTGATCGGCGGCGCACTGCTGGCGCTCGCCGCCGCAGCGGGCTGGGCGGGCCACTGGTGGCTCGTCGGGCGCTTTATCGAAAGCACCGACGATGCCTATCTCCAGGCCGATAGCGTGACCATTGCGCCCAAGGTGAGCGGCTATATCACCGACGTTTTCGTGGCGGACAATCAGGCCGTCAAGGCCGGCGACCCGCTCGTGCGCCTTGACACGCGCCAGTATCAGGCTGCACTCGACCAGGCCAGCGCCACGGTCGATGCGCGCAATGCCGATATCCAGCAGGCCGAAGCGCAGCTCACGCAGCAGCGCGCGAAGATCGCGCAGGCCGCGGCTGAGGAAGACGTGGCGCGCGTGAGCCTGCGCCATGCGCAGGACGAAGTGGCGCGCTACACGCCGCTCGCGGCGTCGGGTGCGGAAACGGCCGAGAAGCTTTCGGAACTCAAGAGCTCGCGCGATCAGGCGCAGGCCACGCTGGCCGCCGATCACGCGGCCGTCGAATCGGCGCGCTCGCAGGTGGGCGCGCTGACGGCCCAGCTCGGCCAGGCCCGCGCGCAACTCGAAGCGGCCAAGGCGAGCGCGGCGCAATCGCAGCTTGACCTCAACCATACGGTCGTCACGAGTTCCATTTCGGGCCGCGTCGGCGACCGCACGGTGCGCGTGGGACAGTACGTGCAGCCCGGCACGCGCATGCTCTCGATCGTCCCGGTTCAGGACACCTATCTGACCGCCAACTTCAAGGAAACGCAGATCGGGCGCATGCGCATCGGTCAGCCGGTGGAAATTTCCGTCGACGCGCTTTCCGGACACAAGCTTCACGGCGTCGTCGACAGCTTCTCGCCGGGCACCGGCGCGCAATTCGCGCTGCTGCCGGCGGAGAACGCAACCGGCAACTTCACGAAGATCGTGCAGCGCGTGCCGGTGCGCATCCGCCTCGAAACCGGTCCGCAAACGCGCAAGGTGCTGCTGCCCGGCATGTCGGTGACCGCCGAGGTCGATACGCGAAGCTCGCGCGACGACGATCGACGCATCGACGCCGAGAACCATCGTGAGTAACGCCAGCTCCACCAGTCCGGCCGGCATGACGGGGCACGCCCCGCATGCTCACGGCGAGCGCGCAAGCACGTCGGACTGGATCGCCGTCGCGGCGGGCGCGCTCGGCGCGCTCATCGCCACGCTCGACATTTCGATCACGAACTCGGCGCTGCCGCAGATTCAGGGCGAAATCGGCGCGACCGGCACCGAGGGCACGTGGATTTCCACGGGCTATCTGATGTCGGAAATCGTCATGATTCCGCTCGCGGCGTGGCTCACGCGCGTGTTCGGCCTGCGCAATTTCCTGCTCGTCAACGCCACACTGTTCATCGGCTTTTCGATGATGTGCGGCTGGTCGGGCTCGCTCGCCATCATGATCGCCGGACGTATCGGCCAGGGTTTCACGGGCGGCGCGATGATCCCGACCGCGCAGACCATCATTCGCACCCGCCTGCCCCCGTCGCAGTTGCCGATCGGCATGACGATATTCGGGCTGACCGCGCTGCTCGGGCCGTTGCTGGGTCCGGTGGTCGGCGGCTGGCTCGCGGAAAACATCAGCTGGAGCTGGTGTTTCTTCGTCAACCTGCCCGTGTGTCTCGCGCTGATCACGCTGCTGCTTTACGGGCTCGGTCCCGATCGTCCGCATTGGGAAGCCTTTTTGAAGGCCGACTGGATCGGCATCATGGGGCTCGCTATCGGCCTCAGTTCGCTGACCGTGGTGCTCGAAGAGGGACAACGCGAACGCTGGTTCGAATCGCAGATGATCGTGACGCTCACCTTCGTTTCGCTGTTCGGGATGCTGCTGATCGCCGTTTCCCAGTTCGTCGCCAAAAAGCCCATTTTGCGTCTTTCGCTGATGCGCAACCTGCGCTTCGCCAGCGTCAACGTGATCGTCTTCATGGTCGGCGCGGGGCTGTACGGCATTTCGTATCTGCTGCCGCAGTTTCTGAGCCAGGTCGCCGGTTATAACGCCGAGCAGTCGGGCATGGTGATGCTGCTCTCCGGCATCCCGGCCATGTTGACGATGCCGTTCCTGCCGCGTCTGCTGGGCAAGGTGGATATCCGCATGCTGGTGATCACGGGCCTGCTGCTGTTCGCGTGGAGTTGCATGCTCGACACCACGCTCACGGCGCAGAGCGTCGGGCACGATTTCACGTGGTCGCAGCTGCTGCGCGGCGTCGGCCAGATCCTCTCGATGATGCCGCTCAATCAGGCGGCGATGGCCACGGTCACGCGAGAAGAATCGGGCGACGCGGCGGGCATCTACAACATGGCGCGCAATCTCGGCGGCTCGGTGGGCCTCGCGATTATCGGCACGCTGATCGACCGGCGCGAAACCTTCCATACGGCCGTGCTTCGCGAGGCCGTCACGAACAATTCGGTCAACGGACAGGCGCATATCGCCGCGAGCGCGGCGAGTTTCTTCGCGCAGACCGGCGACATGGCCTACGCAAAGATGCAGGCGCTGGGGCAACTGGCCGCCCAGATCCAGACGCAGTCGACCGTCATCACCTATTCGGAGACGTTCTGGGTGCTCGGTATTGCCTTGCTCGCGTGCATTCCGCTTGCCGCGCTGCTCAAGAATCCGCGCCCTGGCGCCGCTCCTTCCGCCGGTCATTGAAGCTAAAGAATCGAACATGATGACAACCTTTACCCTCCGCCCTCGTGCGGGCGCACTCGCCGTGGCCTGTGCCGCCAGCCTGCTGGCCGCCTGCACGGTGGGTCCGGACTACCACGGCGCGCCCGCCGTGGCGCCCGAGGCGGCCAGCGCGGACAGCTTCGTGCGCACGCCCGCGAAGGGCATCGTCGCGACCGCGCCCGCTCCCAACCAGTGGTGGCTGGCGCTGAACGACCCGCAACTGAATACGCTGATCGCCGCCGCCTTCGCGCATAACCCCGACCTGCGCGCGGCGCAGGCGCGGCTGCGCGAATCGCGCGCGCAATTGCAGCAGCAGCGCGCGGCCGAAATGCCCAAGCTCAGCGCCGACGCCGCCGCGGTCCGCATGCGCGAGCCCGATCTGAGCGCGCTGTCGTCGGCGGACTCCAGCGCGGGTTCGTCGGGACGCGGCCCGCTCTCGCTCTACACCGCCGGCTTCGACGCCTCGTGGGAAATCGATCTGTTCGGCGGCACGCGCCGTGCAATCGAAGCCGCGGATGCGCAGTCCCAGGCCGTCAACGCCGACCTCGCCGATGCACAGGTCTCGATGGCCGCCGAAGTCGCGCAGGCCTATATCGATCTGCGCGATCAGCAGCAGCGCCTGCTCATCGCGCAACGCACCGCCGAGCTTCAGCAGCAGAGTCTCACGCTCACCGAGCAGCGGCGCGCGGGCGGCACGGCCGCCGACGTCGATGTCGAGCGCCTGACGACCCAGGTCGAAAACACCCGCTCGACGCTCACGCCGCTCGCGGCGCAAGTGGAAATCTCGCTCGATCAACTCGCGGTGCTCACCGGCAAGGCGCCGGGCGCGCTCGACGCCGAACTGGCGCAGCCGCGTGCGTTGCCCGCGCTGCCGGCCACGGTGCCCGTGGGCGATCCGGCGAAGATGCTCGCGCAACGCCCGGATATTCGCGCCGCCGAGCGCCGCCTCGCGTCGAGCAACGCGCAGATTGGCGAACATATCGCCGACTTCTTCCCGAAGGTCACGCTGTACGGCGATCTGAGCTATTCGGCCGCCGACCCCGGCCATCTGTTCCGCAAGTCCAACGCCACGTGGCTCGGTGCGCCCTATCTCTCGTGGAACCTGTTCGATTTCGGCCGCACGCTCGGCGCGGTGCACGGCGCGGAAGCCTCGCGTGACGAAGCTATCGCGAACTACGAAAAGACCGTGCTCGGCGCGCTCAAGGACGCCAACGACGGCCTCTCGCGTTTCGGCTATCAGCGAGAACATCTGGCGACGCTGGAGAAAGTGCAGAAGTCGGCGCTGCGTTCGGCGGACCTGACGCGTCAGCGCTATCGCGCAGGCACGGTCAGCCTCGTCGATCTGCTGGATACGCAACGTGCTGAATTTTCAGCGCAGCAGGACGTGGTCGCGGGCCAGGCCGAGTTGCTCAAGGATTACGTCTCGCTGCAAAAGAGTCTAGGCCTGGGCTGGCAGCCGCCGCAGACCTGATCGCCAATCGCCGGGCGTCGGCCCGAGACCGTGGAGGCGATCGCTTGCACGGTCTCGCGCGTCGCCAGCCGAAGACGCGGAGAATCCAGGCGGATCGTTATACAAGCTTTTGCCCCACATAGTCCCGGATGCCCTACCCCACACTCGTCGCGTGTCGCCACTGTGATGCGCTTTACCGCAAGCCGCGCCTGCAGCGTCGCCAGTCCGCGCGCTGCTCGCGTTGCAGCACCGCGCTCTACCGCGAAAACGCGGCGCAACTCGACCGCATCGGCGCGATCACGGTCGCGGCGCTCGTCACCTTCCTCATCGCGCAGTCGTTTCCCATCATCCAACTCGACGCCAACGGCATCACCTCGCAGTCGAGCCTGCTCGGCGCGCTCGTGGTGCTGTGGCGCGAGGGCATGCAGTCCGTTGCGTCGATGGTGTTCTGCGCGACCTTCCTGTTCCCGCTGATCGAGATGGTCGCGCTGCTCTACGTGCTGCTGCCGCTGCGCCGGGGCATCGTCGCGCCAGGCTTCAACCTGATGATGAAGGCGCTTCGCTTCGTGCGACCCTGGGGCATGCTCGAAGTCTTCATGGTCGGGATACTCGTTGCGATCGTCAAACTGGTGAGCATCGCGCGCGTGATTCCGGAAACGGCCCTGTTCGCATTCGCCGCGCTGACGCTCATGCTGGCCGTCATCGCGGCGTTCGATCCGCGCGGGCTCTGGGATGTCGTCGATAGGTTGCGCGCTCGCGGAACGGATCGTTCGCCGTCACCGCAACATCAGCACCCTCATCATGGCGAAGGACGCGAAACGCCCAGCCCTACGACCGCGCGCGAAGCGGGCCTCGATTGCTGCCACGTCTGCGGACAACTGGAAGCGCGGCAGCCGCACGCGCACGACCGGCGCTGCACGCGCTGCGATACGCCGCTGCACACCCGCCGGCCCGATGCGCTGCGCCGCACGTGGGCGCTGCTGTCCGCCGCGGCGATCCTCTATATCCCGGCGAACGTGCTGCCCATCATGAACACGGCGACGCTCGCACACGATCGCGGCGACACCATCCTGAGCGGCATCGTTCACTTCTGGCTGACCGGCGAATGGCTGATTGCCGCCATTGTTTTCATCGCCAGCATCATGGTGCCGCTGCTCAAGCTCTCGGCGCTCGGGCTGCTCGCGCTGACCTCGCAGCGCCGTTCCACCTGGCGCTCGGCGGAACGCACCACGCTTTATCGCATCGTTGAATTCATCGGCCGCTGGTCGATGCTCGACATCTTCGTCATCGCGCTCACCGTTTCGCTGGTGCGCTTTGGCTCGTTCGGCGTCGTCACTGCCGGACCCGGCGCGATCGCCTTCGGTTCCGTCGTGATCCTGACGATGCTCGCGTCGATGCAGTTCGATCCGCGGCTCATCTGGGATCCGGTTCCCGGCGCCACGCAGGAACGCCTGCAACACACAAAGGAACACTCGAATGACTAGTCCGAAAGGCATCCGGCCACCTTCCGGCGACGCTGCGCCGCCCGATGCAAACGACCCGGATATCGTCGAGCCGCGACGCTGGCTGCCGTCGCTCATCTGGATCGTGCCGCTCGTTGCCGCGTTGATCGGCATCGGCCTCGTGGCGAAATCGGTCGCCATGCGCGGCCCCACCATCACGATCAGCTTTCTGAGCGCCGAAGGGCTCGAACCCGGCAAGACCAAGGTCAAGTACAAGAATGTCGATATCGGCTCGGTGCGCGCGGTCAAGCTCTCGCCGAACCTCTCGCACGTGCTCGCGACGGTCGAGCTGACGAAGGACGCCGGCAGCTTCGCGACGAAGGACAGCCGCTTCTGGGTGGTGCGTCCGCGTGTGGGCGCGGGCGGCGTGTCGGGTCTCGGCACGCTGCTCTCCGGTGCCTACATCGGCGCCGACGCGGGCCGCTCGGCGGAAACCGCGCACGACTTCACGGGCCTCGAAACGCCGCCTGCCGTCACCATCGACGAGAAGGGTCATCAATACGCGCTGCACAGCAAGGATCTCGGCTCGCTCGATATCGGCACGCCGATCTTCTATCGCCGCATGCAGGTCGGTCAGGTCACCAACTATTCGCTCGACAAGGACGGCTCGGGCGTGACCGTGCAGGTGTTCGTGCGCGCGCCCTACGATCAGTACGTGGGCGTCAATACGCGCTGGTGGCATGCGAGCGGTGTGAACGTGCAGCTCGATTCGAGCGGCTTCAAGGTCAACACGCAGTCGCTGGCCACCGTCATGGCGGGCGGCCTCGCGTTCGAAACGCCGCCGGGCGAAGCGGCCGGCGCTCAGGCGCCGGCGAACGCGGGCTTCACGCTCGCGTCCGACGAAAGCGAAGCGATGCACGAACCCGACGGCAAACCCGTTCGCGTGGTGATGAACTTCAACCAGTCGTTGCGCGGGCTGTCGGTCGGCGCGCCCGTGGATTTCCGCGGCATCGTGCTCGGCCAGGTGACCGATATCGGCATCGACTATGACGCGAAGAGCGGCAATTTCACGATGCCCGTGACGATGAATCTTTATCCGCTGCGCCTTGTGCGCCGCTCGCGCGGCAGTCCGACGCCGCCACCGGATTCGCCGCAGAGCCACGCGCTGATCGAGCGCCTCGTGCAACACGGCCTGCGCGGACAGTTGCGCAACGGCAATCTGCTGACGGGGCAGCTCTACGTCGCGCTCGACATGTTCCCGAAGGCGGCGCCCGCGAAGGCCGATCTCGACCACGATCCGATGCAATTGCCGACCGTGCCGAATTCGCTCGACGAACTCCAGCAGCAGGTCGCCGATATCACGAAGAAACTCAATCAGATTCCGTTCGACAAGATCGGGAACAACCTCAATGAGTCGCTCAAAAGCGCGAATCAGATGTTCGGTCAGGTTAACAACGAGCTGCTGCCCCAGATGCAGGGCACACTCGCCGAAGCACAGAAAACCTTCAGCGCCGCTCAGTCCACGCTGCAGCAGGATTCGCCACTGCAGTCGGACGTGCACCAGGCGCTGCAGGAACTGACGCGCACGCTGCAATCGCTGAACTCGCTCTCGGATTACCTTGAGCGCCATCCGGAGTCGCTGCTGCGCGGCAAATCAGGAGACAAACCATGACGTTCCGGTTTCTGTCGCTTCGGGCCACCGTCCCGGCACTTGCGCTCGCGGCGGCGCTCGCGGGCTGCGCCTCGCCCGTCAGCCACTTTTATACGCTGAGCCCGAGCGACGACGCGGCGCGCACTCGGCCCGCTGCCGCTTCGAAGGACGGCAATCCGGCGTCGTTGATCGAACTCGCGCCCGTCGACGTGCCGCCGCAAGTCGCGAAGGCGCAGTTCGTCGTGCAGACCGACGCGAACCAGGTGCGCGTGCTCGAACAGGAACGCTGGGCGTCGATGCCCGGCGACGAGATTCGCCGCGCGCTGTCGGGCGATCTCACGCAGCAGTTGAATACGATCGACGTGTACGGCTCGCCGCATCCCGCAGGCGTGCCGGTCTATCGCGTCAGCGTGAACGTGCAGCGCTTCGAATCGTGGCCCGCTTCGCACGCGCTGATCGACGCGGTCTGGAGCGTGCGCTCGCTCGACTCGCAGACCGTCATGACCTGCCGCAGCGTGCTCAATGAACCGGTCGGCGACGGCTATCAGGCGCTGGTGGCCGGTCATCGCCGCGCCGTCGATGCGCTCTCGCAGGCCATCGCCGGTGGCGTTCGCGCGCTTCAGGGCGAGCACGGCAAGGGCAAGCCGGTGAGCTGTCCGGTATCGCCGTGATGCGTTGAACACGGAACCCCCGGCCAAGACACGGCCGGGCGTCCGTTGGCGCGAGGCGCGATGGATCAGAACGAATGGTACATGCCGACGACCACAATCGTCTGCGTACCCGTGCCGTCGATCCCGTACGACGAGATGTCCGCACGCGCCGCCTGCAGGCCGCCGTCCGCGGTGCGCTGCACGCCGCTCGCGCGCTGGAAGGTGGCGACTGCGTACAACTCGGTCAGCTTCGACACGGAATAGAACGCGCCCGCGCTCACGTCGTTGTAATGCGCCGATGCATCGCCCTTCGCCGACGTGTAGATATAGCCCATGCCGACAGTGGCCGAAGGCGTGATCCGGTAGAAGGCGTACGCGCGACCCGTGTTGTACGTTTCCGTGTTCGCGAACGTCGATTCGCCGTCGGCGGTATAGCGGGCGTTGCTGTAGCCCACGCCGATCTGCCACGGGCCGCTATCGTATTGCACCGCGGCCTGGCCGATGCCCAGCACGTGTGCGGTTTCGTAGGCGGAGTTGATCGATCCGCCTTCGAACTGGCCGTCGTCGGTACTGCTGGTCCAGCCGGTACGCAGCCCGCCATTGGTCGAATTCGCGTTGACGGAGTCGTGATAACCGGCCGCGATCTTG
Source organism: Paraburkholderia sp. SIMBA_027 (assembly GCF_046535315.1). NCBI lineage: Bacteria > Pseudomonadati > Pseudomonadota > Betaproteobacteria > Burkholderiales > Burkholderiaceae > Paraburkholderia > Paraburkholderia sp. SIMBA_027. The sequence continues at coordinate 393,528 of NZ_JAWRWY010000002.1, forward strand.
AACGGACCGGTGCTGTAGACCGCCGCCGTCGACCACGTATAACCCTGCCCCAGCGATCCCGCGACGCCGCCCGGCGCGACCAGCGCCTCGAATTTCAGGCCGTTGATGATTGGCGAAACGTACTTGATCGCGTTCGATACGCGCGAGCTGAAGTCGTTGTTGTCGACGTCGCCCGGCGTCGCGAACACAACGCTACCGTATGAGCCGTCCGCCGTCAGCGGATGGACGAGATCGACGATCGGCTCATACATGCGGCCGGCATCGACCGTGCCCCAACGCGAGCTGGACAGCCCGACGAACGATTGACGCCCGAACAGCCGGCTACCTTGCGACGACTTGCCGGTGCCGATCTGGAAACCGGACTCGACCTGGAAGATCGCCCGAAGGCCGCCGCCGAGATCCTCGCTGCCTCTCAAGCCCCAGCGATTGCCGTAGATCGTGCCGTTCTGCAAGGTATAGCGATTGCCGTCGCTGGTCTTCAGATAGCTGAGCCCCGCGTCGAGAATGCCGTACATCGTGACGCTGCTTTGCGCGTGAGCCGTGCCGACGCCGATCAGCCCGAAGATGAGGCTGGCCAGCAGCAGGCGTGGTGTTTTTTTCATAAGGGTTACTAATCGATACGTGATAGATGAGTGGAGAACCGGATCCAATCGCGGATCCGACCGGAACAGCAGGCCTGCCGGATACACCTTCAATCCGGTCGAAATCCGTTGGCGAAGATCGCAGACCCGCATGCCAGACACGAAGCGTCGTGTCATAGCGGCCCACGAGGAAAAAAGCGATGTTTTGCTTTATTTGTGTTGATTTATACAAATGCTAAAAAAGATCGTCAAGAAGAAATCAATATTCACCTAGGCACTCCATCGCGATCACGCCGAAACACTACGAATACATCATCGATATTTTTTGTATTTTTAGATCATTACATACACATTACCTTGAGGCGATTCTGAACAATCCGGCGCGATGATTCGAAGCGGCACGCATGCGCGTGCCTGCCGATCGCGTCGATCTGCTGGGAGAAGGTTGCTTGATGGAGGCGCCAGATGAGCGAGGCCGCTACGCGCCGCGTTGTGGCGAGGGCTCGCCGTTAATTTCAGCTATTCAAAGTATCTATTTCTTTTTACTGAATAGCGGAAAACCCGCGGCATTGCTGCATGCAGCGAACCACGAAAGAGCGCCCTAATAATTTGAATAACCCGCGTAAGCCCGCACTTGCTCCGCTATTCAATCTCTCGCCATGCGTCGCAACCGCCTTGCGTGCATGTGCTGGGAAAGACCTTTAAACACGCTGTCCTCATGAGGATCGCCGAAATGCAGCAACACCGTGCTTCGCACGCTCGTCGGCAAACACGCCTGATTCGCGTGCAGAGAGCGCATGCCCCAGAAGAAGTAGAGATTCCCCGGCGTCAGCGGTATCAGTTTTGCCGACATGCGTTGCTGCACGCCCTCATTGCGCCATAACCGTTTCAGCAGTTTCTCGACCAGAAGCTTTTCGAGAATATTCACCACCGCAAAACGCCTCGCATTGCGCAAATTCGGAAACATCACCAGATGCCCCGGCGGCTCACCCGGCGCATGGGGAATCAGAATGGGGATCAGCACCGTCACGACATACGAGTCGTAGTGAAAATTGAGCGCATGCCGCAATCCGTGCGTACCGGTCAGCACACGCAGAACCGGGAAGATCCGCCTGCTCGGCGGCGATGCGCGCATCTTCCTTTCATAGAGGGATCGCAGCAGACTCTGCAGACCCGCATCCTCGAATAAGGGCTGCAGGCAGGTGCCGGTGATCCATGATTTGCCTTCGAAGCTGAAGTACTGCCCGCCGTGTTGCTCGATCTGCTGCTCGATGAAACTTCGCAGTTTCGCGAGGATCGCCGCCGGGACAATCTCGTGAAGGACGCCGACCCCATAGTCGTCCATCGATCTGGCCAGCGCTTGCGCACTCGCGGGACTCACTGCTGCAAATCCTTCGGAGGCCGCCCACTCGTTCGTTGCAGTCATCGACTTCCCCTGCTGACCAGTCGGGAGATCGTGATCGCAAACTGTAAGGCGTTAAGTGCGGATGCGCACCAAGCAGGCCGATTTCCCGGCACGGCGCGCTTGCCGGCCTTGCGCGATGCAGCGGCGTTATCGGTGGTCGGAACGCGACTTCGTGCTCGATGGCTGCGATCGCGCCCCCAAAATTCTCTTTGACAAACGCTCTTACGATATATATCTTAAGACATGTTTTAAGACACTCAAATGTTAAGGAGGCCCTATGCGCCACCACCATCACCTGTCCGGTCATCACGGACACCACGGCCGTCGAGGCCGTCACGGCCAGCCGGAGCGCGATTTCGCCGACCGCCGCCAGGACGGTTTCGGCCCTGCCGAACGTCATGAACGTAGCGAACGCCACGAACAACGCAGCGAGCGCGCCCTCGCTTTCGGCTTCGGCCGCGGCGACATGCACACCGCCCGCTTCGCGATGCGCCACCCTCTGCACGCGCTGCGCCACGCCATGGGCCGCCATCGCGGCGGCGAAGGCCCCGGCGATTTCAGCGAAGGTTTTGGCCGCGGCGGCGGTTTCGGCAACTTCGGCGACGGCGACGGTTTCGGCCGCGGCCGCAAGTTCAGCTCGGAAGACCTGCAACTGATGCTGCTCGTGCTGCTCGCCGAACGCCCGAGCCACGGCTACGAGCTGATCAAGGCGCTCGACGCGCGCTCGAACGGCTTCTACAGCCCGAGCCCCGGCATGGTCTATCCGGCGCTCACGTATCTGGAAGAACTCGGCTACGTCAGCGTGACGCTCGAAGGCAATCGCAAGCGTTACGAGCTGTCCGACGAAGGTCGTCAGTATCTGGACGCCAATCGCGAACGCGCCGACCTGATCCTCGCCAAGCTCACGCACTTCGGCCGCAAGATGGAAGTCATGCGCCGCGCGCTCGCGGGCGAAGACCCGTCGGACGGCACCGGCTGGGTGCGCGAGCTGATCGACGCGCGCCGCGCGCTCAAGCGCGCGTTGCTGCGCCGCACGGACGTCGCGCCCGACGAGCAGCGCCGCATCGCGGCCATCCTCGCGCGCGCCACCCAGGAAATCGAAGGCGGCAGCAACGGCGGTGGAGAGAACAGCGGCGCCTGATCACCGGCGCAGTGCCCTTCATCCCTCGTCGATCGACCGCCCCCCCTATCGGAGTCAAAGATGCAGAATCAAAGCAAGCTCGACGTCGTCCGCGTGCGACATCCGCTCAAGTTCCGCCTGCTGCGCGTCGTGCGCGTCGAGGCGCTGTCGTCCGCGCTCGTGCGCGTCACGCTCACGGGCGATCTCAGCGACTTCGTGTCGGCGTCGTTCGACGATCACGTGAAGGTGTTCTTCCCGCCCGAGGGCGCGAGCCAGCCGGTCCTGCCGAGCCTCGGCCCGGACGGCATCGTGTTTCCCGAAGGCGTCGAGCGTCCCGCCGCGCGCGATTACACGCCGCGCCGTTTCGACCCCGTCGCCAATGAACTCGATATCGAGTTCGCCCTGCACGAAGCCGGTCCTGCCACGGCGTGGGCGGCGCAGGCGCAGCCCGGCCAGTATCTCGGCGTGGGCGGCCCGCGCGGTTCGATGGTGATCCCCACGGGCTTCGACTGGCACTTGCTGATCGGCGATGAAACCGCCCTGCCCGCGATTCAGCGCCGCCTGAGCGAGCTGCCCGCCGGCGCGCGCGTGGCCGTGGTCGCCGAAGTGGCGAACCGCGCGGCGCGCATCGAACTGCCGACCGCCGCCGATCTCTACGCGATCTGGTGCTACCGCGAGGAATCCGAATCGGAAAACCCCCTCGTCGACGCCGTCGACGAAGTCTGGCTGCCGCCCGGTGACGGCTTCGTATGGGCAGCCGGCGAAGCCTCGGTGATTCGCGCCGTGCGCGCGAAGCTGTGCAACGAGCGCGGCGTCGACAAGAAGCGCATTCGTGCGTCGGCGTACTGGCGCCGCGGCGCGCAGGCCGCGCACGAAACGATCGACGATTGATTCAGCCTCGATCGGCGGTCGGCGATCGCTGAAACCCGCACATACGGCCCCGCCTTTTCGCGGGGCCGTATGTGCTTGAACAAGGTCCCGAATGACCCTCACACTCAATCCGCTGCGCGAACGCACGCTGCTCTGGCTGCTGGCGCTCACGCAGTTCACCGTCATCATGGACTTCATGGTGATGATGCCGCTCGGCCCGCAGATCATGCACGCGTTCGCGATCACGCCCGCGATGTTCGCGACGGCCGTGTCCGCGTACTCGCTGTGTTCCGGTTTGTCCGGGCTGCTCGCGGCCACCTATATCGACCGCTTCGACCGGCGTCGTCTGCTGCAGGTCGCCTATGCGCTGTTCGCGCTGTCGAATCTGGCCTGTGCGTTCGCGACCAACTTCCATCTGCTGCTGTTCGCGCGCGCATTCGCCGGTCTCACGGGCGGCGTGCTCGGCTCGATCGTGATGGCGATCGTCAGCGACGTGATTCCCATCCAGCGCCGCGGCGCTGCGACCGGCGTCATCATGACGGGCTTCTCGATGGCCGCGATCGCGGGCGTGCCGGCGGGCATCGTGCTCGGCGCGCACTTCGGCTGGAGCGCGCCGTTCCTGCTGCTCGTCGCGCTCTCCGCCGTGATCTGGGTGGCGGGCTCGCGCGTGATTCCGCCGCTCACCGAGCACGTCGACCGCGACACGCCGCTCGCCGACATCGTGCCGCGGCTGTGGCAACTGCTCACGCTGCCGCGTCACATGAAGGCGTTCGCGCTTACCTTCACGATGATGTGCGCGCACATGCTGGTGATCCCGTTCATTTCGCCGATGCTGGTCGCCAACTACGGCGTCGCGCCCGAGCAGCTTTCGTGGCTCTACGTGGCGGGCGGCGCGTCGACCTTCCTGACCGCGCGCGCGGTGGGCCGTCTCGCGGATCGTTACGGCAAGCGCCGCGTGTTCCGCATCATGGCGCTCGTGTCGATCGCGCCGGTGCTGTTCGTCACGCATCTGCCGGTGCTGCCGTTCATCGCGATGGTCGGCTTCTTCGCGGTGTTCATGATCGCGCTGTCGAGCCGCATGGTGCCGATGCAGGCGCTGCTCACGACGATTCCCGAGCCCGCACGGCGCGGTGCGTTCCTGAGCGCGAACAACGCGGTGCAGGCGCTGGGCACGGGCATCGGCGCGTGGGTCGGCGGACTGCTGCTGCAAAACGGTCCGCATGGGACGATCGTCGGCTTCGGCTACAACGGCTGGTTCGCGGCGGCGCTCGCCGTGGTGGCCGTGCTGTGGGTCGGCCAGGTGCGCGGTTTCGGCGACGAAGTCGCGAATCGTGTTCCGGACGCGGGCGCGGCGGCCAAAGCCTGATCGGGTCTTTTCAACACGCGAGAGACGCGAGAGACGCATAAAAAACGCGCGCCGGACTCGGAGTCCGCCGCGCGTTTTTTTACGTCCCGAACAAGGCGCCGATGAAAGCGCCCGCAAACCCGCCCCTCAACCCGCGCGCGTCGTCCGGCGCGCACGTACCGCTTGCGCCAGCGCGTCGAGCACGGGCTCGGTCTGCGCCCAGCTGATGCACGCGTCGGTGATCGACACGCCGCGCTTGAGCGGCACGCCCGGCTGCTGGTCCTGACGCCCTTCTTCCAGATGGCTCTCGATCATCACGCCGACGATGCGCGCATCGCCGCCCTTCAACTGCTCGCCGATATCGCGCGCCACGTCGATCTGACGCTGATGCTGCTTGCTCGAATTCGCGTGCGAGCAGTCGATCATCACCTGCTCGCGCAGCCCCGCCTTCGCGAGCGACGCGCAGCACGCGGCCACCGACGCCGCGTCGTAATTCGGCCCGCTCTTGCCGCCGCGCAGAATCACGTGGCAGGCGTCGTTGCCGCGCGTTTCGAAGATCGCGGCCATGCCCATCTTCGTCATGCCCATGAACGCGTGGCTCGCGCTCGCGGCCACGATCGCGTCCGCCGCGACCTGCACGCCGCCGTCCGTGCCGTTCTTGAAGCCGATCGGGCACGACAGCCCCGACGCCAGTTGCCGATGGCTCTGGCTCTCGGTCGTGCGCGCGCCGATCGCGCCCCACGCCACCAGATCGGCGATGTATTGCGGGCTCAGCAGATCGAGGAATTCGGTGCCGGTCGGCAGGCCGAGCGCGTTGATGTCGAGCAGCAGCTCGCGCGCCTTGCGCAGCCCTTCGTTGATGCGGAAGCTGCCGTCGAGACGCGGATCGTTGATATAGCCCTTCCAGCCCACCGTCGTGCGCGGCTTCTCGAAGTAGACGCGCATCACGATCAGCAGGTCGTCGCTCAGCGTGTCGGCCTTCGCCTTGAGCAGCTTCGCGTATTCGATCGCCTGGTCGTGGTCGTGGATCGAGCACGGCCCGACCACGATCACGAGGCGGTCGTCGCGCTGCGCGAGCACCTCGGCAATCTGCGCGCGGCTCGTTTCGACGAGCGTCTGCGTGTCCTGCGGCACCGGCAGCTCGTCGAGCAGCAGCGCGGGCGAGATGAGCGGACGCACGGCGCCGATGCGCACGTCGTCGATGCGGGTGGTGTCCTGGGTGGCGTCGGCAAAGCCGACTTCCTGGTCGTGCTGCGGGTTGTCGATACGGCTCAAGGTGCTCTCCAGTCTCATGCAACGCCTGCGCTTTTTATGCAGATTTCATGCAGATGATGCGGACGCGGCGCACGCGTCTCGCGGGGGACAAGCCGGGATTATCGCATCTGCCGCACCTCGGCCGTCAACGAAACGAGGCGGCTCGCGGCCGCCTCGTGGTGGATGTGCGTCACGCCGACGCGCGAGCGCCGGCTCAGTTCGCCGTGCCGCCCATCGGATAGCCCTTGCCCGCCAGCCGCTTCGCGATGCGCACGAGCGCGAGCCACTGCTGGGCGATCAGGCTGTCGCCGTAGTTCACGCCCTTGCCGTGCGGCGCGGGCAACTGGTCGCGGATGCCCGTGGGTTCCGGCGCCTTGTTCCAGGACGCGGTGCGGAACATCACGTCCCACCACGGAAACAGCACGCCGAAGTTGCAGCCGTAGCGCGTGCCTTCGTGGCCGTAACCGATCGCGTGATGGCGGCGATGAAACGCCGGGCTCACGAGAATGCGCTCCAGCACCCGGCCGTAGTCGAGCCGCGCGTTCACGTGCTGCACGGCCTGCAGGAAGTTGCTCACCGCGATCAACACGACGAACTGCGCGGGCGGCACGCCGATAAACAGCGAAATCGCCGCAAAAAACGCCGCCTGCACGATGTCGTCGAGGAAGTGATTGCGGTCGTCGCACCAGAGCGACATCTGCTGCTGGCTATGGTGCACCGCGTGCAATTCCCACCACACGCCGAAACGATGCTGCCAGCGGTGATACCAGTAGCCCGCGAAATCGAGCACGACCAGATAGACCAGGAACGAGACGTACGGCTTGTCGGTGACGCCGGGCCACAGGCTGTCCACGTCGATGTTCGGAATGTTGTGGATCGCCATCTCGCTTTGCAGATGGTTGAACAGCGGCGTGAGCATGAAGAAGAACGCCATGTTCAGAATGCCGAGCTTCGCGATCCACGTGTACCAGACGTCGGCGCGCAGCGCCTTGCGGTCCTGCCACGATTCGGCCGGGCGCAGCGCTTCGAGCGGGCGCAGCAGCACGTAAGTCAGCGCGATTTCGAGCACGCCGACGATCACCCAGTAGAGCGCGTCGTAGGTGTCCTCGTCGTAGCCCATCAGGCCGACCTTGTAGAAGATCGGCTGCACGACGTCGACGTAGACGAGCGTCTGCAGCCACGAAACGAGGTTGTCGGCCTGCGAAAGCAGCGTGTCAAGCATCGGGACTCCCGCTCGTCAATCCGGATTCGGCGCGTAAAACGGCGCGCTGTTGGCGAAATAGATGCCGTGCGGCGAGCGGCCCACGGCGATCGTATCGATCAGCTTGCGCGTCGTGAGATCGATGATGCCCACGTGCTTCGCGAAGCGGAACGTAACCCACAGATAGCGTTTGTCGGCGGAAAGTTCCATGTCGTCGGGACCGGGGCGCAGGCCCGTGATGTCGGCGACCTTGGTGAGCGTCGTGTAATCGAGAATGCTGATGGTGCTTTCCACGCGATTCGACACGGCGATGTGCTTGCCGTCGTCGAGATTGCGGAAGTTGTGCGCGCCGCGCCCGGTCTGGATCTTTTTCACCAGCGTGCGGTTGTGCCAGTCCACCACGGCCACGTCGTCCTCGCCCGTCATGCCGACCAGCAGGTACTTATCGCCGGGCGTCATCCACAGGCCCGCGGGCGTGTTGCCGATGTGCAGCTTCCAGAGCACGGTCTGCGTCGGCAGGTCGATGGCCGCCACTTCGCCGGTGTCCTGAAGCGTCACGAACGCGGTCTTGTTGTCCGACGCGAAGGTGATGTGGCTCGGCGTCTTCGCGAGCGGGATGCGCTTGACGAGCGTGACGTCATGGCCGTTGTAGCTGTAGATGTCCACGCGGTCCAGACGCAGGCCGGCCGTCACGAACCACTTGTGGTCGGGCGAGAAGCCGAGCTGGTACGGATCTTCGATCCCTTCGACGCGGCGCTGCACCTTGCCGCTGTGCGGGTCGAGGAACAGCAGGTCGTTCGAGACGGAATCGGCGACGATCAGCGACTGGCCGTCGGGCGTGATCATCAGGTGATGCGGTTCCTTGCCGGTGGGCTCCGTGCCCACGACGGTGCGGCTCGCTTCGTCGATCAGCGAAAGCTGCGCCTCGCCGGAGTCGAGCACGATGACCTTGTCGTTCGGATTGACGTTGGCGTCGGCGTGGGCCAGCGCGCTGCAAGCGAGACCGCCCGCGAGGAGCGCCGCTGCGGCGCGTTTGCGGGTCAGGGAGAAAATCGGGAAATGGGACATTTCGTAAGGGCGTGAGGCCGGGGAATTGCCGGGAAAAGCGGCCGGGGAAAGCGCGCGGGGCCGGTTTGTGCTGAGATAGTTGCTGGTGCGCCGCAACGCGGTCGAAAGCCAGATGAAACCTCAATGAAACCGGGCAGCGAATCGCGCGCCGCGGATCATCTGCTTAACGCGTGAGCGATGCATTCCGATGACGCGCGTGGCACATTCTGACGCGCTTTTCTGCTGATTTCCGACAAATTGTGAGCCGCGGCGTGCGCGAGGCGCGTGTGTTCCGGCCCCGCAACCGCGACGAGGCGCCCATGCAGCATCGCACCCGCGACGACGATGTGCGCGACGTGCCCGACGGTCTCTCCGCGGGCACGGTGCGCAAGGTGCGCGAGGCGCTCGAAGGGCGCCGGCGCGGCGCCGCGCTGCTGCTGCCGCTCGCGGGCCCGGCCGTGATCGTCTCGGTCGCGTACATGGACCCCGGCAACTTCGCGACCAACATCCAGGCGGGCGCGCGCTACGGTTACGCGCTGCTGTGGGTCGTGCTGCTCGCCAACGGCGTGGCGATGCTGTTCCAGGCCTTGTCGGCGAAACTCGGCATCGTCACCGGCCGCAATCTCGCCGAGCTGTGCCGCGAACGCCTGCCCGCGCCGCTCGTCTGGTGCATGTGGATCGTGAGCGAGATCGCCGCCATGGCCACCGATCTCGCCGAATTCCTCGGCGGCGCGATCGGCCTCGCGCTGCTGTTCCATCTGCCGCTGATCGCGGGCATGGCCGTCACGGCGCTCGTCACCTACGGGCTGCTGTTCTTCGAGCGCGCGGGTTTCCGGCCGCTCGAACTCGTGATCGGCGCGCTCGTCGGCCTGATCGGGCTCTGCTATCTGCTCGAACTCTTCATCGTGCCGGTTGCGTGGACGGGCGTGCTGCGCGGCACCTTCACGGCGCGCCTGCCCGACGCGCAGGCGGTCACGATCGCGGTCGGCATCGTCGGCGCGACGGTCATGCCGCACGCCCTCTTCCTGCATTCCGGGCTCACCCAGGCGCGCGTGCAGCCGCGCAACGACGCCGAACGCGCACGTCTGCTGCGCTTTTCGAACGTCGAGGTGGTCATCGCGCTGGCGTTCGCGGGCCTCATCAACATGGCGATGGTGATCATGGCGTCGGCGTCGTTTCATCAGGGCCATGCCGATGTCGCCGAAATCGGGACCGCCTGGCACACGCTCGCGCCGCTGTTCGGCGTGGCCGCGGCGGGCATCTTTCTGGCTTCGCTGATCGCCTCGGGCATTTCGAGTTCGGTGGTCGGCACGCTCGCGGGACAGATGATCATGCAGGGCTTCGTCGGCTTCCAGATTCCGCTCTGGCTGCGCCGCCTCGTGACGATGGCGCCGAGCTTCGCGGTCGTGGGCCTCGGCGTGAACGCCACCGATGCGCTGGTCGCAAGCCAGGTCGTGCTGAGTCTCGCGCTGCCGTTTCCGATGGCCGCGCTGGTGGTGTTCACGTGCCGGCGCGACATCATGGGCGCGTACGCGAATCGCGCGTGGGTGGCGTGGCTCGCGGTGCTGGGCGCGCTGACCGTGCTCGCGCTCAACGCGCTGCTGCTCGTGCAGGCGCTGGGCGTGAGCGTGCCTGGGCTCGGTTGATGCTGCGCCATGAGCCGCGCTGCGGGCCGCGCCATAAAAACCCTGCGCGATGCGGGGCTAAATGCAGCAAACGCCGCCGCCCGCAAGCGAGCGCTAAACAACGTTAGCAACGCTTCAGCGCGAAGCGAGCAACGCAGGGCGCGCCATCCCATCGATTCGCGATCGATTCGCGCAAGATCGCGCGTGGACGTGCGCGAACCGTTCATCGGCCCGTTCGCGTCGGCAGAGACGAATCGCAGTGAATCGGCGTGACGCGTGCAAACTCGCGCAAAACCATGCACCATTACCGTTTTCAACGCTCCGGCCCCCGCGCCGGCTGCACACTTCGCAACCTAGCGCCACACATCGCCACAAGCGAGCGACCTGCCATGACGAATCAGCCTGCCCAAGCCGCGCCCGAACAGCCCGTCGACATGATCATCTTCGGCGGCGGAGGCGACCTGGCCGCGCGCAAACTGCTCCCCGCGCTCTACATGGCGCACCTGCACGGCAACCTGCCCGCCGAGACGCGCATCATCGCCGTCGGCCGCAAGAACTGGACCATCGACGACTATCGCAAGTTCATGGAGGAGCAGTCGCGTCCGTTCATCGACGCCAAGGCCTTCGACCCGCAAGCGTGGGACCGTTATCTGAGCCTGTTCCAGTACGTGATCATCGACGTGAACGATCCCGCCGATTACGCGCATCTGAAGCAGGCTTCGCGCGAGCACGCGCTGCGCGTGTTCTATCTTTCGACGTCGCCCGAACTCTTCACGACGATCTGCGACAACCTGTCGGCCGGCGGGCTGCTCGACAGCCAGTCGCGCGTCGTGCTCGAAAAGCCGCTCGGCCACGACCTCGCTTCGGCGCAGGAGATCAACGAGTCGGTGGGCCGTCACTTCGCGGAATCGCAGATCTACCGCATCGACCATTATCTCGGCAAGGAAACGGTGCAGAACCTGATGGTGCTGCGCTTCGGCAATCCGATCTTCGGACCGCTGTGGCAAGCGCCGTATATCCGCAGCGTGCAGATCACGGTGGCGGAAACCGTGGGCGTGGGCAGCCGCGCGGGCTTCTACGATCACACGGGCGCGCTGCGCGACATGGTGCAGAACCACCTGCTGCAACTGCTGTGCATCGTGGCGATGGAGCCGCCCGTTTCGCTCGATCCGGACGCGGTGCGCGACGAAAAGCTCAAGGTGCTGCGCTCGCTGCGCCCGATGTCGCTCGCCGATATCGCGCGCGACACGGTGCGCGGCCAGTACGCGGCGGGCGCCGTCGACGGACAGCCGGTGAAGGGCTATCTGGAAGAAGACAACGTGCCGGCCGACAGCAAGGCCGAAACCTTCGTGGCGATCCGCGCGCACATCAACAACTGGCGCTGGGCCAACGTGCCGTTCTTCCTGCGCACGGGCAAGCGCCTGCAAAAGCGCCAGTCGGAAATCGTGATCGAATTCGCGGACCTGCCGTTCTCGATCTTCCCGAGCGGCCCGCGCAATTACGGCAATCGACTCGTGATCCAGTTGCAGCCGGAAGAATCGATCCAGTTGCAGATGCTCGCGAAGGAACCGGGCAGCGGCATGAACATGCTGCCGGTAAATCTGAATCTGGATTTGCAGCAGGCGATTCCGGAGCGCCGCGCGGAAGCGTACGAGCGTCTGCTGATCGACGTGATTCGCGGCCGTCTCACGCACTTCATGCGCCGCGACGAACTCGAAGCCGCATGGACGTGGGTCGAGCCGATTCTCGACGGCTGGAAGGAACTGAACGACCGCCCGCGCACGTACACGGCGGGCACGTTCGGCCCGGCGGCTTCGTCGGCGCTGCTCGCGCGCGAGAACATGTCGTGGGCCGAAGAGGCTTGATGATTTCGTGCTGAGATTCGAGGCATGAAAAAACGCCGCGCTTCATGCGCGGCGTTTTTGTTGGTGTTTGCCGATGTATCTGCCGATGTATCCGCTCTGGCGCCGATACATTCAACGCGGCAAGGCAGGCAACCCAGGCAACGACTCGCGCGAACGATCAGCGACGATCGTCGCCCGGCGACGCGTTCTCCGCGCCCGCGCGCTCGGGATGAAACAGATCAAGACCGGCGAACACCACTACGCCGCTCAGCGCCATCATCGGCACCGAATGGCGGCCCAGAAAGAGAATCAACGCGGCCAGCCACGTCGAAATACAAAAAGCGCCGATGCGCCGCATGATGCCACTCCATTCACTACCCGCGCGGCGTTCGCCCTGAATCGCGAGAACGCGCGCGTGCTGCAGTTTCCTGCTGTTGTTTGCGATTGCCTGTGTTGATCGACGGCGGCTAGCCGAGCGTCGCGCGCGCGGTGCGCAGACGGCTCACGGTGTCGACGAACGCCTCGCCGCCCAGCGTGCGCTTGATGCGCCCCGTGACCGTTGCGCTCGCGTGATGCAGCGCCTCGCGAATGGCCTGCGCCTGCGCCGTGGGCACGATGGCCACTTCGCGCTGATCGCCTTCGGTGCGCTGGCGCTCGACATAGCCGCGCGCCTCCAGACCGTCGATGACGCGCGTGGCCGTGGGCCGTGCGATCGAGAGCATGTCCGAAAGCTCGTGCTGCAAAGAACCGGGCCGTTCCAGCACCGCGCGCAGCATGAAACCCTGGGGCGGCGTGAGGCCGAAAGGCTCGAAAGCTTCGGACCACTCGCGTTCGAGGCGGCGTGCCAGCGCCGACGTGTTGAAGTAAAGACACTGATCGAACATGGCCACAGGATAACCGTTTGTCGTTAGCCATGCAATCAATCGCCTGCGATCCGGGCCTTTTTTAAGGCACTTTCGAATTGGTCCGACAAGGTTTCGATGAGCTTTTCGCGTGCCTGGATCGGCTTCAATCCGCGAAAGAAAGCGCGCGCGAATGCGCCTTCGCGACCTGTTGCAACGCGCGCCGCAACGCACTGTGACGGCGCAACAACTCTTCCATCAGCGCAATCGACACCGTGCCCGCCGCACCCTCGCCGAGCAGTTGCGCCTTGAGCGCGCCATACGCGCCCTCCATCGCCTGCGAGAGATTTTCGATCAGCGCGCTGTCCTCGCCGGGCGATCGCAGACGACTTTCGTTCTCCCGACTGGCGTGATCGACGGCCTCGATCGCATCGAGCAACGCGAGCGAGCGGCGCTCGAACTGCGCGTAACTCGCGGCGACGCCCGCATCGGGCAGCACGTTCGCGAGCGCCGCGGCCTGCATGGCCTGCTCCGCCGCGCTTTCGTGATAACGCAGCTCGCGCAGCGACTCAGCAAGCACCGCCGCCGTGGCCGGCACCATCTCCTGGCGATTCATTCGCTGTACGAACTTCTGCGCCGCGTTGAACAGCCGCGTGGTCGCGCTCTGCTCATGCGCCAGCGCGTGAGCGTCGGCGCCCGCGAGCGTCATGCGCACCATGCGTCGCACGATCGCGCCGATGCGCCTGACTTCGAGGCGCAGCGCGTCGGCGGCGAGTTCGGGCACCACGGCCACGGTGTCGTCGAGAAATTGCGGCGCGCCCTCGTCGCCCTCGCGCGCGCGAAAACGGCTCTGCAGCCAGCGCGTGAGCCGCCCCGCCAACGGCACCATGATGACGAGACCCAGCACGTTGAACGCCGTGTGAAAGAGCGCGAGCGCGATGGCAGGATCGTGCGGCAGATGCAGCCAGTCGCCCACGCGCACGATGAAGCCGATCATCCACGGCAGCAGCGCGGTGGCGACGAGCCCCGTCACCACGTTGAAGATCACCTGCGCGACCGCCGCGCGCCGCGCGTTGGGCGTCGCGCCCACGGCCGCCAGCAGCGCCGTGGCCGTGGTGCCGATGTTCGCGCCGATGATCACGGCCGCGCCGCCCTGCGTGCTCAGCATGCCGCCTTGCGCGGCGGCGAGCGTGATGGTCATGGTCGCCGACGACGACTGCACGAGCAACGTGATGACAAGGCCCGCGAACACCTGCATCAGCACTTCGACGAGCCCTTCGCCCTGCGGCAACCGGTACTGCGCGACGAGGCCGGTGAACGCGCCCTGCAACGTGGCGATGCCGATGAACAGAATGCCGAAGCCCGCCAGCGCATCGCCGAGCGCGCCGCGCCGCTGCCCCACGCCCGTCAGCCGCAGCGCGATGCCGATGCCGACGAGCGGCAGCGCGAGCGCGTCGATCTTCATCTTCAGGCCGAGCAGCGAGACGATCCAGCCGGTGGTCGTCATGCCGAGATTGGCGCCGAACAGCACCCAGAGCGCGCCGCCGAGATCGAGCAGGCCCGCGTTCACGAAGCCGATCACCGCGACCGTCACCGCGCTCGACGACTGCACCAGCGCCGTGACCAGCACGCCCGACGCGAGGCCCGCCGCGGGCGTGCGCGTCGCGCGGCTCAGGATCACTTCGAGCGCGGGCCCGGCCGCGAGCTTCAGGCCGTTGGTCATCATCGTGATGCCGAGCAGAAACAGGCCGATGCCGCCGATCAGCACGCCCAGCGATTCGACGAGGCCGCTCATGCGCACGCCACGCCTGCATTCCGGTTATCGCCCTATAAAAACGAACGACCGGACGAATTTATCCGCAATCCGTTATGATGCAGAGGATTCGACATCGCCCGCCTGCTTGACACAACACACACGGAGACATCGATGCAGATGCGTTGTTATTGCGTGACCGGTCACGGTCAACCGCTCGAACTCGTCCAGCGCGACACGCCGCAACCCAAAGGCACGGAAGTGCTCGTGCGCGTGAAAGCCGCCGGTCTGTGCCATTCCGACCTGCATATCTGGGAGGGCTACTACGACCTCGGCGGCGGCAAGAAGCTGTCGCTCGCCGATCGCGGCATCAAGCTGCCGCTCACGCTCAGCCATGAAATCTGCGGCGAAATCGTCGCGGCGGGCCCCGATGCCGGCGACGTGAAGACCGGCATGGTGGCCGTGGTGCATCCGTGGATCGGCTGCGGCGTCTGCGCGGCCTGCCAGCGCGGCGAGGAAAATATCTGCACGAAGCCGCAATCGCTTGGCGTGATGCGCGACGGCGGTTTCGCCGACTACGTGATCGTGCCGCATCCGCGCTATCTGGTCGATCTCGGCGGCCTCGATCCCGTGAAGGCCGCGCCGCTCGCCTGCGCGGGCGTGACCACGTATTCGGCGGTGAAGAAGTTCGGCGAGCGCATTCACGACGACGCGGTCGTGATCATCGGCGCGGGCGGCCTCGGCATGATGGCGATCGAGGTGCTCAAGGCGCTCGGCGCGAAAGGCGCGATCGTCGTCGACGTGGACGCCGCCAAGCGCGACGCCGCGCTGAAAGCGGGCGCGCTGGCCGCCATCGACGCACGCGCGCCCGACGCCGCGCAGCAGATCATCGAAGCCACGGGCGGCGGCGCGCGCGCCGTGCTCGATCTCGTCGGCGCGACGCCCACGGTGAAGCTCGCGCTCGATTCGTGCGCACGCGGCGGGCATGTGGTGGTGGTCGGCCTGATGGGCGGCGACATCACGCTCTCGCTACCGATCATTCCGATGCGCCCGCTCAAGATCGAAGGCAGCTATGTGGGCACGCTGCCCGAATTGCGCGAACTCGTCATGCTCATGCGCGACGGCAAGATGCAGCCGTCGGCGGTGTCGCCGCGTCCGCTCGGCGAAGTGAACGACGCACTCCAGGCGCTCGCGCACGGCAAGGTGGTGGGCCGTCAGGTGCTGGTGCCTTAGACGGTGTATTAAGGCGTCTGCATTTCGATCGACGATAAAAAAGGCGAGCGCAACACGCTCGCCTTTTTCACACCCCGTCAATTACTTCGGATGCCTGATCAACGCGCCGCGTCGCCCATGCGGTACTCGTGGCTCGCTTCGTCGAGCTGCTGTTTGAGCGCGGGATCGAGCACGAGATCGGCGGCGGCAATCGACGCATCCAGTTGCTCGGGCCGGCTCGCGCCGATCAGCGCCGACGTCACCTGCGGATTCGCCAGCACCCACGCGACGGACGCCGTCGTGAGCGACTGGCCGCCCTGCTCCACGATCGCGCGCAGCTTCTCGATGCTCGCGAACTCGCGCTCGTGCCAGTAGCGGTCCTGATACATCGAACCGGCCACGCCCACGCTCTGCGTGAAGCGGCCTTCGGACGGCGCACTGCCCTGCTGGTACTTGCCGGTCAGCAGGCCGCCCGCCAGCGGGTTATACGGAATCACCGCGAGCCCTTCTTCGTTCGCGAGCGGCAGCAGTTCGCGCTCGATCTGGCGGAACAGCAGGTTGTAGCGCGGCTGCACCGACACGAAGCGCGCGCAGCGCAGGAAATCGGCGCGGCCGAGCGCGCGCGCGAGGCGATACGCCAGAAAATTCGACACGCCGATATAGCGCGCCTTGCCCGAGCGCACGATCGTGTCGAGCGCTTCGATCGTTTCGTCGAGTGGCGTGTTCGCGTCGTCGGAGTGGAGCTGGTAGAGATCGACGTAATCGGTGCCGAGGCGGCGCAGCGAGGCGTCGATGGCATCGAGCAGATGCTTGCGCGACGCGCCCTGATCCCACGGCGACGGCCCGACCTTGCCGACCGCCTTGGTCGCGAGGATGAAGCGCTCGCGGCGTCCCTTCTCCGCGTTGAGCCAGCGCCCGACGATCTCCTCAGTGCGGCCCGCGCGCGATTCGCCGCCGCCCAGCGGGTAGACGTCGGCAGTGTCGATGAAATTGATGCCCGCGTCGGCGGCCTTGTCGAGAATGCGGCGGGACACGTCCTCTTCGGTCTGCAAACCGAAGGTCATGGTCCCGAGGCAAAGACGCGAAACGGTGAGGCCGGTCTGGCCGAAACGGCGGTATTGCATCGATGTCTCCTGTGGAAGCGGCGCGCAAGCGGCAAACGTCAGCGGACGACCCGCCGCGCGCGATCCCGAAGAGCATAGCGCGGCTTTGCAGCGGGCGCTGAAGACGCCCTCGACGCCTTACGAACCTGCAAGCGACCTTGCCGGATTTTTCCATTCCTTCCCGGGCTTTCGCAGGGATTCGGCGCGCACGCGGGCCGTAACCGCCGTGAAGGTCCGATCGCCCGAAAAACCGCAGTCTGTGCGCTCTTATCGCGACGTTGCGCAGGCCGCAGATGGCTTAAGCTCATACGGTCCTTTATTTCGCCCAGCACCACCGTGACCACGACGACGACCGCCGCGCCTCTTCGCCCCGATTGCCTGCAAGAGGCAAGCGCCCTGTGCGCGCAAGGCCGTTTCGCGGATGCCTATGCCGTGATCGGGCCCTTCGTCGGCACGCAGCCGTGCGCCGACGACGCCGCGCGCGTCGACGTGCTCAATTTCGCCGCACTCTGCGCGATGGGATCGGGCCAGGCCAACGCCGCCGAAGCGCTGTGGCAGCGCTGTATCGACGCGCAGCCGCAACACGTCGAGGCCTACAACGGGCTCGCCGCGATGCTCACGGCGCTCGGCAAGCTGCCCGCCGCGGAAGCGGTCTGGCGCAAGCTGCTCGCCCTGACGCCCGCGCACGCCGACGCCTGGAGCAATCTCGGCACCGTGCTGCATCGGCTCGGACGCCAGCAGGAAGCCGAAGCGGCCTACCGCGCGGCGCTCGCGCACAACCCCGCGCACGCCGACGCGCATTACAACCTCGGCCTCGCGCTGCACACGACGGGACGTCTCGACGAAGCCGAAGCGGCCTATCGCGCGGCGGTGGCGGCCAATCCGCAAGGCGCGCGCGCGCATAACAATCTCGGCAATCTGCTGCGCGAGTGCGGACGTCTCGCCGATGCCGAAGAAGCGTTTCGCCAGGCGCTGCTCGTGCAACCGCAGTATCCCGAGGCGCTCAACAACTACGGCGCGCTGCTCAAGACGCTCGGCCGGCTCGGCGAAGCGGAAATGGTCTGCCGCCGCGCGGTGCAGATTCGTCCCGATTACGTCGAGGCGGTCATCAACCTCGGCTGCGTGCTCGTCGACCTCAAGCGTCTGCCCGACGCCGAACAACTGTTCCGGCAAGCGCTCGCGCTACGCCCCGATCACGCGGAGGCGCATTACAACCTCGGCGTCGTGCTGCGGCAGCTCGAACGCTATCCCGAAGCCGAAACCGCCTATCGCCAGGCGCTGCGCCTCGCGCCGACGCATACGGAAACGCTCAACAATCTCGGCGGCGTGCTCGTCGCGCTCGACCGGCTGCAGGAAGCGCTCGCGATCTTCCAGGAAGCGCTCGTCTGCAATCCCGACTTCGCGCTCACGCATTTCAATCTCGGCAGCACGCACAAGGAACTCGGCGCGCTCGACGAAGCGGAAGCGGCTTATCGCCGCGCGTTCGAACTGAATCCCGCGTATGGCGACGCGCAGTTCCGCCTCGCCACGCTGCTCATCGCGATGGGACGTTACGAAGAAGGCTGGCGCCTCTACGAACGACGCTACGACAACACGGGTTTCGTGCACTATCACTCGCGCGACATGCTCGACTGCCTGCACTGGCAAGGCGAGCCGATCGCGGGCAAGGCGCTGCTGCTGTGGCAGGAAGACGGACTCGGCGACATGCTGCAGTTCGCGCGTTACGCGCGGCTGCTGAAGGCGCAAGGCGCGGCGCACGTGACGTTCGCGTGCGTGCACACGCTGCATCGCGTGCTCGCGGGCGTGGAAGGCGTCGACATGGTGATCGATCATCCCGAGGCCGTTTCGCGCGCGTCGCAATTCGACTACTGGGTCAGCCCGCTGAGCTTGCCGATGCATCTGGGCACGACGCTGGAGACCACGCCTGCACCCACGCATTTCCCGCCCGACGCGGCGCTCCTAGAACACTGGGCCGCGCGCCTCGACACGCTGGCGCCGGGCACGCGCGTGGGTCTCGTGTGGCGCGGCAACCCGAAACATCACAACGATCATCATCGCTCGATCCCGTCGCTGGCCGCGCTCGCGCCGCTCTGGCGCGTGCCGGGTCTGCGCTTCGTGAGCCTGCAAAAAGGCGCGGGCGAAGACGAAGCGCTGCGCGCGCCGCTGCATCAGCCGATTCTGCCGCTGGGCAGCGAAGTCACGGATTTCGTCGATACGGCCGCGATCATCGCGCAGCTCGATCTCGTGATCTGCGTGGATACGTCGACGGCGCATCTGGCCGCCTCGCTCGGCAAGCCGTGCTGGATCATGCTGCCGCGTCGCGACCTGGACTGGCGCTGGTTGTACGAGCGCGAGGATTCGCCGTGGTATCCGCAGAACGTGCGGCTGTTCCGGCAAGGCAATTACGAAACGTGGGGCGCGGTCATCGAGCGCGTGCGCGAGGCGTGCGCGTTGGCGTTCGCCGGTCAGGTCGAAGAAGAAGCGGTGAAATAAACGATCAAAGCGACCCGATCGCAAAGCGCGGACGACGGTCCGCGCTAGTCCCAGAAATTACGGAACGCGACGGCGACGATCACCGGCACGCACATCACGAGCGGGATCGCGAAGTACGGAATTTCCATATCGACGATCCAGCTGCGGATCAGCCAGCCCACGCCGATCGCCAGCGTGAGCACGCCGACGAGCGCGGTCAGCGTATTGAGCAGCCAGGTCGGCGGGCGCTTGCGCCTGGGTTCCTGCGCGGAAGACGGTTTCATCGGGCTTGGGAGTTCGGAGCGTCCCGACTGGACGCCGATTAGCTTATTTTACTCTCGATGGATCGCCGCAACGGAAGCGGCAAGCGATGCGCGGGAAAGCGGGCATTACAGGCGTAATGCGCGGACGCAATAAGCGCATGCGATGTTCGAAGAACACCCGCGCAAAACCAGCGCACCAAAAGAAAAAGCCCACCTAAGTTGGCGGGCTGAATCCATATCAGGAGGAGACATGGAGGAGACGGCTCAACTATAGGGTTTTCCCCTAAACTTTGCAAGCGTTTTTTTGGGCATTTCAATAATTTTCTGCCGATTCAGCTTTCGTTTAATTCAGACGTTATTTAACGTTATTGTCACAGGCTTGCATTACCTGCCACGTAATCGCCACGCCGCCGCGCGCGCCCTATCCTCGCTTGCATCGCTTCACTGAATGCACCACTGAGCACACACCGCGAGGATCGCCATGACCGCTTACGCCATTGCCCATCTGCACCGCTGCGAAGCTTGCGCGGAGATCGTCGAGTATCTGGAGAAGATCGACGCCACGCTCGCACCGTTCGGCGGCCGGTTCCTCATTCACGGCGGACGCGTCGAGCGGCTCGAAGGCGCATTCAAGGGCGACCTCATCATGATCGAATTCGACGATCGCGAGCGTGCCCGCGCCTGGTATCGTTCGCCGGCTTATCAGGCGATCCTGCCGTTGCGCACGCAACACGCGAGCGGCGACGTGCTGCTGATCGATCAGGTCGCGCAGCCGCATCGCGCCACCGATGTGCTGGCGAAACGCGGATAACCACGCATAGCCTGCATCACGCGCCGCGCCGCATGAATTCCACTTGTTGTGCAAATGCGACTCAATGGACCGCGCAATCAGTCATATCGGCGTGTCATGCGCGGCGCAAGTATTGACGGTGCATGACTTGCGCCGATTTATTTCAATTTTTTGAAACTATTCTTCCAGATTACGGAATAGTCCTTGCGGACTGCCCGTCACCTTTCATCCAAGGTCGCTTCCTATACTCGCTCCCGTCTCAACCCGGCGTTTCTACAGGACTGGAGTCCCACAGTGAAAAAAATCTCTATCGCCGCCGCGTGCGTTACCGCATTCGCCGCAGCGTCCGCCCACGCTCAAAGCTCGGTTACCCTTTACGGCCTCGTCGATGCCGGCATCGCCTACACGAACAATGTCGGCGGCAGCGGCCGCGTGGCGCTCGCGAGCGGCAACATCAGCGGCAGCCGCTTCGGCCTCAAGGGCGCCGAAGATCTCGGCGGCGGTCTGAAGGCGATCTTCCTGCTCGAAAACGGTTTCAGCGTCAACAACGGCCAGCTCGGCCAGAACAGCCGCCTGTTCGGTCGCCAGGCGTATGTCGGCCTGAGCAGCAACACGTTCGGTACGCTCACGATGGGTCGCCAGTACGACGACGTCGTCGACTTCGTTGCGCCGCTCTCGGCCACGGCCGGCACGTTCGGCGACTCGGGCTTCGCGCATCCGTACGACAACGACAATCTCCAGCACAGCGTCCGCTTCAACAACTCGGTCAAGTACACGAGCCTGAACTACGGCGGCTTCAAGTTCGGCGGCATGTACGCGTTCAGCAACAACACGGACTTCGCCGTCAGCCGCGCATACAGCGCCGCCGCCAGCTACACGTTCGGTTCGTTGACGGCCGCCGCGGGCTACCTGCAGACCAACGGTTCGGGCGCGAAGACGGTGTCGGGCACGACCAGCGCGTTCACGAATACCGCCGGCGCGGTCGATCAGGCCGAAGTCAAGGGCAGCCTGACGTCCGACGTGCAGCGCACCGTGGCCGCCGGCCTGAACTACGGCTTCGGCCCGGCCGTCGTGGGCTTCGTCTACTCGCACAGCCAGTATCAAGGCACCAGCGCATTCGGCCTGAGCAACGGCTCGGTGCGCTTCGACAACTACGAAGTCAACGGCATGTACAACTTCACGCCCGCCTTCAAGGCCGGTCTGTCGTATGCGTACACCGATGCGCATCTGAGCGGCGCAACCTCGTATGGCGCCGATCCGAAGTGGAACCAGGTGAACGCGATCGCGCGTTACTCGCTGTCCAAGCGCACCGAACTGTACGCCGAAGCGATGTTCCAGCACGCCACGGGCAACAAGAACGTCGCGGTGATGTACAACGCGGGCGGCTCGTCGTCGACGGGCAATCAGGTCATGGGCGCGGTCGGCATGCTGACGCGCTTCTAAAGCGCGCCGATTCGCGCAATCTGATTCGCGCAAGCCGTTTCGCGCGAATCGGCGATACGAAAAGCCCGTCTCCGGACGGGCTTTTTTTCGTCCTGCGTTTTGCATCCGGTGCAATTAAACCCTTCGAAAGTATCGAGAAAGTTTTGTCGGCGATTAGAAAGAATTAACTCGCACGGCACGCATCTTTTACGCATTCCGCATTCGATCAATCCCGTTTGCAAAAGAAAAATCATCGCGCGCAAACGTTTTCACCCGTTTCACAATTCTTTCTTCTCCTTACCGGAAACTGTGCGCCGATCCATTCACGGGAGTGCAAGCGCACATGACTCGACGCTCTCTCGCCGTCACGCCGGCGACCGCGATTTCCGTTGTGCTCGCAACCATGGCGCTCGCTGCCTGCGGGCCGGGCGATAACGCGTCGTCATCGGCGCCGCAGCAAAGTGCGCCGAATCTCACCGCAAATGCCGCGGATACCGCCGCATACGCCAACGCCGGGAATGCAGGCAATGCCACCAACGCCGCCAGCGACACGCTCGCCGCCGCGCCCGCCGTTTATGCGAGCGATCCCGTGCAAAGCGTGCAAGCGAGTCTCGCGGCGGACAGCGAGCAGATCGCGCCCGTCATGAGCTACGCGCCCGGCGACGAGCCGCCCCAAACGAACAGCGCCATCAACGCCGACGCCAACTCCAGCACCGGCAACGAATCCCGCAGCACCGTAACGACGAGCCAGTAATACACCGTTGTGTGCCTATGCACACTTAATTCCATCCGCAAGCAGAAAGGTGAACAACAATGACGTCAACCAGCCGTCGCCGTTTCCTGCAAACCGTCGCTTCATCGGGCGCAGCCGCCGCCGCGATGACCGTGCTTCCCGAATCGATCCGTAACGCGCTCGCGATTCCCGCGTTCTCGCGCACGGGTTCGATCCGCGACGTCGAGCACATCGTCGTGTTCATGCAGGAGAACCGCTCGTTCGACCACTACTTCGGCCATCTGCGCGGCGTGCGCGGCTATAACGACCGCCTGCCGATTCCGCTGCCGGGCGGCCTGCCGGTCTGGTATCAGCCGTCGAAGGAAGACGCCACGAAGCCGGTGCTGCCGTTCCACCTCGACACGCAGACCACCAGCGCGCAATGCGTGGGCGACCTCGATCACTCGTGGTACCCGACGCAATACGCGATCAACAACGGTCGGCACAATCAGTGGCCGCAGTACAAGACCGACATGACGATGGGCTATTACATGCGCGCGGACATTCCGTTCCACTACGCGCTGGCCGATGCGTTCACCGTCTGCGACAACTACTTCTGCTCGCTGCCCGGCCCGACGCACCCGAACCGTTCCTATCTGATGACCGGCATGGTCGATCCCACCGGCACGATGGGCGGCCCGCTGCTCGACAACAACGATTACGTGGATGGCGACGTGCCGCCCGCGTATCAACTGCTCTCGTGGACGACCTATCCCGAGCGCCTGCAGGCCGCCGGCGTTTCGTGGCAGATCTATCAGCAAGGCACGAACGGCAGCGATCCGCTGAACGGCAACTACGGCACCAACATCCTGCAGAACTTCGCGAACTTCATCAACGCGCAGCCGGGCTCGGCGCTCTATCAGCGCGCGCAGACCGCGCGCACGATCGCCGATCTCAAGCAGGACGTGCTGGCGAACAAGTTGCCGCAAGTGTCGTGGCTGCTGCCGCCCGCCGCGTTCTCGGAGCATCCGAAATACACGCCCGCCTACGGCGCGGAATACACCTCGCAGATTCTCGACGCGCTGACCTCGAATCCCGAAGTGTGGAGCAAGACCGTCCTCTTTATCATGTACGACGAGAACGACGGCTTCTTCGATCACGTCGTGCCGCCGCAGCCGCCCACGACGTCGTCGCAGGGCAAGTCGACGGTCAGCGTCGAAGGCGAAATCCATAACGTCGTCAATCCGGCGCGCGGCGGCTCGTACACCGCCGACGGCCTGCCCTACGGCCTCGGACCGCGCGTGCCGATGACCATCGTCTCGCCGTGGAGCAAGGGCGGCTTCGTCTGCTCGCAGGTGTTCGATCACACTTCGGTCATTCGCTTCATCGAAGAACGCTTTGGCGTGCAGGAGCCGAACATCACGGCATGGCGTCGCGCGGTTTGCGGCGACCTCACCACGGCGTTCGATTTCCGCACGCCCGATGCATCGATGCCCGCGCTGCCCGACACCAGCAATTACATGTCGATGGCCGACAACCAGTGCTCGGCCAACGCCGCGCCCACGGTGCCCGCCACGCCCGGCCCGATCGATGCGCAGGAACCCGGCGTGCGTTACGCGCGCGCGCTG
The DNA here is from genome assembly GCF_046535315.1 of Paraburkholderia sp. SIMBA_027. NCBI lineage: Bacteria > Pseudomonadati > Pseudomonadota > Betaproteobacteria > Burkholderiales > Burkholderiaceae > Paraburkholderia > Paraburkholderia sp. SIMBA_027. Next base: position 418,017 of record NZ_JAWRWY010000002.1, read on the forward strand.
CCCTACGAGTTGCACGTGAACGCACACGTTGATCCGACGAAGAACGCGCTCTCGATCACGTTCGCGAACAAGGGCCGCCAGGGCGCGCACTTCTATGTGTACGGCACGAACCGCACGGACGGTCCGTGGCGCTACACGGTGGAAGCGGGCAAGTCGATCGACGACACCTGGGATCTGGGCTCGACCGACGGCGTCTACGGGTTCGAAGTTCACGGTCCGAACGGCTTCGTGCGCCGCTTCTCGGGCACGGTCGCGGCCACGCAGACGTCGCAACAGGGCAAGCACGGCGGCACGCCGCAACCCGAAGTCACGGCGCAATACGACGTGGCCAACGGCAACCTGTTCCTCAAGTTCACGAACACGGGCGGCGGCCTCGCGCGCCTCACGGTCACCGACAACGCCTACGGCGCGCGCGAGCGCCTGATCGTGGTCCCCGCGGGCGCGCGCATCGAAGAACCGTGGGTGCTGGCGTCGAGCCATCACTGGTACGACCTCACGGTCACGAATCGCGACGACACCAGCTTCGCGCGCCGCTACGCCGGTCACGTCGAAACCGGCAAGCCGAGCATCAGCGACCCGGCCGCCGTCGCGCCGATCACGCAGATCAGCTAAACCCCGCCTCGCAGCGGGCCTTCACCCGCCCGCTTCTCTTCTCTGCCCCGCTCTCCTCGCACGGCGCCTTCGGGCGCCGTGTGCTTTGGTGCGTCCGCGCCGCCATCGATCCCGCATTGCGCGCCGCCGTCATGTGCACAAAAGCGCAGCCCAGGCAAGCCGCTCCCGCCCAATTCAACACCTTTCAGACACCTTTATGCATTTTGTTGTAGATGCGAATCATTTCCATTACGATCTGGCCGATTCTTTCACTGCACTTTCATCGCACTTGCATGCGATGACACGCGTACACCGTCCAACCGGGGGCGCCCGGTCATCCGACTCATCAGAATAATATGAAGAATACTGCTGCCGCGCGCCGATCCGGCCCTGCCTTCGCGTCCCGCCCCGTCATGGGCGCCCGCACTTCGCTGAGCGCCGCGCTGCTCGTCAGCGCGGGCGTGACGCTCTCCACGCTGTCGACGGCCGGCTGGGCCCAGGCGATCGCGCAAACGGAGACACAACCGGCAACCCAAAGCGATAACACCGGCGACGCGGCAACTAACGCCGCCGACGGCAAGGCGCTGCCCACCGTCAAGGTGAACGCCGCGCGCGACAGCGAAACGGCCTCGCCCAAGCGCGTGACGGCCGGCGCGCTCGGCAATCGCCGCCAGGTGGACACGCCGTTCTCCACCGATGTGGTGACGACGGAACGCGGCAAGGATCTGCTCGCCAACACGGCCAACGATCTCTTCAAATACGATCCGGCGGTGACCGTCGTCGGCGACAACGCGACCGGCGAAAATTCCGCCTTCGCGATTCGCGGCCTCGCGGTCGACATGCTCAACGGCGTGAAAGTCGATGGCCAGAATTTCCCTTCCTGGGACACCGAACTATCGCTCGAACAGTTCGAGCAGGTGGAAGTGCTCAAGGGTCTCTCGGGCTTCATGTACGGCTTCAGCACGCCCGGCGGCATCGTCAATTACGTGCTCAAGCGCCCCACCGACGACCCGTACCGCAGCTTCTCGATCGGCTATCAATCGGCGGGCGTGTTCAGCGAAAAGATCGATCTGGGCGGGCGTTTCGGCAACGACAAGCGCTTCGGTTATCGCCTGAATCTCGTCAACGAAGACGGCAACACCGCCGAAGCGAACGGCCACGTGCGCCGCCAGGTGGCGTCGCTCGCGCTCGACTTGCGCATCACGCCCGATCTCACCTGGACCGCCGACGCGTTCTACCAGAAGCGCAAGACCAACGGCACGCTGTTCGGCATCTACGTGGGCGGCGGCCTCGGCATTCCCGACGCGGGCAAGGTCACGCGCGATCTCACGCAGCCGCAGAACTTCTACGAGACCGAGATCGCTTCGTTCGGCACGGGCCTCGACTATCGCATTTCCGACACGTGGCGCGCGAGCCTGAAATACCGCTTCGCGAAGGAAAACCGCACCAACTCGGACAGCCTGCTGTACGTCTACAACGCGGCGGGCGATTATCAGAACACGCTGTATGCGGCGTTGACGCGCTACTTCTATCAGAACGTCGACGCGATGGTGCAAGGCAAGTTCAACACGGGACCGTTCAAGCACGACGTGGTGATCGGCGCGAGCTACCAGACCCAGCAAAGCGAATACGACGACAGCGAAGGCTGGAACGATGGCTATAGCCTCGGCACCGGCAATCTGTACCAGAGCACGCTGCTCACGAACGACGCCGTGCATATCGGCGAAAATCTGTTCCGCCACGAACGCACCACGCAGACCGCGCTCTACGCGAGCGACACGGTGCAGATCACGCCGCGTCTTTCGGCGCTGCTCGGCCTGCGTTATACGCAGTTCCGCGACCGCGTCTATAACGTCGATCAGTCGGTGCAGGCCGATTACAGCGCGAACCCTGTCACGCCCACCGGCGCGCTGATGTTCAAGCTCGATCCCGACACCACGGTCTACGCGAGCTACGTGGAAGCGCTGCAGCAAGGCGGCGCGTCGAGCAACACGAACGTGAACTATCCGCAGACCTTCGGGCCGCTCAAGAGCAAGCAATACGAAGTGGGCCTCAAGGCCGATCATCGCAACTGGGGCGCGAATCTCGCGCTGTTCCGCATCGATCAGGGTTACGAGTACACCAACTCGGCGAACGTGTTTACGCAGAGCGGCACGAAGCGTTATCAGGGCATCGACGCGAGCGGCTGGCTGCAGCTCGCCGCCGACTGGCGTCTGATGGGCGGCGTGATGTGGCTGAACGCGAAGGCCGTCGATGTCGACGATGCAAGCGTGGACGGCAAGCGCATCTACGGCGCGCCGCGCTTCACGGTCACGGGCCGCGTGGAATACAACCCGTCGTATCTGCGCGCGCTGACGGTCGCGTTCGGCGGCAAGTATGTCGGCAACATGGCGGTCGATGCGGCCAACACGCAGTTCGTGCCGGCGTACACCACGTGGGACCTGAGCGCGAAATACGAAACCCAGGTCGCGGGCAAGGACGTGACGCTGCGCGCGGGCGTGAACAATCTGTTCAACCGCCGCTACTGGACCGCCGCGTGGGGCTATTACGTGATGCCGTCGGCCACACGCACCTTCGTTGCGAACGCCACGCTCGAATTCTGATGCGGGACGTATAAACGCGCGCCGGCGCAATGCGCTTCAGCCCCTGAAACACGGGGCTATCCACAAGGCCCTTCGCATTTGCCGAAGGGCTTTGTGCTTTTGTGCCACATGACGGCACTCCGGAGGCCGCCTGCAAGCCTTGCGAAGCGGTGGCACAATGAGCGGTCTCGCGGCCCACGCGACGCGCGTTGCCGAGCGCGTCGCCGGCTCCTCTCACCGTTGCATCGTTGCAAAGGATCGCCCCATCATGAGTTCCAGCGTGAAGCCCTATCCGGATACCCAGATCTACGTCGACGGCGCGTGGCGCGCCGGCGCAAAGACGATCGCCGTGATCGACCCGGCCACCGAAGCGGAAATCGGCCGCCTGAGCCTCGCGAGCGAGCAGGACCTTTCGGACGCAGCCGACGCCTCGGCGCGCGCGTTCAACGCATGGCGCAAGGTCTCGCCGCTCGAGCGCAGCAAGCTCATGCGCCGCGCCGCCGACCTGCTGCGCGAACGCGCAGGCGACATCGCCGCGATCATGACGCGCGAACAAGGCAAGCCGCTCGGCGAAGCCAAGGCTGAAACGCTCGCGGGCGCCGACGTGATCGACTGGTTCGCCGAAGAAGGCCGCCGCACTTATGGCCGCGTGGTGCCCTCGCGCACCGACGCCGTCCGCCAGATCGTCACGCGCGAACCGGTTGGCCCGGTCGCCTGCTTCACGCCCTGGAATTTCCCGCTCAATCAAGCCGTGCGCAAGGTTTCGGCCGCGCTCGCTTCGGGTTGTACCGTCGTGCTCAAGGGACCGGAAGAAACGCCGGCCAGCTGCGCGGCGCTCGTGCAGGTGTTCATCGACGCGGGTCTGCCGCAAGGCGCGCTGAATCTGGTGTTCGGCGTGCCCTCGGAAGTGTCGTCGTATCTGATCGCGCATCCGGCGATCCGCAAGATCTCGTTCACGGGCTCGACGCCGGTCGGCAAGCTGCTGGCCTCGAAGGCCGGCGAGCACATGAAGCGCGCGACGATGGAACTCGGCGGCCACGCCCCCGCCATCGTGTTCGCCGACGCCGACGTGCCGCGCGCCGCCAAGCTGCTCGCGGGCGCGAAGATCCGCAACGCGGGTCAGGTCTGCATTTCGCCCACGCGCTTCATGGTGGAAGACGCCGCATACGATGAGTTCGTCGAGCACTTCGTGGCCGCCATCAAGACCGTGAAGGTCGGCAACGGCCTGCAGGAAGGCGTGCAAATGGGCCCGCTCGCCAACGACCGCCGCCTCGCCGCCATGGAGCGACTCGTGGCCGACGCGCGCGAACACGGCGCGAAGGTGCTCACGGGCGGCGAACGCGTGGGCCGCGAAGGCTACTTCTTCGCGCCGACCGTGCTGACCGACGTGCCGCTCTCCGCGCGCATCATGAACGAAGAGCCGTTCGGCCCGCTCGCGCCGATCACGCGCTTCTCGCGTTACGAAGACGCGATCGCCGAAGCGAATCGTCTGCCGTATGGTCTCGCCGCGTATGCGTACACGCGTTCGGCCGCCACCTCGGCGGCGCTCTCCGAAGACGTGGAAACCGGCATGCTGTCGATCAATCACCACGGCCTCGCGCTGCCCGAAGTGCCGTTCGGCGGCGTGAAGGATTCGGGCTACGGTTCGGAAGGCGGTACGGAAGCGATGGAAGCGTATCTGGTCACGAAGTTCGTCACCGAACATCGTTGATCGAGCGAAACGCCGCGGCGCTGTCAATGCGCCGCGGCGTTTTTTTTTTGGCTGGTTATTCAGGATTCCGTAGAACTTCGCGGATGGCGCGGAAGGCCGTCCGCCAGCTTCACCCACGCAAGCTGCTGCGACACCCACGAGTGCCGCTCGGGCGGCGCGGCATCGGGCTGATCGAGCGTGCCGGTCGCTACGTCGATCTCGTCTGCGAAGGCGGCGCTGTGGTAGGTGATCGGCGTGCCGCAGTCGGCGCAAAAGCCGCGCTCGACGTTGGGGCTCGACGCGTAGCGCTTCAGATTGCCCGCCGTCACGCGAAACGCCGTGCGCGCCACGCTCAGCCACGCCACGAAGGGCGCGCCCGAAGCACGGCGGCAATCCACGCAATGGCACGCCGTGTTGCCGATCGCCTCGCCCGCGATCTCGTAGCGGATCTTCCCGCATAGACACCCGCCCGTCAGCTTCAGCATCGTTCGCTCCTGTTGGTTTCGTTCGCCTGACACCGGCGCCGCTCGATCGCCGCAAAAAAACCCGCAAAAAAACTTCTGCATCGGGTGGAATAGACCGCGTGCCCGCCGTGTTGACGCCAGTAACAGCCCTTATTGGCCATCGACAGGACCGATCATGCCTCATCGTACCTCCACGCGGCGCAGGAGCGCGCCATGAGCCAGAACCCCATCTGCATGCCGTGCCGGCTCGCGGCCATCGCGGCGGTTGTCGTCGGCGCCGCCGGCGCGTTCGCCTGGACCGCCGGCTGGCTCACGCCCAAACGCGTGAACGCGCCGCACATCATCAACACCTTCGAGTCGAATTACGGCGTGCATGCGGGCTTCCGGCGCAATCACGCCAAGGGCCTCTGCCTCGAAGGCGAGTTCGAAAGCAACGGCAACGGCGCACGCGTTTCGCGCGCGGCCGTGTTCGCGCCGGGCGAGACGCCGGTGATCGGCCGCTTCGCCATTCCGGGCAGCAATCCGTCCGCGCCCGACGCCAGCACGCCGGTACGCAGCATGGCGCTGCTGTTCCAGTTGAAGGACGGCGAGCAATGGCGCACCGGCATGAATTCGACGCCGGTTTTCGTCGTTCGGACACCGAAGCAGTTTTATCAGCAACTGGTGGCCTCGAAACCCGACCCGGCTACCGGCAAGCCCGATCCCGCGAAACTCAACGCGTTTTTTGACGCGAATCCGGAAACGCTGCCGTTCCGGCAATGGTTGAAGTCGCATCCGCCTTCGTCGAGTTTCGCCAACACCGGCTTCTACGGCATCAACGCGTTCCTCGCCACGGATGCCGAGGACAACACGCGCCCGATCCGCTGGCAGACCGTGCCCGAGATCGCCTACGCGCCGCAAAGCGCCGCGCAGAAGAACGATCCGGATTTTCTCGCCGACGATCTCGAAGCACGCCTCGCGCAAGGCCCGCTGCTCTGGCGTCTCGTGCTGACGGTCGGCCAGCCCGGCGACCCGACCAACGACGCCACGCAGCAATGGCCCGCCGACCGCGAGCAGATCGACGCGGGCACGCTGGTGCTGCGCCGCGCGACGCCGCAGCGCGAAGGCGCTTGCCGCGACGTGAACTACGACCCGACGATTCTGCCCGACGGCCTGAAACCGTCCGACGATCCGCTGCTCGCGGCACGCTCGGCCGCCTATGCCGTTTCGTTCAACCGCCGCACGCGCGAAGAAGCCGCGCAATCGCACGAACCGCACGGAGACACTCAGCCATGAAAACCGGCACCCATTTCAGCGGCCTCGCGCGGCTGATTCACTGGTCGATGGCCGTGTTGATCATCGCGATGCTGTTCGTGGGCGTCGGCATGGTCGCGACCGTTTCGCGCCTGCACGAGACGCTGATCGCGCTGCATCGGCCGCTCGGCATCGCGCTGCTGCTGCTCGTGATCGTGCGCGTGGCCGTGCGCCTCTCGCGCGGCGCGCCCGCCCTGCCCGCCGATATTCCCGCGTGGCAGCGCGGCGCGGCGCACGCCTCGCATCTCGTGCTGTATGCGTTGATGATCGCGATGCCGCTGATCGGCTGGTCGATGTTGTCGGCGGGCGGCTATCCGGTCGTGCTCGCAAGCGGCGTGCAGTTGCCGCCGATCGTGCCGCACAACGTCACGCTCTATGCGTGGTTGCGCGCGGCGCATACGTGGCTCGCGTTCGCGCTGTTCGCGACGGTGTTGATGCATCTCGCGGCCGCGCTATTCCATGCGCTGATCCGCCGCGACGGCGTGCTCGCGAGCATGGCGCGCGGCGCCGCACGAAACTGACGCGACGCGCGCGGATCAGGCGGAATTCAAGGCGCGAATCAAACGTGCACGTCCTGGCTCGCAACCGGCTGCACGGGCGGCCCCATGAACTCTTCGCGCAAAGCCTCGCGCGCGCTTTTCCTGCGCACCCACAGCGCCGTGAGGATCGGCACGAGGATCGCCGTGACGAGGCACGACGTGGCGACCATCGCTGTGGCGGCCGGCACGAGCGGCTTGAAGCGCGGAATCATCTCGCCGATGATCGCGGGGTTCGCCACCGCCGCGCCCGCCGTCGACGACGCCGCGAGTCCCGCCGCGCCATTGCCGCCCGCGAGCAGACGATCCGCGAGAATCAGCGGAATGCCGGTCACGACGATCACGCCGAGCCCCAGCATCACGCCCGCGAACCCGCTGTTGACGATCACGCCAAGGTCGATGCCGTTGCCGAGCGCGAAGCCGAAAAACGGAATCAGCGGATGCACGCAGCGTCCGAACAGATCGCGCAGATCGTGATCGAGATTGCCGAGCACGAAGCCGACGAGAAACGGCAGCACCGCGCCCGCGAACAGACGCGGCTCGAAGAAGGCCACGCCCGTCGCGCCCAGAATGAGCATGCTGACGAGCGGCCCCGATTCGATCGACATCAGCACGAACGCGCCCGCCTCTTCCTTTGTGCCGTATTGCTGCATGACGGCGGCGTAGAGGCCGCCGTTGGTCATGTCCATCGAGGTGGTGATGGCGAGCACCGAAAGCCCCGCGAACAGGCCGGCCTTGACGCCGTCGGCGGGCAGATAGCGCGCCGCGACCAGCGTGGCAATCCACGCAACCGCGGTTTTCGTCGCGAGCAAGGTGCCGGATTTGCGCAGCACCGCGCCGGTCGCGCGCAGATCGATGGTCGCGCCCATGCAGAAGAACCAGACCGCGAGGATCGGCACGGTCCCGGCGATCAGCCCGTTGGTAAACGAACCGAAGTACTTGCCCGCGCCGGGCGCGAACGTGTGCACGCAGGCGCCGAGCAGCAAGGGCACCAGCATCAGGCCGCCAGGCACGCGGTCGATGGCCTTCTTCAGCTTCATGCCTCCTCCTGGATGTCTCATCCACGCCGGATCGGCACGCACGCGCATGGCGTCCGGGTTCTAGTCGCGACTCCCTGACGAAAAAATATAGCAGCCTGAAAGGCGAGCGAATTCGATTTTTAATCGTTGCCCGCTCATCGTTTACCCCGCAAATTGAGGGTGATTTCCCACTATCTGGGGTTTGATGTGGCGTGGATATTTTCGCGGCGCGAGCGCGCCGCCCGGTTCAGCTTTTGAGCGGACTTTGCGAAGCGCTGCGCCAGCCCAGACCCAGACTCTTCTGCAAGGAGACGAAGTCCTTGAGCAACTGCGCCTGCGCGGACACCACGTCCTGTTGCGCTGCAAACTCGGCGCGCTGCGTATCGAGCAGATCGACGAGGCTCGACGCACCCGCACGATAACGCTGACGCATCAGCGTGGCCGAGCGTTCCGCCGACGCCTGCACTTTCTGCAGCGTCACCACGTGCTCGCGCTGATAGCCATAGCGCGAGAGCGCGCCATTGGCGTCCTGCAACGCGGCGAGCACCGTTTTTTCGTAACGCGCTTCGGCTTCGTCGCGCGAGGCTTCTGCGCCACGCACGGCACCGGCCGTGCGGCCGAAATCAAACAGATTCCATTGCAGATACGGCGCGCCCACCCAGCTGAAATTGCGCTTGCGCATCAGATGGCCCGGATCGGCGGCGGTGAAGCCAAGGTCGCCGAACAGCGTGAGCTTCGGAAAATAGTCGGCCACGTGCTGGCCAATCTGCGCATTGCTCGACGCAAGCCTGCGCTCGGCAGCGCGAATGTCGGGGCGCTGCGCGAGCACGGTTGCGGGATCGCTGACCGTGACGGTGGCGGGCAACGTCGGCAACGGGCTCGGCGCGGCCAGTTCCGCGTCGAGCGCGCCGGGCGCCTTGCCCGTGAGCACCGCGAGCTGATCGAGCGACATCTCCACTTGCGCGGCGAGCGGCGCAAGCGTCGAGCGCGTGTTTTCGACCTGCGTGGTCAGACGCTCGACGTCCACCTCGGCGGCCGTGCCGCCCGCTCGGCGCTGCTCGGTCAGCGTAAGCGACTGCTGCTGAATCTCCGCCGTGCGCTGCGCAAGCGCGAAACGCTGCTGCTCGTCGCGCAGATCGATATAGGCCTGCGCCACTTCGGCCGCGAGCGACACCTGCGTGTCGGCGAGATCGGCGGATACGGCGTCGGCTTCGTCGGTGGCCGCTTCCACCGCGCGGCGCGTGCCGCCGAACAGGTCGATTTCCCACGACGCGTCGAAGCCCGCCGTATAGAACTGCAGCGGCCCGCGTCCCGAACCCGAACTCCCCGACGACTGCGAGAGCGTACTGAGATCGGGCTCGCGCATGCGCGGCGCGGCGACCGCGGCCGACACCTTCGGCAACTCGGCCGCGCGCTGTTGCTGCAGTTGCGCACGCGATTCGCGCAGCCGCGCCTGCGCGACGCGCACATCGGGATTGTGTTCGAGCGCCGCCGCGATCAGCGCGTTCAGATGCGGATCGTCGAGCGCGGTCCACCAGTCGCTCGGCGCGCGCGCCGTCGTCACGCCCTGCGCGGGCGTACGCACGAAGTTCGCGGCGCTCGCGGCTTCGGGCGCGACCGCGGGCGCGCCGTGATAGTCGGGGCCCACGGTGCAGGCCGACAGCACGCATGCACCGGCGAGCAGCGTGAGGCGCGTGAAGGGCTTTGCCCGAGGAAAGCGGTAAGAACGAATGGCCGTCATGAGTCGAATATTGAAGCGTCAGTGGCCGGCGGACGGCGGCTTCGCGCCGGGCTGCGGTTTCTTGAGCATGAGCGCGAGCGGCACACACGCCGCGAGCGCAATACCGAGCACCCAGAATGTTTCGGAGTACGTCATCACCATCGATTGCTGCTGGATCTGCGAAGCGATCTGGGCAAGCGAGATCATCTTCGAATAGGCCATGTCGCCGTTCTGCGCAAACCAGCTGGCCGCGCCGTTCGCGAGTCGCTCCTGACCGATCAGCGAATTCGCGCTGATCGACTCGCGCAACATGGCCGTGTGGAAGGTCTCGCGGCGATCGATCAGCGTGCCGATGATCGCGAGCCCCACCGAGCCGCCGAGATTGCGCGCCATGTTGTAGAGACCCGCCGCATCGCCGGAATCCTCGCGCGCGACCGCCGCCATCGAGGCCTGATTCAGCGGCATCATCGCGAGCATCTGCGCCACGCCGCGAATCAGCTGCGACCACACGAAATCGTGGCCCACGCTCTGCGCGGTCAGCGAAATATCGAGCATGCAGCTCAGCGTGAACAGCAGCAGGCCGCTCACCACCAGCACGCGGAAATCGACCTTCGAGAGCAGACGCGGCAGAATCGGCATCACGAGGAAGGCCGGCAGCCCGGACAGCAGCATGATCGCGCCCGATTGCTCCGCGTTGTATCCAGCGACGAGGCTCAAAAACTGCGGCAGCAGATACGAAATGCCATAGAGGCCCGCGCCCACCGCCGACACGATGACGATCACGCTCGCGTAGCGCGGATTGCGCATGAGCGAGAGCCGCAAGATGGGCTTCTTCGCGACGAACTGCGAGATCGCGATCAGCACCATGCCCGCGAGCGACACGCAGCTCAGCGTGACGATCATGCTCGATTCGAACCAGCGCTCGCGTTGACCCTCTTCGAGCACGACCGTGAGCGTGCTCAGGCCGACCGCGAGACCGACGATGCCCAGCCAGTCGGCCTTGAAAAAAGCCTCCCAGTGCGGACGATCGGCGGGCAGGCCCACGATCAGCAGCGTGATCAGCGCGATACACACGGGCAGGTTGATGAAGAAGCACCAGCTCCAGCTGATGTTCTCCGCGAGCCAACCGCCCACCACGGGCCCGAGCAACGGCCCGAGCAGCACGATGAGCCCGAACACCGTCATGCCCACAGGTAGCTGCGAAAGCGGCAGCCGCGTGCGGATGATGGTCTGCGCCGTGGGGATCATCGCGCCGCCGGTGAAGCCCTGGCCGATGCGGCCCGCGATCATCACGGCGAGCGTGCTCGACCAGCCGCACATCATCGAGAAGCCGATAAAGAGCGCGGCATTCGCCAGCAGAAAGTTTCGGAGTCCGAACACACGCGTGAGCCACGCGGCGAGCGGAATCATCACGATCTCGGACATCAGATAGCCCGTGGAAATCCACGTGCCTTCGGTGCCGGTCGCGCCGATTTCGCCCTGGATCTGCGGCAGCGCCGAGTTCGTGATGGAGATGTCGAGCGTGGCCATCAACGCGCCCAGCGCGCCGGCGGCCACCGCGATCCAGTCGGCGACGCCCGCGCGCTGCTCGCCGTGCGGCTGCGGCGCGGCGGGTGCTTGCGCAGCGTTGGGTGGGACGTTGGGCACGTCAGCCACGATGGTTCTCTGCGTCGATGCGGCGATCGTCGTCGCGCGCCGAACGCGTATCGACGTCGACATTCACGGACATGCCGGGCAGCAGCACCGAGCGCGTTTCCGGCCCGACGTCGAGACGAATGCGCACCGGCACGCGCTGCACGATCTTCGTGAAGTTGCCGGTGGCGTTTTCCGGCGGCAGCAGCGCGAACTGCGCGCCCGTGCCCGGCGCAAAGCTGTCGACCACGCCATGCAGCGTGTGACCCGACAAGGCGTCGACGCGCATTTCCACGGGTTGCCCCACGCGCATGCGGCCGATCTGCGTTTCCTTGAAGTTCGCCGTGAGATGGGTCTGCTGGACCGGCACCACGGTCAGCATGCGCGTGCCCGGCTGCACGTACTGGCCCACGCGCACGGTGCGATCGCCGACGCGGCCGGACAGCGCCGCCTTCACGACGGTGTTGTCGAGATCGAGCTGCGATTGCGCCGCGCTCGCGCGCGCCGCTTCGAGCTGGGCGCGCGCCTGCGCGAGTTGCGCCGTGAGCGCGGCAATCTGCGAACGCGCCGCCTCGACCGACGCCGAATCCGCCGCCAGCGTCGCCTGTGCCTGATCGCGCGTGCTCTTGAGTTCGGTGAGACGCTCGACCGTTTCCGCGCCCGTGGCCGCCAGCGGCGCGTAACGCGCGACTTCGTCCTGCGCGTGCCGCAAGCTCACGCGCGCCACGTCCTGCTGCGCCTGGGTCTGCGCGATGTTCGCGCGCTGCTGAACGAGTTGCGCCTCGGCGTGCTGAATGTCGGCCTGGCGCGCATCGACGGTGGCGTTGGCCTGATCGAGCGCGACCTGATACTGGCGCGCGTCGAGTTTCACCAGCGGATCGCCGGCCTTCACAGCCTGGTTGTCGGCGACGAAGACGTCGGTGATATAGCCGCTGACTTTCGGCGCGACGGTGACGCTGTCGGCCTGAAGATAGGCGTCGTCGGTGCTCTCGATGAAGCGGCCGACCAGCCACCAGTGACCGAGCCACGTCGCACCCGCGAGCAGCGCCACGATGCCGAGGCCGATCAGGACGATGCGCTTCTTGCCCGACTTGTTGCCGGTCTTGCTGTCGGTCTTGTTGTCGGTCTTGTTGTCGGCGGTTTGAATATCGCGCTTATCGGGCGAATGGGTGTCGCTCGACGCATCTCGTCCGGGCGCACCTGCGGTCGTTGACATGTTCTTATCAGTCTCAATTTATTCCAGTTGGCAAAATTATTCCATCCGGAAAAATTGTGTCAAGTGATATATTTCGAGAAATCCGATCGCTACCCGAATCACATGAACGACACGAAACCGCTACGGCGTCCCAAAGCGGGCGGCTACGCGCGCGGCGACGAAACGCGCCGCAAGATTATCGAAGCGGCCATCAGCCTGTTTGGCAAGCACGGTTTCGAAGGCGCCTCCACCCGGGATATCGCCGCGCGCGCGGGCGTCAATGCGCCGGCCCTGCAGTACTACTTTGAGAGTAAGGAAGGGCTGTACTGCGCGTGCGCCGAATCGCTCGCCGACGAGTCATGGCAATCCTTCGAGCCCGCCGTGCTGCGCGCACGCGCCGTGCTCGAACGCAACGGCGACACCGCCGAGCTGATCGACGCGTTTCTCGACATTCAGCGCGCCGTCGCCGATCGCACCTTCGTCAAGCGCAGCGACCCCGACCAGCGGCTCTTTTTCGCGCGCGAGCAAGGCGGCGGCGAACCGGAATCGGGCTCCGAAGTCCTGCGCCAGCGCGTACGCGCGCCGCTCAACGAGGTGAACATCACGCTGCTCGCCCGCATCAGCGGCATGAGCGCTGACGATCCGCTCACCGTCATGCGGATGCTCAGCCTCTACGGCCAGTTTCTGCTGTTCTACATCGCGCGCCGCGTGACGCTGTCGACGCTGAAATGGGACGATATCGACGCCGAAAGAGCCGAGTTTCTGAAAGCGAATATCGCCGATCAAACCCGCGTGCTGCTCGAGCACTGGAGCCGCCAGGGCGGCACGGACGGCGAAAAGCGCGTCGCCGAGAAAACGGATTCGACGCCCGCGAAAACCGCCACGCGCTGAGCGATCGCGCTTCGCGTTTCCTCACGGAAACGCGAACGACGATGCGACGCGTATCGGAAACTCGCGTGCATGCGCGAGTTTTCCCGGTTTCCGATCCGACACAGCCAACGCGCTACGCGCGCCCGGCGCCCGGCGCTCAGCAATCCACAATCAGCAATCGGCCCACATGCGCAGCAGATTGTGATAACAGCCGGTGAGCTGCACGAGCGATTCGTCGCTGGCGTTCTGCATCGTGAGCCGCTGGATCGCGACGTCCATATCGAGCAGCAGCGCGCGCTGCGCGTCCTCGCGCACGAGGCTTTCGATCCAGAAGAACGACGCGATGCGCTCGCCGCGCGTGACCGGCTCGACTTTGTGCACGCTCGACCCCGGATACAGGATCATGTGCCCCGCGGGCAGCTTCACGCGCTGCTCGCCATAGGTGTCGCGAATCACGAGTTCGCCGCCATCGTAGCTCGCCGGATCGGCGAGAAACAACGTGGCGGACAGATCGGTTCGCACCCGCTCACGTGACGCGCGAATACCGCGCACTGCGTTATCGATATGGAATCCGAATGATTCTCCAATTCCATAACTGTTGAACAGCGGCGGATAAATACGCTTCGGCAGCGCCGCCGACATGAACACCGCATCCTTCGCGAGACGGTCGATAATCTCGTCGCCGATCTCGCGTGCGAGCGGATCGTCGCCACCGAGTTGGCGATTGTGTTTGACGCGCTGCGATTGCGCGCCCGCCGTCGCCTTGCCGTCGATCCATTGCGCCGCGCGCAACCGCTCGACCCGCACCTTCGATTCCTGCGGGCTGAATACGCCCGGAATTTCCACGATCATCGTTTCACTCTGTGCATCGTCTGAATGGGCGAGCGGCGGCGCCGCTCGCGAAAACCGCTAGAAACGCACGTCCGCCGACAGCAGCACGGTGCGTCCGGCACCCGGCACGCCATACAACTGGAAGCCGTCGAGCGACGCCCCCACCGCCGAGTAGTAGAACGTGTTGAACAGGTTCTGCACGTTGAGGCTCAGCGCGAGATTCTTGTTGACCTCATAGCGCGCCGCGAGCGAATGCAGCCAGAATGCCGGCGCTTTTTCCGCGTCGTACACATAGGCCGGATGATTGCCGCTCGCGCCGCTCACCGTGCTGCTGTTGTTGTTCTGGCCGCCGACGTATTCGTTGTCGGTATAACGGCGCGTGCCGACGTACTGCACGCCATAGCTCACCGAGAACTTCGGCGTGACCGCATACGAGGTCCAGAGATTGACGGTCGCGTTCGGCACGTTGGCCGGTCGCTGGCCTTCGTTGATGCCCTTCGTGATGCGCCCGCGCATCGCCGCGAAGCCCGCGAACGCCGACCACTTTTCGGTGATGTTGCCCGACACGCCCAGTTCGATGCCATCAACGCGTTTGGGCGGCAACTCGCGCACGACGCTCGAAGTCGTGTCGCCGTAGTCCCACGAATCGCTGAGTTCGGTGCGGAACAGTGCGCTCGTGATCGACAGACGCCGGTCGAGCAGATCCCACTTGGTGCCCAGTTCCCAGGTCTGCGCCACGGCCGGTTTGAGGCTCGCCGTGGCCGCCGACGTCGCGCCGTAAATCGTGTTGTTGGTCGTCGCGCCCACCGCCGAAGGCTGCGCCGCACGCCCGTAGGTCGCGTAGAGACTGCCGAACGGCAGCGGCTTGTATGTGATGCCGATACGGCCGCTGAACGCGCCGTCGCTCGTCGTCAGCACCGAGTGCGCGTTGGCCGCGCCGCTCACCTGCTTGACCCAGAAACGGTCGTAGCGCGCCGCGCCTTCAACGATCCACTTCGGCGTGATCGTCACGGTATCGCGGATATACACGCCCGCATCGTTGACCGCCGCGTAGTCGCCGGTCGTGCCTTCCATCGTGTTCACGCCGCCCATGCTCGTGCCATACGCGTTCGTGAGGTCCATCACCGGATTCGTCGATGGCGCGACCACGCTGCGCGGCAGATCGCCATAACGCTCGTGATAGAACTCCGCGCCGACGACGACATCGTGATGCAGCCCCGCCGTATCGAACGACGTGTTCACGTTGGTCTCGTTGGCGAGAATGTCGTAGCGCTTCGACGTGCCGTAGTTGTTGCCGCGCAGCACCGCGAGCGGCGAGAGATTCGGGTCCGCCGACACGCCGCTGTACGAGAGCACGCCCGAGGCGCTCGTCACAAGCGAGCCCGAGCCCACGTAGCCGTACGACGTGCCGCTCGTCGAATTGAAACGCGCGGGCGCGAGCACGGTGGTGCGATCGGTCTGCTCCCAGCGCGTCATGTTCGAGATGCGCAGGTTGTCGTTGAAGTCGTGCTCGATCTTCACGCTCGCGCGGTTGGTGGTCGAGTGATCCTTGTAGAGATTCGGGTCGCCATACCAGCCGTTGCGCGGCACGCCGGGCATGCGCTGGCCGCCCGTGCCGCGCTCGATCGGCACGCCGGTGTCCGGCACGTTGTTGTCCTGCTGATGGAAATAGTCGAGCGTCACGCGCGTGGGCGTGCCGAGCCCCATCGCGAGCGAACCGGCCACGCCCCAGCGGTCGTCGTGCACGCTGGCGCGACCGTCCACGTCCTGCGTGTGGCGCATGAGATTCAGACGCAGCGCCGAATGCTCGCCGATCTGCTTGTTGAGGTCGGCGCTCACGCGGCGATAGCGCGCCGAGCCGAGTGTGGTCGCGAGGTGATACGCGTCGTCGAGATGCGCTTCCTTCGTGACGAGATTGACGCTGCCGCCCGGCGCGGCCACGCCCGATTCGATCGTGCCGGTGCCCTTGAACACTTCCACGCGATCGACGTCGAAGGTGTCCGAGCGGCTCGCGAGGCCCGCGTCGCGCATGCCGTCGATCGTGATGCTCTGCTCACCCGAAAAGCCGCGAATCGTGAACATGTCGCCCCAGCCGAGATTACCCTCGCCCGACGTGAACGTGATGCCCGGCACGTTCTTGAGAATGTCCTGGAGACTTTGCGCCTGCTGTTCATCGAGCACGCGCTTGGGCACGATCGCGATGCTCTGCGCGATGTCGAGCAGCGGCGCCGTGAACTGATCCGACTCCACGTATTTCGTCTGATATGGCGAGTTCCTGCCGCTGACGTTCACGGCGGGCAGCGTCGCGCCAGCGGTTTGCGTGGCGCCGGTTGCGTCGGTTGTATTCGCGGCTTGTGCGGCTTGTGCCGGTTGCGTCGTCTGCGCGGTTTGCGCCGACGTTTGCGCGTGCGCCGCCGTCAGCGCGACGCAACCGAACGTCGCGCCGAACAGATTGATCAGCAAGCCCGATGGACGGCCTCGCGTTCCCCGATTCAACTGCATGTTGTATTCACCCCAGTTTCCTGTTTTGCTGGATTGCCTGCCGGCATCGCCATCACAAATAAGAATGATTGCGATTTGCAATGGTAAGAATGCAGGCATCAAGAAAACGTTAAGACCCGATTTCCGATCGGAAACCGTGCGGAAACAAGGGCTTTCCAGTGCGAAAAAATATTTCGCTTCGGAAACTTGACAATCTATCTTCCAGTAGATAAATTAACACCCATGGACACGCAATCAACCGTACGCGAGCAGCTTCTGGATCACGCCATCACGTTGATGATGCTGCGGGGTTACAACGGCTTCAGCTATCGCGACCTGTCGGAACTGGTCGGCGTGAAAACATCGAGCATCCACTACTACTTCCCGTCGAAGGACGACCTGGTGCTCGAAGCGGTCAAGCAGTACAGCGAAGAAGTCGTGCGGGCATTGCAGTCGATCGACCCGGCGTTGCCGGCGAACGAAAAGCTCAGCCTGTACACGCGCTTCTTCGGCAAGACCTTGGGCGACGGCAACCAGATCTGTCTGTGCGGCATGCTCGCCGCCGACATCGAGACGCTGCCCGAAACCGTGCGTGAAGCGGTGCAGGCCTTCTTCCGCACCAACGAAGCCTGGCTGGCCAAGGTGCTGGCGCAAGGCGTCGAGGAAGGCACGCTGGTCGCGAAAGGCAAGCCGGAAAGCGCGGCGCGCACGCTGTTCGCGGCGCTGCAAGGCAGCGTGATCGCGAGCCGGCTGTTTCACACGAAGTCGCGTCTGGAAGACGTGGAAGCCATGTGGCGAGTCGCGGCCTGAGGGGCATAGCAACGCGGCCACAGGCAAGGATTGCAGTACCGGGGCGGTTCACCGCCCCATTGTTGGACCCCGTTGTCTATCTAGTGATAGATAGCATTACGAGAATCACGATGACGATCACGCGTACGCCACGAATGACCGTTATCGTCGCTGCACAACAGTGGCACAACCGGTCGCGAAGATCCCTTCGATCTGGACGACTAACGAATCAACCTTGTTGCTTGACCTATCGTTACTCACACTGGAGAGTCAGTCATGTCGATCGAAAAAGTCCTCTACACCGCCGAAGCCACCGCAACCGGAGGCCGTGACGGCCGCGCCGTTGTGCCCGAGAGCAACCTCGACCTCAAGCTCACGACGCCGCGCGAACTGGGCGGTGCAGGCGGCGCCGGCACGAACCCGGAGCAACTGTTCGCAGCCGGTTACAGCGCGTGTTTCATCGGCGCGATGAAGTTCGTCGCCGCGCGCGACAAGATCGCCATTCCGGCGGACGTCTCGGTTACGGGCCGCGTCGGCATCGGCCAGATTCCGAACGGCTTCGGCATCGAAGTGGAACTGCGCGTCTCGCTGCCGGGCCTCGACCGCGAAGCCGCTCAGGCGCTGGTCGACAAGGCTCACATCGTGTGCCCGTACTCGAACGCCACGCGCGGCAACATCGACGTCACGCTGACGATCGTTTAAGACCGCACGACGACCGGAAACGGGATCGGGAAAACAAAGGGCAACCCAAAGTTTTCCCGATTTCCGATCGGAAAATAACGGGCCGCCCCGGATCATCTGCATGATCCGGCGCGGCCCGTTTGTTTCGTCATGGGTTCAGAAGTTTTCTCGATTTCCGATGGGAAACGCGCGCGGCGATCGCATGCAACAACATCGCAATGCCGGGTTTCAGCGCGCTTCGTCGAATAGCGCCGCCATCAAGCCGCTCGCGCGCTGCACGCGGGCGCAAACCGCGCGCTCCAGCACCGAGCGCCCTTCCGGCACGGCCAGCGTGAACCACGTGCGCGCGCGCGTGATGCCCGTGTAGACGAGTTCGCGCGTGAGAATCGGACTGTACGTATCGGGCAGCACGAGCGCCGCGTGCGTGAATTCCGAGCCCTGCGACTTGTGCACGGTCAGCGCGAACACGGTCTCGACGCCTTGCAGGCGGCTCGGCGACACCCACTTCACGCCGCCCGCGCCATCGCCCGACGGGAACGCCACGCGCAGCACCGGCGGCGCGCCCGCTTCCACGGGCAGATCGAGCGCAATGCCGATATCGCCGTTCATCAGCCCAAGCTCGTAGTCGTTATGCGTGACGAGCACGGGCCGCCCCGCATACCAGTCGCCGAGCGGATCGATCAGACCGTCTTCCTGCAGCAGCCGCGCGACGCGCCGGTTGAGTCCTTCCACGCCCCACGTGCCGCGTCGCAACGCGCACAGCAACTGAAACTGCGTATGCGCCTGCAAAACCACCGATGCCCACTTCGCCAGCGCTTCCGGCGACGCGCCCGCTTCCGGACGCAACGCACGCATGGTGTGCAGATAATGCCGATAGCCCCGGCGCTGCGTGGCGGGCGCGCTGCTGCCGCCGCCCGCTTCTTCGTTCACCACGCCGTCGGTGATCAGCGCGCGCAACGGCGCGTCGTCGCCCGCCGGACAGATGAGGCGCGCGAGATCCGCATAGCCGCGCGTCCAGATCTTCGCCACGCCCGTGGCGTCGCCCGCGTTGACGAGTTCGGCCAGCGCGCCAATCCCGCTTTCCGATGCGAAACGATGGCTCTCGCGCAGCATCGCCACGGCCTGATCGAGCGGCGTGCCGTGCGTATCGAGCATGGCGGCGTCGATGCGCTCGCCCGTGGCCGCTTCGAGCCATGCGCGCGTCGCCTCCGTGTAGTGGCCGTCGCGCGCGCGCTCGCAAAGTTCGCCGAGCACCGCGCCCGCTTCGACCGAGGCCAGCTGGTCCTTGTCGCCGAGCAGGATCAGACGCGCATTCGACGGCAACGCATCGAGCACGGCGGCCATCATCTCCAGATCGACCATCGACGCTTCGTCGATCACGAGTACGTCGACGGGCAGCGGATTGCCCGCATCGTGACGAAAACGCCGGCTGCCGGGCCGCGTGCCGAGCACGCGATGCAGCGTGGTCACGACAGTCGGAATCGCGCTGCGCAGCGCAGCCGGATCGACGCGCTGCGCGAGCGCGTCGAACGGCAATCGTTCGACGGCACCCGCGATCGATTCGTTCAGGCGCGCGGCGGCCTTGCCCGTCGGCGCGGCGAGGCGAATGCGCAGCGGGCGTCCGCCTGTGCCGTCCGGATCGAGCGCCAGCGTTTGCAGCAGCGCCAGCAATTTGACGACGGTGGTCGTCTTGCCCGTGCCGGGTCCGCCCGTGATGATGCTGAACGCGCTGCGCGCCGCGAGCGCGCACGCGAGTTTCTGCCAGTCCGCGCCTTTTGCCGATGCCGAACGCGGCGCGAACAAGGCGTCGAGCGCTGCGCGCGCCGCCGCGGCGGGCAGCGCCGCTTCGAGACGCGGTCCGCGCGCAAGCCGCGCTTCGATACCCGCGCGCACGTCCTGCTCGTACTGCCAGTACCGGCGCAGATAGAAACGATTGCCGGCCAGCACGAGCGGCGTGCTGTCTTGCGCGCTGGCTTGCGTGCTGTCTTGCGTGCTGTCTTGCGCGCTGGCTTGCGTGCTGTCGTGCACATCGGCTTGCGTGTGCCCGACCAGTTCCGGCGCGTCGAGCGCCGCGCGCCAGCGCTCGAGCGTCACCCCCGCGAGCACTTCGGCGGGCGGCTGCGGCGGCTCGGCCGTGGGCGTTTGCGGACCGTCGGGCGGCAACGAGAGCGCGAAGGCGGGATCGTCGAGCGTCGCCTGCAAGTCGAGACACACATGGCCGCGCCCCAACTGATGACTCGCGAGCGCGGCGGCGAGCAGCAACAGCGGCGGCGCATCGGGCGTCTCGTCGAGCAGAAAGCGCGCGAACGCGCCGTCGAGCGTGCGCAGCCAGCCGCGCTCCACCCAGCGATCGAGCGTCGCGAGCATCTGCGCCGCCGACTCGCTGACGTTGGGACGCTGCGCGATGGACTCAGCGGCTTCGACAGGCGCAGGCTTCGCCTCCTCCTCGATCTCTTCAGGCAAGAACGTATCGAACAGATCGCCGGTCGTGCCGATCGCGCCTTTCGGCAAATCGTTGCGCGTGTTGCGTCGCGGGCTCATGCTGCATCCTCAAGCGCGTCGTGATGCGCGAACAGCGCATCGAGTCCTTCGATCAACTCGCGCGGCGGGCGCTCGCAATGCAGGCCCTGGCTCGGCGCACGGCCGCCGCGCAGGAACATATAGACGGCGCCGCCCACGTGCAGGTCGTAGTCGTAATCGGGCAAACGCGCCTTCAGCAAACGATGCAGCGCGAACAGATAAAGCGCGTACTGCAACTCATAACGCGAGTGCAGAATCTGCGCGCTCATTCTCGATTCGGTGTACGAATCATCGTCGGCTCCGAGCCAGTTCGATTTGTAATCGGCGACGTAATAACGGCCCTCGTGCTCGAAAACCAGATCGATAAAACCCTTGAGCATGCCGTTCAAACGCGTCGCGTCGAGCGGCGGACGCGGCGCGCCGTCGAGCGTGAGTTCGGTGACGAGCGCATCGAGTTCGAGCGTATTCACCTTGTGCGCCGCGACCCAGAATTCCATTTCCGCCATATACGACGCGCTGTCGAGCTTCGCGAGCGTGAGCGGCGCCACCGCTTCGCCATCGATCGACGGCAGACGCAGTGGCGTGCTCAACCACGCCAGCATCCACGAGGTGAGCGTATCGATCCATTGCGACCAGCCGCGCACGTTGCAGCGCCGCGCGATCATGTCGCGCAGTTTCGTGGCGTCGCGCGCGACTTCCGCAAAGCCCTCGTTCGCCACCCACTCGATGAGTTCGTGCAGGAAGCTGCCCGCGTCCGCGCCGCGCTCGAAGCCGTGCATCGGCGCGCCCTCGGGCGCGAGTTCCGCCGATACGGGCAACACATCGTCCGCGTCGACATCGTCGATCACGCGCGCGTCGAGCAGTTCGCGAAACACGTCTTCACTGCGCGTGTCGGGCGCGATGTGTTCTTCCTGCGCCATCTGCGCCGCGTAGGCGAGTTGCGTGCCCTCCACGGTTTTCAGGCTCGAATAGCTCGCGATCCACCACGGTTCGCGCCCACGCCGCGGGAACATGCGCGCGTGACCGCGCACGACGCCCGGCCCGCGCAGCGCGAAGGTTTCGTGCGTGGGCACAGGCGCTTCCGCCACCGCGATATCCGCGCATGCGCCGCGCAACTCGCCGAGCAGCGTCGCGCTCTGCTCCGCCGGCAACGGCGCGCCGCCGCTCACCAGATAACCGAATGCGCTGCCTTCGACGTTCTGCACCGGCGCATAACCGATCCACGTCGCGTAACGCGCGCGCGTGAGCGCGACGTAAAGCTTGCGCAGATCCTCGCCGAGCCGTTCGCGATCGGCCTGCGCCAGCACCTGCCTATCCGCTTCGAGCGTGACGCGCAGATTGCCCGCCTCGTCGTGCCATTTGAACGGCACGTCGTCGGCCTTCACCGCGCGATGCGCGCACGCGAACGGCAGAAATACGAGCGGATATTCGAGGCCTTTCGACTTGTGGATCGTCACCACCTGCACGAGTCCCGCGTCGCTTTCGAGGCGCAACTGGCGTGCGTCGCCACCGCCGCCCGCACTCTCGTCCTCGCGTTGTTCGTCGAGATAGCGGATCAATGCGTGTTCGCCATCGAGCTGCGTGCTCGCCTGCTGCAACAGTTCGGCCAGATGCAGCAGATTCGTGAGCGCGCGCTCGCCGTTCAGACCCGCCGCCGCGCTCGCGCCGAGCAGCCGCTGCGGCACATGGAAGTCGTTGAGCAGACGACGCAGCATCGGCAGCACGCCCTTCTTGCGCCACACTTCGCGATAGCCGCGAAATTGCAGCACGCGCGCTTCCCATGCGATTTCGTCGCGACCGAGCGCATCGAGTTCATCCCAGCCGAGGCCGAGCGATCCCGTTGCGAGCGCGCTGCGCACGAGGCGGCCGTCGTCGGGTTCGGCGCACGCGCCGAGCCAGTAGCGCAATTCTTCCGCTTGCGGCGTTTGATACACGGAATCGCGATCGGACAGATAAACGCTGCGCACGCCACGCGCCGCCAGCGCTTCGCGAATCGCGCGCGCTTCGTCGCGATTGTTCACGAGCACCGCCATGTCGGCCGGTTGCAGGGGCCGCATGCCGTGCTCGCCTTCGAAGCCCGCCGTGCCCGCCTGGCCGAGATTCAGCAGGCGCGCCATCTCGGTCGCGCAACTCGCCGCCATGCTCGCGAAATACGCGGTCTTGCTCAAGGGTTTGCCGTCGGCCGAAGCGGGCAACCACCAGACGTTCAGCGCGGGCACGTCGCCGCCAGGCGCGACCAGCGAGTCGGGACGCCCGGCTGCATCCGCCGCGACGAAAGGCAACGCATTGGCTTCGCCTGGCGCGCCGCGAAACAGGAATGCGCCGCTGCCTTCGGGCCGCTGCTCCGCCGCCTCGAAACAGCGATTGACCGCATCGACCATCGCACGCGTCGAGCGGAAATTTTTCTTGAGCGTATAGAGCCGACCCGCACACGCCTCGCGCGCGCGCAGATACGTGTAGATATCCGCGCCACGGAACGCGTAGATCGCTTGCTTAGGATCGCCAATCAAGACGATAGCCGTCTCATTGCGGTTCGCCTGGATATCGTAGACCGCATCGAAGATCCGGTACTGCACTGGATCGGTGTCCTGGAACTCGTCGATCAAGGCCACCGGATACTGCTTGCGGATGATCTCGGCCAGACGCGACCCATTAGGCTTCTTCAGCGCGTCGAGCAGACGCGTGAGCAGTTCGTCGAAACCCATCTGCGAGCGTCGCGTCTCTTCCTCTTCGAAGCGCCGCGCGATCCAGCGCGCCGCGTGGCAAAGAATCGGCAGCTTCGCCGTGGGCCGCGCGGCCAGCGCCTCGCGCAACGCCTCCATCGCCACGAAACAATCGTGCGCGGGCGGCGGACCGTCCTTCCAGATTTCCGCGAGGCCGGCGGGCGTAAGACGCGTCCACACGGCGGCATCGTCCTTGAAACCGGGATGCAGACTGTCGGGATCGTTGGCCCATTCGCGCAGCTTGCTGAACCACGTTTCGCAATTGCGCGTATTCAGTTTCTTCGCGTCGAACAGCTTTTTCTCGCGCGCGGCCGCAATCAGTCCTTCCGCTTCGTCAATGCCCGTGCGCCACGGCGCTTTCAGCAGTTCGAGCGCGTCGTGCGCCTGCTTGCGGGCTTCGCTCAGCGCGGCTTCGGGCACGTCGGCGTCGGGCAGCAGTTCGGCGTGACCGAGCAGGCTGCGAATCGCACCGTGCAAGGCATCGGGACTCGCGAACCACGCGCGGACCTGCGCGGCGTCTTGCGCATCGAGCGGCGCGAGAAACGTGCGCCAGTAATCGCGCACGACTTCGGCGCGCAACTCGGTCTGATCGGCTTCGAGCGTCTGCGAAAACAGGCTGTCGCTGTCGAATGCGTGCTCGCTCAGCATGCGATTGCACCAGCCGTGAATCGTCGAGACCGCCGCTTCGTCCATCCATTCGGCAGCGAGTTGCAGACGGCGCGCGCACGCGGGCCATTGCGCTTCGGGATATTCCGCACGCAGATCGTGCAGCAGATCGGTGCCCGTCGCGCGCTGCGAATCCTCGTCGGGCTCGGCGCGGAAATACTCGGCCGCTTCGATCAGACGCGCGCGGATCCGCTCGCGCAGCTCCTTCGTGGCTGCGTCCGTGAAGGTCACGACGAGAATTTCCGGCGGCGTGAGCGGACGCATCGCGGGCTGTGCATCGGCAGCGGTTTCGCTGTGCGCGAGTGCTTCTTCGTCTTCGTGGGATTCGTCGAATTCGTCGAATTCGTCGAACTCGTCGTCGAAGTCGAATTCGTCGCGCTCCTGAGCGTCACGCGTGCCCGCATGACCGAGCACGAGCCGCACGTAAAGCATCGCGATCGTGAAAGTCTTGCCCGTGCCCGCGCTCGCTTCGATCAGGCGGCTGCCGTAAAGCGGAAACGAGAGCGGCTTCAATTCGTTGGCGATCATGTCGTCGGCCGGGGTCATGCGGCGTCTCCTGCGTTGTCGGCAGACGCGGCGCCGCTTTTCTTCTTCGATGAAGCGAGCGGCGCGCGCTGCACCGGCAGCAATAACGTGGCCGCCAGCGTCGCGAATTCGTCGTTCGCGATCAGCGTGTCGAAGTCAGGAAATGCGCGGCGCACGTACGGATTCGTCTCGCACTCGCCCGCCATGCGCGCCGCGCCCTCGAAGGCCGTGCGCGCCGCTTCCCACGCTTCGGCGGGCACCGCGCCCGACGCCGCGTCGTAGTCCGCCGGCAATTTGCGCAGCCAGGCGAAGGCCGTTTTCACCGCGAGCGGCAACGGCCGCCGCGCGCCTTCGTCCCACGCCGCCAGCAGCGCGAGCAACCACGCGCGCGCAGTCTCGCGCGCGAGCGGCGCGAACTCCGCCACGCCCACCTTACTCACCACGACCGTGGTCACTTCGCCCACCGCGAGTTGCGCGGCAACGTGCGCGACCCAGTACGCGACGAGCCGTTCGCCGCGATACTTGTTGTCCTTCACGAGCGTGCCGGGTTCGAGAATCACGCGCCCGAGCGTGCCGTCATCGCCTTCGCGAATATCGTCGAGCCAATCCTGCACGTCGATCGTGCGGCCTTCGCGCGCGAGATCCAGACGAATTTCATATTGATCGGTACGCAGACGCGGCCAGCGCGCGAGCGCCTTGCGATATTCGATGAACAGTTCTTCCATCGGCGCGAGCAGTTCCTCGCCGATCACTTCGCCGAAGCCGCCGCTCGCGAGATCGCCGCTGCGATGCATGCGTTCGAGCCGTTCGCGCGCGACCGGTTCGAGATCGGTTTCGCCGCGCTCCATCGCCGCCACCTGCGCGCGAATCAGTTCGCCCTGCAACTGCCACGCCTGCAATGCATCCACTTCGAACGGCTCGTGGTTCTCGCTCGCTTCGTCCTGCATTTCGAGCGCCACGCGCAAACGCTGACGAAAGAAGCTGCGCACCGGATCGCGGAGAAACTCCGCGAGTTCACGCACCGAAAGCGGCTCGTCGCGCTCGGGCGCGGGCAGCGTCGGCGCGTCGGCTGCGCCGCTCGCCAGCGGCGCGGGACGGCTCCATTCGTGCGCATAGGTGTACAGCGGCGCGTGACGCGGATCGGCCGGAAAGTAGTCGGCGCTGAACGGCTGCAACCGATGTTCGATCGTGAGCGCGTCGAGTAGCGCGTCGGGCTTGCCGTCTTCGCTGTCGAGCCGCCAGCCCGCCTTGATGTGATCGCGCAACTGCCCGACCAGCACCGAAGGCGGACGCGGTGTGTTGTCGGTCACGCTGCGGCCGATCCACGAGATATGCAGATGCTCGCGTGCGGACAGCAGCGCTTCGAGAAACAGATAGCGGTCGTCCTCGCGGCGCGAACGGTCGCCGGGACGATAGTCGCGCCGCATCAGGTCGAAGTCGAGCGGCGTGCGGCTGCGCGGATAATCGCCGTCGTTCATCCCGAGCAGACAGACGTAGCGAAACGGAATCGCGCGCATCGGCATGAGCGTGGCGAAGGTCACCGCGCCTGCGAAAAAGCGCTGCGAAAGGCCGCCGCCGTCGAGCTGGCCGAGCCAGTTTTCGGCGACGATGGCGAGCGGCAGCGCGTCCGTGAGTTCGGCTTCGCTGCACGCGTCGCGCCACGTTTCGAGCGCGCTGTCGAGGCGTTCGAGCGTGTACGCGTCCTCGCCTTCGTCGGTGGCGAAGAAGGTGGCCTTCAACGCGCGCAGACGCTCGCACCAGACGTCCACGCTCGCCGGTTCGCGCAGCGTGCGCCATGCGTGATCGAGTGCGTCGATCAGGCGCGTAAGCGGGCCGAGCAAGGCCGCGTCGAGCCCGCCGATCTCCGCGTACGGCTCGATCCCGCGCCACGCGCTCGCACGATCTCCGGCCGCATAACCGAGCAGCATCCGGCGCAGCCCGAAGGCCCAACTGTTCGGCGCGCCGCTTTCGCCATGCGGCAGGCCGAGGCTCGCGCGCTGTTCGGCATGCAAACCCCAGCGGATATTCGCGCCATCGATCCAGTTGCGCAGCGTCGGCACATCCTCCGCGTCGATCTCGAAGCGCGTGCGCACGGCGGGCACTTCGAGCAGATCGAGCACGTCGCTCACGGTGACGCGTCCGTGCGGCAGCGCGAGCAGCATTTCGAGCGCGCCGATCAACGGATCGAATGCGCGCTGCGCGCGGTCCGCGACGCTGAACGGGATATAGCGCGGATCGTCGCTATCGACAAGACCGAACACGGCTTGAATATGCGGCGTGTAAATCTCGATGTCGGGCACCATCACGATCACGTCGCGCGGACGCATCGCGGGGTCGGCCGCGAACGCCGCGAGCAGACGGTCGTGCAGGATCTCCACTTCGCGCTGCGCGCTGTGCGCAACGTGAAAGCGGATCGACTCGTCGGTCTGCGGATCGACGGCGGGCCAATGCTCGCGCGTCTCCGGCAGCGGACGCAGATCGCGAATATCGTCCTGCAGTTCTTGCAGCAACGTGTGCGCGTCGGCGCCGTCGAACAGATCGATACGCTGACCGATGCGCGTGAAATGCGGCGTGTAGGTTTCGCGCGCTTCGTCACTGTCGTATTCGTCGAGCAGGCCGATGAAGTCGCGCCCCTGCTTGCCCCACGCCGCCAGCAAGGGTTGCGCGTGCAAATGCAGTTGCGATTCGTCGAGCACGGCGGGCGCGCCCGCGCGGCGACGCTGACGCGCGTGACGCGCGCGCAGCAGATCCTGGTCGGCGACGATATCGGCCCAGTAGTGCATGCACGGGTTGTGCACGCAGAGCAGCACCTGGCTCCAGCGCGCGAGCGCCGCAAGCACTTCGAGTGACTGGCGCGGCAGACTCGAAATGCCGAACACCACGAGGCGGCGCGGCAGGCCACGCGGCCTCGGCTCGCCTTCCTGCCACGCCTGCGCGCGGCGCATGAAGAGATCGTGCACCGCCGCCCGGCCGGTTTGCGCGAGCGCGCTACCCGCAGGCGCGCGCTCGCTCACGTCGGCGAGCAGCGCGCGCCAGAGCGCGGCTTGCCAGCGCGCGTCGTCGGCGAGCGGCACGCGGTTGTTGCGCGCGTCGATCAGCACGTCGTCGTGATCGGCCCACGCAGCGAGCCAGTCGGCGCGATACACCTGGTACTGGTCGAACAGGTCGGCCACGCGTTGCGCGAGCTGAAAACACTTGCGCTGTTCCTCGTCGTTGGCCATGAAGCGCTTGAGCGGTTCGTAGCCCGGCTCGTCGAGCAGCGCAGGCAGCATGCGCATCAGCCGCCAGACGAGGCGCGATTTATCGAACGGCGAGACGGCCGGCACCGCGTCCTCGCCCAGCACCGCGCGATACACCTGCCAGAGAAAACGCGACGGCAGCGACATTTCCAGCGCCGCTGCGATGCCACACCCGCCGTCCTCGGGATCGGCGGCGAACGCGAGCTTGAGCCACTGCGCGATGCCGTTACTCTGCACCAGCAGCATTTCCTTTTCGAGCGGCGCGATGGGATGCTGACCGATCCACTGAACGATCAGGTCGCGCAGCCGTTCGGGCTCGTTGCCGTGAACGAGCATCAGGCCCGGAGGCAAGGCGCGCGCGTTCACATGCGGCTCCGTTGCGGCGCGCGGGCGGGCCGGGAAAGAAGATCGTGCGGGTGGAATGCGGCCATGTCGCCTGGTCGTAAATGTCGCAAATGTTGCCGATAGGAAACTCGGGCGCGAGGTGGCGGGGAGTGGTTCATGCTGCCCCGAGGAAGCCCGCGGCCCGATGCGATAGTTTACGACATTGGCGTGCTCAACGATGGCCGGCTTTGCGGCGCGGCCGGCGACGGCTCAGGCCGATTCAGGCCGCGCATACGTCCGGATCGGCATGGCGTCCACGTCGAGGATGACGTGGACCGCATGAAGGCTTTCGTGCGCGGATCGCGCGGTGTCGCGCGCGTTTGGCGCGAACATGCGCTGAAGTGATGGCCGCGAAGTCGCGGTCGAACCGCGGTCGAATCCGCGCTTGAATTCGACCGCGCGCTTCGTTCTCGTCCGGCTGGCGCAGCCGCCGCGCTCAGACCAGCGTGGCCGCCGCGAACTTGCCGATATCCGTCGCCGGATCGCGCAGCGCCGCCACGTCGAGCGTCTTGCCCGAACCGACCAGCTTCTTGCCGCACAGGAAATCGGGCATCGAACTGACCGCATCGACCGCCAGCAGCGTGCCGTTTTTCAGGTAGTAGACGGCAAAGCGACGCGCCGCCGGATCGCCGCGCACGACGGTCTCGTCGTAGCCTTCGAGCAGGCCGACGGTCTGCAGCTTCAGTTCGTACTGATCGGACCAGAACCACGGTGCGTCGCAGGCCGGACGCGGCTTGCCGACGATCGCCGCCGCCGCGAGCTTCGCCTGTTCGACCGCGTTGTGCACGCTTTCGAGGCGGCCCGTGCGGCTGTAGTGCGAAAGCGGACGGCTCGCGCAGTCGCCGATGGCGAATACGTCCGCGTCGGAGGTGCGCGAATCGTCGTCGACCTGAATGCCGTTGACGCAGACGATGCCCGCCGTCTCGGCCAGCCCCACGTTCGGCACGATGCCGATGCCGATCAGCGCCAGCGTGGCCGGCACGACTTCGCCGCCCGCGAGCTGCACGCCCGTGAGCTTGCCGTTTTCGCCGACCAGCGCCTCGATCTTCGCGTTCAGGCGCAGATCGACGCCCTGCGCGCGATGCAGGTCGGCGTAGAACGTCGACACGATTTCGCCCGTCACGCGGCCCAGCACGCGCGGCGCGGCTTCCAGCACGGTCACGTCGTGGCCGAGCTGACGCGCGGCGGCGGCGGCTTCCAGGCCGATATAGCCCGCGCCGATCACGACGAGCTTTTCGCCGGGCTGAACGCGTTCGCGCAGCACGTCGGCGTCGGCGAGCGTGCGCAGCGCGACCACGCCCGAGAGGTCGTGGCCCGGCACCGTCAGCGCGCGCGGCAGCGAACCGGTCGCGAGAATCAGCTTGTCGTAGTGCAGGCTGCTGCCGTCGCCGAGCGTGAGCGTATGGCCCGCGCGGTCGAGCGACTGCGCGCTCACGCCGAGCTTCAGCTCGATACGGTTGTCTTCGTAGAACTGGCGCGGCTTGAGCCAGAGGCGCTCGACGTCGGTCTCGCCCTTCAGATACGCCTTGCTGAGCGGGGGACGATGATACGGCGGCACGGGCTCCTCGCCCACCAGCACGATGCGCCCTTCAAAACCGTATTGACGCAGCAGCGCCGCGGCGTTGCCACCCGCGTGCCCTGCCCCGACGATCACCACCGTGCTGCCCTGTTCCTGCATGTCCGCTCCCTGAGGTCTGCGTGCGCGCGGCCCGCGCGCCGTGTTCGTGTTTCGTATCCGCGTCGCCTGTTTCGTTCAGGCACGCTTAAGCCCGCCATTTTCGCATCGGAAACACGCGGCTTGTGTCTTGCTTGCGCCTGCTTGCGCCCGCTTGCGCCGTGTTTCCGATCGGCAACGCGCGCTCGCGCCGCTGGCCGGGACCGAGATCATCTCACGATCGCGCCGGCTGCCCCGCAAAAGTCCCCGTTCGGCGCGGGGATCGGTATCGCCGCTCAATCGAGCGCGCGGTCGTTCGGCGCGGCGTAGAGCTTGCGCAGCGCGTCGCTCATCGGAAACCGCCAGTCCGCGCCGCTGCCGGGCGTCGGCTGCTCGAACCACTTCGTGTAGAGCTTGCCCATTTCGCCGCTCCTCATGAGCGCGCTCATCGCGTCGTCGACGACCTGACGGAAGGCCGGGTCGCCGTTGCGCATCACGAACGCATACGCCTCGGACGACTGCGGCGTGCCGACGATCACCCAGTCCGCCGGCTTCGCCATGTGGGCGCGCGTGCCCGCGAGCAGGACGTCGTCCATCATGTAGGCCACGGCGCGGCCCGATTCGAGCATGCGCCGTCCCTCGCCGTAGTCGTGCGCGCTGAGCACCTGCATGTTCATGTGGCGATCGAGATTCATGCGGCGCAGCATGCGCTCGGACGTCGTGCCCTGATTCGTGACCACGGTCTTGCCCGCGAGGTCCGGAAAATCGTGAATGCCCGAGTTGCGGCGCGTGAGCAGGCGCGTATCGGCGATGAAAAACGTGTCGGAGAACTGCACCTGGCGCTGGCGCGCGCGGGTATTGGTCGTGACGCCGCAGACTAGATCGACGCTGCCGTTCTGCACGAGCGGCATGAGATTCTGCGACGTGACGGCGATAAAGCGCACGCCCAGCCCCGGCCGCTGCGTGCGCGCCTTGACCGCCGCGATCACGCGGTCGCATATGTCCTGCGAAAAGCCGACGACCTTGCCGTTCGCATCGACGGACGAAAACGGCACCGAGGTCTCGCTGTAGCCGATCGCGATCGCGTTGGCGTCGCGGATCTTGTCGAGCGTGGGCTGCGCGACCTGCGCGCGCGCCAGCCCCGGCCACGCCACGGCAGCCGCCGCCATCGCAACGAACGCGACGAACGTGACGGACACGACGGACCTGACGAGCGCGGTGCCGGCGGCGGCACGCAGACCTGACGGCGGGCGCCTCAATCGGCTCATAACAGTCTCTCTCCTTGTTGACGGGCGAACGGCAGCAAACCTTGCGCGCATCCCGAAATCCGATGCCGCCCTGCATCATGCCACGGCCATCGCTTCCCCTTGACGGACGGCAAGCCTGAGATAAAGCGGCGCGGCTATCCTTGCGCCCGGCTCGCACGGGCCGCCGCGCGCATCGGCCTCGCCGGCACGCCGCGCTCGCGCATTCCGCATTCGCGCTGTATTCGTTCGCACTCCCTCCTTCGGAAGCAATATGATCAAGGCAACCCTCACCGCGCTGGCGCTTGCTGCCGCATTCACCGCCGGCAGCGCATCGGCGCAACCGGCGCCCGCGCAAGCCGCGCCCTCCATCGATCAGTCCGATGTGTTCTACGCCGCCTGCCAGAAGCCCGAGAACCGCGACGCCTGCCTGCTGTACATGGCCGGCTACGCCAACGGCGCGCTCGTGCAGGCGCTGCTCGACCGCCAGCAGCCGCGCTACTGCCTGCCGCCGACGGCCACGCGTCCGCAGCAACTCGGCGCGGTGCTCGCGTATATGAAGGGCCATCTGGAAAATATGCTCGAGCCCACGGGCGCGGTCGTCTACAAGGCGCTGATCGCCGCGTACCCCTGCCAGGCGAAGCGCTGAACCTGCGCGGGCGCGGGCAACGGGGCTAGAATCGGCACACGCCCCACGGCCCCGACTGGAGACGCCCCGCCATGACCCTCGCCGCCTCGCCCCGCCGCCCGCGCGTCTATCTCGCGGGCTTCGACGTTTTTCGTCTCGATGCGATCGAGCACGGCGCGCGACTCGTTGCCGCGTGTGCGGAGTTCGGCTTCGAAGGCGTCTATCCGCTCGACGCCCAGGCGCCCGCCGACCTCGACGGCCCGCGCCAGGCCGCCTGGATCTACCACGCGAACATCGAATCGATCCGCACCGCCGACATCGTCATGGCGAATGTCGACGACTTTCGCGGTCCCGGCGAGCCCGACTCCGGCACGGCGTTCGAGATCGGCTTCGCCGCCGCGCTCGGCAAGGAGATCTGGGCCTACACGACGGACGACGGCACGCTGGCCGAACGCGTGCCCTCGCGCGCCGATCCGCGCGGACGCGTCTGCGAACGCGGCTTCCTGGTGGAAGATTTCGGGCTCTCGAAGAACCTCATGATCGCGTGCTCGGCGCGCATCGTGCAGGGCGACGCGCGCGCGTGCCTCGCCGCGATGGCGCAAGGGCGCACGCTCTGACGCACGCCCTCGCGCTTCACGCGCGGCCGGCCATCGCGCTCAGTGATGCAGCGCGCTCATCGTGCTCATGCGCTGCAACGCGCGGATGCGCGCCACGGCCGGACGGTCGGCGACCGCGCTCTGGTAGAGCTTCGCGAGATCGGCCTTGAGCGCCGTGCGCGACGCGCCGTCGAGATACACCATATGCCCCGAGGGATAGAAGCGCGCGCTGAGGTTGTCGCGCACTTTCTGGTCGGCGAGCGGCATCTTCTGCAGATCGATCACGGTCTGATAGAACGGCGTGACGAAGTCGTAATAGCCGTTCGCGGACAGCACGCGTAGATCCGGATTCAAGGCCATCACCGCCGCCAGATCGCCGGCCGTGTAGAGCACGATATTGCCTTGCGCGTCGACGCCCTTCTGCGCGCCGGTCGGATCGATATGGCCGAAATTCCAGTTCTTGAACGCCTGATCGTTGAGGTCCGTGAACGACGAATTGGTGCGGAACTTGAGCGTCTCGTTCAGATAGCTGTTCCACATCGCCGTATAAACGCCGCTGACCGCCGTCATGGTCGGATCGTTGCCGCCCGCGTTCGGATCGACATTGCCCGCAATGCCCGTGTCGATCGCCGTCACGCGCCCGTCGTATGAACCGAGCGCCACGCCCTTGTCCTTGAGCAGCGTGGTAAGAAAGAGCGAATTGCCGCGGCTGTCGTAACCGGCGACGTCGAGATTCCAGGCTTGCAGCATTTGCGTGTCGATGCCCGTGTATTGCGCAAGCGTCTTGAGCGTGGCGGGAATCGACGGATCTTTCGGGTCGGGAAATTTCGCCAGCGCCTCGCGATAATCGGTGCGCGCGAATTGCGCGACCTGCGCGACGAAACTCTGCAGATCCTTCGGCGCGGGCTTCACGCCGAGCCGCTTGTGGAACCACGCGTCGGCGGCGGCCGTCGGCAAGGCGCCGATGGGATTGCCGCTCTGCGTGTAATCGAGTATCGACGATTGCAGCGTGATGCCGTTCAGGTCCACGCCGTCTTCGTGCAGCCGGTATGCGAGCACGCAGCTGCGCGCCGTGCCATACGATTCGCCGTACAGAAACTTCGGCGAATTCCAGCGATCGTTCGCGCTCAGATAGCGCTTGATGAACTGCTTGAGCGAATCCGCGTCCTGATCGACGCCCCAGAAGTCGCGGTTGTGGTGCGGCGCGATGGCCGCCGAATACCCCGTGCCGACCGGATTGACGAAGATGAGGTCGCTCTTGTCGAGCAGGCTGTCGGGATTGTCTTCGAGCGTATACGGCGCGGGCGGCGTGAAGCCCGGCATCGACGTCTTGATGCGCCGCGGCGCGAACGAGCCGAGCAGCACGAACACCGACGACGAACCCGGCCCGCCGTTGTAGAAGAACGTGACCGGACGGTCCTGCGCCTGCACGCCGTCCTTCGTGAACGCCACGTAGAAGATCTTCGCGTTGGGCTGCGAGCTGCTCGGATCGACGGTGACGAGGTGGCCCGCGGTCGCGGTGTAGGCGATCACCTCCTTGCCGATCTGGATCGCGTGATGCGTGATGGCGGCGTTCTCGGTCATGTCGGTGACGAAGTCGTCGGGACCGTTGCCGTAGGCGGTGGGATCGAAGCACGGCTGGTCGGCGGGGCTGCGGTGCTTGCCGTTGCTGCCGGCCGGACCGTGTTCTTGACCGTTGCTGGACTGAGCCTCTTCGTTCATGTCGTCTCCTTGCTCGTGGTACGCCGGTGGGTCGTTCAGCGCCGCGCCTGGCGACGGGCGCGGGGGCTGCAACGGTGACGCACCGCGTGCCGGGGCGCCGCGTCACGATCGACACGGCGCGGATGGCACGCGGTTTCGCTTCGGAAACCAGGAAAACTTTTGTGTACGCCCCGCATCGAGCCGAACCGGGCGGAGCGCGCAGGCACTCGATGCTACGCCGAGCCGAGCGCCGCCGCCACCTTGCCGCCCACCGGCGTGCCGAGTCCCGTGCAGGCGTCCCAGCCCGGCCCGGCGGTGTAATCGCCGTTGTTGCCGCTCGTGATGTCGTTGAACGCGCCGGGCTGCGCGTAGAGCTTCGCATTGACGAAACCCGCCGCCTTGCCGTTGGTCGCGTTGATGCGCGCGATCAGCGCGGCCCACAGCGGCGCGACCGCGCTCGTGCCGCCCACCACCGTATCCGCGCCGCCGATGTGCACGGCATAACCGCTGGCCGGATCGGCGTCGCCGGCCACGTCGGGCACGCCGCGCCGCACCAGCGCGCCCGCGCCGCCGCTGCTGCGCACGACGCGCAAACCCTTCTGCCAAGCGGGCAGCGCGAAGGTGGCGCTGACGCCGCCGCCGGTCGCGCCGTCGCCCTGCGCGGCGGCGCTGCCCCAGACGGACTCGCGCGTGATCTGGCCGTTTGCGGCCGTGACGTGCGTGCCGCCGCAGCCGAGCGCGTACGGGCTCGACGCCGGGAAATCGACGTGATCGGCGCCGTCGGTCAGGCCATCCGACGAGCCGCTGTCGCCCGATGCCGCGCACACCGTCACGCCCAGCGCGACGGCGGTTTGCAGCGCGTCGTTCAGCGCGCTGAGCGTCTGCTGCGACCACGCCGATTCGGGCGCGCCCCAGCTGATCGAAATGACCGAGGGCTTGCGCTGGCTGTCGTGCAGCGCCGCGCTCACCGCGTCGACGAAACCGGCTTCGCTGTTGGGCGCGAAGTACACCGCGATCAGCGCGGCCGGCGCGAGCGCGCCCACGATCTCGACGTCGAGCGTCACTTCGCCGTCCGGGCCGTTCGCGTCGCCGGTCGGCGCGTTCTTCGCCTGATCGACGGACACCGCTTCCACCTTCGGCATGGCCACGCCGAGCGCGCTGAAATAGGCCTTAAGGTCGGACTCCGTGTAGCCGCCGCCCATTTCGATCAGCGCGATGCACTGGCCTTTGCCGTCGCCGGCGGGGAAATCGTAGAGGCTCGCGAGTTCGAGCGGCGTGAACGAGCGATTCACGGCGCGCGCGGCGCGGATGGGCGCGTGGATCGGGTTATCGTTCTGGCCGCCTTGCGTCGAATCGATGCGAAAGTGCGGCCGCACCTTCGCGCGATTGTCGAGCCCGACCACGGCGGTGACGATCTCGTGCATGTCGTCGGGCAGATGCACCGGGCCGTTCGGTTGGCGATAGTGCTGCTTGAGCGTGCCGACCTGATGCTCGAAGCGCTGCAAATCGACGCCGAACGCCGCGTTGTATTGCTGCACGGTGCCCGAGAGCACCACCCGCCGCGCGCCCGCGTCGGCGCTGACGACACTCAGGCCATGCGCCTTCGCGAAGGTCTCGACGCTTTGAATATCGGCCTGCGACGCGCCGAAGCGCTTCTCGTAGTCCGCGCGCGAAACGGGCTGCGCGCCCGCCGCGCCCGAAGCGATCTTGTCGACCAGTTCGGTGAACGCGGCCTGCGCCTGGCGCCGCAAGATGAGGACGATGTCGAAATGCTCCGCGGGATCGCAAGCGCCGACGCATTGCGCGCCGGTCGGCGCCGGATGATCGCTGCCTGCCACGGGATGACGGGTCATGAACGGCTCTCCTGTTTTCGTCGTGAATCTCGGTCGTGCGTCTCTCCACGCTATGAAAGACCCATGGCCGGGTGATCGGGTTCCGCGCAACAGCGGCGCGGCGCGCGCCTTCATTCATCGCGCATGAATACGCACGTATTCGACGGGCATGCACTCGCCGGGCGTCATCCGACGCGCGGGCGAATCTTTGCGAATCGACGTCAACCGCACGCACGAAGCCACGCTGAGCCAGGCCGCTCGGCGAGCGCATTCGGCATGCCCACGCGCCCGGTCTCCACTTTGCCGCCCCCGGCCTTTCATATCCATTCCGTTATACCCGCAATAAGGGACACAAATATTTCCCTTATATTTGGCTCGCGAACATGGTGCAAACACGACTTGCCCTTCACCGGAGAATTCATGAAAGTCCGCCTGCCCCGCGCGCGCCGCGTTTGCGCACCGCTCCTTGCCGCCCTGTTCGCCGCCCTCACGAGCGGCATCGGACACGCCGCCACCGCGCCGATGGGCGTGGCCTTCGTCTACCTCGGCAACCCCGGCGATGCAGGCTGGACCTACGCGCACGAACAGGGCGTGAAAGCCGTCGAAGCGCAGTACGGCGACAAGATCAAGGTGACGCGCGTCGAAGACGTGCCCGAATCGGCCGACTCCGAGCGCGTGTTCCGCGACCTCGCCGCGAAAGGCAACAAGATCATCGTCGGCTCGAGTTTCGGCTTCCAGGACTTCGAACTCAAAGTGGCGAAGGACTATCCCGACACCGTGTTCATGCACGCGACGGGCTACAAGAAAGCGCCGAACTTCGCGACCTATGACGTACGCACGTATCAGAGCGCGTACCTCGCGGGCGTGGTGGCGGGCTACACGACGAAGTCCAACACGCTCGGTTTCGTCGGCTCGGTGCCGGTGCCCGAAGTCGTGCGCAATATCGACGCCTTCACGATGGGCGCGCGTTCGGTGAACCCGAAGGTTCGCACCAAGGTTATCTGGATCAATAGCTGGTTCGATCCGGGCAAGGAAAAGCAGGCCGCCGAAACGCTGATCGGCCAGGGCGCCGACGTGCTGATCCAGAACACCGACTCCACGGCAACGATGCAAACCGCCGAGCAGAAGAAAGTGCACGCATTCGGCTGGGATTCGGACATGAAGAAGTTCGGCCCGAACGCCCAGCTCGGCGCGTGCGTGAGCTACTGGGGCGTCTATTACTCGCATCTGATCCAGCAGGTGATGTCGGGTACGTGGACCAACGCGCCGGTCTGGTGGGGCCTCAAGGAAAAGGCCATCGATCTCGCCGATATCAACACGCAGGCCGTTTCGCCGACCGCGCAAAAGGCGCTGGCCGAGAAGCGCGATGCGATCGTCGCGGGTAAATTCGATCCGTTCGCCGGTCCGATCAAGGACCAGTCGGGCGCGATTCGCGTGGCCGCGGGCAAGGCGCTGTCGGATACCGATCTGCTGCGCCTGAACTGGTTCGTGGAAGGCGTGGACGGCACGGTGCCGAAGTAAGCGCGCAATTTATAAAATGCAGAAAAGGCCTGAAAATCAGGCCTTTTCTGCAATCAAGACGGAGACACGCAGCGATGAACCCGACCCATCAATCGTCCACTGCGCCGCCACGCACCGCGCCGACGCACGAACAGATCGTGCGCCACCTGCGGCGTTCGGCGGCCGTGGGCGAACGGGCCGCGTCGTTCGGCCACCATCCGTTCGGCGCGATCCTCGTCGGCCCCGATCACGAAACCGTGCTGATCGAGCAAGGCAACGTCGACACCGTGAATCACGCGGAATCTGTGCTCGCGCGCATTGCCGCGATGAATTTCAGCGCCGAGTATTTATGGGCGTGCACGCTCTACACATCGGTCGAACCGTGCTGCATGTGCGCGGGCACGGCCTACTGGGCCAATATCGGCCGCGTGGTGTTCGGCATGACCGAAGCGCGTTTGCTGGAGGCGACCGGCAATCACGCCGAGAATCCGACGATGAGCGTCGCGTCGCGCTATGTGTTCGATCACTGCCAGAAGCCCGTCGAACTGATCGGCCCCGTAGCCGATGTGGAGGACGACGTGATGCGTGTGCAGCGCGCGTTCTGGCAGGCGCGCGCCTGAATGGGCGAGTCCAGCGTGAAAACGCACGGCGCGCCACACGCGCCATGCGTTTCCTGAACCGATTGCCGGATTACGCCGCCGCAGCCAGCGCTTGCGGCAGATGGTTCTGCAAATAGGCCTCGAATTCGTCCTTCACCTCCGGGTGACGCAGCGCGAATTCCACCGTGGCCTTCAGATAACCGAGCTTGCTGCCGCAATCGAAACGCGTGCCCATATAGCGGTACGCGAGCACCTGCTCCTCGGTCAGCAGCGATTGCAGACCGTCGGTGAGTTGCAGTTCGCCGCCCGCGCCCGGCTTGAGCGCACGCAGGTGATCGAAGATCGTCGGCATCAGCACGTAGCGGCCCACCACGCCGAGATTCGACGGCGCGACTTCCGGCGCCGGCTTTTCGACGATGCCCGAGAGCTTGAACACGTCCTCTTCCCACTCGCGGCCGTCGACCACGCCATATTGCGCGGTGTGCTCGCGCGGAATGGCTTCCACGCCGACCACCGAGCTGTGATAGTGGTTGAAGGTGTTGACGAGCTGCTTCATCACCGGCGTGGGGCTGTACAGCAGGTCGTCGGCGAGAATCACCGCGAACGGGCTGCCACCCACGAGCTTTTCGGCGCACAGCACCGCGTGGCCGAGACCGAGCGCTTCGGCCTGACGCACGTAAAAGCAGTCCACGTTACTGGGTTTGATGCTGCGAACAAGGTCGAGCAGCTTTTGTTTGTTGCGGGCTTCGAGTTCAGCTTCGATCTCGTACGATTTGTCGAAATGATCTTCGATCGCGCGCTTGCTGCGCCCGGTCACGAAAATCATTTCGGTGATTCCCGCAGCGATCGCCTCTTCCACCGCATATTGAATGAGCGGCTTGTCGACGATCGGCAGCATTTCCTTCGGGCTGGCCTTGGTGGCAGGCAAGAAGCGCGTACCGAGGCCCGCAACAGGAAATACCGCTTTGGTAACTTTCAGCATGATGTCCATTCCCAGTTCGATCGTTTGAGTAACGGTCTCGCAGCAAGGCAAGCCGGCATCCCCGAGTGTTCTGTCACAGCAACTTTTTTATATTGAAAGATATCGGCCCGTCTTTTTTGCGGAAAAATAAAAAGACAAAAATCCGAATTAAATCTGACACGGACTCAATGCTGCCGACTTATCGCCGATTTACAGCGGCTTAGCGGAAATTATTACCATGCGATGCGAATAACCGGCATGAATTTCCGGATCGGCTTATCGGCGAGTGGCGCTGTGCCAGAGCGACTGCGCGAAGCGTGGCGCAATGACACGAAATGGCACGAATGGCACAACGATGCCCGCGCAGTTTACTCCGCTTCGTCGGCGGGCGGCAATCGTGCCGATTGCGTGCGCGAGCGCCGGATAGGCTCATTGCGCAGCGCCTCCCGATACGCCGACACCGCGACGAGTATCAACAGCACGGCAATGCCGGCCAGTAAATGCAGGTTCATCGAAATCTCCAGCGACCATAGGCGATCCCCTTCACGCTAGCATTTCAAATTGCGCAAATAAATCGCTTTAAGGTTACAAGGTTTTATTTCCTGATTTCGACGCAACCGGCATTAATTCACCGTCCGCTTCCCTCATTTCTCCCAATTTCCAGGAATACGCCAGGAATACTTTTCGAAAAACTTTTGCATAATTTCGTCGCGCAGGCCGCCTAAGATCGCGAAGTACCCTGGACTCCCTGTGCATACGATGAGCGATCCCGCACTCGAAACCGTTCTGCCGCCAGCATCCGCCATGCCCGCCGCCGCGCGGCCCGCTGCCAGCGTCGTCGCCGGCGATCATCTGATCGACGCACTGCGCGGCTTCGCAGCCCTGCTCGTGGCCTATTTCCACTGCCGCCAGGTCACCTGGATCGGCATGGGCGCATTCCACCAGACCCACGCGAGCCTCGCGAGCCCCGGCACGATCGCCGCGTGGCTCACGCTGCCGGTGGCGTGGGGATCGGCGGGCGTGCCGATCTTCTTCGTCATCAGCGGCTATTGCATTCACCGCAGCGGCGCCGCGCGCCTGCTCGCGAATCCCGGCTTCCAGCTCGATGCGAAGCAATTCTGGCTGCGCCGTTTCGTGCGGATCTATCCGGTGCTGCTCGCGGCGCTCGCGCTCACCTTCGTCGCCGATTCGATCAGCCTGACGATGACGCCCGTGAGCCACAAGATTCTCGACATCGGCCCGCAGGCCTTTCTCGTCAATCTGTTCTCGCTGCAAGGCGTGGCGGGCAAGACCTACGGCTCGAATGGCGCGCTCTGGACGCTCTCGCTCGAAGTGCAGTTCTATCTGCTCTACCCGTTGCTGTTCGCCGCGCGCCGCCGCTTCGGCTTCAATGCGGTGCTCGCCGCGGTCGCCGCCATCAACGTGATTTCGGCGCTCACGCTCGCGCCGCACGACATCGTGTTCTTCACGTCCTACTGGTTCTCGTGGATGCTCGGCGCGTGGATCGCCGAAGCGCGTTTGCGCGGCTCGGAGGGTTTTCGCTTCGCCTGGCCCGCCGCCGCCGTGTTCGCGGTCGCGGGCTGCGCCGCGTTCCACTTCGGCCAGTACGGCGCGTTCCAGCTCTGGGCCTGCGCGTTCGCCTGCTATCTCGTCAAGGCGCTCGCGCGCCCGCTGGCGAGCGGCGGCGTGCTGCTGCCGCTGTTTTCGAAGCTCGGCGAATTCAGCTATTCGCTGTATCTGATACACCTGCCGCTGTTCGTGCTGCTCGGCTCGCTGCTGTTCCGCTCGGAACTGCAAACGTCGATCTGGCCGTCGTTCGGCTTCACGCTCGCGGTGCTGCCGGTCGCGTGGGTGTTTTATCGACTCTTCGAACGCCCCGCGCTCAATGTGGCGGCGCGGCTGCGCAAGCGCGCGGTGTGATTCAAGCGCTTCACATCTCGCCATGAAGCAAGGGGCCGCATAGGCGGCCCCTTTCTTTTGCTGCTCCCACCTGTGCAGGCCGAAGCGTCCTCCCTGAATCTGCGTGCCGTCTTCCGGTCGATGCGCCGGCTATGTCCGCTGCGTCTGCTTAACGCGCGCGGGCCGCCACGCCGTCCAGTACGCGCTCAACAGCCTCCACATACTGTTCCTTGCCGAAGCGCTCGCGCGCCACTGCCAGGCCGTCCTGTGCGAGCCGCTCGCGCAGATTTTCGTCGTCGTAGAGCGCGCCCAGCGTCGTTGCGAGTTCGCGCGCGTCGCCCGGCGTGCAGAGCAGCCCGCTCTTGCCGTGCGTGACGATCTCGGTCACACCGCCGTCGCGCGACGCCACCACGGGCCGCTGCGCGAACATGCCTTCAACCACCACGCGTCCGAACGGCTCGGCCGTGATCGACGTATGCGCGATCACATCCATCGCGCGCATGCAGGCCGCGATATCGTGGCGGAAACCGAGGAAATGCACGCGCGATTCCAGACCGTTCGCCTTCACGAAGTCATGCAGTTCCTGCGCGTAGGCATCTTCGCCAAACAGCGGCGCGCCGACGAACACGGCATGCGCGCGCGGTTCGAGCAACAACGCTTCGAGCAGCACATGCTGGCCTTTCCAGCGCGCGAGACGGCTGAACGCACCGACCAGAAACGCGTCCTGCGGCAAGCCGATCTGCGCGCGCAACTGCGCTTGCGGCACCCGCGCGAGCGCGCGGAACGGCGATTCGTCGACACCGTTATGCACGACGTCGATACGACGCGCGTCGAAGCGCGT
The DNA here is from genome assembly GCF_046535315.1 of Paraburkholderia sp. SIMBA_027. Lineage (NCBI taxonomy): Bacteria > Pseudomonadati > Pseudomonadota > Betaproteobacteria > Burkholderiales > Burkholderiaceae > Paraburkholderia > Paraburkholderia sp. SIMBA_027. Next base: position 459,903 of record NZ_JAWRWY010000002.1, read on the forward strand.
GAGATCGGCGAACACCTGCGCCGACGCATGCGAATTCGCGATCACATGCGCGAGGCCGAGCTTCGCGCAGCCCTTGATGACCGTGCGCTGCACGCGCCCGAAATGCTCATCGCTGACGATATCGCGCAGATGCCAGACGACCGGCTTGCGGGCGAGTTTGCCCGCCAGCACGCCGATCACCATCGCGCGCTGCGTGTTGGCATAGAGCACGTCAGCTTCGCGCGCGCGGCGGCGCGTTTCGCGCACCAGCGAAGCGATGCCGGCCAGCACGCCCAGCTTCGGCGCAGCGCCGCCGTCGCGCCGCACGTTTTGCAACGCGCCCGAATCGAGCACGTCGACGCGCGCGCCCGCGGCGTCGAGCGCTTCGCGGAACGGCCCGTCGTTGAACAGCAGCACGTCGATGCGCGAACGCAGGCCCTTCACCACTTCGAGCAAGGACAATTCAGCGCCGCCCAGCACGCCGCTCTGATCGATCGCCAACACGCGCGGTGCGTTGCTTGCGGCCGCATCGCCACGCGTATCGGGCGGCGGCGCAACGGGCGCGCGCGCCAGTCCCGCTTCGGCGATCGCGGGCACGGCCCGCGCCACGCGCGCGAAAAACTGTTCGCGGAAATGCTGCGCCGAAAACTGCTCCGCGTTCGCACGGCACGCCTCGGCGCGGAATCGTCCGGGGTCGCGCTCGAACGACGCCACCGCCGCGATGATCGCTTCCGCACGCTGCTCGTCGAAGAACAAGCCAGTCGGATGCGAGCCGGTATCGCGCACGGTTTCGAGCGCGCCGCCCTTGCCATACGCGATGACCGGCGTACCGCACGCCTGCGCTTCCACCACCGAAATGCCGAAGTCTTCTTCCGCCGCGAACACGAACGCCTTCGCGCGGCGCATGCGATCGTGCAGCACCGCGAACGGCTGATACCCCATCACTTCCACATTCGGTCCCGCTTTCGCGCGGACCTTCTGCATATCCGGACCATCGCCGATCACGACGAGTTTCTTGTCCGGCATCCGAGCAAACGCCTCGACGATCAGATCGATCTTCTTGTACGGCACGAGTCGCGAAGCGGTCAGATAAAAATCTTCCTTCTTCGTTTCCAGCTCGAACGCATCGACATCGACGGGCGGATACACCACCTCCGCTTCACGCTGATACACCTTGTGAATGCGCCTCGCGATGAATTCCGAATTGGCCACGAACTGGTCGACGGAATTCGCCGTGCGCACATCCCAATTGCGGATGTAGTGAAGAATCAGCCGTGCAAGCATCGACTTCGGTCCGCGCGTGAGCTTCGATTCCTGCAGATACTGATGCTGCAAATCCCACGCATAACGAATCGGCGAATGCACGTAGCTGATGTGAAACTGGTCCGGCCCGGTCAGCACGCCCTTGGCGACCGCGTGCGAGCTCGAAATCACCACGTCGTAATCGGAGACGTCGAGTTGCTCGATCGCGAGCGGCATGAACGGCAGATAGGCGCGATACTTCGTGCGCGCTTTCGGCAGACGCTGCACAAACGACGTCGTCGCGCGCTTGCCGCGCAGGAAGCCGCGATCCTTGTCCTCGACGAAATCGACCACGGAAAACAGATCCGCGTCGGGGAAACAGTCGATGATCTGTTCGAGCACGCGCTCGGCGCCCGCATAGGTGACGAGCCAGTCGTGCACGATGGCCACGCGCGGGTGGCGGCGCGCGGCACGTCCTTCGTGCGCGGGCCGCAACTCGGTGACCGTGCGCGATTCGCCGCGCGAGGAAGAAGAAGCGTCGCGCCGTTGGACAGGCGCGGCGGCGCGTTCGGACGACGCCGCTTCGTCGATCAGTTCATGACTCATGCGCTTTTCCGGGAGTTGAGACGAAACAAGAGGGAACGGACGTAGCCGCGCAGCAACGGCGTCGTGATCACCGACCACGCGCAGTTGGCCAGCGCCAGCACCACGCCCGCGCCGATCGCGACGAGCGCGTCCGGCACCCACCACGCGATTCCGAGCGCGGCGGCGAGAAAACTCAGGTGTGCAAACATATCGACGACGATCGCGCGGCTATGAATGCGTGACAGCCACAGCAGCACGACGTAATCGAACAGCGAGCGGAACAGCACGGCCGCCGCCGCGCCGGGCAGACCGAAACGGTCGATGCCGAGCCACAGCAGCCCCGCAAACAGCGGCAGTTCGATCAGACCGACGCGCGCGGCCACCGCCGGGTTGTTCTGCGACTGGATCAGGATGCGCGTGACGCCCGCCTGCCCGATCAGCCACACGGCGACGATCAGGAAACGGCCCACGGGCGCGCCATGTCCGGCGATGACCGGCCCCACCCACACGCGCAGGAAGGGTTCGAGCACGACGATCGCGCCAATCGCAACGGGCGTGAAAATCGCGTTGAGAAATTGCAGCGACTGCGCGGCGATCTCGTCGGCGTGTTCGCGGCGCAAGGCGGAAAGACGCGGAAACAGCGTGCGCACCAGTGCGTTCGGCACCATGTTCAAACGCGTGACGAGGTTCTGCGGCACCGTGTAATACGTGACGAAACGCGCGCCGAGCCCCGCGCCGAGCATCATGCGGTCGAGCGAATCGGCGACCATCGTCGTGATGCTCGCGACCAGCATCCAGCCGCCGAAATTGAACAGCGCCTTCGACGTGTCCAGACGCGGACCGAGCACGCGGCGAATGCCGAGCACACGCAACGCGGAGCGGCCGAGCAGCAGGCCCGCGAAGAGACGCGCCATCACGGCGGCGGCGAGCACGGTCTGCAGATTCGGCGCGATGACCCAGGCCGCGCCCAGCGGCAAGAGCTGGAACAGAAAGGTCCCGAGCGTCTGGTTCGTGTTGTAGATGCCGAAGCGTTCCGCGCCGTTGATCGCGCCCGCGAACACCCACGAAACGTTCGCAATCGGAATCGCCACCGCGAGCCACGGCAGCGCGAGATAGACCTCGTGGCGCAGCTCGGGCGTCACGTGCGTGAAGTACGCGGTGTAGAACGCGCCGCCCGAATAGATCAGCAGGCCGCCAATCGCGCCCGTAATGAAGTTGAGCCAGAAGGCGCTCCAGAACACGCGCTCGCAGGCGTCGGCGTCTTTCGACGCATACGCCTTCGAGATCTGGTTCTGCGCGGCCATGCTCATGCCCAGATCGAGCACGCTGAAATAGCCGATCAGCGTCCACACCAGCGCAATCACGCCGTAGCGTTCGACGCCCAGCATCTTGATGTACGAGGGCACCGTGACGAGCGACACGAAGGTCGGCAGTATGAGCCCGAACAGGTTGATCGCAACGTTGCGCAGAATGCCTTTATCCATAGATTGTCCAGTAGCGTGGCGAGGCGGCGGACGCGCGCTTCAAGCCGGTTTCCAGCGGTACATGAGCACCTTGCCGCGTGCGTCCTCTTCCACGAAGATCAGGTATTCGCCATTGGGCTGGCGATGCGCCGTGATGCCGAAGGGCACGTCGACCCAGCCCGACGCATTGCCCACTTCCGCGCCGGGGCCGAAGCTGCCGATCTCCTTCGCGCTCGTCTTGTCGAACACGTGGACGTTGCCCGCGGGCTCGACCACGAAGAGGTATTGCCCTTCCACAGTGAGGCCCGCGGGCGTAACCGGCGGCTTCGCCTTCGGGTCCCACGGCAGGCGCAGCACGTAGCGCTGTTCGGGATGACCGCTCGACCATTTGTCGTAGCGCACCAGCACGCGGCCCGCTTCTTTCCAGAAGCCCGGATCGTGCGGCGCGTCGGCGGTATAGCCGGTCACGTAGAGCGTGTCCGTTTCCGGTTCGTAGATCGCGCGATGCACTTCGGTGAACGGCGCGGGAATCGCGTACTTATCGAGCTTGTCGTACGAGTAGATCGGATTGCCCTTTGCATCGAGGCCGCCGAAACGGAAGCGCCAGATGCCCTTCTCGTCGCGCGCGCGCCAGATGTCTCCGCGCGTGTCGATCCACCAGCCCCAGCCGCCGCCGAGTTTTTCGCGGCCCGGATTGCGCGCGTATTCGTCGGTATCGAATGCGCCGTTGCCGTTGACGTCGCGCCAGATCCAGTCGCCGCCGGGCGGCGCGTTCGGCACGTGCAGCACGGGACGCTCGCGGCCCGCGATAAAGCCCGAAGGAATCGCGGTCTCGCCGTCGCGTTGCGGATCGAAGCGATAGATCTTCAGGTGATCCGCGTACATGTCGGTGAGATACAGGAACGTGTGGCCGTTGAGCTGGCGCGCCGTCGGCAGGCCGGGCCACTGATCCGTGTGAAATACCGGGTCGTCGGGATACTTGAATCGATTAGACAGGAACCCTACATATTTCGAATCCTGCCCCGGCGGCTTCGACAGATCGAGTTCGAAACGCTTGTTGCCGGTGTAGACGCTGTTAGGCCGCGCCGGGTCCATCCAGGCACCATCGACGAACAGCAGCCCTTCCACGATCCACTGGCGCTTGCCGTCGGCCGCGTAGCTTTCGAGCGTCGCGCCGAGACCCGCGCCGATCGTGTCGTGCTTCGGGCCGATACCGTTGGTCGAGACGTAGATGTTGCCCTTCGCATCCGTGCCCACGCCCGTGAGTCCGTTGAAGCGACCCGGGCCGGGGCGTCCGGCAACGCCCGAGAAAATGCCGCCGCGCTCGCCGAGCGTGCCGCTTGCGGCGTAGCTCTTGCCGTTGCGCGCGTAGATCAGGATCTGCTGGCGCGGGCCGTTGTCGGCGACCAGAATGCGTTGCGAGGGGTCCACGGCGAGATCGACGGCCTGGGTATCGGCGGGCAGTTCGAGCGTGTCGCCGATCAGTTTGCCGTCCGGCGAATAATGCGCGACGCGCGGCGCGCGGTCGTTCACGGTGCCGGTCAGCACCCACAGCGACCCGTCGGCGGCGAGTGCAATGCGGCCCGGCTCGTGCACGTCGAATTGCGATTTACGCTGCATCGAGTTCGCGTCGTAGACCTCGATGCGGTTCATCGACGTGTTGCTCACGTAAAGCAGCGTGTCAGTGGCCGCGAGGCCGCCTACATCGGCGTGCTGACCTGTGGGCACATCGGCGATCTTCAGGAAGGCGCTGGCGAGCTGCGCATGCGGATTGAGCGGCTGCGGCGAGGCCTGGAACGCGGCGGCGCGCTTGGGCTCGTCGAGCGGACGACGCGTGATGCCAAACCACTGGCGGCCCTTGTCGGGCCACACGCCGCCGCCCACCAGATGCCCCTTCTCGTTGCCCACGCCCACGGCCGCGTACAGATAGCGGTGGTTGAGCGCCACGGCGTTGCCGCCCTGCCCGCCCCAACCATGCGTGCCGCCCGCGAAGCCGAGCGATTTGCCGTCCTGGTAGGCGCTGATCTCGCCGCCGCTTTCATCCCACGGCGCGTTCGTGAAGACCTTGCCGTCGGGCGTGACCGCGATCGCGGTGATATTGATCTGCGTCCACGTCCCCTGGCCATAACCAAAGGTATTGCCGATCCACGACGTCGTGACGTTCAGTGGCGGCGCGGCGAGCGTCTGCACCGACGAGGTACAGACGAACGCGCTCAAAGCGGCCAGCGCCAGCGCCCTGCGCATGCGGCGGTCGGGAATCGGAAACGGCAAGGCAATTCCTCCGGTCAGAATACGGCGATTCCGCTGGATCATGCCGTACATTCACGGTGAAAAATCACCCCACAAAAAGCGAAAATAATTCAAAAAAATTCAATCGAAACCGGCACCTGCGCGGCGTTTGCGAAATAAATATCCGCGCCGCGCGCAAAGCCATGCCGCATGGGCGATCAGCAAGATTTTCCCGATTTCGCAATCACGACTTCCGCGTGCGCCGATTCATATTTACCGATCTAAATCGGCTTTCATTTTAAAAATCAGGCCACCGATATATTTCGGCTTTTTGACCATTTAATTCTTTCTAGAATGATCCGGACTGTGCACGTATGAACCCACCGGATAACCGATGACCGTTAACAGCCTCGCCAGCCCGCCGCAACACGCCCACCGCATCGTCCAGCTCGACGGCCTGCGCGCCATCGCCGTGCTCGCCGTTTTCGCACAGCACGCGCTCAAGGCGCCGCTATGGATGGGCGTGGATCTGTTCTTCGTGCTGAGCGGCTTTCTGATCACGGGCATCCTGCTCGAACGCAAGGCGCGCGGGCAGTCGTACTTCAGCTACTTCTACGCGCGACGCGTGCGCCGCATCCTGCCGCCGTACATCCTGCTGATGATCGTTTCGTCGCTGCTGTTCGGCCTCGGCTGGGCGCGCTACTGGCCGTGGTATGCGTTCTTCGCGACCAATATCGGCGATGCGCTCGGCCAGAGCGGCCACGACAGTCTCAACATTCTCTGGTCGCTCGCCGTCGAAGAGCAGTTCTACATCTTCTGGCCCTTCGTGGTGCTGTTGCTGCCGCGCCGCCTGCTCGCCGTGGTGGCCGTCGCGCTCGTGCTGATCGTGCCCGTGCTGCGCGCCGTCGCAACGCCGTGGTTCGACAGCTACTGGCCGATCTACTACCTCACGCCGTTCCGCATGGACCTGCTCGCCGCCGGTTCGCTGCTCGCCGTGATGGTGCGCCGCGACCGCAATGCGCTCGAGCCGTTCAAGGTGCCCGCGGCGATTTTCTTCTTCGCGGCGCTCGCGGTGCTCGCGTGGCTGCATCTGCATTACCCGCGTTTTCGCGGCATGAACACGCCGCTGTCGAATGCGCTCCTCTATAGCGTGTCGCTCGTGCTCTGCACCTCGGCGGTCGTGGTCGCGCTGCAATCGAAGGGCATCGTCAAGCGTCTGCTCTGCAATCCGGTGCTCGTCTATGTGGGCACCATCAGCTACACGATTTACCTGATTCACCTCACGATTCTCTATGCGGTGTGGGAGCACCACTACAGCCGCCCGGTGAGCGCGGCCATCGCGCTCGCCATCACGCTCGCCTACGCAAGCGCCAGCTGGTTCCTGTTCGAAAAACGCCTCACGCGCGGACCGTCGCGCCGCTCGACGCCGGTTGGCGCGAGCGCCACGGTGCGCGGCGTGAGCACGTCCAGCTCGCAGTCCTGAAAGGCAGTTTCCGTTTCCACGTTCGCTACTTCAAAGGTACACACATGAACGAACGACGCAAAGCGATCATCACCGGCGTATCCGGCCAGGACGGCGCGTATCTGACCAAACTGCTGCTCGACAAGGGCTATCAGGTGGTCGGCACTTACCGGCGCACCAGTTCGGTCAATTTCTGGCGCATGAACGAACTCGGCGTCACCGATCATCCTTCGCTCGAACTCGTCGAGCACGATCTCACCGATGCGGGCTCGACCATGCGTCTGCTCGAACGCTCGCAGGCGGGCGAGATCTACAATCTCGCGGCGCAGAGCTTCGTGGGCGTGTCGTTCGATCAGCCGGTCACGACCGCCGAAGTCACCGGCATCGGCGCGCTCAATCTGCTCGAAGCGATTCGCGTGGTGAATCCGCGCACGCGCTACTACCAGGCGTCGACGTCCGAAATGTTCGGCAAGGTTCAGGCCGTGCCGCAGCGCGAGGATACGCCCTTCTATCCGCGCAGCCCGTATGGCATCGCCAAGCTGTTCGCGCACTGGTCGACCGTGAATTACCGCGAGTCCTATGACATCTTCGCGACCAGCGGCATTCTCTTCAATCACGAATCGCCGCTGCGCGGCCGCGAATTCGTGACGCGCAAGATCACGGACGCCGTCGCGAAGATCAAGCTCGGCAAACAGAGCGTGCTCGAACTCGGCAATCTCGACGCCAAGCGCGACTGGGGCTACGCCTCCGAATACGTCGAAGGCATGTGGCGCATGCTGCAGGCCGACGAACCGGACACCTATGTGCTCGCGACGGGCCGCACCGAAACCGTGCGCGACTTCGTGACGATGGCCTTCGCGGCGGCCGGCTTTCAGCTCGAATGGTCGGGCCGCGGCGAACGCGAAACCGGCATCGACATTTCGAACGGCCGCACGCTCGTGCGCGTGAGCCCGCGTTTCTATCGCCCCGCCGAAGTCGATCTGCTGATCGGCAGCTCGGACAAGGCGCGCACCAAGCTCGGCTGGGAGCCGCAGACGTCGCTGGAGCAGCTCTGCCAGATGATGGTCACGGCCGACCTCACCCGCAACGAACGACATGACACGTTCTGACGACACGCGCGCCCCGCGCGCGCTGATCACCGGCGTGGGCGGCTTCACCGGCCGCTACATGGCGGCGCGGCTCGCGTCGAGCGGCTATCGCGTCTGGGGCACGGTGCGCCCCGGCGAAACGCTCGCCGACACGGAGCTCGCCGACATCGTCACGCCGCTCGCCGCCGATCTGCTCGACCGCGGTGCGCTCGCGCACGCGGTCGAAACGGTGCAGCCGGACGTGGTCGTGCATCTCGCCGCCGTGGCGCACGTGGCCGACAGCGATGTCGCGCGCACCTACGTGGTCAACGTCGTGGGCACGCGCAACCTGCTCGACGCGCTCGCGCATCAACGCCACGTGCCGCGCGCGGTGCTGCTCGCGAGCAGCGCGAACATCTACGGCAACGCCACCAACGGCGTGATCGACGAAACCGTCGCGCCCCAGCCCGCGAACGACTACGCCGTGAGCAAGCTCGCGATGGAGTACGTCGCGAAACGCTGGGACGCGCAATTGCCGATCATCGTCGCGCGGCCGTTCAACTACACGGGCGTGGGTCAGTCGGCGGACTTCCTGATTCCGAAGATCGTCGATCACTACGCACGCGGCGAGAAAACGATTTCGCTCGGCAATCTGCACGTCGCGCGCGACTTCTCCGATGTGCGCGACGTGGTGAACGCCTATGCGAAACTGATCGAAGCGGCGCCGCGCGGCGCGACCGTCAATGTGTGCTCGGGCACGGGCCACACGCTCGGCGCATTGCTCGACGCGCTCTCGCGTATCGCGGGCTACAGCATCGACGTGAAAGTCGATCCGCGTTTCGTGCGCGCCAACGAAGTGCGTCAGTTGATCGGCTCGAATGCGAAGCTGCGCGGCATTGTCGGCGACAGCGCGCGCAAGCCGCTCGAAGATACGCTGCGCTGGATGTACGAAGAAGCGCGCCAGGTGTGTCTCGATACGCGATGAGGCGACGCTTGTTTCTTCCGCTGCAAAAAACTGCCGCTCTTTCGAGCGGCAGTTTCATTTTCCGGCTTCGATTTTCCGCCTTCGATACGCGTGACGCTCAATGCGCCGCCGCGATCGCCTCGGCGTAGACATCCGCCACGCGCTTTGCGATCACCGCATTGTCGAAATGCTCGCGCGCGTAGGCCTTGCATGCGTGCTCGTCGGGCATCTTGATGCGGCCGGACAGCGCGCCGTCGATACCTTCGGCAATCGCGCCCGCGCCCGTCGAAGGCAGCACGAGATCCTGCGAAAGTCCTGCCACCGCTTCGGGCAGACCGCCGACCGGCGTCACCAGAACAGGCGTGCCTGCGGAAAGCGATTCGACGGTGATGAGGCCGAAGCCTTCGAGCGCGACCGTCGGCACCACGCTCAGCGTCGCGGCGCGATAGAGCGACGGCAGATGCGCGTCGGGCACGAAGCCGAGCAGCTTCACGTTGTCGGTGAGACCCGCTGCATCGATACGCTGCTGCAACTCCGACTCCAGACGGCCACGGCCTGCGATCAGCAACAGCACGTCGGGATGACGCTGCTTCACCTGCTTGATCGCGTCGATCAGATCTTCGAGACCCATGCGGCGCACGAGGCGGCGCACGGCCAGCACGATCGGGCGATTCTGCGGCAGTTGCAGGCGCAAACGCGCTTCGCCTTGCGAGCAGGCCGGATCGAAATGCGCGGTATCCACGCAGCCCGGCACGATACGCACGCGTTCGGGCGAGATCGCGTAACGCTTCGTGAGGATGTCGCCGAACGCTTTCGACAGCACGATCAGACGCGACGAGCGCTCATATACCGACTGCTCCAGCGAATGCTTGATGCGCTGGCTCAGCGATGCCGCGCCTTCGACGAAGCTCTCGTCGGCCCACGGTCCCTGAAAATGCGAGACCTGCGGAATGCCGCGCGTGACGTCGAGGCCGGGGAACGTGTAGAGCGCGAAGTGCGAGGAGATCACGTCCGGGCGTTCGCGGCGCACTTCGCGGCGCAGCGCGCGGCGCGCGTCCATCAGACGGAACGGCAACGCGCGCGCGGCCGAGCCGAAGCCCTGGATCGCGCCGCCGCTGTCCTCGGCCACCTTGGGCGAGCCGGCCACCACGCCGCGCACCTTCACGCCCGCGCCGGGCAGCGCGCCCACGAGCGAGTAATACATGCGGTCGAGGCCGCCCGCACGCTCCGGAAACCAGTGCATGCCGATCTGTAGCGAATGGATGGAATGTTTCGTCATCGCATGTCCTTGTTATGGCCGTCTGTGCCGTTGAATTGGCGTTGAGTCGTTATTTCAGGGAGTATCCGCGCGCTGCAGCGTCTGGCCGCCGGGCAGCGTCGCCGCCGCCGCGAAGGGCCGTTCGCCGCCGCGCACGGCTTCGTTGGCGTCGCCGGCCAGTTGCCGGTAGAGCGCGATGTACTGTGCCGCCATGCGCGCCCAGCCGAAGCTGCACGCGAGTTCCGCCGCGGCTTCGCCCATCGCGAGGCGGCGCGGCGTGTCGTCGTCGAGTTGCTGGATTGCGTTGGCGAGCGCGGCCGCGTCGTCGGGATCTTCGAGCACGATGCCGCATTCGGGCGTGATGATTTCCGCGCCGCCCGCCGTGCGCGCCGTCACCACCGGCAGCCCCGCCGCCATCGCTTCGAGCAGCGAGAGCGACATGGCTTCGTAGCGCGACGGGAACACGTAGGCGTCGACGCTGCGCATCAGCATCGGCATTTCGCGCACGAGGCCGAGAAAATGCACGCGCGACTCGATGCCGAGCTGGCGCGCCATCTCCGGATACGGACTGCCCGGCAGATAACCGGCCACCGCGAGATGCACGTGCTCCGGCAATTGCTTGAGCGCTTCGAGCACGGTGCCGAGGTTCTTGCGCGGCGTGCGCAGATCGCCGACAAACAGCAGCAGGAATTTGTCCACGGGCAGCTTGAAGTGCGAGCGGTCCGCGCTCGCGCCCGAGAAGCCGCGCGTATCGACGCCGTTGTAGATCACGTCGAGTCGCTCGACGGGATCACCGCCGCACGCGCGGATTTCATCGGCGACCTTGCGCGAAACGGCGGCGATCACGCGCGAGCGGCGGTACGCCCAGCGTTCGAGCACCGCGTTCACGCGCGTATAGACGAACTGATACGCCGACCACGCGCCGCGCGTGAGGCCGAACGGGTAGTACTTGCTGCGCGCCCAGCCGCCGTGCACGAAGTGCGCGGTGTTCACGTCGGCATGCGCCCACGTGATGAAGCCGTTGACGTGCAGCACGTCGTAGTCGCGGCGATGGCGGCGTAGCCACCACGCGCTTTTCAGCGCGAACACCTGCTGGCGCAGCAAGTTGGTCGGCCACAGGCGCGAGGGCTGCACGGGCACCCACTTCACCCGCGGATGTTCGAGCAGTTCGGGCGCGACGTGCCGGGCCACCAGCGTGACCTCGAAGCCCTCGTCGAGCGCCGCGCGCGCGATTTCATGGTTGACGCGCCCCTGGCCGTCGTTATGGCGCACTACGTGCGTGACGATTGCGACTCTCAATCGGAGATCTCCGTAACAGGGGTAACAACGGGAGTGGCGCGCGAGGCCTGCCGGTTCATCCGGGTCCAGTGCCCCGCGCTGAGAATGGAAAACACACTGGAAAACAGCAGCAGACCGCCCGTGCCGACCAGCGAGTTCGTGAACACCAGCATCGCGAAGATCGAGATCATCAGGCTCATGCACGCGCACACGTAGCGGTCTTCGGAGAGCCGCAGCGCGATGCGCAGCGCGCGCGCCATCAGCCAGATCACGCCCGACATGTAGAGCAGCGTGCCGGGCCAGCCGAGCACGAACGGAATGTTCATCACGCCGCTGTCGAAGCTGCCGTACTGGCCGAGCTGGCCGTTGCTGCTCGACAGCTTCGTCGATGCGCCGGTCGAGCCGAAGCCTTCGCCCGACACGTCGGTAAAGGCCTTCTTCGCGAAGTCGGCGTAGAACTGGTTGCGCGCTTCGTAGCTCTGATCGTCGCTGAGATTGACGAGCGTGTTCAGGCGCTGCTGCATGCGGTCCGCGACCGGGCCGAAGGTGAGCAACGGCACGCACACGCCCGCGAGCACGAATGCGCTCACGATGATGCGGATGCGCACCTTGTTGCTCGACTTCATCAGCTGGATCACCATCGCGATCGCCCAGCCGCCCCACGTCGATCGCACCAGCGACAGCGCGAACGAAAAGAAGCCGAAGGCCGCCGCGACCCAGCGCACGCGATGCTTCGCGGCCATCACGAGCACCATCGCGCCCATCATCGCGAATGCGAACGGACCCGACGAATTCATCGTGCTGAACACGCGCACGCCGAGCGGCACGGGGTCGCCCTGCGAGTTCATGTCCGAGCCGATCATCCACATCGCGTCCCACGGCGGCATGATGAAGAACTGCACGAGACCGTACGCGCCCATCACGAACATGCCGTAGATGAAGGTGTTGATGATGGTGTCGCGCGCTTCGGGATACTGGCGCGTGAGCACCATGATGTGAAAGCCGATCAGCAGCGGATAGACCCAGTTCGCGAGGTCGTAGACAGCCGCTGCGGGGCCGCTCGCAACCACGCCCACCGCGAACCCATAGGCGATGCCGAGCAGCGCCAGCAGCAGCGGCAAACCGCGTCGTTGCGCGAGGATAGGGTAATAGCGGATCAGCGAAATGCCGCTGATCATGGTGACGGCGAGCGGCGCGACCTGAATCAGGCTCGTGGGCGTGAAGCCGCCTTTGCCGTAGTCGGCGAGACGGCGCACTTCGGGGCTCAGGAACCACAGCCACCACATGAAGCCGATATAGCGCACCGGATTCACGAAATAGAGCCAGAAACCCACGCCGATGGCGAGCACCGGAAACGCGAGCGTGAGCACCGAGCCCTGATGCGCGAGGATCAGCAGCGCGGTGAAGGTCCACAGCGCGATGACGGGCAGCGTGTCGCGGCCCATCGCGCGGCGCAGGCCCGAACGGCGCGCCGGTTCCGCCGGTGCGCGCGCGGACGCGCCAGGCAGGTTCGGCGGAACATTGGGCGGCCGGTTCGGCGGCAGATGCGGCGAGCGCGGCGCCGGATACGAAGGCACACGCATGCTTACATCCCGCGCGGCATCTGGCCGGCCGCATGAGCACTGCTCACCCCATCCGCGCGGCTCGCCGGCGCAACGCGCGGATCGCGCTCGCGCAGCATGTCGCGCGTGAGTTGCGCATGTTGACGGGCGAAGTTCTCGGTCGTCAGGTCGCGCGTCTGCAATTGCTCGCAGGCCTCGCGCGCCTGCGCCAGCGTGCGGGCCGGATCGTCCACGAGCGCGTTCACGGCGTCGCGCAACTGCTGCGTGTTGAAGGGCTCGACGTAATACGCGGCCTTCTCGTCGAAATAATCTTCGAGTGCGCCCACTTTTGTCACGATCATTGGCTTGCCGAGCGCGGCGGCTTCGAGCATCACCGTGATGCCCGAGGCGTGCGTGTTCGGACGCAGCGGCACGACGATGATATCGGCCCACTCATAGAGCGCGTGCTGCTGCTGAAGGCCCGAGACGCGCACGACTTCGACGTTCGGCGCGCGCACTTCGGCGGGAATGCGGCGACGCGTGGCGATACGCACATGGTAGCGCGCGTCGTTGCCGAGCGCGGCGGCGAGCGTGGTCCAGTCGCGGTCGCGATCGTTGCCGATGCCCGCGATACGCACGGGCGTATTCGGCTTCCAGTGCGACGGCGGACGCAGCGGAAAGTCCTGCGTATTGAGGCCGTACAGCACATGGCGCGCGTCGCGGCCGAAGAAGTCGCCGCACAGCGCGGCGTTCTCGCTCGCGAGCGTGGTCAGCAGATCGGCACGCTTGAGCAGACGCTGGTACGCGGCGCGACGCAGCGCGCCGTAACCGGGCCAGCGGTCGAGCAGCCAGACGCTTTGCGCGAGCAGCAGCGGACGCGCGCCGCCCTTCTTCGCATGCATCAGCAGCACGGCGGCCACGGCCAGATGCTCCTGCTCGGTATGCGTCCAGATCACGTCCGCGTCGAGAATCGCGCGGCGATTGCGCCACGCGTGAATCAGATCGAAGCCGAGCGCCGCTTTCAGCGCGCGGCGCGCGAAACGCACCGGCGTGCCTTCGCGCGCGTCTTCGGCGTAATTGAGAGCGAATTCCGCGGATTCCGCGTGATGGTAGCCGTACAGGCAACCGATATTCTCGCCCTTTCGGTAACGGCGCGGATCGGCGCCGTAAAACAGGTGCACGTGGACTTGGGTACCGCTCATTCGAGGTCCTCCGTAAATTCGATTGCAGGCGCGCGGGCGAATCGGCGCTTCGATGCCGATGCCTGTCTGCCGCGCGCCGCGTAGCGCGTTCCGTCTGCGCGTTTAGCGTTCGGTGCGTGTCGTGTCGTTCAGACCGGCGCGCGACGCGCCTCGCGCGCGCCGCCGCGCACGGCGCGCCAGCGCGCGAACGCGACGCCGGGCGAGCCCGCGCGCAGCGCGCTCAGGCCCGTATGCAGCAGCCCAGGATAGACACGCGTGCCGACCAGCGTCCACCACCACCACGCCGTCTCGCGATGCAGCGGCGGCAGATGGCTGCGCAAAATCAGATGGAAATTGAACGCGGCGTTGCGGATCGACGCGAGCGTCTGCGCATTGCGCGGATCCTCGCCCGGACGCGGCGCCGGATAATGGTCGACAGCCACGCGCGGGTCGTAGACGAGCTTCCAGCCCGCGCGCTTCACGCCCATGCTGAACGCCATGTCGTTGTGCGTCTGCGCGCCCGTGCCGCGCAGACGGCGGTCGAAACGCAGTCCGCCGATCGCCGCGCGCCGGTAGCTCATGTTCGCGCCCTTGAGCAGATCGACTTCGCGCGCCTCGCCCACGCCCAGATGATGATTGCCGACGATGCGGCCCGAGCGTTGCACGCGGCCCACCAGCGGGCGCTCGCCGTCGAGCACGCGGCCTTCTTCGTGAACCCAGTCGCGGCCGCCGAGCGCGCCGAGCTTCGCATCGGCCTCGAAATGCGCGGCGATGCGCGCGACCCAGTCGGCGTGCGGCGCGGCGTCGTCGTCGGTGATCGCGATCACGTCGCCCGTGGCCGCTTCGAGACCGCGATTGAGCGCGGCCACCTGACCCGGTTCCTCGACGCTCGCCACGTCGACGTTGAGCACGCGCGGCGTCACATGTTCGGCGAGGCACGCGTGCGTCGCGGCATCGTCGGCGCGCGCCACCACCACGATCTGATCGGGCGCGCGTTCCTGGCGCAACAACGCCGAGAGGCAGCGCGAGAGATCTTCAGGACGCCTGTACGTCGGTACGAGCACGGTCACTTTCATCGCGTGTTCCCCTTTCATCAGGCGCTCAGATATTCCTGCACGGCGCTGTAGCCATAGCCGTAGCTGCCGCGCGCGCGCGCCGGCACGCCGTTGAAGACGCCGCCCGTCACATGCACGCCCGCGGTGCGCAGACGCTTGAGCGTATCGGCGATTTCGCCTTCGGTATGCATGCCCGAACGCAGCACGAGGAAGGTCGATCCCGCGTGACCGCTGATGATCGCGGCATCGGTCACGGCCAGCACCGGCGGCGTATCGACGAGCAGAATGTCGTAGCGCTTCGCGAGGCCGTCGAGATACTGGCCCAGACGCGGCGACATCAGCAGCTCGGACGGATTCGGCGGACGGCGGCCGCACGAGATGAAGTGCAGGTTGTCCACTTCGGTCGCGCGAATCGCTTCGTCGAGCGAGATCTGACCCGAGAGCAGTTCGGAGAAACCGTTGTCCTGCGGGCCGCCGAGATAGCGCTCAAGCGCGCCGCGGCGCATGTCACCGTCGATCATCAGCACGCGCTTGCCCGAATGCGCGAGCAGCACGGCAAGGTTGGCGGTCATGAAGCTCTTGCCGACGCCCGGCACCGAACCCGTGAGCACGACCACGCGATTGCGCGCGTCCATCACGCTGAACTGCAACGAGGTGCGCAGCGAACGCAGGCTTTCGACCGTGAGATCCTTCGGCGCGGCGCTCGCGAGCACTTCGCGCAGACGCGTGCCGCCGCGCACCGGCGCGCGCTTTTCGAGCGCCGTCTGTTCGGCCGAGAGCGGCACGAGACCGTAGACGGGAAGCTGGAACGTGCGTTCGATCACGTCCGGATCGACGATGCCCTTGAACATGTTCCGGCGCATCAGCACGAAGCCGGTGCCGACAATCAGGCCGAGCATCGCGGCCGCCGAAACGATCAGCAGCTTCTTGGGCTTCGACGGCTTGCCCGGACGCATCGCCGGATCGACGATATGCACGTTGCCGCCCGTGCCCACGCGCTGCACCGAGAGTTCCTGAATGCGGTTCAGCAGCAGCACGTAGATGTCTTCCGCCACCTTGGCGTCGCGCTGGAGCTGCACGGCCTTCACTTCGGTCGCGGGCAGATCGCGGAACTTGGTGTCGTACTTGGCGCGCTCGCCCTGCAGTTGCGCGAGCTGCTGGCGCGCCGCGATCAGCACCGGATGCTGGTCGCCGAAACGCTGTTGCAGCGAAGCGATCTGCAATTGCAGCGCGGAAATCTGCTGCTCGTACTGCACGCTGCCATCGAGATAGATCTTCGCTTCGTCGCTGGCGTTGATCGAACCCGACTTGCTTTGATACGCGGTCAGCGCGGCTTCGGCGTTTTCCAGATCGGACTTCAGGCGCGGCTGCTCGCTGCGCAGGAAGTCGAGCATCTTGCTCGCGTCGGCCTGCTTGGTGGCCACGTGCTCGCGCAGATACGACTGCGCCACCGCGTTCGCCACGGCGGCGGCGTGCTCCGGATCGTTGTCTTCGAGCGAGATGTCGATCACGCCCGTCTGCTTGCCCTGCTCCTGCACCTTGATGGCGTTCTGGAAGGCCGTGACGGCGTCCAGGTCGTTCATGCGCACGACCGTGAAGCGCGTGCCGGGACGCGCCTTCAGCGCGCTCACGAGCATCGTCACGCCGCCGCCCTGCACCTGCTGGCCGACCGTGCCTTCGACGAGACGGCCGCCGTCGGGACCGGAAATCACGAAGCGGTTGTCGTCGAGCGCCGTCAACGTGAGCTTCTTGCCTTCGAGTTCGGGCGCGACGTCGATCGAATCGACAGTCGCCACTTCGCCGCCCCATGCGTAGCTCGTCAGACCGAACCACGGACGCGCGGGGTTGCCCGGCGTCGCGAGACGCGCGGCGAGACTGCCGATCACCGGCAGCGTGACCGGCGAGACCGAGTAGTTCAGCTTGAACTGCTGCACCACCGGCTCGAGCACGCTGCGGCTCTGGATCATCTGGATTTCAGCGTCCGTCGGCAGCGAGCCCTGCTGGCCGTTGGTGATGTTGGCGCCCGACTGCGTTTGCGTGAGCGCCTGCGACGTGTAATCGGCCTGCTCCACGCGCACTTGCGTGTCCGCGGTGTAGACCGGTTTGGCCACGTAGCAGTAGAACACGGCGCAGCCGACCACCACGGCCGCGATCGCGATGAGCCAGCCGATGTCGTCGATGATGACGCGCAGCAACTGGCCGAGGACGACGTCCTCTTCCTCTGTGCGGGCCGCCGGGGCCGCCTGACTGTTGGCTTGAATGCTCACGTTTTCGATCCCGTTTTAAATCGTGTTGCGTGGGAGGAAAGACCTCACGCCCTTAGCGCGTGATCTGCTTCAGGTAGAAGACCGTCTGGACCGTTGGCAGGACCTGCTGCAGCAAGCGGTTGAAGGTCGTCGAGGCCGCCGTACCGACGTACACGACATCCATCGGCTTGAGCTGGAATTGCGACGACAGCATGATCGCGTCCGGCTTCGTCATGTCGAGACGATAGATCTCGGGCTGCGTCGGGTTGTCCTTCATGCCGCGCATCACGAAGATCTGGCGCGGATTCGCGTCGGTGTCGAGAATGCCGCCGGCGGACGTGAGCGCGTCGGCGATCGTCAGCTTGCCGCGAATCATGCCGGTCTGGATCGGCGTCTTCACTTCGCCCATCACGAATATGCGGCTATCCGAACGGTCCGGCACGTTGATGATGTCGCCGTCCTGGAGCATCACGTTCTGCGTCGCGTCGCCCGAATCGAGCATGCGGTTCGCGTCGAGCACATAGAGCTTGCCGTTGCGCGTGAGGCGCACGCGGTTGATGTCGGCGTTGTCGGTGGTGCCGCCCGAGCGCGTGATCGCGTCGACGAGCGACAGCGGCACGTCGCTCATGGCGAGCGGGCCCGGCGTCTTCACGTCGCCGGTCACCTGGATTTTCTGGCTGCGGTAGGCGAGCACGCGCACGTCCACCTGCGGATTCTTGATATACGGACCGAGACCCGACGCGAGGCGATCGCGCAACTGGCCCGGCGTCTTGCCCGCCGCCATCACGCGGCCGACGAACGGGAAGTAGATCGTGCCGTCCTTCGCCACGGTCTGACCGTACGGATCGGACTCGCCGGACAGCGCGTTGGTGTACGGCTGCGTGAGCGTCTGCCCCACGGTCTGCGTGGTGTTGCCGCCCTGCGAGAACGTCGAGCCTTGCGGCGTCGAGATTTCCGGGTGGTCGTAGACCGTCACGCCGAGAATGTCCTGCGGCGCGATGTGATACGTGTAATCGGCGGCATTGGCGTACTTCGCGGGCGGCAGATCGACCTGCACGCCCGCGGCGGCCTGGGCCTGCTGCAGGACGAGCTGCGAGGTGATCAGATGCACGTCGTACTGCTGTTGCGGCTGATTGTTCGGCTGCTCTTTCAGGCTCGACGTGTCGAGATAATTGCCCGGTGCGGTCGCGCACGCGGAAACGAAGGCGCTCAACGCCAGCACGGTCATCAGATTGAGTTTCTTCATTGGCATATTCGGCTTAGCCACCCCTTAACCAGACGATCCATCAATTCGAGACTCTCGCGATACGCGGCTTCGTCGAGGCCGTGCGGATCGGAAACGTCCGAGTTCTCCCAATTGCCCAGCGCGAACACCTTCCCGCGCGCGGTCGGCTCGATGCGCTCCACGGCCGCCACCTGGCGGCGCTCCGTGACGAGCACGAGATCGGCGGCGCGCACGAGCTGGCTCGTGAGGCGGCGCGAGCGGTGTTCGCCCACATCCACGCCGCGCTCCGCGAGCAGTCGCTGCATCACCGGATCCATGTCCTCGCCGTCGAGCGCCCGCAGGCCCGCCGAGTGAAACGCGCCTGCATGCGCTTTCGCGTGCTCGCGAAGGCCCGCGCGAAACAGCTGCTCCGCCGCCGGTGAGCGGCAGACGTTCGCGTGGCAGACGATCAATACGTCGTTGAACATGGCCGTATGGCTCCTTGTTGCGGCTTGCAGCGTGTGCCGGCGATCAGGCCGTGACACGCGTCTGCGTGACGGCTTCGGCACGCGCGCGGCTTGCCTGCGTGGCGCTCGCGCGACCCACCGCGTGATACTCGAAACCGAGTTCCTGCAGCGCGGGCGGGTCGTACAGATTGCGGCCGTCGAACACGATCGGCGATTTCAGCTGCGACTTCAGCGTTTCGAAATCGGGCGCCTTGAAAACCTTCCATTCGGTCGCGACCACCAGCGCGTCGGCGCCGTTGGCGGCTTCCATCGCATCCTGCGCATAGCTCAGGCGTTCGAGCTGCTCGGGCGTCTTCGCGAAGTCGAGTTCGATCACGCGCTGCGCTTCCTTGATCGCGACCGGGTCGTACGCGACCACGCGCGCGCCGCGCGCGAGCAATTCGGCGATCAGCGTGCGGCTCGGCGCTTCGCGCATGTCGTCGGTGTTCGGCTTGAAAGCGAGGCCCCAGAGACCGAACGTGCGGCCCGTGAGATCGGAGCCGAAGCGCGTGACGATCTTCTGCGCGAGCACCTGCTTCTGCCCTTCGTTGACGTTCTCGACCGCGCGCAGGATCTGCAGCGGCTCGCCGAAATCTTCAGCGGTGCGCATCAGCGCCTTGACGTCCTTCGGGAAGCACGAGCCGCCGTAACCGCAGCCCGCGTACAGGAAGTCGTAACCGATACGCGGATCGGAACCGATGCCGCGACGCACCGCTTCGATGTCCGCGCCCACGCGATCGGCGAGATTCGCCAGTTCGTTCATGAACGAGATGCGCGTGGCGAGCATGGCGTTGGCCGCGTACTTCGTGAACTCCGCCGAATGCACGTCCATGTAGAGCGTGCGTTCGTGATTGCGGTTGAACGGCGCGTACAGGCGCTTCATGAGTTCGCGCGCGCGTTCGCCGGGCACGTCTTCGTCGCAGCCCAGCACGATGCGGTCGGGGCGCGCGAAGTCTTCCACGGCCGCGCCTTCCTTCAGGAACTCGGGGTTCGAGACCACCGAGAACATGTGGTTTTCGCCGCGCTTGCGCAGCTCGGACGCGATCGCGTCGCGCACCAGCGCGGCCGTGCCGACCGGCACCGTCGACTTGTCGACGATCACCTTGAAGCCCGTCATCGAGCGGCCGATGTTGCGCGCCGCCTGCAGCACATATTGCAGATCCGCAGAGCCGTCTTCGTCGGGCGGCGTGCCGACGGCGATGAACTGCACGTCGCCGTGCGCGACAGCCGCTTCGACATCGGTCGAAAACGTCAGACGGCGCGCGCGACGATTGCGCTCGATGATTTCCTGAAGGCCCGGCTCGTGAATCGGCACGACGCCCTGATTGAGCAGGTCGATCTTGCGCTGGTCCACGTCGAGACAGAACACGTCGTTGCCGATGTCGGCGAGACACGCGCCCGTCACGAGACCCACATAACCGCTGCCAATGATCGTCAGATTCATGCCCACCTCAAATGTAATTGCCTGTTGGTGTTCGCGAGAGCCGCGGCGTCATGAGCACGCCGCGCGCCCGCCGCGCGTCAATATGCGTTCTGTCCTGCGAAGCCTTTCCACATGGTCATGGCGACGATGCGCAGATCGAGCGCGAAGCTCCAGTGCTGCATGTAATGCAGGTCGAAGCGCACGCGGTCGCGCATTTTTTCCACGCGGTCGGTTTCGCCGCGATAGCCGTTGACCTGCGCCCAGCCCGTGATGCCCGGCTTGATGCGATAGCGCGCCATGTAGCCGCGCACGAGGTCCTTGTAGATGTCGTCGTGCGCGAGTGCGTGCGGACGCGGACCGACCACCGACATCTCGCCCTTGAGCACGTTGATGAATTGCGGCAGTTCGTCGAGGCTCGTGCGACGCAGGAACGCGCCCACGCGCGTCACGCGCGGATCGCCGCGGCGCGCCTGCGTGACCTGGCCCGCGACTTCCGCATGCACCTTCATCGAGCGAAACTTGTAGATCTCGAACTCGTTGCCGTCGAGCCCCTTGCGGCGCTGCTTGAAGAACACCGGACCGCGCGAAGTCAGCTTCACCGCGAGGCCGACCACCGCGAACAGCGGCGCGAGCGCGATCAGCACGCAGCCCGCGAACAGGAAGTCGAACACGCGCTTGGGCATCACGCGCAGATCCGTGACCGGCGAGGCCGCGAGATTGATCGCCGGCACGCCGAGCAGATCGACCACCGGCTGGCTGAAGAACGAGAGACTGCGCACGTCCGGAATGAAGCGGATGTTCACGAAGTCGTTGCGCAAGGCCATCGTGATGCGATGAATCGTGCGCTCCTTGGTGATGGGCAGCGCGAGCCACATTTCGCGCACGTCGTGTTCGCGTACGAACTCGATCACCGACTGCAGGTCGCGCGCGACCGGCACGCCGTCGAGGAACGCTTCGCCGTCCGCGTCGCTGTCCTCATCGAACACCAGCGCCGGATGAAAGCCCGCCTCGGGACGGCTCTTCATCTGCTCGACGAGAAAGCGCGCATACCGCGGGCTGCCCACCACGGCCACCGCCTTGTGGTTGTAGCCTTCGCGGCGCAAACCGCGCAGCACCATGTGCACGAGCGCCTTCGAGACGATCAGGAACGCCACCGACGCGACCACCCAGTATGCGAGCCAGATGCGCGAGAGCGAATCGGCACGGTGGACGCTGAAGCTCAGCAGAATGCCCGTGCACTCCACCGCGACCCACGCGGCGCACACACGCGCGAACAGCACGTAGAGCGACTTGCCGCGCCACGACTGGTAGATGCCGAAGGCGGGGAACATCCAGATCGCCAGCACGCAGTTGAACGCCAGCGCCACGCTCTCCGGGTCGGACAGCGGCGCAAGCCTTCCGTGGTGCAAGGCAGCCGCCAGCAGCGCGCCTGCGGCGATGGCGGCAACGTCGATGATTCTCGCTAGAACGCTCAGCATGTCCGGCACCTCGGGTTGAAAAAAATAAACGACAGCCACGCGTTCTGCGCCATAGCGCACTGCGGGCTGCACGACGGGAATCAGGGAATTTCACGCCAGATTACCCCGGCGTTGATGAAACGGATCCGAATAAACCCTAATAAAGCGCGATAAAAATTCCGCGCGCAAGGTACAAAAGTATCTCCAAATGTTTCGTTGCTAACGATAGGGTTTTTGGCGCATTTTTTCGGCAACGATTGCCGGATAGCCACGCCGGACGGGCCGTTGAGGGGTCGAATTCGCGGCAAAATTTGCCGCTCCGCGCGTCTTTTGCGTCGATTTATTTTTCTGTGCAACGCGCATATCGCCTCTTTTTATTCGAATTTTTGTGCGCAGCGATTTATGACGAATAGCCGACTTTTAATTTAATCCGAATATTTTTCATTTTCTTCTTTACGGCGTGATTTCTGTTGATTTTAAGCATGCTACAAATCGCAGAACCGAAACCCCTTTCAGGAGATCGAGATGACGGATACGGGTTCCGCAACGGCAACGGTGCGAGCGGATCAACCGCAGAATGCGGTACGCAGTGCGCTGCAAGTCTGCCCCGTGGTGCTTGCGGGCGGCTCGGGTTCGCGGTTGTGGCCGCTGTCGCGCGAGCAGTACCCGAAGCAGATGATCAACCTCGTCGGCGAACAGTCGCTGCTCGCGAATACCGCGAGCCGCCTCGATGCGCTCGCTGAGCGCGTCACGCTCGCCGACAAGTTGATGATCGTGTGCAACGAGGAGCATCGCTTCACGACCGCCGAGCAGGTGCGCGCGGCCGGCAAGGAAGCGAAGCTGATTCTCGAACCGCTCGCACGCGACACCGCGCCGGCGCTCACCATCGCGGCGCTGTCCGTGGTGGCCGAGCAGCAGGACGGCATTCTCGTCGTGATGCCCGCCGACCATGCGCTAGCCGACCTCGATGCGTTCCAGGCCGCGGTCGCCGACGGCGTGCGCCACGCGGCCAGCGGCCAGATCGTGACGATGGGCATCGTGCCCACGCGCCCCGAAACGGGCTACGGCTACATTCACGTGGGCGAGCCGGTCGCAAGCGGCGAAGAGCAAGGCGCGCGACGCCTGAACGGTTTCGTCGAAAAGCCCTATTTCGAACTGGCGCAGCAGTACGTCTCGTCGCAGCGCTACTGGTGGAACAGCGGCATCTTCATCGTGCGCGCGAGCACCTGGCTCAAGGCCATTCGCCACTTCCACCCCGCGATTCACGAAGCGTGCACGGCGGCCGTCGAGCACGGCAAGTCCGATGGCGACTTCTTCCGCGTGGACCGCGAAGCCTTCGAGCGTTCGCCGGCGAATTCGATCGACTACGCGGTGATGGAGCCGCTCTCGGGCGATCCGAGCGTGGCGAGCGGCGTGGTCGTGCCGCTCACGGCGGGCTGGACCGATCTCGGTTCGTGGGACACCGTCTGGCAAGTCTCCGACAAGGACGACGCGGGCAACGTGGCGCAAGGCGAAGTGATGTTCGAAGGCGCCAACGACACGTTCGCGCATTCGGACGGCCGCCTGATCGCGTGTCTGGGCACCGAGAATCTGGTGGTGATCGAAACCGCCGACGCTGTGCTCGTGGCCGACCGTTCGCGCGCGCAGGACGTGAAGAAGATCGTCCAGCGCCTGAAGACGCAACGCCGCAGCGAAGCCGTGGCGCATCGTCTCGTGCATCGTCCGTGGGGTCATTACGACAGCGTCGACAGCGGCGAACGCTTCCAGGTGAAGCGCATCGTCGTCGAGCCGGGCGCGCGTCTGTCACTGCAGATGCACCATCATCGCGCCGAACATTGGGTCGTCGTGCGCGGCACGGCGCTCGTCACGCGCGGCGAGGAACGTTTTATCGTTTCGGAGAACGAATCGGCGTACATTCCGCTCGGCGTATCGCATCGACTTGAGAATCCGGGCAAGATGCCGCTCGAAATCATCGAGGTGCAGTCGGGCTCCTACCTCGGCGAAGACGACATCGTGCGTCTCGAAGACGTGTACGGACGCCAGTGATGCTCATGCATGGCCGGTGCTGCTGAAGCACCGGCCACGCGGCATGCGGTCAGGACAGCGACAGCAGCAACAGAAGTGACAGAAGCAACAGCGGCAGCAACGAGGACGGGGCGTCGGCAACAACCGAACGCCCTGCCATGGCGGAGACACGACGAAGCGCTGTAGCAGCCCAACGAACGGAATCACGAACGGTCGTGCTGCTACGGCGTTTTGCCAAAGACGGTGATGCGAGACATGTACGCAACGCAGTGTGCTACGACACGCGCGACGCATTCAATTGCGGCGTCGATGACTGAGTTGATAACAGCGTCGATTGCAGCGGCGAATACAACGGCGATGACAGCGGTGAAGCCAGGCGAACGCGCGGATCGCTCCGCGGTGGCGGCTGGCGCGCGGTCGAACGCGCGCCGGCGCCTGTCTGACACGGTACTAGCCCAGATGCGTGCGGTAACGCGAGACGTGCACGCGGCGCTCGGCGCTGGAATCGCAGGGATCGACGCTCGCACGCAAGGGCGTGCTCGCGGTGAAACGCTGCATGGGCGCCAGCCGCACACTGCCGGCCGCGCTGCGCGTGATCACGCCATTCGTGCTTCGCGTCGTGCTCAGCGCCGTGGTTTGCGCGCCCGCTTCGCTAGCCGCTTCCGATGCGACGCTGCTGCCCGGTTCAGCCGCGGACGTGGCCGCCTCCGGTTCGATTTCGCCTTCGCGCTCGACCCATTGACGGGCCCAGTCGAATGCGAAATTGCGCGCGCTATCGGCGTCTTCGAACGGCGGCCCGATCAACCCCGAACGTTCGAGACGCTTGCCATCCTTGAGGATTTCCACGGCCGCGCGGTACATATTGTTGCGCGACGTTTCCACGCTCAGGTGCATGGCGTAGCCGTCCCATTCCACGATCTGCGTGGCTTCGACGATGGCGTTGGTCCAGAGCGGACCGGCGTCGACGTCGAGACCCTCTTCGAAGCGGGCTTCGACGGGCATGGCAGCCTGGTTAGCTGTCCGAACGGCGCTCTGCGCGAGCGGCATGCTCACGCGCGTGGCCGTGGCGCTCGAGTCTGCCTGGGGCGGCACGAGGCCCGCGCCAGGCACGCGCGGACGCGTTGGCGCAGGCTGCGCCGCACGCGCCTGCTGGCTGCGTGTTGTGGTGTGCGTCTGCGCACTCGTGATCGCTTCGTCCAGACGCGCGAGCTGGCGCGTCATGCTCTCGATCGGATTGGCCAGCGGCGTCTCGGCGATCGAAGCCGGCGCCTGCCAGGCCTCGGGGCTCTTCCAGTAAACGGCCGGCAGGCCGTCGTCCTCGACAGCTTCCTCGACCGCAACGGCCACGGCCTGAACGGCCTGGGCCTCCTGCACGACCGGCTGGGCCGGCACGGGCTCGGGCACATAGACGAAGTTACGCCCGCGCTGCGCAAGCAGTGCGACCAGTTCGCCCAGCGTGCCGGTCACGTGCCATTCCTCGAAACGGCGGCGGCATGTCGGTCCGGACGGATAACGCGCGGGCAGCCGCGACCAGGACTCACCTGTCGTGAGAATCCACAATACGGCGTTGGCGACCACACGCGGCTCGGCGCGGGGGCGGCCGCGCCGGTTGAGCCGAATAGGCGGTTCATCGGATACGAGCGAGGACACCAACATCCACTCGTCGTCGCTCAGTTCATCGAAATTCATGCTTTTCTCCACGCAGCCGGACCGGGGCTGCAGTGACTGAGACGTCGCTCGCGAATCTTTGCTGTTCGCGTTGACGTGCTCGGTTGCACCATATGTTTATATGTCATGTCCGTTTGCGTCACCGACTGCACGAAGGCAGTGCGCGTGTTCACGGTATTGACGCAAAGAACGTGGTCTCACTCGTGCAAGGGAGAATTTGTGCAGGAAGCATACCACCTGAAACCAGCCGATGAGGAGGCCCGTAATAAGTGTTACGGTTAGAAACAAAGTATCGCTTTGTGCGGCAAATTGCAGCCTTACCGCTCGCTAAAAACGCCCTGTTTTTCTGCCATCGCACGCAATTTAGCGCCTCATCCGCGCATCGCGTGGCAGCCCCGTCGACCGGATTCTTTCACGACTCGCTTCGTGTGCCAATGCATTAATTCGAATTGAATCGAATTCAATGAATTCGAATTAAATCGAATCGAATTGCATCATCACCCGCTTTTCTCTTTTCGATGTTGTGCCCGCAACAAATGACATGGCGATGAAACCGCCGCGCTTGATGGGTTGCACCTGCGCACATCATGCCGCACAGATTGAAACACGGCACCCATCACCCTGATGCGAACGCGGTGACATGCATCCGGATGCAATCCGGAAGCAATTCGACGCGCCGGAATCATGCGGCCACGCTCGAAAAGCCGCGAAACGAATCCGTCTATAGTACGAAGGCCACGAACATCATGGAGAACTGGGTATGCAAACATCAGCACCGCGCAACGCCGGCTCGCACCGGCCGCTTCGACTGCATCGACTGCATCGACTGCTGATACCCGCCGGCGTGGCCGTCGCCGCGCTGCTCGCGCCGTGGGGCGCCGCCCAGGCGCAGCTCGGCAATCTGCTCAACCAGGGCGGCAACAGCGGTTCGACTTCGGGCGCGCTCGGCAACCTCGGCGGCCTCGGCAGTTCCCTCTCGGGATCGTCGGTCACCTCGGGCAGTCTCGGCAACGTCACGGGTGTGCTGCAATACTGCATCAAGAACAATTACCTGAATGCCGACGCCGCGAGCAACGTCAAAGACTCGCTGCTCAGCAAACTGCCCGGCGGCGCATCCACCAGCGATAGCGGCTATCAGCAGGGCAGCAACGGCATTCTCACGACAAGCAGCGGTCAGAAGCTCGACCTGTCCGGCGGCGGCCTCAAGGACGCCGCCACGAAGCAGGTTTGCGACAAGATCCTGAGTCAGGCCAAGTCGATGCTCTGATCGACGCTCGTACGCCGGACGGCCGCGCTCATGTGCACGCACGACGCGGCCGCCTGCGCCGCAGGACCTTCTTTGCAAGAATGTGCGGCGCGGCGCAGAAGTGCGCAATTAGTATGCCGCGACGGTTTGAAACGCTTGAACACCGGCCCGGTTTGGGTGTCGAATGAGTTGTACGGTTTTCAAGCGTCCTGAGCTCATGCCATGAATCCGCGCCTCGCCCGCCTCGCCCCTTTGCTGTCGTGGTTCGCCTTCGTCTGCGCCTTATGCGCGGGGCTGGCCGCACTGCTGGTTCCGCTTTCCGTCAAAGCGCAGCCGCAGGACGAGCATTTCGACTGCAAGTCGAATCCCCACGCATTTATTGCATCGCTGATTGAAGAAAAGTCGATCGAAGCGCAGCCCAGCCGCGTGGAAGCCAATTCGGTGAATGCGTTCCGACCCGTGCACGGCAGCCGTTTGAGCGCGTTCGGCTTTCCGGTTTATGTCGTGATCGGTTATGCGCAGGACGATGATTTATTCCGCCGCGGCGCCGGAAAGGAAATCCCTGCGCCGCTCTATGGCGTCGTAGTGTCGGCGCCGGCGGAATCGGTACGCACGCGACTACGCGAAGCCGATAGCGACGCCACCGTGCATTCGGTCGTGCCGCTACTGCTCACTGCCATCGTGTGTGGCGGTTGAATAACAATCTTTCTTGCGTGAAAGGAATGCACGCGAAACGGCCGGGCCAAACCGCGCGGCTCGCGCGCGTTTTGGCATTGAGCTCAATTCAATCAGCCTGAAAAGAACGCCAGCGCGCCGAGCACCACGCCCACCGCGCCCACGCCGAGCGAGCCGCGCAGCAGCCATTTGCTGCGCGTGAGCAGCGTAATCGCCGTCAACGCGATGGAAATCTGAATCAGCGTGGTGGCCTGCGCCCAGCGATGATGGCCGTGCAGGAGTTTCTCGCTGCGCACATCGTCTTCTTCGACCTGCTTTTCCAGCGCCTCGGCTTTCGCGCGAATCGGTTCCTTTTGCTGACGATAACGATCCGCGTCAGCGGCGAAACGACGCTGCGCATCGCCCGCATTCGGCGCGAGCGCGGACAGCGACGCGCCGAGTTCAGCGAGATTCTGCTTTTCGCCCTTCGCCTGGTAATACGCCCATTGATTCGCCGCTTCGGTTTTGTGAATCGCCGCTTCGTTCTTGTAATAGAGCGCGAGGTTTTCGCTGTTGCCGCTCTGATACGCGAGAATCGCGCCGATCGAGGCGAGAATTGCGGTCATGACCGCCATGCGGCTCGGGAACGGATCGCGGCCGCCTTCGCCGTGGCTTTCGTGGCCGCCGTGCCCATGACCGGCGGCCGCATGCTCGACCGCGTGATCGTGCGGTCCATGCACTTCATACTCTTCAGACATCCAACGACTCTCCGGTGTGACTGGCTGCATGTTTTTCTGACGCGCTTGCGCGCGCCGGAGGCTCAATTATCGTGAGCGCGCGGCCGTTGTCCAGTATTCGAAATGCATGTCGATACAAGAAAGAGAAACGCATCATTTCGAAAGCTATTCGCAAGATCAATCGTCTATCAATAGACGATGCGTTTAGCATGCTGCGGCGCATTCATTATGTACGCCGTTTGCTAACGAAGCTGGCGCGTTGCGTTGAGGCATTTTTTTCCGCGCCGCCACATCCTTATCACGCTCTGGATTGCGTTGGGCGCAGCGGCCTCGCCGCGCGCCCGGAGCACGCCATGCCGGCAGACGACGCAGCCGATTCGCTCGGCAGCCTGATCGACGCGATCTACGACGCGGGGCTCGACGCGCGCCGCTGGCCGGCCCTGCTTGCGCGCCTCGCCCGGCGTATCGGCGCGACGTACGTGAACCTGAGCGTGCTCGCGCCGGACGAGGCGCTGTCGCTCGCCGACTGGAGCGGTATCGAAAGCGGCTTTGCCCGCCGTTACGCGCAGCATTACGGCGCGCTCGATCCGCTCGTGCCGCAGGTGCGCCGCTGGCCGGCGGGCACGCTCGTGACGGACACGATGATCCGTCCGCAAACCGCGCATGCCAGCAGCGAATTCGTGCAGGACTGGGTACGCCCGCAGCGCATTCACACGGTCGCGTTCGCCAGCGTGATGCGCGAGGACGGCGTGACGGCCGTGCTCGGCGCGCTGCGTCATACGCCGCGTTTCTACGCCGACGATGAACTCGACGTACTGCGCGCGCTGCTGCCGCATCTGCGCAACGCCATCCGCGTGCAACGTCGCGTGACGCAGAGCCTGCAGAGCACGTCACACCCGCCAGCCGATCCGCTCGCGGCGCTCGACGCCTTCGATGCGCTCGACAGCCTCGCGCAATGCGTGCTGATCGCCGACCGCGACGCGCACGTGGTATTCGCCAACCGTGCGGCGAGCGCGCTGCTCGCGCAGGCGCGCGGCCTGCGCGAAGAACGCCAGGGGCTATGCGCGCCGACGCTCAACGCCACGCAGCGCTTGCGCGCGATGATCGCGCGCGCGTCGTCCAGCGAGTCGGGCACACGCGCGGGCGGCGCGATGCTGATTGAACGCGCGGCGCACGACGCGCCGCTGCAGGTGCTGGTCGCGCCGCTGGGTACGCATCGTGTCATCGAGGGCGCCGTGGCCGTCTCGCGGCGCGGCACGGCCATGCTGGTGATAACCGATCCGCAGGCCGCGCGGCGCGGCGTGGAGCAGCGTCTGATCGCCCTGTTCGGACTCACGCCCGCCGAGGCGCGCGTGGCAGGCGAAGTCGGCAAAGGTCATGAGCCGCGTGACATCGCCGCGACCTTGCAGATCATGCCGTCGACCGTGCGCACGCATCTGCATCACGTCTTTGCGAAAACGGCCACGCGCCGTCAGGGCGATCTCATGCGTCTGCTCGAACAGATCGCGCTGACGCGCGGCGATTGAATAGCGCGATCGACCCTAAAAAAAGCGGCGTAAAAATGAAACCGGCCCGCGCAATCGCCGCTCGAAAGCAGCACATTGCGCGGGCCGTGATACGGCGAAATCGACTCGAATCCGCGTGATCAACCGCCCAGATAAGCGCGCTTGATATCGTCGTTGGCGAGCAGGTTGTCGGCGCTGTCCGCCAGCACGACGCGGCCCGTTTCGAGCACGTAGCCGCGATCGGCCACATGCAGCGCCTTGTTCGCGTTCTGCTCGACGAGGAACACCGTCACGCCTTCCTCGCGAATCGCGCGGATGATGTCGAAGATCTGCGCGATCACGAGCGGCGCGAGGCCGAGCGTGGGTTCGTCGAGCAGCAGCAGACGCGGCTTGCTCATCAGCGCGCGGCCGATCGCGAGCATCTGCTGCTCGCCGCCCGACATCGTGCCCGCACGCTGCTTCGCACGCTGATTCAGGCGCGGAAACAGCTTGAAGACGTGCTCGATGCCCGCTTCGATCTCGTGCTGCGAGGCGAAAAAACCGCCCATTTGCAGGTTTTCGAGCACCGTGAGGCTCGGAAACACGCGACGGCCTTCCGGCGAAATCGCCATGCCCTTGCGCATGATTTCATGCGTGGGCAGACGCGTGATGTCCTCGCCTTCGAACGTCACGCGGCCCGACGAGGCGCGCGGCGTGCCGCACACGGTCATCATCAGCGTGGTCTTGCCGGCGCCGTTGCTGCCGATCAGCGTGACGATCTCGCCCTTGTTCACTTCGATCGACACGCCCGCCAGCGCTTCCACCGCGCCATAGTGGGTATGGACCTGTTCCAGCTTCAGCATCAGTCCTCTCCGAGATACGCCTTGATCACGCGCGGGTCGTTGCGCACTTCATCGGGTTTGCCGATCATGATCGGTTTGCCGTGCTCCATCACCAGAATGCGATCCGACACGCCCATCACGAGGCTCATGTCGTGTTCGATCAGGAGTACGGAGATTCCGAACTCATTGCGCAAGCCGTCGACCATCTGCTGCAGCTCGATCTTTTCCTGCGGATTGAGACCGGCAGCCGGTTCATCGAGCATCAGCAGACGCGGATCGGTAATCATGCAGCGCGCGATTTCGAGGCGTCGCTGATGACCGTACGAGAGCGTGCCCGCTTCGCGATTGGCCACGTTTTTCAGGCCCACGCGATCGAGCCAGTACGCGGCGCGTTCGAGCGCGGCGCGTTCGGCGCGACGATAGCCGGGCGTGGCGAACAGGCCGCTCAGCATGTTGCGGTTGACCTTCAGGTGCTGCGCGACCATCAGGTTTTCGAGCACCGTCAACTGCTTGAAGAGGCGAATGTTCTGGAACGTGCGCACGAGGCCGCGGCGCGCCACCATGTGGCTCGGCTGGCCCGTGATCGCGTGGCCGTCGAGCACGATGTCGCCCGCGGTGGGCTTGTAGAAGCCGCCCACGCAGTTGAACACCGTGGTCTTGCCCGCGCCGTTCGGCCCGATGATGGCGAACACTTCGTTCGGACGCACATCGAAGTCGATGCCGTCGACGGCCAGCAGACCGCCGAAGCGCATCTGCAAGCCCGCTACTTTCAACAGGTTTTGTGCGCTCATTGCGGCAACTCCACATGCGGACGGCTGGCAGGCAACAGACCCTGCGGACGCCACATCATCATCAGCACCATCACCAGACCGAAAATCAGCATGCGATATTCGGCGAAGCCGCGCGCCACTTCCGGCAGCGCCGTCAGCAGGATCGCCGCGAGCACCACGCCGAGCTGCGAGCCCATTCCGCCCAGCACGACCACGGCGAGAATCAGCGCCGACTCGATGAAGGTGAACGACTCGGGCGTGACGAGGCCCTGGCGCGCCGCGAAGAACGCGCCCGCGAGACCCGCGAACGACGCACCCAGCGTGAACGCCGAGAGCTTGATGCGCGTGGGATTCAGACCGAGCGAGCGGCACGCGATTTCATCTTCGCGCAGCGCTTCCCAGGCGCGGCCCATCGGCATGCGCAGCAGGCGGCTCGTGACGAACAGCGTGAACGCGACCAGCACCAGCGCGAGCAGGTACAGGAAGATCACCATGTGCTCGCCGCTGTACTCGATACCGATCAGATCGTTGAAGGTCTTCGCGCCATCGACGCTCGCGTGGCGCGCGAGTTCGAAACCGAACACGGTGGGCTTCGGAATCCCCGAGATGCCGTCCGGGCCGCCCGTGATGCTCGTGAGGTTGTTGAGCAGCAGGCGGATGATTTCGCCGAAACCGAGCGTGACGATCGCGAGATAGTCGCCGCGCAGACGCAGCACCGGAAAGCCCAGCACGAAACCGAACGTGGCCGAGGCCAGCGCCGCGAGCGGCAGGCATTCCCAGAACGTGAAGCCGAAGTACTGGTTGAGCAGCGCGTACGTATAGCCGCCCACCGCGTAAAAGCCCACGTAACCGAGGTCGAGCAGACCCGCGAAACCCACCACGATATTCAGGCCGAGGCCGAGGATCACGTAGATGAGCGCGAGCGTCGCGACGTCGATCGAGCCGCGCGAGCCCATGAACGGGAACAGCGCGCCGAACGCGAGCAGCACCCAGATCGCCACGCGCTGCTGACGCGCGCCGAGCGCGGGCGCCGAGGGCAGCTTCAGGCCGCTCGTCGCGCGCTGGAACAGCGGCTTGACGAGCTGGAACACGAACACCACGGCGGCGGCGATCCACACCGGACGCCAGTGTTGCTGCAGCACGACCTGATAGCCGTCGAGCGTCAGTTGCAGGCCGAGAATCGGCGCGGTCAGGATGATGGTCGCGACGGCGGCGGCGAACGCGCCCTTCACCGTCTGCGCCGACGACTGGCCGTGCGCGCGAGTGTCGGCCGCGCGAACCGGAACAGATTGGCTCATATCGACCTCACACTTTTTCGACGTCCGGCTTGCCGAGCAAACCGGTGGGACGGAACAGCAGCACGAGCACGAGCAGGCCGAAAGCCACCACGTCCTTGTACTCCGACGGCATGTAGCCCGCCGCGAAGGTTTCCGCGAGACCGAGCAGCACGCCGCCGAGCATCGCGCCCGGAATGCTGCCGATACCGCCGAGCACCGCCGCCGTGAACGCCTTGATGCCCGCGATGAACCCGATATACGGATTGAGCTTGCCGATCGTCAGACCGATCAGCACGCCGCCGACCGCCGCGAGCATCGCGCCGAGCACGAACGTGAACGAGATCACGCGGTTCGTGTCGATGCCGAGCAGGTTGGCCATCTTCATGTCTTCCGCGCAGGCGCGGCACGCGCGACCCATGCGCGAACGCGAGATGAACAGCGTGAGCGCGATCATCAGCACGAGCGTCACGCCGACGATCAGCATGCGCGCGTACGGGATCGTCACTTCGAAGTTGCCGCCCATGTTGAAATCGAGCGCGCCGGAAATGAGTTCCGGCACCGACACGTCGCGCGCGCCCTGCCCGATCTGCACGTAGTTCTGCAGGAAGATCGACATGCCGATCGCGGAGATCAGCGGCACGAGACGCGGCCCGCCGCGCAACGGCCGATACGCCACGCGCTCGACCGCGAAACCGTAGAGCCCGGTGACCAGCACCGAGACGATGAGCGCCGCGCCCAGCACGAGCGGCAGCGGATAACCCGCCGAGGTGCCGATGGCCGTGAGCGTGACGAGGCCCACATAGGCGCCGATCATGTAGATCTCGCCGTGAGCGAAGTTGATCATGCCGATGATGCCGTAGACCATCGTGTAGCCGATGGCGATCAGCGCATAGATCGCACCCAGCGTGAGCCCGTTGACGAGCTGCTGGGTGAACTGAGGAAGAAAATCATTCATGCGTAAGCCCCGCGGCCATGAAGCCGATGAGAGACCTTGGAGAAACTCTTGAAACCGTGACGATCCGTCCGCTGTTGCGCATCGTTGGAAAACGCCCCGCCCGCCGCGACGGCGAACGGGGCGTTGCGATGCGCGGCGAGAATCAGTTCGCGGCGGTCTTCGTGGCGTCCTTGTGCCACGTGTAGACGACGAAGCGGAACGACTTCAGGTCGCCCTGCTTGTCGTATTCCACCTTGCCGATCGGCGTGTTGAACGCGTTGGCGTGCAGGTAGGCCGCGACCTTGGTCGGGTCCGTGCTCTTCGCGCCCTTGATGCCGTCGGCGATCACTTCGACCGCCGCGTAAGCCGGCATCTGGAACGGACCGTTCGCGTCGCGCTTGGCGTCGGCGAAGGCCTTCACGAGCTTCGCGTTGGCCGGGTCGGCGGCGAAGTCGGCCGGCAGCGTCACGAGCATGCCTTCCGAAGCCGGGCCGGCGATCGCCGTCACGTCCTTGTTGCCCACGCCTTCCGGACCCATGAACGTCGCCTTCACGCCCTGTTCACGCGACTGGCGCATGAGCAGGCCCATTTCCGGGTGGTAGCCGCCGAAGTAGACGAAGTCCACGCCCTGCGACTTGAGCTTCGTGACGACTGCCGAGTAGTCCGAATCACCGGCATTGATGCCTTCGAACACGACGACCGGAATGTGCGCCTTGTCGAGCGCGGCCTTCACCGACGTCGCGATGCCCTGACCGTACGACTGCTTGTCGTGCAGGATCGCGACCTTCTTCGGCTTGACCTTGTTGATGATGTACGCAGCGGCTGCCGGACCTTGCTGGTCGTCGCGGCCGATGGTGCGGAAGATGAACTGGCGCTTCTTGCCTTCGGTCAGCTGCGGCGCGGTCGCCGACGGCGTGACCATCACAACGCCTTCGTTCTCGTAGATGTCGGAAGCGGGGATCGTCGAGCCCGAGCAGACGTGGCCGACCACGTACTGGATGTGCTGCGAGACGATCTTGTTCGCGACGGCGACGGCTTGCTTCGGCTCGCAGGCGTCGTCCATCAGGACGGCTTCGAGCTTGTTGCCGTTCACGCCGCCAGCGGCATTGATCTGTTCGATCGCGGTCAGGGCACCCGCCTTGACCATGTCGCCGTACTGGGCGACCGGGCCGCTGAACGGACCGGCAATGGCGATCTTCACGGTATCGGCTTGCGCGGATGCACCAAAGGCGAGCAGCGCGGCAGCCAGGGAAACTGCGGTGAGGCGGGACAACGTCATCAGGAGCTCCTCGATTGTTTTCGGGTCAACCGGTCAGACGGATTGACCTGCGCAAACGAACAGCACCCCAATGGCGAGCATTGGAGAACGACAACGACGGGCCAGAAAAGAAAGACGCAACGGGGCCCGGCATATATCACCCGCTTTGTTGCGGTTGAGTTCGGAGAGATCGCGTGGATACGTGTCTCTGTTGCGCAAGCGATCCGCCTGCCCCGTTCACTGCATTTCGCGCCGGGAAGGTGGTCCGGGCTCAATCAGCGACCCGCGGATGCTATCAATAAACCCTCCCACTCGCAAGCAAGGGTTTTTTCCGATACCTACAGGGGTATTGACTTGAGTCAATTGACGAAAATCATTAGGAACCGCTTGAAAACATTTGGAAAATGACCGGTGGCCACGACGCGACATCGGCCGTTCACGCGCTGAGGCCCGGCTGGCGTGGCACGACGGATTTCATTTTCCGATCCGAAATAAATGGCGCGGTTTTTTCCTTTCGGAAACCGCCGTGATTTCCGAATCGAAACTATTTATCCAATCGGAAACTTACGTCATTCACATCAAGCAATCTCAATACATCTCGCACATGCGCATACAGGAAAACCCTAAATGCATAACGCGCCAAGTCTTTGATTCGATTCACAAAACTTACACAAACATTTCAATCGACTCGCGGAGTCGGATGGAGACTCCGAGAAAATCGCCGCGCACACACGCTGCGGATATTTCCATTTGGAAACCAGGAAAATTTTCGGGCGCCTACGTATTTTTCTAAAAAATGGGCCAACGACGTTGATGAAAATCAGCGGACATACCGTCGCATTACCGCACCACTGCGCGGCAGCGTCGTTCCAGACGCGCGAACTCCGGTGTATGCTCGCTGCCTCGCCGCCGGTCTTATGCACCAACGCGGCGCACGGCGTGCGGGCATGACCGGGGCACCTTTGCGGGCCAACTTCCGGGGCACCACGGGCGCCGCGCGCCGCGCTGCGGCGAAGCCGCACACAGCGGCCCACACCCGTCCAGAACCGAACATTCGGGGGAGATCAAAGAGAATGAAGACCGTCAAACTGGCCGCCCGCGCCGCCACCCTTACCCTGATCGCCAGCGCCGCCGCGCTCTCGCTCGCCTGCGGCGCCGCGCACGCAGCCGAGACCGCCACCGTCGAAGTGCTCTCGATCGTCGAACATCCGGCGCTCGACGCGATCCGCGACGGCGTGCGCGACGAGCTGAAGGCCGCCGGCTACGACGCCGGCAAGAACCTCAAGTGGGAATACCAGAGCGCGCAGGGCAACACCGGCACCGCCGCGCAGATCGCGCGCAAGTTCGTCGGCGATAACCCGAGCGCGATCGTCGCCATCGCGACGCCGTCGGCGCAGGCCGTGGTGGCCGCAACGAAGTCGGTGCCCGTGGTCTATTCGGGCGTGACCGATCCGGTCGCCGCGCAGCTCGTCAAGACGTGGACGGCGAGCGGCACCAACGTGACCGGCGTGTCCGACAAGCTGCCGCTCGACAAGCAGGTCGCGCTGATCAAGCGCGTCGTGCCGAACGCGAAGACGGTGGGCATGGTCTACAACCCCGGCGAAGCAAACTCGGTCGTGGTCGTGAAGGAACTGAAGGCACTGCTCGCGCAGCAAGGCATGACGCTCAAGGAAGCCGCCGCGCCGCGCACCGTGGACATCGGCTCGGCCGCCAAGAGCCTGATCGGCAAGGTCGACGTGATCTATACGAACACCGACAACAACGTCGTCTCGGCCTACGAAGCGCTCGTGAAAGTCGCCAACGACGCGAAGATCCCGCTCGTCGCGTCCGACACGGACAGCGTGAAGCGCGGCGCGATCGCGGCGCTCGGCATCGACTACAGCGACCTCGGCCATCAGACCGGCAAGGTCGTCGTGCGCATCCTGAAGGGCGAAAAGCCCGGTTCGATCGCTTCGGAAACCAGCAACAAGCTGCAACTGTTCGTGAATCCGGCCGCCGCGCAGAAGCAAGGCGTGACGCTGTCGGCCGATCTGCTCAAGGACGCGACTTCGGTCGTGAAGTAAGGCCCGCGCGCGCATGAAGGATCGACAGCCGAGCAGGTAGCGCGCGCCGCGTTTCCCATCGGAAACGGCCGCCCGCCGTCGATTCCGCAAGGCCCGCCAGGGCACCCTCGCACGCGCCGGCGTGCGGCCTCACCCGGGCCGCACGCCGCTGCGGCGACCGATCCGGCGACGTCGCCACAATCGACGCGCCGGAGACCGCAACAGGATTCCCCATGTCCCTCTATTCGCTGCTGGGCGCGCTGGAGATCGGCCTGATCTTCAGTCTCGTCGCCCTCGGGGTGCTGATCTCGTTTCGCATCCTCAACTTCCCCGACCTGACCGTCGACGGCAGCTTTCCGCTCGGCGGCGCCGTCGCGGCCACGCTGATCGCCAGCGGCCACGATCCGTTTCTCGCCACCGTCTGCGCGATGCTCGCGGGCGCCGCCGCCGGTTTCGTCACGGGTTGGCTCAACGTACGCCTGAAAATCATGGATCTGCTCGCCAGCATCCTGATGATGATCGCGCTCTACTCGATCAATCTGCGCGTGATGGGCGCGCCCAACGTGCCGCTCATTTCCGAAGCCACCGTCTTCACGATGATCCAGCCCGCGTGGCTGCCCGACTACGTGCTGCGCCCGCTCGCGCTGCTCGTCGTCGTGTGCGTGGCGAAGTTCGGCGTGGACTGGTTCTTCTCGTCCGAATACGGTCTCGCGTTGCGCGCGACCGGCGCGAATCCGCGCATGGCGCGCGCGCAGGGCATCGCCACCGGCCGCGCCACGCTCGCGGGCATGGCGCTGTCGAACGCGCTCGTCGCACTCGCCGGTTCGCTGTTCGCGCAGACCCAGGGCGGCTCGGATATTTCGATGGGCATCGGCACCATCGTCATCGGCCTCGCGGCGGTGATCATCGGTGAAAGCATTCTGCCTGCGCGCCGTCTCGTGCTCACGACGCTCGCCGCCGTGCTCGGCGCGATTCTCTATCGCTTCTTCATTGCGCTCGCGCTCAACAGCGACTTCATCGGCCTCAAGGCGCAGGATCTGAATCTCGTGACCGCCGTGCTCGTGACGATCGCGCTCGTGCTGCCCGCGACGCGCAAGAAGCTGTTTGGCCGCAAGAACGGGAGGGCCTGAGATGCTCAGCGCACACGATCTACGACTCACTTTCAATCCCGGCACGCCGATCGAGACGCGCGCGCTGCGCGGGCTCACGCTCGAGATTCCGACCGGCCAGTTCGTCGCCGTGATCGGCTCGAACGGCGCGGGCAAATCGACCTTCCTCAACGCGATCAGTGGCGACCAGATGGTCGACGAAGGCACGATCACGATCGACGGCCAGGACGTCACGAAGAAGCAGGCCTGGGACCGCGCGCATCTGGTCGCACGCGTGTTTCAGGACCCGATGGCGGGCACCTGCGAGGCGCTCACGATCGAGGAGAACATGGCGCTCGCGATGGCGCGCGGCAAGCGGCGCGGCTTCGGTTCGGCACTGAAAAAACAGGATCGCGAGCTGTTTCGCGACAAGCTGCGGCTGCTGAATCTGGGCCTGGAAAATCGTCTGACCGACCGCATCGGACTGCTCTCGGGCGGCCAGCGCCAGGCCGTGAGTCTGCTGATGGCGTCGCTGCAACCGTCGCGCATTCTGCTGCTCGACGAGCACACGGCCGCGCTCGATCCGAAGACCGCCGCGTTCGTGCTCGAACTCACGGCGCGCATCGTCGAAGAAGCGAAACTCACGACGATGATGGTCACGCACAGCATGCGCCAGGCGCTCGATTACGGTCAGCGCACCGTGATGCTGCATCAGGGCCAGGTGGTGCTCGACGTGTCCGGCGAGCAGCGCCGCGGCCTCGACGTGCCCGACCTGCTGCGCATGTTCGAACAGAATTGCCACGAGCAACTCGACGACGACGCTTTGCTGCTGGGCTGATTTTCCGACGCGACTCAACGCCATCGGCAAGATAAAAAGCCCGCTTCCCTCCGGAAGCGGGCTTTTTTACGCCTGACCAATTAATTCGGATCCCGAATCAACCAGCAATCCCGGCAATCAAGCCGATTTCGCGTACTTGAACGTGCCTTGCGCACTCGCGATCAGCAGCGTGTCGTCCACCCAAGCTTCCGCGCGCGCGAAGAAAATCGAGCGGCCGCCGCGTTCGAGAAAACCCTTGGCGCGGACGAACTGGCCCAGACCCTTGTCGAGATAATTGGTGGTGAGCGAGAGCGTGAAGCCGTGCCGTTTGGGCGCGTCCAGTTCGGCGAACAGGCCCGCATAGCCCGCGGCGGCGTCGAGCAGCGTGGCGATCGCGCCGCCTTGCAGCACGCCCTGGCGATTGAGCTTCGATGCGTCGATCGGCATCAGCAGTTCGGCGTAGCCTTCGCGCCAGGCCGCGACGCTCACGCCGAGCGTTTCGAGAAACGGATTGTCGACGGCGAATTGCGTCATGCGTGCTGTCCCCTCGGTGTTGTCGATGAATGCGGGCGCCGCGTTTGAAACGTCGTTTGAAACGTCGTTCGAAGCATCGTTGCAAAGCCGCGCCGCGCAGCCGATTATAGAACCCCGCGCCGCGCGTCGCAGCGCCGCATCCCGACTGTTCAGGCGAAAAGCGCACAACTGTACATGGTATTGCGCGGCGAGCCGGAGAACACTGTACGTTTCCCTTGCCGCCCGAGCGCGCGCATTTCTCCACTGTCCGAAAAGGAATCATCATGACCGACAACACGCGACCCACCGACTCCCTCACCCTGCAACGGGCGGCAGCGGCGGCCGCCGCCACGTTGCCGGTCCCGTGCCCCGGCGTCGATCCGCTCACCGACATCCTGCCCGACGAGCCGCTGCTCATGATGGGCGCGGGCCCGGTGCCGATTCCGGACGCCGTCGCGAAGGCCAACTCGGTCGTCATCAATCACCTCGGCGACACCATGGCGCGCGTCATCGACCAGGTGAAAACCATGGCGCGCTACGTGTTCCAGACGCGTTCGAACTGGGTGCTCGGCGTGGCCGGCCCCGGCTCGGCGGCCATGGAAATGGCGATCTGCAACCTCGCCTGGCCCGGCACGCGCGTGCTCTCCATCGTCAACGGCTTCTTCAGCGGCCGCATGGCGGAGATGGCACGCCGCATCGGCGCCGACGTCACCACGCTCGACGTGCCCGACCGCGAGATCGCGTCGCTCGAAGCCGTCGCGCAGGCCATCGAACGCACGCGCCCGGCCATCGTCACCATCGTGCACGGCGAAACCTCGAACACGGTCTGGAACCGCCAGCTCAAGGACATCGTGCAGATCGCCAAGGCGGCGGGTGCGCTCGTGGTGGTGGACGCCGTCTGCACGCTGAGCACCATGCCGCTGGAAATGGACGCCTGGGGCATCGACACGGTGATTACGGGCGGCCAGAAAGGTCTCTCGTCGATTCCGGGCGTCTCGCTGATCGCGTTCTCCGACGCCGCCTGGGAGCGCGTGCGCACACGCACCGCGCCGAACACGCACTGGTGTCTCGACGCCGTGCTCGCCGAAAACTTCTGGCACAAGGCGGGCTATCACTACACCGCGCCGGTGTCGGGCGTGCTCGCGCTGCACGAAGCGCTGCGGCTCGTCTGCACGGAAACGCTGGAAAAGCGCTTCGCGCGCCATCAGCGCTGCTCGCTCGCGCTGCAAAGCGGCGTAGCGGCGCTCGGCCTCGCGCTGTACACGCCCGAGCTTTGCCGCCTGAATTCCGTGGTCGGCATCGAGTTGCCCAACGGACTCACGCCGCGCGACGTGTGCAATCACATCTCGCAGCAGTATCAGGTGGAAATCGCTGGATCGTTCGGACTTCCAATCATTCGTATCGGACAGATGGGCGAGCAATGCCGCGAGCACCATCTGTTCCGCACCGTGCATGCGCTCGGCCGCACGATGCGCGATCTGGGCGCGAACGTCGATCTGCCCGCGGGGGTGGCCGCGCTCGAAGAGTCGCTGTCGGCGGCGAGCGCGCGGCGCTGATCGCCAGGCGCACACACAGACGCTCGCCGCGCTTCGTGGCGCGTCAGATCACACGCGACGCGCCCGCACGCAGATAAACGCGGGCGCGATCATCAACTCCGCGTAGAGCGCGGGCGCGACGGCCTTCATCTCGGGCAAAGGCTTCGGCTCGCTGACGCGATCGATGCTCCAGCCCGTGTCGATCAACGCGTTGACGATATCGGCGAGCGGGCGGCGATACGCCTCCACATACGGCTTCGGTTCGCCGAAGCCGCCCCAGTGCAGGCCGAAGCGCGTGGTCTCGAAGTACGTGCGGCCGCCGCGCGTGCGCGTGTCGATCCAGTCGCGC
Source organism: Paraburkholderia sp. SIMBA_027 (assembly GCF_046535315.1). Taxonomy (NCBI): domain Bacteria; kingdom Pseudomonadati; phylum Pseudomonadota; class Betaproteobacteria; order Burkholderiales; family Burkholderiaceae; genus Paraburkholderia; species Paraburkholderia sp. SIMBA_027. The sequence continues at coordinate 501,282 of NZ_JAWRWY010000002.1, forward strand.
ATCGGGTGCGCCATCGAGAACACCAGTTGCGCGCCGGGCCGCGCCACGCGATGAAACTCCGCGAAGGTGTCCGCGAGATGCTCGACATAGTCGAGCGCGAGCGAGCAGACGATGCGGTCGAACTGCGCGTCTGCGAGCCAGTGGAGCGGCTGGCCGAGATCGCCTTGCGCGACCTCGACCGCCATGTCCGCGCAACGCACGCGGGCGAGTTCGACCATCGCCGGCGTGACGTCGAAAGCCTGCACGCGCGCGCCCTTGCCCGCGAGTTCGGCGCTGACGATACCGGGGCCACACCCCGCGTCGAGCACCGCGAGGCCCGCCACGTCGCCGAGCAGCGCTTCGGTCGCCGGGCGCTCGTAGAGCGCGTTGTGCGGCTTTTCGGGCGCCATTTGCGCGTAGCGGTCGGCGAACTGCGTGTAGCTGGCGCGGCCCGGCAGTTCGGGGGCGGCGTCGGTCTTGTCGGCGGCGGAGTCGTTGTGCATGCTGGCGTGAACGGAAAAGCGAAACCGCCATTGTCCCGTGTTTCGTGCCTTCGACTCCAGTGCGCGCCGCGTGCCGGTATCATCGCGCTCTTGCCGCGCGGCTCGCGCCCGCTCATGATTTCAATCTGCTTTCACTGCTCCCACGCTCATTCGACGATGTCCGCACTTTCCGCTCTCCCCTTCGACGCCGTGCTGTTCGATTGCGACGGCGTGCTGGTCGATTCCGAACGCATCACGCATGTCGTGCTGGTCGAAATGCTCGGCGAACTGGGCTGGACGCTCAGCGTCGACGATGCCATGCGCATCTTCGTCGGCAAGATGGTGAAGGACGAGGCCGATCGCATCGAGGCGCACACCGGCTATCGCATCACCGAAGACTGGCTGACGGGTTTTCGCGCGCGCCGCAACGAGGCGCTCGCGCGCGACCTCGTGGAGATTCCGGGCGCGCCCCACGCCGTGCGCGCCGTGCATACGGCCTTTGGCGGACGAATCGCCGTGGCGTCGGGCGCCGATCGCCGCAAGGTCGAACTGCAACTGCGCAAGGTCGGCCTGCTCGCGTGTTTCGACGGACATATTTATAGCGGCCACGAAACGCCGCGCAGCAAGCCGCATCCCGACGTCTATCTGGCGGCGGCGGCCGGGCTCGGCGTGGACCCGCGCCGCTGCGCCGTGATCGAAGACACCGTGACCGGCGCGCGCGCGGGCCTCGCGGCGGGCGCGACGGTGTTCGGCTACAGCCCCGCCGAACCGGGCCACAGCAGCGCCGAGGCGCTGCGGGCCGAAGGCGTCGCCCACGTGATCACCGATATGGCCGCGCTGTCGGCCGTGCTGCAAGGCTGGTCCGCGCGCTGAGACCGCGCCGCGCGTCATCGCTCGTCGCTATCTGTATTGGCGTGTCGACGTGTCCGCGCCTGGCGCTTCGCTGCAAAGCAAGTAAGCGTGTGTGACAATCTGCACCCGCCGGGCTCCGGCAGCCGCCCGGTGTGGCGCGGGCGTCACACGAAGGGCGCGCGGCCGCCACGCGAACGCCGGCTCGATTACTATCCGAGGATGGCGTCGTCAGCCGGAAAAAGATAGTTTGCTACCAAATCGCTTTGGGCTATCATCCCGCCGATGTCGAATCTTCACACCTTACGACTGGCCGTCAGCAGTTCGCTCGTCCTCGCCGCCCGCAAATGGCGCCGCACGACGCATGGCGCGCTCACGGCCTATAACGTCTCCGAAGCCTGCGCCTCGCCGCTGCTGATCGCCGGCCGCCTGGGCGAAGGCGTGCGCCAGGTCACGCTCGCCGAACACGTGGGCATCGAAGGCCCGTCGCTCGTGCGTCTGCTCGATCAGCTCTGCGCCGCCGGCCTCGCCCGCCGCGACGAAGACCCGGACGACCGCCGCGCGAAAACGATTTCACTGACCGACGAAGGCCGCGCCGTCACCGCGCGCATCGAAGCCGATCTGCGCGATCTGCGCGCGCGCGTGCTCAAAGGCGTGAGCCGGGCGGATCTCGAAGCCACGCTGCGCGTGCTCACCGCGTTCAACGCCCCGGACCCGGCCGAGGGCGCGCCCCGGACCGAAAGCTGAAAGCGGCCTCATGACCTACCCGACCCTCCGCGACTGGCTGTTCTCGGTCAAGACGTTCGCCGCGTCGATGCTCGCGCTCTATATCGCGCTGATCTTCCAGTTGCCGCGTCCGTACTGGGCGATGGCGAGCGTCTATATCGTCTCGAATCCGTTTGTCGGCGCGACGCGCTCGAAGGCGCTCTATCGCGCGCTCGGCACTGCGCTCGGCGCGGCCGCCGCGATCGCGCTCGTGCCGCCTTTCGTCGAAACGCCGCTGCTGTTCAGCGTGATCGTGGCGACCTGGACCGGCACGCTGCTCTATCTCGCGATCATGGACCGCACGGCGCGCAGCTATGTGTTCATGCTCGCGGGTTACACGATGCCGCTGATCGCGCTGCCCACCGTGACCGATCCGGGCACCGTGTTCGACGTGGCCATCGCGCGGACCGAGGAAATCACGCTGGGCATCATCTGCGCGAGCGTCGTGGGGAGCAACATCCTGCCGAGCCGCCTCGCGCCCACGCTGATCGAGCGCGCCGACGCCTGGTTTCGCGACGCCGCCTTCTACGGCCGCGAAACGCTCTCGGGCCACATCACCGGCAAGGCGCTTTCGGCTTGCCGCCAGCGTCTCGCGGCCACGGTCAATCAGCTCGAATTCCTGCTCAGCCAGTTGAGCTACGACCATACTCATCCCGAAGTGCTCGCGCGCGCGGAGAATCTGCGCGGCCGCATGCAACTGTTTCTGCCGATGATTTCGGCGCTCGCCGACCCGCTGCTGGCCTTGCGCCGCGACCTGCACACGTGGCCCGAAGGCCTCGACAAGCTGCTTGCCGACGCCGCCCAATGGTTCGACGCGCCGCTGCCCACGCGCGCCGCCGAGATGCACGACGACTCCGGCGACCCCGTCGCCGACAGCCTGCGCGCGCGCATCGTCGCGCTGCAGCCCGGCCACGACGCGCTCACGAGCTGGGAAGGCGCGCTGCTCTCGAACGCGCTCTGGCGGCTGGGCCAGGTGATCGACGTGTGGCAGGACTGCCGCTCGCTGCGTGCGCTGATCGCACACGAAGCGGGTTCGTGGCGGCCGCGCTATCGCCATTGGCGCCTGGGCGGCACCGAGCGCTTCTACGATCGCGGCATGATGCTGATTTCATGCGCCGTGCCGGTGAGCGCGATTCTCGTGGCCTGCTGGCTCTGGGTCAGTTCGGGCTGGCACGACGGCGCGGGCGCGGTGACGCTCGCGGCCGTGGCCTGCTGCTTCTTCGCCGCGCTCGACGAGCCCGCGCCGATGGTGTTCCGCTTTTTCGCCGCGACCGCCGCGAGCGTGGTGTTCGCGGGCCTCTATCTGTTCGTGGTGCTGCCCAAGGTGCACGATTTCCCGATGCTCGTGCTGCTGTTCGCGGGACCGTTCATCCTGATCGGCACCTTGATACCGCGTCCGCAGTTCAATATGGTGACGATGCTCGTGGCCGTGAACACCGCCACCTTCATCAGCATCCAGAGCGCCTACGAGGCCGACTTCCTCGTGTTCCTGAACAGTAATATCGCGGGCGTCGCGGGCCTGCTGTTCGCTTATGTGTGGACGCGCGTGACGCGCCCGTTCGGCGCCGAACTCGCCGCGCGCCGACTGCTGCGTTCGAGCTGGTCCGACGTGGCGCTCTCGGCCTCGGTCGCGCCGCTCGGCGATCAGCGCAATCTGGCCTCGCGCATGCTCGATCGCCTGATGCAGTTGCTGCCGCGTCTCGCGGCTTCCGACGAGCACCGCCATCCGTCGATCGAGAGCTTCCGCGATCTGCGCATCGCGCTCAATGCGCTCGATCTGCGCCGCTCGCGCCGCAAGCTCGACGGCGACGTGCCCGCCGCCATCGACCGCGTGCTCGCCGGCGTCAGCGATCATTACGCGCGCTGCGCGCAGGCAAGCGCGCGCCAGGATGCGCCGCCCGCGCTGCTCGCCACCATCGACGACGCGCTGCACCGCGTGGCCACGCGCGGCATCGCGCAAGGCCTCGGCAACGCGCAGACCGAAAACGCCGCGCCGCTGCGCATGCGCGTCTCGCAGCGCTGGCTGCGCGACACGCTGCACGCGCTGGTCGGGCTGCGTCTCTCGCTGTACCCGACGCTGGTCGCCCAGCGTCCGAGCGGCGATACCTCGGGAGGCAAAGCGTGAGCGCACAACCATTTTCTGTCTTTGTAAAACCCGCACCATGATCGGCGAAATCGATATCTTCGGCGTGTTCGTGCCGGCCGTGCTCGTGCTGATGCTGATCGCGTACCTCATCAATGTCGTGATCGGCAAGGTGCTCACGCGGGTCGGTTTTTACCGGCTCGTCTGGCATCGCTCCATTTTCGATCTCGGCATTTATGTATTCGTCCTGGCTGCCGTCATCATCGTGTCGCATCGCTTCGTGAACTAACGTGAACGTGAAAAAAACCTGGTTCTCCGCAGGCCAAATCCTGCTGACGCTCATCGTCGTCGTCGTCGCCGCGCTCGTGCTGTGGCGCATCGTCAACTACTACATGTTCTCGCCGTGGACGCGTGACGGCCACGTGCGCGCCGACGTGATCCAGGTCGCGCCCGATGTCGGCGGCCTCATTACGAATGTCGATGTGGTCGACAACCAGCAGGTCAAGAAAGGCCAGGTGCTGTTCGTGATCGACCAGGCGCGCTATACGCTCGCGCTGCGTCTCGCGCAGGCCGCGCTCGAACAGCGCAAGGCCACGCTCGCGCAGGCCAAACGCGAATTCGCGCGCAACATCACGCTCGGCAACCTGGTGGCGAGCGAAACGCTCGAAGAGAGCCGCACGCGCGTCGAACAGGGTGAAGCCGCCGCGGCCGACGCCCAGGTGCAGGTGGACACCGCGAAGCTCAATCTCGAACGCACGACCATCGTGAGTCCGGTAGACGGTTATCTGAACGACCGCGCCCCGCGTGTGGGCGAATACGTGTCGGCGGGCCGCGCGGTGCTGTCCGTGGTGGACATGCATTCGTTCCGCGTCGACGGCTATTTCGAGGAAACGCGCCTGCACGGCATTCATATCGGCCAACCGGTCGAGATCACGGTGATGGGCGAAACGCGTCCGCTGCGCGGTCACGTGCAGAGCATCGTCGCGGCGATCGAGGACCGCGATCGTCAGGCGAGCCCGAACCTGCTGCCAAACGTGAACCCGGCGTTCAGCTGGGTGCGTCTTGCGCAGCGCATTCCGGTGCGCGTCGCGCTCGACGAAGTGCCCGACGACTTCCGCATGATCGCGGGCCGCACCGCGACCGTCGCCGTGCGCGCGGACGCCAACGACAAGCAGCGCGCGAAGGACAACGCCAATGGCGCGAGCGGTGCGAGCAGTGCAAGCGGCGCAAGCGCAGCAACGGCCGCGAGCGGAGCCTCGCAATGACGCGCCGCCGCCTCTGGCGCTCGTTTGCGCTTGCGCCGCTCACGCTCGCGCTCGGCGCGTGCATGAATCTGGGCCCGAACTACAAGCTGCCGAACGAAGCGCTCGTCAACGCGCCGCTCGCGCAAGGTCCGATCGCGGGCGCGGATAAAGCGCCGGTCTCGCAGGGCGACGTGCCCAACGACTGGTGGCGTCTTTACGACGATCCCACGCTCGATCAGCTCGTGCAGGATGCGCTGCAATCGAACGCGAGCCTGCGCGTGGCGGCCGCGAATCTCGCGCGTTCGCGCGCGGCGCTCGATGTGGCCAACGCGCAAGGCGGCTTCTCGGGCGGGGCGACCGTGGGCTTCCAGCGCGCCCAGGAATCGGCGGAACAATACCTGCTGTTCAGCAAGCTGCCGGTGGAAAACCTCGGCTCGCTCGGCGTGAACGTCTCGTATGAACTCGATCTGTTCGGCAAGCTGCGCCGTGGCGTGGAATCGGCGCAGGCCGAAGACGAAGCCGTGCTGGCCGCCGCCGATCTCGCGCGCATCACCGTGGTCGCCGACGTCGTGCAGGCCTATGTCGAATCGTGCTCGGCGGGCGAGGAACTCGCCATTGCGCAGGAATCGCTGAAGCTGCAACAGCAGCGCGTGGCGCTCACCAAACGTCTGCGCGACGCGGGCCGCGGCAACCAGCCCGACGTGACGCGCGGCGTGACGCAAGTCCAGACGCTCGCCGCCGACATTCCGCGCTTCCAGGGACGCCAGCGCATCGCGCAATATCAGCTCGCGATGCTGCTCGCGCAGCCGCCGTCGGCGCTGCCGCCGGCCGTACTCAGTTGCAACCGCCTGCCGAAGCTCTCGCAGCCGATTCCGGTCGGCGACGGCGCGGCGCTGCTGCGCCGCCGCCCGGACGTGCGCGAAGCCGAACGCCAGCTTGCGTCCGCGACGGCGAAAATCGGCGTGGCGATGGCGGAGATGTATCCGGATATCAGCATCGGCGCAAGCGTCGGCTCGGTCGGTATCGCGAGCGATCTGTTCTCGCCGATCACCAATAGCTGGTCATTCGGACCCCTGATTAACTGGACGTTCCCGGCGAACGGCCAGCGCGCCCGCGTGCGCGGCGCGCAAGCGGCAACGGCCGGCGCGCTTGCGCATTTCGACGGCGTCGTGCTGAACGCGCTGCGCGAAACGCAGTCGAGCCTCGCCACCTACGCCGCCGATACGCAACGCGCCGATTCGCTGCGCACCGCGTATGGCTCGGCGCAGCAGTCCGCCGACGAAACGCATCGCCTCTATTCGGCGGGCCGCGAATCGTTCCTCTCCGATCTCGACGCCACGCGCACGCTCACGGCGGCGCACTCGCAAGTGGCCGCAGCCGAAGGCCAGGTCGCGCTCGATCAGGTCAAGCTGTTCCTCGCGCTCGGCGGCGGCTGGCAGCCCGATCAGGAAAAGCCCGCGCCCGCCGATGCGGCTTCGGGCACGCAGGCCGCCGCGCCCGCGCAATAACGTCAACGTAGCCCGGGCGCGCAAGCAGACTCGCGCGCCCGGCTTCGACACTTCACGTTTGCTTACTTCGCTTCGGCGGCCGTCGCGCGATAGCGCGCCGCCGGCTTCGATTGACCGAAGTTCGCCGCCATCGCCTGACGCGCGGCCTCGAACGTCTTCCACTGCTGATCGTCGGGCAACGGCGGAATGGTGACCGTCTCGCGCAGGTCGTAGCCCGCGAGCGCCGCATCGACGAGATCGTCGACTTCCATCACGCCATTCAGTTCGTTCACGTCCTTGCCCGCGTGCGACCAGATGTCCGTGCGCGTCGCGCCCGGCAGCACCGCCTGCACGTAGACACCCTTCGGCCCGAGTTCGACGTGCAACCCTTGCGAGAGGAACAGCACGAACGCCTTGGTCGCGCCGTAGAGCGTCGCATGATATTCGGGCACGAGACCCAGCACCGACGCCACATTGACGATCGCGCCCTGCCCTTCGCGCGCGAAACGAGGCGCGACGGCGGCGGCGAGCCGCGCGACCGCCGTGGCGTTCAGCGCGATCAGCTTGCTCACGACCTCGGCGCCTTGCTCGACGAACGTGCCCGCCGCCGCGGTGCCCGCGTTGTTCACCAGCACGCCGATGCCCGCATCGTTCGCGAGGCGCGCTTCCACTTGTTCGAGGTCTGCTTGCTGCGTCAGGTCGGCGCGCAGAATCTCGACATTCACGCCATCTCGCTCGCGCAGCCGTGCAGCCAGCGCTTCGAGCCGCGGCTGATCGCGCGCGACGAGCACGAGATCGTGACCGCGCTGCGCGAAACGATCGGCATAGACCGCGCCAATTCCTGCTGACGCGCCGGTGATCAGAACAACGGGTTTTGCTGACATGGTGACACTCCTTTGTGTATCGATCGGTTTATACATGATGACCGTCATGTATTTGAATCGAATCATGATGAGCATCATGTATAATGTCAAGCAGAAAATCGGAGTCCGTGGAGAACGCGATGCGAGTCAGTCGTGAGCAGGTGGCGATCAATCGTCAGAAAATTCTGGAAGCGGCCAGCCGCTTGTTCCGCGAGCGCGGCTACGACGCCGTTACGGTCGCCGAGGTCATGAGCGCCGCCGGCCTCACGCACGGCGGCTTTTATGGCTATTTCAAGTCGAAGGACGATCTGATTGCGGAAACGCTCTCGCACGTGTTTGCGCAGGGCGAGGTCGGCGAAACGGATGTGGCGCGTTACGCGGCGCGCTATCTGTCGCGCGCGCATCGCGACAATCTCGCCGGCGGTTGTCCGACCGCGGCGCTGGGCGCGGAAACGGTGCGTCAAACGCCCGAAGCGCGCGCCGTGATGGCGGCGGGCCTCAAGAAGCAGATCGAGCGATTGAGTGCCGCGAAGGCGGCGAGTGGAGACGCTTCCACGGCGGCACACGTGCGGCGCGCGGCCATCGGCAGCTGGTCGGCGATGGTGGGCGCCGTGATTCTTGCGCGCCTGATCGACGATCCCGCGCTCTCGAACGAAATTCTCGACGAGACGCACGCATGGATCGACGACCGGGATCGCGATTCAATTCAAAACATTTAACGCGTCCAGCGAATACGCCGCAGTGAAAGCGCTTTCACCGCAATCGTATTGAATTATTCAGAACACGAAAACGCGGTGCGCCCCATCGGGACGCACCGCGTTTTCGCATTCCATTACGTTGTATCACGCTCACTTCATGATGACCGGCGGCGAATACGAGCTGGCCGAACCGCTTTGCGAGGTGCCATCGGTCGAAGGACCGTAGCCGCTACGTGCGGCGAGGCGGGCCTGCGCGGCGCGGTAATCTTCAGGATAGTAAGGAGACACGACGTTCGGTCTCCAACCCACCGATTCCAGCTGTTTCAGCTCATTGCGCACCTGTGCGCGCGTGACGGGGCCGTTTTCCGGCTGCGATTGGGCGAACGACACAGCGGGCACCGCCAGCACGGCGGCCAGCGCAACAGCCTTGAGAAGCGACTTCATGACATAACCTCCGGTAACTTGACTTGTCGGTGCAGCGCTCGCTGCGAACCGTTATTGACAAGTCTAGAAAGTCCGGGCTCCAAGATAAATGTCAGCCAAACGAATTCACTGTTTTCGTGACTCGTATAATCGCGCGCCGATTTTTATCCCTGTTCGCATGATGGGAATGCGCTTCGTTTGTTAAGACATAAGCTTTTTCCCTTATGGAATAAGGCGCGGCGGGCAATCATCGCTCACCCACGCGAGTCGGCTCTGGTGCATCATAGCCACTCCGACTCGTCGAAGTGCAAGGAGGAGACAGCGATGGCAACGTGGAAACCGGACCCGACGTTTTACCCTTCGGCCCGTCTTGCCGCCGACGCGGCCCCCGAAAAGCTAGCGTGGGTCGCGAGTTTCGACCCTACTGGCGCGGTGCCGGACTCGCTCGACGTGGTCGATCTCGATCCTGCTTCGGCGGAATTCGGCCGCATCGTCCATCGTCTCGCGATGCCCCATACCGGCGACGAGCTACATCACTTCGGCTGGAATGCGTGCAGTTCGTGCCTGTGCCCGAACGCGCCGCACGCGCATACGGAGCGCCGTTATCTCGTCGTGCCGGGATTGCGATCGTCGCGTATTCATATTGTCGATACGAAACCCGATCCGCGTCGGCCGCATATCGTGCGCGTTCACGAACCGGAGAGCGTCGCGCAACGTGCGGGCTACACGCGCCCTCATACGGTGCATTGCGGGCCGGATGGCATTTATGTCACCGCGCTCGCCAATGCTCACGGCGAAGCGCCCGGCGGCATCTTCCTGATGGATCACGAGAGCTTCGATATTCTCGGCCAGTGGGAAATCGAACGCGGCCCGCAGGAGCTGGCGTACGACGGCTGGTGGCATCTGGGCTTCGACACGGTCGTGACGAGCGAATGGGGCCTGCCCGCGACGTTCGAAAACGGCCTCCTGCCCGAAGTGCTGCTGGGCGGCCAGTACGGTCACCGCCTGCACTTCTGGGACCTGCACACGCGGCGGCACAAGCAGACGCTCGACTTCGGCGCGGAGAATCAACTCGTCTTCGAACTGCGGCCCGCGCACGATCCCACGCGCCCGTATGGCTTCGTGAATTCCGTGATCAGCCTGAAAGATCTTTCGGCCTCGATCTGGCAATGGTATCTCGACGGCGATCAATGGGCGGCGCGCAAAATCATCGAGATTCCCGCCGAACCCGCCGATCCGGAACTGCTGCCGCCGATGCTCAAGGGCTTCGCCGCCGTGCCGCCGCTCGTGACCGATATCGCACTGTCGCTCGACGACCGCTTCCTCTACGTGGCGTGCTGGGGAACCGGCGATCTGCGGCAATACGATGTTTCGGACCCCGAACATCCCAAACTGACTGGCAGCGTGCGGATCGGCGGCATCGTTTCGCGCGCGACGCATCCGCTCGCGGGCGGACGCGCGCTAAACGGCGGCCCGCAGATGGTCGAAGTGAGCCGCGACGGGCGGCGCGTCTATTTCACCAATTCGCTGTATGGCGCGATTGACGGCCAGTTTTATCCCGAGGGAATCGACGGATGGATGGTGAAGCTCGACGCCGGTCCGGACGGCGGCCTCGCCTTCGACGAGCGCTTTTTCGTGCAATGGCCCAAGACGCATCGACCGCATCAGATCCGGCTGGAAGGCGGCGATTGTTCGTCGGACTCGTATTGCTACCCGTGAGCGTGCGGTGCGATGAACGGCATCTTCGGCGGCTTTGACGCGCACTGGGCGGCGTGGAGCGCCGTGGTGGGCAGCGGCGTCTTTCACGGCGCGAATCCGGCGATGGGCTGGCTGTTCGCGACGGCGCTGGGCCTGCAACGGCGCAATCGCGGCGCGCTGTTGATGGCGTTGCCGCCGATCGCGCTCGGGCATGCGGCTTCCGTGCTGCTGTTCACGAGTTCGATTGCGCTGCTCGGCGCGTGGGTGCCGCGTTTCGCGCAAGGCGGCCTGCATTGGGTGCTGGGCGCGCTGCTGATCGGCTGGGCGATCTGGCAGCATGTGTATGGGCATCGGCATCGCGCGCGCGTAGGCATGACCGCCGGATTTCTCGGTCTCGCAGCGTGGTCCGCGTTGATGGCGACGCTGCACGGCGCGGGTCTCATGCTCATGCCCGCTATGCTGTCGTTGTGCGGCGCGGGCGGCGTCAATCCGCTGGCCGTGTCGTTTGGCTTCACCGCGCTGCATACGCTCGTCACGCTCGCGACGACGGCGGTCATCGCACTCGTCGCTTATGAATACGTCGGGCTGGGAATACTAAAGCGCGGCTGGATTAACTTCGACTGGTTATGGCGCGGCGCACTGGTCGCGACAGGGACGTTGGTGATGGCGACGGGATGAGCGAATGGGAATGCAGCGAAGGATGCCCCGAAGCATGCCTCACCAATTTTTGCAGCACCCTTATGGCGCAAACATCCCACCTTCATTCCCCCGCCGGAAAATCCGTCGCCAGTCCCGCCTCGCGCCACGTTTCGATATCGGCGAGCGCGGCGCGCAAACGCGCCGCCACCGCATCCACGCCGAACGCGCCGAGCACGAAGTGACGCGGCGGCGACTCCACTTCCGCGATGCGGATAATCGCCTGCGCGGCGCGCGCCGGATCGCCCGGCTGATGGCCGCTGCCTTCGGCCGTGCGCTGCATGCGCGCGCCCGCGGTTTCCGCGTAATCGGCAATTCGATTCGGCGTCTGCACGAGCGAGCGCCCCGCCCATTCGGTGCGGAACGGTCCCGGCTCCACGCAGGTCACCTTGATGCCGAGCGGCCCCGCCTCCGCGAGCAAGGCGTCGGAGAAGCCCTCTACGGCGTGCTTGCTGGCCGCGTAATAGCCCGACCCCGGAAAGCCCGCGAGCCCCGCCACCGACGTAATGTTGATCACGTGCCCGCGTTTCTGCTCGCGCATGACCGGCAGCACCGCGCGCGTCAGCGCAAACAGACCGAACACATTTGCATCGAATTGCGCGCGAATCTGAGTCTCTTCACCTTCTTCAATCGAGCTTTGATAACCATAACCCGCGTTATTCACGAGCACGTCGATCGCGCCAAAACGTTCTCGCGCCTGCGCAACGGCCGCAGCAATCTGCACCGGATCGGTCACGTCCAGCGAGACACACAGCAAACGCTCGCCCGCCTCGGGCGCGAGATCGTCGAGCGCGGCCTTGTTGCGTGCGGTCGCGATGCAGCGCCAGCCGCGCGCGAGCACGGCGCGCGCGAACTCGCGGCCGAAGCCGATCGAGCAGCCGGTGATGAACCAGACGGGTGTTGCGTTCGGGAAAGCATTCGAAGAATTCGCCGACATAACAGGGCCTCGCAGACGTTGACACTGCACGTGAACGCGCGCCAGCTCAGCGCGCGAAAGGCAATCGGAAGGCGTGCGCGGCCGGGCGGAAGGTCGAATGCCGCGGCGCGTGCGCGCAATGATGATAACGGCAACGCGCCGACTGTGCAGAGCGCAGCGCGCATGCCACCCACTCGCCCCCCAGCGCCAAATCGCGAGGCCATGTACCATACGGCGCTCGCGCCCACGCGCCCCGCTTAACCCGTCTGCATTCAACGTATTCGCCGGAGTCAAACCGATGTCCACCCTCAGCACGCCCGAGACCGCCGCCCAGAACGCCACCGAAGCACTCGACGCGCGTTACGGCACGCCCTGGAACGCGCCGCTGCCCGCCTGGAACGCCACGCTCGACACGCTGCTCGCGCATCGTTCAGTCCGCAATTACGCCCAAAAGCCGCTGCCCGAAGGCACGCTGGAAACGCTGATCGCCGCAGCGCAGTCGGCCTCCACGTCATCGAATCTGCAAACGTGGAGCGTCGTCGCTGTCGAGGACCCGGAACGCAAGGCGCGTCTGTCGAAGCTCGCCGCCGACCAGTCGCAGGTCCGCGAAGCGCCGCTCTTTCTCGTCTGGCTCGCCGACCTCAACCGTCTGGAAGCCGCCGCGCAACGCACGTCCGCGAGCGCCGAAGGTCTGCACTATATGGAAACGCTGCTGGTCGGCGTGATCGATGCCGCCCTCGCCGCGCAGAACGCCGTGGTCGCGCTCGAATCGCTCGGCCTGAGCTCGGTGTATATCGGTGCGATCCGCAATCAGCCCGAACAGGTCGCCGCCGAACTCGGTTTGCCGCCGCGCGTGATGCCCGTGTTCGGCCTCTGTGTGGGCTACGCGGACGAGTCGCGCCCGGCGCAGGTCAAGCCGCGTCTGCCGCAAAGCGTGGTGCTGCATCGCGAGCAATACGACGCGCCGACGCAAACCGAAGGCATCGCGCACTACGATGAAGTGATGGGCGCGTTCCAGACCGCGCAAGGCCTCAGCGCTGCCGGCTGGACCTCGCGTTCGCTCGCGCGCTGGCGTAGCCGCGAGTCGTTGCATGGCCGCGACCGTCTGCGCGACGCCCTCCAGGCGCTCGGCTTCGAACTGCGTTAAGCCGCGCCGCGCGGACGACCGTGTCTAAATCATCAGCATACCGAAGCATTTGAATGAAGGAGCCAGGAAGATGAAAGTCGCCATCATGGGTGCGGGCGCGGTCGGCTGCTATTACGGCGGCATGCTTGCGCGCGCGGGACACGACGTCGTGCTGATCGGCCGCGAGCAGCACGTCGAGGTGATCGAACGCGAAGGTTTGCGTCTGGAAACGCAGACCTTCGACGAGCGCATCGGCGCGCCGCATCTGCGCGCCAGCACGCGCCCCGATGCGGTGGCGGGCGCGCAACTCGTACTGTTCTGCGTGAAGTCGCCCGATACGGAAAGCGCGGGCGAGTCGATCAAACCGCATCTCGGCGCGGACACGCTGGTGCTCACGCTGCAGAACGGCGTCGATAACGCCGAGCGTTTGCGCACGGTGATCGCGCAGGACGTTGCCGCCGCCGTGGTGTACGTGGCGACGGAAATGGCCGGCCCCGGCCACGTGCGCCATCATGGTCGCGGCGAACTCGTGATCGAGCCTTCGCGCAGCAGCGAAGCCATCGCGCAAACGCTGATCGCCGCCGACGTCCCCACCGAAATCTCGGCGAACGTACGCGGCGCGCTCTGGGCGAAGCTGATTCTGAATTGCGCGTACAACGCGCTCTCGGCGATCACGCAATTGCCGTATGGACGCCTCGTGGAAGGCACGGGCGTGCGCGACGCGATGCACGACGTCGTCGAAGAATGCAAGGCCGTGGCGCATGCCGATGGCGTGACGCTGCCGCCCGATGTGGAAGCCGCGGTGCGCCGCATCGCCGAAACCATGCCGGGCCAGTTCTCCTCCACCGCGCAGGATCTTGCGCGCGGCAAGCGCAGCGAGATCGATCATCTGAACGGTCTGATCGTGCGGCGCGGCACGGCGCTCGGCGTGGCCACGCCCGCGAACCGCCTGCTTCACACGCTCGTCAAACTTATCGAGGACAAGGCGCACGGCGCGCTTTGAGTGTCCCGCTCACGTCCTCTGCGCGGCCGCATCAGCCTGCGAACAAGCCAGGCGGCTGCGGCGGCAGCTTCACGCGAAAAATCGCGAAGCGCCCTTTGCGCGGATAGCCATTCGAAAAGTTCAATTCGTGCAGATGTGAATCCGCGAAATACAGATAATCGTTCTGAAGTGCGAATCCATCGGCCCATGACACCTTGCCGGGTTCATCGACGAGCGTGCGTTGAGTAAAGGCCGGCTTGCCGTTGCGCGCGACGAGCGTGAGCGCCACCACCGTGCGCTTTTCGAGGTCGCCGCCATAAAGCGTGCCGTCCGCGCCCATTAGCAGACCACCGGTGAGCGCGTAATCGCCGAGATACTGCACGCGCTTCGCGAGCGCTTGCGGCGAGAGCGATTCGTCGATGAGCGCTTCAATCGGCGCGCGCCAATAGTGATGATCGGTGAGCGGGCGGTAATAGAGCCAGTCGCGCTGCGGCGACAGCGCGATGCCGTCGGTTTGCAGCACGAGCACCTGGCCGTCGAGCTTGCGCGCCACGCGATCGCCGAACATCAGATGCTGCTGCGGATCGGACACGCTGGACCGGTCGCCCGCGAGCACGAGGCGGGCGCGTCCGTCGCTCAATCGCGCAACCACCACGCCGCCGCGATTGCCCGCGTTGCTGATGAACGCGTAGCCATGCTGCAGATCGATGCGCACGTCGTTGATCGAATCGGCGGGCGTGATGGCCGACTCGAACGTATACGTGCGCACAGGCGTGGCCTTGCCGATATCGAACTGCACGAGTTTGGGCGGTTGCAGGCGCTGATCGACCGAGGGCAGCGACGAATCGAGCACCCACAGGCGATCGCGCTCATCCACCCAGAGCGCCTGCGCGGAAATCCACTGACGCTCACCCGAGCGATTCGGCTGGTACGTGTTCCAGCGCGTGTCGGGAAACGGCAGCAGACTGCCGCTGCGCAGATCGACTTCGACAACACTGAAACGCGAGCGATGCACCGAGGACGGCGCAGTCGCAAAGACGCGCCCCGCTTTCGACACACCAATACCGACGAGACGAAAATCGTCACCGAAGGTCGCGACTGTTTCGAGTTTCGCACCAGTGGGCGCGGGCTGTTTTGCATCCGCCGGATTCGCAGCGCTTGCTGCGTGCGCCGCATTGGCGGACAGCAAAGCGGGGAAAGCCGCGCTATAAACCGCGGCGCCCAGCCCGGCGACAAAGCGTCTGCGCGAGCGCAGGAAGGAATGCACGGCGTCCATGCTGTCTCCTCGCGGTTGGGAAACCGTGCGCCTGCACGGCCCTCGCTGATCATGTGGCAGCCGCGAGGCCGTGTTGGTTCCCTTGAAATCCGCAGTGAGCGAATGCCGTGCCCGTCTTTATCCGCGTGACATCAGTCCTTCGGCGTTTCACGTTCGAAAACAAGCAGCGTCGAGGTCGCCGATGCGTAGAGCTTGCCGGCCGCATCGGTAATCGACGCCTCCGCGAAGGCCGCGCGGCGGCCGATGCTCAGCACGCGCCCTTCCGCGCGCACCGGGCCTGTGTTTGCGGTCATGGGGCGGTGGTACGCCACCTTGAGTTCGAGCGTGGTATAGCCCTGATTCGGCGCGAGGCGCGAATGCGCCGCGCAACCGCAAGCGGAATCGAGCAGCGTGGCCGCGTAGCCGCCGTGCACCGTGCCGATGGGGTTGTACGCGTGCAGTCCCGGCACGCCTTCGAACACCACGCGGCCTTCGTCGACTTCGACAAGCTTGAAGCCGAGCGTTTCGCCGATGGGCGCGCTGCGCCCGCTTGCGAGCATGCGCTGGAGTTGTTCGAGGCCGCTCAGGTCGGCGGGCAATTCAGCAACGAGGTTCATGGCAGTCCGGTCTCCGTCGGGTTGCGCGAGCTTATGCGTGCGTATGCACAGATGCGCCCAAAAAAGTGGACGGCGCGCGCCTGACGTATTGCATTCATTGCGCAATGCGATGCGCGCGCCGCCGTCCCGACATCCTACCGCGTTGCGAACGATCGTGCACAAATCGTTTTCGACCTGAACCGATGCTCCATTCCAGGCGGCAACCGCCCTCCAATCCGTCAATACGTTTCGAGGTGCAGCCGCCCTTCCCGCTTGAGCCGCTCCCACAAACGCTCCCAACCGATGCCATGCGCCTCCGCGATCTCGGCGAGCGCCTGCAACACGCCGTCTTCCATGCCCTTGAGTCCGCAGACATACACATGCGTATTGCCGTCCGCGAGCAGCGGCGCGACGTCGGTCGCCCGTTCGCGCATGGCGTCCTGCACATAGCGTCTCGGTTGGCCAGGCGTGCGCGAAAAAGCCAGATTCGTATCGATGAAATCCTTCGGCAAATTCATCAGCGGGCCGAAGTAAGGCAATTCCGCCTGGGTGCGTGCGCCGAAGAACAGCATCAGTTTTCCGGTCGCGCCCTTGAGCCGGCCGCGGCGGCGATACTCCGTCATCGCGCGCATCGGCGCAGAACCGGTGCCGGTACAAATCATCAGCAAATGCGAGTTAGGATGATTCGGCATCAGGAAGGTATTGCCGAATGGCCCGATGACGCTCACCACCTCGCCCTTTTTCAAATCGCAGAGATAATTCGAGCACACGCCGCGCGCGGCATTTCCAGCGTGATCGTGCGTCACGCGCTTCACGGTGAGCGAGACGTTGTTGTAGCCGGGCCGCTCGCCGTCGCGCGGACTTGCGATCGAATACTGGCGCGCGTGATGCGCGCGGCCATCGGCGTTCGTGCCGGGCGGGAGAATGCCGATCGACTGGCCTTCGAGCACCGGAAACGGCAGCGCGCCGAAATCGAGCACGATGTGATGAATATCGCCCGGCGTGGAGTCGTCGGTGAGACGATAGTTGCCGACCACGGTCGCGGTCGTCGGCGCCTTGTGCGTGTAGAGATTTACATAAGGACGCGCCGCCGACCACGGCGGCACGGTCGAACCGCGCACGAAATCCGAACTGGCAGGCAGCGCCGCGGATGCTTCATCCACAAGGTCTCGTGCCGCATGGTCCGGCGACGCCGACGCGGGCGCGCTGACCGTGGGATTCTGCGCAGGCAATTCGTCCCACGAATATTGCTCGTCGACGGTATACGCGTTCGCCTTGAACACGTTGCGCCAATTATCGATTGCGCCCGTCGGGCACGGCGGCACGCACGCCATGCAGCCGTTACAGACCTCGGCCTTCACCACGTAATTCGTACCGTCGTGCGTAATCGCATCGATCGGACAGGTTTCTTCGCAGGTATTGCAGCGAATGCAGATCTCGGGATCGATCAGATGCTGCCTGACGATGTCCACGGGAACCGGTCCGTTCATGATTGTCTCCCTGCCTGCCACGCCATCTTTCAGTTGAAGCGCACGTACTCGAAATCGACGGGCTGTCGATTGATGCCCATTGCAGGCGGCGCGATCCAGTTAGCGAATTTGCCGGGCTCCACCACGCGGCCCATCAACGAAGCCACATACGCGCGATCCTCCGCCGTGGGCAGCCAGTTCGCCTCGTTCGCGGCCCATTGCGCCTCGTCGATCACGCGGCCGTCGGGCGCCACGCGCAAGCCAGCGAATGTGCCGATCTGCCGATTGAACGCTTTGTGCGGCACGCTCAGGCGAAAGCCGATACCCGCCTTTTCCAGCACCTTGTTCCAGCGATTCACGCCCGCCACCGAGTCCTTGATGTAATCGTCGCGCAGCACTTCATTCATGGCGTTGAGCATCGGCACCTCGCGCTCGACGAGCTTTCCCTCCTGAACGTCGAGCAGACGATAATGCTGGCCTTCGAGACGGTGATCGTCGTCGCGCTTCGTTTCCTCGTAGCGGCCCTTGAGACCGGAGCTGTAGAACGTCGCGGCATTCGACGAATGATCGGCGCCGAACAGGTCGATCGTCACCGAATAATGGAAGTTCAGATACCGCTGGATCGTATCGAGGTCGATCACACCCGCCGCTCGCAGACGCGCCGCGTCGTCGGTGCCCAGTTCGTTGATTGCCTGCGCCGTGCGCTGCACCACACGCGACACGCCCGATTCGCCGACGAACATGTGATGCGCTTCTTCGGTCAGCATGAATTTCGTGGTGCGCGCGAGCGGATCGAATCCCGATTCCGCGAGTGCGGAAAGCTGGAATTTGCCGTCGCGGTCAGTGAAATACGTGAACATGAAAAACGCCAGCCAGTCGGGCGTTCGCTCATTGAATGCGCCCAGAATGCGCGGATTGTCCTCGTCGCCCGAACGGCGCTCCAGCAATGCTTCGGCTTCCTCACGACCATCGCGACCAAAGTAGCGATGCAGCAGATACACCATTGCCCACAGATGCCGTCCTTCCTCCACGTTCACCTGAAACAGGTTCCGCAGGTCGTACATCGACGGCGCGGTCAGGCCCAGATGACGCTGCTGCTCGACCGAAGCCGGCTCCGTATCGCCCTGCGTGACGATAATGCGGCGCAGGTTCGCGCGATGCTCGCCCGGCACCTCCTGCCACGCGGGCTCGCCCTTGTGCGCGCCGAAATGAATCTTGCGATCCGCTTCGCCCGGCGTGAGAAAAATACCCCAGCGATAATCGGGCATTTTCACGTGATCGAAATGCGCCCAACCACCCGCATCCACACTCACGGCCGTACGCAGATACACGTCGAAACCGTGCGAGCCGTCCGGCCCCATGTCGCCCCACCACGAAAGAAAATTCGGCTGCCATTGTTCGAGCGCGCGCTGAAGCGTACGGTCGTCGGCGAGATTGACATTGTTCGGAATCTTTTCGCTGTAGTTAATGGTGGACATATCGGTTCCTTGCGGCGATCTGTTTCGAATCGGGCGTGAATACAAGACGAATCACGCGCATGTCAAAAACGAATCAAACGCGCGACGCATCGAACTGCGCCTTGCTGCCCTTGCCGTACACCTTGAGCGCGCCCTTTTCACCCACCGCATTCGGGCGATTGAAGATCCAGTTCTGCCATGCGGAGAGGCGGCCAAAGATGCGTGTTTCCATCGTCTCCGGTCCGTTGAAGCGCAGATTGGCTTCGAGTCCCGTGAGCGCATCGGGCGACATCGCCGCGCGTTCTTCCAGTGCGATACGAATTTCGTCGGCCCAGTCGATATCGTCCGGCGCGGCGGTCACAATCCCGAGCCGCTCGGCGTCCGCGGGATTGACCGGTTGGCCGATCTTTTCGCGCACCGCATCGAGCGATTCCGCTTCGCCGTAGAAACGCCGCGCGAGCCGCGACTCATGCGTAATCATCGGATAGAGTCCGAAATTTGCTTCGGATACCGTAATAACTGGCTCTTCGTCTTCGTTCGACGGCAGCGCCGACATATAGGTCCGGTCGGCGGCAAAAGCGAATTCCGCGAAGGTGCCCGCGAAACACGATCCCGGTTCGATCAGCGCGAACAGCGAACGCGACGACACGTCGAGGCGCGCCAGCGTTCTGCGCAACATGCCGATGGTTTCGCGCACGAACCAATGATCGCGATGGGCCAGCAGCGCGGCGTCGGCGGCCAGCACGGCGCGCGCATCGCCTTCGGTCTTGAGCAGCCACGTGCCGACGTCGAGTTCGTTGCTACGCATCGACAGGATTGCGTCGTCCAGCTCGCGCGCGAATTGAAGCGGCCACCAGGCCGCACCCGCCGCCACGATCGCATCGATGCCTTCGGGCAGCGGTTCGACCGGCGCTTTCGTCGTAAAAGTGGCCGTGCGTTTCGCGCGATCGATCGTCACGTCGAGACAGGCATAACTCAAGCCGTTCTCGTGCTCGACGCGCGCCACACGCGTCAGCGCGACGCCCTCGGCATCCACGGGACGATCACTCGTTGCGGCCAGTTCGAGCGCGCGCGCCTGCACGGCCTGGCGAAACTGGTTCGGCTTCACGACATCGTCGACGAGACGCCACGCTTTCGCACGCTCGCCGCGAATGCCTTCCACCACCGTGCAGAAGATATCCGCGCGATCATGGCGCACCTTGCGCTTGTCGGTGAGACGCGTGAGGCCGCCCGTGCCGGGCAGCACGCCCAGCAGCGGCACCTCGGGCAGCGCGACCGTCGACGAGCGATCATCCACGAGCAGGATCTCGTCGCAGGCGAGCGCGAGTTCATAACCACCGCCCGCACACGCGCCATTCACCGCCGCAATGAATTTAAGGCCCGAATGGCGCGACGCATCTTCCATGCCGTTGCGCGTTTCGTTCGTGAACTTGCAGAAGTTGACCTTCCACGCATGCGATGAAAGGCCGAGCATGAAGATATTCGCGCCCGAGCAGAACACGCGCTCTTTCAGGCTTGTGAGCACCACCGTGCGCACTTCGGGATGCTCGAAACGGATGCGCTGGAGCGCGTCGTGCAATTCGATATCGACGCCCAGATCATAGGAATTGAGTTTGAGCTTGTAGCCGTCGCGAATGCCACCGTCTTCGGCAATATCAAGGCCGAGTGTGGCAATCGCGCCGTCGAATGTGAGCGTCCAGTGTCGATACTGCGAGGGGTCGGTCCGGTAATCGACTCGCGCGGGGAGCGCGGCGTCTTGCGGGGCGAGGACGGTTTCGGCGGCAGCCATGGGCGTCTCCTGGGGTGTTTGCCTCATCGTTTCAATGAACGATAGTGCAACACCCCACCCAAGTAAAGCACTTTACTGCATATTAAGACGCCACGATGGGTAAACCATGAACTACAATGCAGGATGAATACGCAGCTCGTGCGCGCCGCGCGACAGAGCCACTCAATCCTTCAATCGACGCGCACCGGCAACTCCGCACCCAACCGCGCCGCCAGCCGGTCGCGCAGTTGCAGATAGGCATCGGCCAGCGTGCGTTCGCTGGTGTCGAAGCTCATATCCGCGCGTCCATATAACTCGGCGCGGCCCGCGAGAATACGCTTGAGATCGTCCATCGCCTCGTTGTTGCCCGCGTGGCCCGACATCGGACGCAGGTCGCCTTGCGCCACCACGCGACGCATGTGGTCCTCGGGCGCGGCCTGCAGCCAGACCGTGAAGCAATGCGCGAGCAACGCGTTGAAAGTCGCGGGCTCGGAAACGAGGCCGCCGGGCGAAGCGATCACCGCGCGCGGATGCTCCGCGATCACCGCCTCGAGCGCGCGCTGCTCGTAACGTCGGTACGCACTCGCGCCATAGAGCGAATGGATTTCCGACGGCGGGCAGCCCGCCATCTGCTCGATCACGCGCGTGAGTTCGACGAACGGCACCTTGCGCTCCTGCGCGAGCATGCGGCCGAGCGTGGATTTGCCCGCGCCGCGCAGGCCAATCAGCGCGATACGTTCATTGCGATGCGGGTCGGCGGGCGCCTGCGCAAACATCTCCGCGAGCGCGACGCGCGCGCGATGCAGCGCGGCCGGGTCGCGTCCTTGCAGCAGTTCGCGAATCAAAAGCCATTCCGCCGACGACGTGGTGACGTCGCCGGTCACTTCGGCGAGCGAGCAATTGAGCGTGAGCGCGATCTGGCGCAGCACCAGCACGGAGGCGTTGCCCACGCCCGACTCCAGATTCGCGAGGTGACGCTCGGACAAGCCGGTTTCCGCCGCCAGCGCCTTGCGCGTCATGCCACGGCGCGCGCGCAGCATGCGCACGCGCTCGCCCATCGCCGTGAGAAACGGATCGCGTTCCGCCCGTTCGCCGCGCGCGCCCTCCTGCGTCTCGGCAACCTCGGCGGCCTCGTCCGCCTGCGGTTCGGCAACGTATGTTTGCTTCATCTTCAGAACCTCTCAGCGCGATTTTATGTACTATAGTGCTTGACACAGACTTTGCTACCGGCTAATTTTCCGCCAAATGGCTCCGCGGCGATAGTCTGGTGGCTCGGACAGATCGTCCCGGGCGAGCGTCAGCGCGATTTCATGCAAAATTATGCACATCGAGTTGACCGACCGAGCAACGTGCGGAACGATGCGAGCGGCAGCATCGAAACGGCCGACACACGAAAAATCCGCACGGAAGCCAAAGCAATAGTTAGCAATCCACACCAATATAACGACCGATAGCACCACCGGCCAGCGGCGACGCGCAATCGAGCCGGACAGAGCGGAGACAGCATCGTGGACACTCAGGCAGCGTCATTCGAAAGCGCCGCGTCACCGGCACGGGCAACCGCATCGATCGCTCCCCCGCCCACGCAATTCAATTTCGCCGCGCATCTCTTCGCATTGAATGCCTCGCGCGCCAATAAAACCGCTTATATCGACGACGACGCCACGCTCGCTTACGGTGAACTCGAAACACGCGCGCGCCGCTTCGCTGGCGCGTTGCGCACGCTGGGCGCGCATGCCGAGCAACGCATCCTGCTCGTGATGCTCGACACCGTGGAATTGCCCGTGGCCTTTCTCGGCGCACTGCTTGCGGGCGTGGTGCCCGTGATCGTCAACACGCTGCTCACTGCCGCCGACTACGCCTATATGCTCACGCATAGCCGCGCGCGTGTCGTGATCGCATCGGGTGCGGTGCTGCCCGCCGTGACGGCCGCACTCGAACAGGCGGGCTGCACGGATTGCACGCTGATCGTTTCGCATCCGCTCACGGATCAGCACGTCGATCATGCACTGAACGCGCTCATCGACGCCTCGCCACCGCTCACTCGCATCGCACCCACCCACGCCGACGATATCGCTTTCTGGCTCTATTCGTCGGGCTCGACCGGCAAACCGAAAGGCACCGTCCATACGCACGCGAATCTTTACTGGACCGTTGAAACCTACGCAAAGCCGATACTCGGCATCCGCGAAACCGATATTGTATTTTCAGCAGCCAAACTCTTTTTCGCGTATGGACTCGGCAATGGCCTTTCATTTCCGCTTTCGGTCGGCGCGACCACCGTGTTGATGGCCGAGCGCCCGACCGCCGACGCGGTCTTCGCACGTCTCGTGCAGCATCGCCCCACGGTCTTTTACGGCGTGCCCACGCTCTACGCCAGCATGATGGCCTCGCCCGGTTTGCCCGCACGCGCGGAGGTCGCGCTGCGTATCTGCACGTCGGCCGGCGAAGCGTTGCCACGCGAAATCGGCGAGCGTTTTCACCAGCATTTCGGCAGCGATATTCTCGACGGACTCGGCTCCACGGAAATGCTGCATATCTTTCTGTCGAATCGTCCCGGCGAAGTCGAATACGGCACCACGGGCCGCCCTGTACCCGGCTACGACATCGAGTTGCGCGACGAAACCGGCCAGCTCGTCGCCGATGGCGAAATCGGCGACCTTTATATTCGCGGCCCGAGCGCCGCGCTGATGTACTGGAACAATCGCGAGAAAACCCGCGCGACCTTTCTCGGCGACTGGGTCCGCAGCGGCGACAAATACCGGCGCCTGCCGGGCGGCTGCTACGTCTACGCGGGCCGCAGCGACGACATGCTCAAGGTCAGCGGTCAATACGTTTCGCCGATCGAAGTGGAAATGGTACTCGTGCAGCACGAAGCGGTGCTCGAAGCGGCGGTGATCGGCGTCGAACAGAACGGGCTCGTGAAAACCTGCGCCTTCGTCGTACTCAAACGCGGGCGGCGCGCGCAATGCGCCGAAACCGAAGCCATGACCGCGACGCTCAAGGCCTTCGTGAAAACACGTCTGGCGCCCCATAAAACGCCGCGCGATATTCTCTTCGTCGACGATTTGCCGAAGACCGCGACCGGCAAAATCCAGCGCTTCCGTCTGCGCGAACATTTTCACGCTCCGCCTTGAACTCATGAACAGCAGCGAATTCGCCGTCTTGCCCGCCAGCGCCAACCTTGCCGCCCGACGCGGCACGCTGACCATCGAATATCGCCGGGTCGGCGTGCGCGATCCGCATGCGCCGCTCGCCGTGTTTCTGCACGAAGGACTCGGCTCGATCGCGATGTGGAAAGACTGGCCACACGAACTCTGCGAACGTCTCGGTCTGCGCGGGCTGCTGTATTCGCGACCCGGTTATGGCCGCTCCACGCCGCGCGCGCCCGCAGAAAAATGGCCCGTCGATTTCATGTCGGAGCAGGCGCGGGACGTGTTGCCCGCACTGCTCGACACGCTCGGCGTGAGCGAAGCCGAACGCGCGCGAATGTGGCTCATCGGGCACAGCGACGGCGCCTCGATCGCGCTGCTCTACGCGGCGTTTTATCCGCATGCGCTCGCAGGCGCGGTCGTGATCGCTCCGCATGTCTTCGTGGAAACGATTTCGGTCACGAGCATCGCCGAAACGAAACGTGCCTACGAAGCGACCGATTCACAATCGACTCTGCGTGCGAAGCTCGCGCGCTATCACGACGATGTGGATTCGGCGTTCTACGGCTGGAATGACATCTGGCTCGATCCGACATTTCGCGCGTGGAATATCGTCGAGATCATTGCACCCATCACCGTGCCATTGCTCGCCATACAGGCGCGCGACGATCAGTACGGCACGCTCGCACAAATCGAAGCGATCGGCGAGGCCGTAGCGCACGCCGAGGTGCTAACGCTCGACTCGGGCGGCCATTCTCCTCATCGCGATGCCCGCGCCACGCTCGACGACGCCATCGAGCGCTTCGTGCGTATCCACATGGGCGCTGAATAACACGCTGAATAACAGCTGAACAACGCGCTCAATCTCATCGCACGGCTGCGGCCGGCTATTCATGCACCACGGCGCTGCAAAACGATGCGCCCGGCATCGAATGCTTACACCGCGCAAAGCCATCCGTTCAACGGCAACTGTTCGGACCCCGCACAGCTCGAACGGCGCATCGCAATGATGGTATCGTTTGCTCTGGCCGCGAGCGCCGCCTGACCGCCACGGGGACGCGCGGCACGGCGCGCGGCGCTGCAACACGCCGCAACGTGTGCACACGCACAGCCGCGCAGCCGGCGGTCCGGTACCCAACGATGAGCGACTCCATCCTGATGAACGTATCGAGAATCTCGCTGCGCGCGCGGCGCGAATGGGCTGCGCTGAGGGCGTTCATGGCGCACGCCTTCGCACCCGCGCTGCGCAACATGCAATACGTGAAGCGGCGCATGCGGCCGTTCGCCGTGGTCGCCACCCTCGGCTTCCCGCTTTATTACTATGTCTGGAAAGTCCTGTTTCCGCAGCCGTATGAAAATCTCACGCTGCGTCTGATTGGTTCCGCACTGTTCGCGCCATTTCTGTTTCCGGATCGCTGGCCCACCGCGATAAAGAAATACCTGCCGTGGTACTGGTATTTCTGCACCCTCTACGGATTGCCGTTCTTCTTCACTTTCATGCTGTTCAAGAACAACGGTAATGAAGTGTGGGTGGAAAGCGCGTTGATCGCCGCCTTCGTCATGGTGCTGCTGCTCGACTGGCTGATGCTCGTGCTGCAGTTTCTCGTCGGCATCGGGCTGGCGCTGCTCGCCTATACGCTCACGAGCGACAGCTTCTCGCTGAGCGGCATTTACCTCACCCATCTGGCGATTTTCTCGTTCGCCGTGGCGATCGGCGCGATTGCCAATTACGATCAGGACCGCATCCAGATCGAACAGGAGCGCGCCATGCTGGCCACGGCAGGCAGCGTCGCGCACGAGTTGCGCACGCCGCTCGTCGCCATTCGCGTGGGCGCGGCCGGCCTCATGCGCTATTTGCCCGCACTGCTCGACACCTATCTGCTGGCCCAGCGCAACAGTCTGCCGGTGCCCAAAATACGCGTCGCGCATCTACATTCGATGCAAGGCGTGGTCGGCCGCATCGAGCAGGAAGCGCTGCATTCGAACGCCATCATCGACATGCTGCTGGCCACCGCGCGCTTTACCGGCGGACCGATGCAAAACGCAAGTCCGTGTTCGATCGCGCATTGCGTGGAAACGGCATTGGCGCGCTATCCGTTTCGCGAAGGCGACCGCGCGCGCGTGCATTGCAATCTGCGGCCCGATTTCGAATTCACCGGATCGGAAATGCTCACCGTGCACGTGCTGTTCAATCTGATCAAGAACGCCTTCCGCCATATGGGCAGTATCGAAGGCGCGCATATTTCTATTCGTCTTGAATCAGGAAAACGTGCCAACCGCTTGATTTTCAGCGATACCGGAACGGGTATTTCATCCGAAGCCTTGCCGCACATCTTTACCCGCTTTTATACTTCAAGCACCATCACCGATGACGTATCGCTCGGCGCGGGAATCGGCCTGGCATTTTGCCGCGATGTCATGCAAGCGATGGGGGGAGCGATTACCTGCTCTTCAGTCAAAGGCCAATATACCGAGTTCGTTTTGACATTCCCAACGCCATGACGAAAGCCATTCAGCCATTTTCCTGGCCAACCACGGTCGCCTTCGTCGACGACAGTGCGGCATTCCTTTCGAATCTGAGCCTGCAACTCGACCCGGAGCTGGCGTTCCGGATGTTCAGCTCGCCCGGCGAGGGCCTGAAGTATCTCAACGCGCGCGCGGCGCAGGATCATCCCGTCTCGCCCATCTTCAGCCCCTATCTCGACCGCACCGAGGAAAACGATGCGCATCAGGTAATCGCCATGCGCGTGGACGCCATTCGCAGCCTCGTGAACCGGCCGGCGCGTTTCGAATCCATTTCGGTCGTGGTGGTGGATTACGATATGCCTGAACTCAACGGTATTGAATTCTGCCGCCGCCTCACGAATCCCGCGATCAAGAAAATCATGCTCACGGGCAAGGCCGACGAACACGTGGCGGTGAAAAGTTTCAACGAAGGGCTGATTGACCGCTTTATTCGCAAGCATGAAGCCGATGCAGTAGAAACTCTGAATCAGGCAATTCACGACATGCAGCTCGCGCATTTCGATAAAACCAGCGGCAGCGTGCTCGATGCGCTCGCGGTGTCGGAATATGCGTTTCTCAAGGACGGCGCGCTCGCCACGCATGTGCAAGGCATTTTTCATTCGCTCGGCATTGTCGAGCATTATCTTTCGTGGCAGCCGCACGGCCTCCTGATGTTCGACGCGGAAGGCACGGCCTATCTGCTCATCATCCATACCGAGGAATCGCTGCGCGGCGTGCGCGAGATCGCCGTCGAACAAAGCGCGCCCGCCAATTTCCTCGCCGAACTCGACAGCCACGGCAGCGTGCCCTACTTCTGGCGCACCGAAGGCTACTATCCGGCGCAATGCGCGGACTGGCGGCTCTACATGCATCCCGCATCGGTATTCGAAGGCGAGCGCCGCTACGTCTATTCCATCGTCAAGCAGCCGCCCGGGCTCACGCTCGACGGCATCGCGCCGTACGACGGCTATCTACAGCGCCTCGACCGCGAAATCCAGGCGGCGTGGGGCACGCACTGAACGCCCCACGCCGGTTTTAAGGCGGTAGATCCCTAACGCGCCTGCGGCTGCATCACGCCGCTTCCGGCAACTCGATCAGCGCGGGAGCCTGACGCGTGCGCGAACGGCCTTCGCCACGCTCCAGCAGACGCCGCGTCGACGGCCAGTTCCACATCTGCACTTCGTCGCGTATCGCCTTGCACGCCTCCACGAGCCGTTCGAGATCCGCATCGCTCATGGCCGCGTTGATCGACAGGCGAATCAGCGAGCGATTCTGCGCCGTGGCGGGCGCGCAAAACACCGAGCCGAAAATACCGCGCGCCTCCAGCGCATCGCGCAGCACGATGGTCTGCGTTTCCGGCCCCGCTTCGAGCGCGACGATCTGCGTTTCGCTGCCGTTGAGGTTGTAGCCGAAGCCGGCCAGACTCGACCGCACGTAAGCCGCATTCGACGCGAGACGCGTGCGGCGCCAGTCGTCGCGCTCGATGACGTCGAGCGTGGCGGCAAGACCGGCGGTTTCGTGCGGCAGCAGCGTCGAGCTGAAAATGGCCGGCAGCGCCTCGAACTTGAAATACTCCTGAAAGCGCCGCGAGCAACTGATGATGCCGGCGCGCCCCGCAAACGCTTTCGCCAGACTCGCGGTGCGAAAATGCACGCGATCGCCGAGACCCAGTTCCGCCACGAGGCCCGCGCCATGCGGCCCGTGCGTGCCGAGCGAATGCGACTCGTCGACCACGAACACGCAATCGTGCGCGGCGCATACGTCGGCGAAAGCCTGCAACGGACAGACACTGCCGTTCGTGCTGTACACGGAATCGACCATCACAATCCCCGGCCCGTAACGGCGAATGCGCTGCTCCAGATGCTCGGCGTCGTTATGCATGAAGCTGATCGGCTTCGCGCCCGCGCTGCGAATGCCTTCCCACAGCGACATATGCGCCATCATGTCGACGTACACCGGCGTCTGCGCATTGGCGATCGACTGGATCAGCCCCGTATTCGCCGCGAAGCCGGACTGACACAGCACGCTCGCTTCCGTACCCATATAGCGCGCGAAACGGTCTTCGAGCAGCAATTGCGGGCACGCGTCGCCGTGCAGAAAAATGCCCGACATCAGCAGACCGTTACCGTCCGAACGGATGCTCGTGCACATCGCGTCGAGAATCTCCGGATGGCGCGCGATCGACAGATAGTCGTTGCTCGACAGATGCAGCGCCTGCGCGTCCGGCTCGCGGCCCATCATGATGTGACCGCCCGCCCACGTCTGCTGCACGCGCGCCTCGTAATAGCGGTCGACGCGCGCCGCGAGAAACGCGGGCAGGCCCGCGTCGTTGTTGTGTGCGTCACGCCAGTTGTTATTCGTGTTATTCACTGCTTTCATCTCAGGCTCCTTGGTGGTGGATGGCCGCCCCCCGCGAACGACTTCTCGGTCGAGATCGACTGCGATAGCTGGCCGGTGATACACCCGAGCCTGGACACCACGCGCACAACGGCATGGCGAGACATCCAGGCAACAGGCTGGTAATGAATGGCGAATAAGAAGGCTGGCGCGCGCGTGGCGACGAGGGCGCGCGGCGGGCGCAAACGTGTGCGCACGGACAGCGCGTGGCGGCTGCGCCTCATGCACGCAAAACGGACACGAGCAGCCGCGGGCAGGCACGGGCAACGTGCACGCGGCGCGCTGCGATGGTGCGCTGATCTCCCCGTGGCGCGACCTCCCGTCGACGCGCCACGCATCCCCCCGGACGCGCGCAAACGGCTGCGAATTGAAAGGCGGATGCGGGCGCGTTACGCCTTGAACGAGCGTCCCGACACCCGCGCGACGGACGCTACGCGCGACCGCCACGGGTTCATTGAAAAGACGCTCGCCCGATGAATGGGGTGCCGTTCCGCACGGCGCGCGCACGATGGCGCACCGCAAGCTGGAACAAACGTTGCGAGGAACGTTTATCGCACCTTCGATAATTATCCTTTAAAAACAGCGGTGTGATGCATTTCACGGGCTTCGATGCGCTTTGCATTCCGAAATGGTTTTGCCATCGTCGAAACGTCATCTCGACAGCAGGTAATTCATGCAGGCGGCATGAATTACCTGCTGTCGGCAGATAAAAAACTGCAACAATCGAATGGGGGAAAGAAAAAGAAAAACGCAGTGACGAAATAATTCGTCATTCGGGACGCAGGCATGGGCGATACGGCAAAAAATAATCTTGCCGATGCCGTTATGAAATTTTCGTGTCGTCGGCGGCGGAAATGGCGTCGCGCGGCACGGCGGCGCGTGCGCTCACGACCTGATTGCGTCCGCGCATTTTCGCTTCGTAGAGCGCCGCGTCGGCGCGCGCCATCAGCGAAGTCAAGGTGTCGCCGTCATCAAGCGCGTCCACGCCCGCGCTGAACGTCAAACCGTCGTGCACCGGTTGCACGGCGTCGACACCGGGCATGTTGTGAACCGGCGCGGCATGATCCGCCGTGCGGCGGACCGAAAGCGCGGCCACGCGCAGCGCGTCGACGCGCGCGGCGGCGTGTTCACGCACCGTCGCCGGAAACAGCAGCGCGAATTCCTCGCCGCCGAGCCGTCCGAATAAATCGGTTTCGCGCACACCCGCCGCCATCACGCGCCCGAAATGCGCCAGCACGCGGTCGCCCGCCGCGTGACCATACAGATCGTTGACGGCCTTGAAGTGATCGATGTCGATGATCGCGAGCGCGAGCGGCACGCGGGCCGCGCGCGCGGCGCCGAGCAAGGCGTCGGCTTGCGTCACGAAGGCGCGGCGCGTGAGCGCGCCGGTCAGTTCGTCGCGATTGGCGAGCCGTTCGAGCCGCTCCGCCATGCGGTCGTGCGCGAGCAGCACCATGCCGATCGACAACGCGGGCAACACCAGAATGCCGAGCGCCAGATACGCGACGTTGAACGGCGTG
Organism: Paraburkholderia sp. SIMBA_027; assembly: GCF_046535315.1. Lineage (NCBI taxonomy): Bacteria > Pseudomonadati > Pseudomonadota > Betaproteobacteria > Burkholderiales > Burkholderiaceae > Paraburkholderia > Paraburkholderia sp. SIMBA_027. Next base: position 531,692 of record NZ_JAWRWY010000002.1, read on the forward strand.
GAATCGAGCAGCGTGGTCTGATGCACGAATCCGCAGCCGTAGATGATGCCGCGCATGCCATGCGCCAGCGCGCCCAACCATGCCGACCACGTAACAAAGCGATAGCTGTAGCGCGGCCGTCCCGACGGCCGGCCGTGCAGCGCGAGCCAGCCGATCGCGCCATAAATCGACGCATGAAACACCGATATGAGCGCAATGCGCGCGCCGAGATCCGGTTCCACCCAGTACCACCACGCAATGCCCGCCGCCACGGCCGCACATCCCGCCCACGCGAGCGGCACGCGCGGCGCAAGGCCGAAAAACTCGCGGCAGCCTTCGAGCGCGCGCGTGACGGCAATCGCGAGCAGCGTGTTCGATACGAGCACCGTGAGGAACGGCATGCCCATGCGCTGCATGCCCGCGAGCACGATCGCGATGCTCGCCATCACATACGCGCCGATCCAGCGGCTCACGCCCGGAATGCCCGCGGGCCGCAGCGAACCGAGAATCGCGAGACTCATAATGCTCGAAAGCACCGTGACGAGAAGAATATTGACCGGATTGAGCATGGACTGCGCGCGGCCGCTACTGGCGTGTTGATCGATAAAGGGACACGTCAGTTTAGGGCACGAATTGCATAAAGCTTGCATGGTTTTTAGTCGCCGCCGTCAATATTCACCGCGGACAAGCTTTTATTCGGCATGACCCGCCGCAATTCGATGCGCCTGCACGGATCGACGGGAACGCCGTCTGCTGGAATAAGCGCAAATGAACTTGAGGGAGACTGCCATGCCCGCATCGATTCCGGACGTCGCTCGCGAGGCGCTGATCTTGCGCGTCGAGCGCGCGCTCGACGCCGTGACCTTTCCCGCCCATCCCGGCACGCTGCTCGACTGCGCCGAACACTCGGGCGCGCGCGCTGACGTAATCGACGCATTGCGCGCGTTGCCGGACGAAGCCTTCGGCAGCTTTTCGGAGGTGTCGGCATCGATCGTCGCCTCGCATGACCGGCAGGCCCGTCCGCGCGCGCTGAGCGCCGGTTGAGCGCGGAGAAAGCCTATGCGCGGACAGACCACGACACCTTCGAGCCAACCGGGAACGAATCTTGCTGGCCCCGCCGGGCGTGCCGGACAGTCTCCGGCAACGGGCCGCCCGGAGCAGGGGCGCAGCCACGGCAACAACAAGGGCGTGCGCGATGTGAGAACCGCCGACGCGGTCGCAGCGCGCAGCACAGGTAAACGACGTATGGCAACCGTATTACTCGTCGACGACGACAGCAACGCACTGGATGCGCTCAAGGAGCTGGTCGGGCAGGAAGGCTATCGGGTCAGAACCGCGGCCGACGGCTCGGACGCGCTCAAGAGCGCGCTCGCCGACCCACCCGACGTGGTGATTTCCGACTGCATGATGCCCCGCATGGACGGGCTCGAGTTGATGCGCGCGATGCGCCGCAACCACAAGCTCGCGGCCGTGCCACTCGTGCTCGTCTCCGCGCTCGTCACGCCGCCCGCCGACGCCGATGTGGTCGGCTTCCTGCGCAAGCCCTTCGCGGTATCCCAGTTGCTCGATATCCTGCGCCGCGTGGCCTCGCCTTGAGCCCTCGCCTTGACCCTCGTTATTTCGCCATCCTGATCGATTTCAGATGAGATGCGGGGCACGCGCATTGCGCCATGACGAAGCATGACGACGCCACTCAGGAGGCCATCATGACCGACTACGCAGGACGCTCGCAGGACGACCGGGTCGCGCAACGCAAGCAGCACAAGCAGCCTTCCCAGGAGCCGCCCGGCGGCGATATGGCCGTTCACGGCACCCAACCGGATGCCACGCACAGTAGCGGCGAACTTTCCGAGCAAGGCAAGGAAGTCTGGCGCAAGGGCGCGGGGCTCGACGGCGGCGGCAAGTCCGGCTGATTACATAACGCTGACGATTGTGAAGACGACGCGTGCCGCGCATTGCCGCACGCGTCGTCTTCGCTTTCCCTCCCGTCCGGTTCTTTTACGCGCATTCAGCCGCGCCTGGGTTTCGCATTGCGGTTCGCCTGCGCGTCGTTTTGCGTGCGCGACTGATACGCATCGCCGCCCCTCCGGTCCGTATCCTCCAGACCGCGTTCGAGGTCGCGATGCCCCTGCACGCCCACGGAACGCGGCTCATGCGGATGGCGGCTGCCCACCGGCTCGCCTCCTTCGTGACGCGGATGCTTCACGCTCTGCGCCTCCTCCTGCGATTCAGGCGTCGCGGGCTGCGATGCCTCGCGCGCCCGTTCCTCAGTACGCTTGCGATGATCCTCAGTACGCTTGCGATGATCGTTCATGGCACACCTCCAGTCATGGCGCGCTTCGTGTCCTTCATGTCCTTCGTGTCGATGGCGCGTCTGCCCGATTAGCAGCAGCTTGCATGCCGCGTCGGCCGTCCGGTGGCTTAAACTTGCGATGTCGGCGGCTAAACCAGGCGCGACACGTCCCGCACACGCCCATCACGATCACCACACGCCGCACCATGACCTCGAAGGACCGCCGTCACTTTCTGCGCAGCGCCGCGGCCGGCGCCGCACTGAGCCTGTTTCCGCCCGCGATCCGGCGCGCGCTCGCCATCCCCGCGCACAACGCTACCGGCACGATTCGCGACGTCGAGCACGTCGTGATCTTCATGCAGGAAAACCGCTCGTTCGATCACTACCTCGGCACGCTGCCTGGCGTACGCGGCTTTGGCGACCGCATCACGATTCCGCAGCCGCAGGACGCGAGCGTCTGGCAGCAGAGCGACGGGGAACGCACGCTGCTGCCGTTCTACCTCGACAGGAACAAGGGCAACGCGCTGCTCGCGGGCGGCGCGCACGAATGGCTCGACGCGCACGCCGCGTGGGACGCGGGCCGCATGACGCACTGGCCGCGCGCGAAGGGCAACGTGTCAATGGGCTATCTGCAGGCCGCCGACCTGCCGTTTCATTTCGCGCTCGCGAATGCCTTCACGATCTGCGACGCCTACCATTGCTCGCTGCACGGCGGCACCAATTCGAATCGACTCTTCCTGTGGACCGGCACGAACGGCCCCGGCGGCGCGCCTTATGCGGTGGTCAACAACAATGACTGGGACTGGCTCGATAAATCCGCGAAGGGCCTGTCCTGGACCACCTACCCCGAGCGTCTGCAACAGGCCGGCGTGAGCTGGAAGGTCTACGAAAACAAGCCCGACAACTACAACGACAATCCGCTCGCGGGATTCGCGGCGTACCGCAAGGTGCACGAGTCGATCGAAGGCTCGCCGAACCGGCCGTGGACGCCGGAGATCGAAGCGCAATCGCCGCTCTACAAAGGCATCGGCAACACGATGCCCGACGGCGGCTTCCTGCAGGCGCTCAAGGACGACGTCAAGGCGAACCGGCTGCCGCAAGTCAGCTGGATCGTCTCGCCGCAAGCCTATTGCGAGCATCCGGCGATCTCCACGCCGGGCCAGGGCGCGTGGTACATCCAGCAGATCCTCGACGCGCTCACCGCGAATCCCGAGGTCTGGAGCAAGACCGTGCTGTTCGTGAACTACGACGAGAACGACTGTTTCTTCGATCACATGCCGCCGCCCGCCGTGCCCTCGCCGCTCGAAGGCGGCGGCTATGCGGGCAAGTCGACGGTCAGCACCGAGCACGACTATTTCACCGTGCCGAATCCGCCCGGCGACAAACAGCCGCTGCCGCCCGACGGCCAGCCCTACGGCCCCGGCCCGCGCGTGCCGATGTTCGTGATCTCGCCGTGGAGCACGGGCGGCTACGTCAATTCGCAGGTGTTCGATCACACGTCGGTGCTGCGTTTCATCGAGCAGCGCTTCGGCGTGCAGGAGCCGAACATCAGCGCATGGCGGCGCGCCGTTTGCGGCGACCTGACCTCCGCCTTCAATTTCCGTACGCCCAACGAGCAACCCGCCACGACGTTTCCCGCGCCCACGCGCGCCGCCGCCGATGCGCTCAACGCCCAGCAAAGCGCGCTCAAAACCGTGCGCGCGCCCGCCGAAAGCGAACAGACGATGCCGCATCAGGCGCGCGTCGTCCGCCCGTCGCGCGCGCTGCCGTATCGGCTGCATACGCATGCGAGCGTCGATGCGAAACATCGCGAAGTGCATCTCGTCTTCAGCAACGAAGGCAGCGCGGGCGCGGTCTTTCACGTCTACGACAAGCGTCATCTCGACCGCGCGCCGCGACGCTATACCGTCGAAGCGGGCAAGCATCTCGCCGATACCTGGACGCCCGTTTCCACCGACGCGGGCGCCTACGACCTCTGGGTGCTCGGCCCCAACGGCTTTCATCGCAGCTTCGCGGGCAACGTCGATCGCACGCAACACGATGCGAGCGTGGAAATTCAGGTGAGCTATGACGTGGCGACGAACGGCGGCGGAACGGGCATCGGCATCGCGATCGTCAACGCAGGCCGCGAGCCCGCCACCTGCAACGTGATCTCGAACGCCTATCGGCACGACGGACCGTGGGTTTTCACCGTCGCGCCCGGCGCGCGCGTCGCGCAGAACTGGCCGCTCGACGCGTCGGGCGGCTGGTACGACTTCACGCTGAGCGCCGCGAATGGCGCGGAGGCCACCGTGCGCCGTTTCGCGGGCCGCGTGGAAACCGGTCGGGACAGCATCAGCGATCCGGAAATGGGCACGCCAAGCTGAGCCCCCGTTTCATATCGATTGATCTAAAATGATGGCTTCCCCGCCACGGAGCCATCGATGGGCCGCCCTCGCGAATTCGACGAAACCGACGTGCTGAACGCCGCGTGCGACGCCTTCTGGTCGCGCGGCTACGAAGCCACTTCCACGCGCGATCTCGTCAAGGCCACCGGACTCACGCAGCCGAGCCTCTATAACGCGTTCGGCGACAAGCGCGCCCTGTTTTTACGCGTGCTCGATCACTATTTGCAGCAGTCGCTGCGCGAGCGCATCGCACGCCACGAAGCCGCGGGCACGCCGGGCACCGCCATTGCCGGTTTTTTCGCGGAAACCGTGCAGCGCTCGCTCGACGATCCGGGCAAACGCGGCTGCCTGATGGTCAATTCCGTCCTCGAAGCCACGCCCGACGACGAAGAACTGCGCGACGCGCTCGCCGCCGAAATTGTGCAGATCCGCGATTTCTTCCTGCGCTGCGTGCAAGCCGGTCAGGCCAGCGGCGAAATCGCGCAGACAGTCGGCGCGCAAGAGGCCGCACAACATCTGCTGGCCGTCTTGCTGGGCCTGCGCGTGATCGCGCGAATTCGACCGGAGCGCGACTGGCTCGTGAATGCCGTCGCGCCCGCGCTCACGCTGCTGGGTTTATTGCCTGGCAAGACTGCCTGACGCGCCCCACTCGCCTGTGTTAATCTTGTAACTCCGATTCAGTCAGTCGCGGTATCGTCATGTCTTTTATCAGCACCGGTGTCGAATACGGTTTGCATTGCCTGCTCTATCTCGCCAACCCTTCGGGCGTGCGCGAGGCGAGCGTGCGCGATCTCGCCGAGATGCAGGGCGTCTCGGTCGATTACGCGGCCAAACTGTTCACGCGTCTGTCGAAGGCGGGCATCGTCTCCGCCACGGAAGGTGTGCGCGGCGGCTTCGCGCTGGCGCGTGCGCCGGAACACATCACGGTGCAAGACGTGGTCGACGCCATCGACGGCGACAAGCGTCTGTTCGACTGCCGCGAAATACGCTCGCAATGCGCGCTGTTCGAGGGCGAAGCGCCCGCCTGGGCCACGCGCGGAACGTGCTCGATCCACGCCGTCATGCAGGCCGCCGAGCGCAGCATGCGCGCGGAACTCGAAAAGCACACGCTAGCCGATCTCGCTTCCCGCGCGCATTCCAAGGCGCCCGCGAGCCACGCGCATCACGTCGTCGAGTGGTTCACCGACCGCGCCGCCAATCGCCGCAGCGATCGGGCTTAAATACATACCTCACTCGCGCGTTAATTTTCGCGTTGGCGGAAATCATGAAAAAGGCCCTTTTTCAAGGGCCTTTTTCGTTTCCTATATTCAGCGCAGCAGGCTCAGGCCACCACGATCCGGCGCGGATCGGCGGACGCAAACACCTCTTCACGCTCCGCACGCGGCGGATAGATCCATTCCGTGTTGATGCGATGCTTGAGCGCCTTCGCTTCCTGGCCGCTCATCTTCACTTCGCGCTCCCAGCCTTCCGTATAGACCGCGCCCCACGGGCCGAGATCGAGACAGGTCACGTATTTCGGCTGGCTGTACGGCAGCGCGTCGAGACCGAGCAGATCGGCGGCGGCATTATGCCCCGCCGAGCGGCCGAGATTCATCGCGTGCTGACACGACATGAGCGTGCGGTTGCCTTCGTCGTCGGTGGCCGCGCTCGCGACGTCTCCCGTTGCATACACGCCCGGCACGCCCTCGACCGCGAGATGGCGATCCACATACAGGCGGCCCGCCGCGTCGCGACGCGCGGGAATCTGCTCGGTCAATGCGCTCGCGCGGACGCCCGCCGTCCAGATCACCGTATTCGACGCGATGCGCTCGCCATCGGCCAGGGTCACGCCCTGTGCGTCGACCGCGCTCACGCCTTGCCCCAGTTTCCACTGCACACCGAGTTCGCTCAGCGCCTGCTCGATCACCGGACGCGGACCCGGGCCGAGATCCGGACCGATCGCCTCGTTGCGCTCCACGACCACCACGCGCACGTTGGCCTGCTCGCCTAACGCGGCGCGCAAACGCGCCGGCATTTCCGCGGCCGTTTCGATACCGGTAAAGCCGCCGCCCGCTACTACGACCGTGTTGCGCGCGGGCGTGTCGGGCTGCTGCGCCAGGTTGCGGATATGCGCTTCGAGCACCGCCGCCTCGTCGATCTGATCGACGCTGAACGCGTGCTCCGCAAGGCCCGCGATGGCCGGGCGGAACAGCTTGCTGCCCGTGGCGAGCACGAGCCGGTCATAGGACATCGTGAAGGCGCGCTGATTCGCGTCGGCGCCATGCACGGCATGAGCCGCGAGATCGATGCGCGCCACACTGCCCTGCACGAACTTCACGCCCGCTTCGCGGAAGATGTCCGTGAGCGGCGCCTTCATGTTTTCCGGTCCTTCTTCATACAGACGCGGACGCACGTGCAGATGCGGCTCCGGCGCGATCAGCGCGACTTCGACATCCGTGCGACCCGCTTCGTCGATCAAACGCGCCGCGCTCAGTGCGCTCCACATGCCGGCGAAACCGGCCCCGATAATCAAAATACGCTTGGACATGCTGCTGCTCCTGTGGATCGTTGCACCGTCGCAACGTGTAACTCGGATTCTATGAGTCGTAGTTTAACCCGACAATGCACGTTAACGAAACACACTGTTGTCCGGGCTGAGCGAAAACAAGTCCACGCACATTCCTCCGATCAATCACACGTAAAAACGCCCGCATGCTTCAAAGCATGCGGGCGCATGGAATCGACGGCGCAGTTATTCGCGCATCATCGTCTGGATAAACGATGGGTCGCCAGATCCGCCATAAAAGCGAGTGCCAGCGCCACCGCGCCGCACGCGAATATCAGTGCGTAGTTTTCGTGCGTGTGCGAAAAGAGGAAGGAATATCCGTAGCCGCCCAGCGCCTGAAAGAGTGCGAACGCCGTCGTGGCGCGGCTCCATGCGGCTCGTTGCTCGAGATGATCGTGCGGCACCAGTTCGTGAATGCGGCCGAGCGCGAGCGGCACCACGCCCGGCGTCAACGCACCGAGGATCAGCGTGGCTACAAAAATCGCCGCTGTGTGATTCGACATGGCGAGCAACGCGACAGCAAACGTCTGAATCGCCAACGCGAAACGCCACGCGAGTTTGAAGCCGATGCGATCGGCGAGTTGTCCGCAAACAATCGGCCCCGCGATGGCCGCCATGCCATACAGCACCCAGATATGCGCGCCCGTCGACGCACCGCGCCCGAGCCCGCGCGCCACATAATCGACGAGCAGCACCATGGCCGGCACGAGGCCGAGCGCATTGGCCGCGTACTGTGCGTACAGCACGCGCAACGCTGCTTGCGCCGGCAACGCGGCACGATGCGCCGGCGCGGACGCGGCAGCAACCGGCGCGTCGGTGCGCGGCCAGCCGAACCAGCTGATCGCCGTGAGCAGCAACGCGAGCACACCCAGCCCGAACCACGCCGCGCGCAAACCATAGTGCAGCAACGAAGGAATGAGCGTGCCCGAGGCGGCGATACCCAAACCGAGCCCGAGAAAGATCATCCCGCTCACGAAGCCGCGGCGCGCGGGCGGCACGTGCGGAAGAATCGACGTGGCCACCAGCACCATGATCGCGCCGCCCGCCACGCCGGACGCGAGTCGCCACGCAAAAAACCACGCCACGGACAGCGGGAACGCGCACGCGAAAAACGCGATCGTGGCGGTCGCCATGAGCACGCGCAGCGCGTGCCGGTTTGTGAGCGCGTGCGCGATGGGCCGCCCGAGCAACGCGCCCAGCAAATACCCGGCGAAGTTGGCCGCGCCGAGCGTGACGGCCTGCGAAGCCGTGAACCAGTGCGCCTGGATCAATGGCGGAATCAGCGGCGTGTACGCGAAACGCGCGAGACCGATGGCGACGAAACTGCCACACAGGCCCGCAAGCGTTGCGAACAGGGCCGCGGCGTCGAGCCGCTCGGGCGCGCGGACACCGAGCGTGGAGGGCTGGGCTGACATGTTTGCTTTCCTTTCGGACGAATTCGTTTTATATCAATCGATACAGTAACGACGAATTCTATATCGATCGAAATAAAATGCAAGCCCTCAGCGCAGCCGAAAAATCCGCGCAGTACACTGCCCGTTCCGTTCATCCCCCATCGATTGCAAGGAGCCACGATGAAGATCGACCTGTCTGGAAAGCTCGCGCTCGTAACCGGCTCGGCGGCCGGCATCGGCCTCGCCACCGCCAAAGGACTCGCGGAGAGCGGCGCGAGCGTGATCGTGAGCAGCCGCCACGCCGGCAACGTAAGCGAAGCCGAAGCCGCCGTACGCGCCGCGGTGCCGGGCGCGCAGGTGCAGGGTTTCGTCGGCGACCTCTCGAATGCTCAGGGCTGCGAGGCGCTCGTGAAAGCGCATCCGAAAGTCGACATCCTCGTGAACAATCTCGGCGTATTTCAGCAGCAGGACTTCTTCGAGATTCCCGATAGCGAGTGGCTGCGCTTTTTCGAAACCAACGTCATGTCGGGCGTGCGTCTTTCGCGCGCGTATGCGGGCGCGATGGCCAAGCAGGGCTGGGGGCGCATCGTGTTTATTTCGTCGGAATCGGGACTCAATATTCCCGCCGACATGGTTCACTACGGCATGACCAAGACCGCGCAACTCGCCGTTGCGCGTGGGCTCGCCAAACGACTCGCCGGCACCGGCGTGACGGTGAATTCGGTGCTGCCCGGACCGACGCTTTCGGAAGGCGTGGAAGCGATGCTGAAGGACGAAGTGGCGAAAACCGGCAAACTCGTGGAAGAAGTGGCGGCGGCGTTCGTGCAGCAGCATCGCGCTTCGTCGATCATCCGCCGCGCCGCGAGCGTGGAGGAGGTGGCGAACATGGTCGTCTACGCGTGCTCGACGCAGGCTTCCGCCACCACGGGCGCGGCGCTTCGCGTGGATGGCGGCGTGGTCGACACCATCGCGTGAAATTGATTCGAAATCCTGATTAAATCGCGTGGCACGCTCGCTTCGGTCGTGCCACGCGCGGTTTCATTTAAAACCGCTTGCGAATCCCCAGCCGCAACGCCACCTGATTAATCGAACTCGACGCGGACAGCACCGGCGCGAGATCCGCCACCGCGCCCCCGCCCGCACGCATATAGGTTGCACTCGCGTAGACGTCGGTGCTCTTCGAGAGGTAGTAATCCACGCTGGCATCGGCTTCGTGATAATGCGGCGCCTGCCCCGTGGCGGACACATTGCCCTCCGTATAGCTATAAGCCGCGCCCAGTTGCAAAGTCGGCGTGAGCATATAGCTCGCGACAATTTCGCCGATATTGAAAGTCACGTGGCCGCCGATCTTCGCACCGAGCGTGGGATCGAGATCGGCGAACTGTGTATGCGTCCAGTCCGCGCTGAGTTTGAACGAGCCGATCGTATATGCCGCGCCAAGTCCAAACACCTTGTAGCTGCCCGCCGCGAGCCCGTAATTGCCGCTCACGGTATTCGATGCGGTCCACACGCCTTCCGGCACGGCTTGCGCGGGATGATCGATCGACGTGAACGCGCCCACCAGTTGCAGACTGCCGTTGATGTATTGCAGCGCGAACGACTTCGCACTGTTCTGCGCCATATTGCCCGCCACGCCGCCGAAGCTGTACGTGGCCATGCCGCTGAAACCGGCCACCGTCGGCGTGACGTAGCGCACCGCGTTGTTCAGGTGAAAATCGATGCCGTTGTTGTCGAGATCGCCCGGATGCGGAAACAGGATGCCGCCCGGCAAACTGCCGTTGGCCGACAGCGTGCCGATATAGTCGCCGATCGCCTCGCCCTGGCGGCCCAGCGTGAGCGTGCCGTAGTGCTCGTTCGCGAGGCCCACGTAGGCGAGTCGACCGAACAGGCGGCCGCCTTGGCTCATCGCACCGGTATTGACGTTGAAGCCGTTTTCCAGCCGAAATATCGCGCTCGTGCCACCGCCCAGATCCTCGTTGCCACGCAGACCCCAGCGATTGCCCTGCGAGATGCTGCTGTGCAGTTGAACCGCACTGTGACCACCTTGATTGCTGCTCCAGGTCAGACCGTCGTCGATGATGCCGTAGATCGTCACGCTGCTCTGCGCGTGCGCGATTCCGGAGATTCCCGATAACGTAAGCATTCCGAAATACATGGTATAAGCGAACGGCTTCCTCACGACTTCCCCTTTGAACTGGTTAGCGGACTTGCGGGTTCGATGCAGAGCGCGTACGCGCCACGATACGGTGTTCGTCGTCGATGTCGAGCAAAACGGTGTCGCCCTCGCGCGCGGCCGAGTCGAGGCGGGCGATGACCATCGGGCCGGCGTCGGTCTCGACGCTCGCGAGATAAACCTCACCCGCTCCGGCGACGCCGACACGATGCGTCACCGTCGTGGCCGCGACGACCTTGCCGCGCGTCGCTGCCAGCGTCGCCCACTGCGCGCCGCCGCATGCGGGGCACCGATAGCGCGCGGGAAAGAGTGTCGTGCCGCACGCCGTGCAGCGAAATACGTCGAGCGTCATGGCGCTTCTCCTTGTGCTTCTCCGTGCACTTCGCCTTGCACGGCTTCGAGCACGACCGCGTTCGCGCACATGCCGTAGCGGTATTCGACCATGCCATAGCCGCTCACCAGCGCCAGCCGCGCACGCGCGACCTGGCGTTCGCCCGCCGCGCCCCGCAATTGCGTGATGGCTTCCACGAGTCCGTGCATGCCGCCCGCCGCCCCCGCTTGCCCCGCCGACAACTGGCCGCCCGAGGTGTTGACGGGGAACGCATGCGTGGCAATGCGTGCGATCAGCGCGCGCAGATCGCCATCGGGCGCGAAGCCGAGATCGGCGAGTTGCACCAGCGTCATCATGGGATAATCGTCGTAGACACAGGCGAGATCCATATCATTCGGCGTGGCATTCGCCGCGCGCCAAAGCTCCGGCGCGAGCGTCGCGAGCGAAGTCTGCAAACCGTCTCCGGCCTGATGATCCGTGTTATAGCGGCACTGCAACGCGCGCACGGCCACATGATGACCCGGCTTCGCGAGATCGGCGCGCACGACCACGACCGCATTCGCGCCGCACACGACCGGCACACAGTCGTAGCGGCCCAACGGTTCGGCCACGACAGGCGCGTGCAGATAGTCGTCCAGTGAAAGCGGCGTGCGATACACAGCCTGTGGATTGCGCGCGGCCCATTCACGCTGCGCCACGCAAAGTGCACCGTAATCGGCGCGCGACAAGCCGTGTCGTTGCGCGTGGCGCTGCGTGAGCATCGCGAACAGCGCATTCGGGCCGCCGCTTTCGAGCGGACGCAGCCATGTGCGCGTGGTCAGGTTGTAGTGTTCGACGAGGCGCTTGAAATCGGCAGGCTCGAAACGATCGCCCGACAACAGCACGATGACATTCGCATCGCCGCTCTGGATCGCGCGTATTGCATGCTGAAGCAGATTGATCGCACTCGCCCCGCCATGACAGTCGTCCATGCACCAGCGCGGACTCAGGCCGAGACGCCACGCCATGTCGATCGCGTGATCGGGCGCGAGCGTGAACGACGCCACGCCGAGGCCGTCCACCTCGAGCGCCGTGAATCCCGATTGCGCGAGCGCGGCGTCGAACGCTCGCGCCAGCAGATCGCCGGTCGTGCCTTCCGGAGCCTGACGGCAATACGGCACTTCCACGCCCGCACACAACAGCGCGCCATCATAAGCACTCGATCGCATTGATTCGATATCCTTATCGACCAGCATCATCGCGCGTCACGGCGCACGGTTTCGCGCGTGCAGATCAGTGCGATGACGGTAATCGCGCCCATCGCCATCAACATCAGCGCAACGGGCCAGGCAGCGTGATACTTCGCGAGCAGCGCAGTCGCGACGAGCGGCGAAAGACCGCCCGCGAACACCGAGGCAATTTCATGCCCGAGCGCCATACCGGAGTAACGCACCTCCGTGCTGAAGAGTTCGCCCATCAGGCTCGGTTGCGTGCCGATCATCGCGCCATGACAAACCGCATTGCCGAGCAGCAACGCGAGCCAGACGAGCGCGGGCACCTGGGTGTCGAGCAGCCAGAAGAACGGGAACGCGACCACCATAAGTCCCACCGCGCCGATCAGATAAACCGGCTTGCGGCCGATGCGATCCGAAAGCCGTCCCCAGAGCAGCATCGTGACGAGTTCGACCGTCATCGAGACCATCACGCCCGCCAGCATCACCGGGCCCGGAATGCCGATGAATTTTCCATAGACGAGCGAGAACGCGAGAAAGATATACGAGCCGCCGTTTTCCGCAACGCGCAGGCCCATCGCCACCAGAATCGCGCGCGGATGCTTGCGGATCGCATCGAGCACGGGCATATGCGAGGTCTTGCCAGCGGCTTCGGACTTCGCGAACTCCGCGCTTTCCGGCAGCGTCGAGCGAATATAGACGCCCACGCCGAAGATCACGATGGACAGCAGAAACGGCACGCGCCAGCCCCAGCTCATGAAGCTGTCGTGCGGCAACATCTGCACGGCGAAGAACACGGCCGCCGACAACACGAAGCCACCACCCACGCCAATCTGGCTCCACGACGCGTAAAAGCCGCGCTTTTCCGGCGGCGCCGATTCGCTGATCATGAGCACGCCGCCGCCCCACTCGCCGCCCGACGCCACGCCCTGCACCACGCGCAGCACCACGAGCAGCGCGGGCGCCCACATGCCGACCTGGCCGTAAGTGGGCAGCAGGCCGATCAGGAACGTCGCGCCGCCCATCAGCGAAAGCGTCCAGACGAGCGCGCCCTTGCGTCCATAGCGGTCGCCGATATGGCCGAACAACACGCCACCGAATGGCCGCGCCGCGAAACCCACGGCAAAGCCTGCGAAAGCCGCGAGCGTGCCGATCAGCGGATCGGTGCCCTTGGGAAAGAACAATTCGCCGAATACCAGCGCGGCCGCCGTGCTGTAAAGAAAAAAGTCGTACCATTCAAGCGCGTTGCCCGCGACAGAAGCCATGACGATGCGACGCAGCGCGCGTGGATCGCGCGCGACGGCGTCGGCGTGAATGACGCCGTGTTCGTGTGCGTTTGTTTGTGAAGCGCCGGGCGCGTCCGCGCGGCAGGTCGAGGTGCTTGCCATGCTGCCTCCAGTGCCGAGTGACGGCACATCCGATGGGGTGCTGCATTTATGGGGCGCACATGTCCCGCGCGCCGGGATGATTCCGTTCTCGTTCGATGCGAGACGGGCGAACGTTCGCCGCTTGTTTAATGCGCTGTTTAGCGCCCGTTATGTGCGCTTCAATTTATAGCCCGTCTTTTCCAGATCCCATGCGGTCGCGGTGATACCGCGTTCGCGCAGTTTGTATTTCTGGATCTTGCCGTTCTCCGTGCGCGGCAGGTCGCCGACGAAATCGAGAAAACGCGGCACGGCGAAATACGGCAGACGTGGCTCGCAAAAGCGAATCAGTTCGAGCGCTTCGAGCAGCGCGCCTTCGCGCAGCACGAGCGACGCCATGACCTCGTCTTCGGCGAATTCGGATTGCACCGCGAACACCGCCGCTGTTTCCACTGCGGGATGGCTCAGCAATACCTGCTCCACTTCATATGAAGAAATATTTTCACCGCGTCTGCGAATGGCATCCTTGAGGCGATCGACGAAACGATAGTAGCCGTCGGCTTCGCGCACCACGCGGTCGCCAGTATGAAACCAGAGATTGCGCCACGCTTCCACGGTCTTGTCGGGCATGCCGAAATACCCGCTCGCGAAAGCGAAAGGCGTATCGGCGCGAACGATTAATTCGCCCGCGACGCCGTCGGGCAGCGGATGGTCGTTTTCATCCACCACGCGAGCGTCGAAACCCGCCGCGAGTTTGCCCATCAAACCGGGGCGCTGCTCGTCGATGCCGCCACCCAGAACAAAATTGGTTTCCGTCGATCCATAGCCGTCGAGCAAAGCAATGCCGCAACGGTCGGTGAATGCCTGCTGAAAATGCCCGGGTACGCCGGGCGCGAGCGCGATCCGCACACGATGCGCGCGTTCCTGCGCCGTCGCCGCGCGACCCAGCAATATCGGCACCATTGCGCCGAGCACATAGGTCACGGTCGCGTTTGTTTCGATGAGTGCGTTGAAGAACCCGCTCGCTGAAAAACGACGATCGGCGACCAGTTCGGCGTCGTAAGTCAACGCCTGAAAAAACGCGTTGAGCGCATTTGTATGAAATAGCGGCAGGCAGGTGTAAAGCACGTCGCCACGCACGACGCCGAGATTGGCCGCCGTGTAACGCGCCCACCAGAAGAACTGCGCGTGCGGGCAAATTACGCCCTTGGAGAGCCCCGAAGTGCCCGAGGTGTAGAGAATCGCCAGCGGATCGCCGTCCCCGAGATCGGCCGCGGCAATCGGCTCCGCGAGCGGCGGCAGCGTTTGTCGTTGAACCGGCGATGCGGTGCGTCGCGCTATTTCGTCTGCTTCGCCGTCTTCGTGACTGTTGATCAGCCAGATCGATTCAAGCGCAATGCGCGCGGCGTCGAGCGCGTACACGGCGCTCACTAACTGCGTTTCGGCGACCAGCAAGCGCGCGCCCGAATTGGCGAGAATGTGTTCCAACTGCATGCCGCGCGAAGCTGTGTTGATCGGCACCACCACCGCGCCGAGCCAGCCGCATCCCAGCACGATCTCCATGAATTCGCTGCGATTGCTGCACAGCAGGGCGACACGGTCGCCGCGTCGAATCCCTTGCGCCGCCAGCGATCCCGCGCGCCTGGCCGCAATCTCGAGCGCCTGCGCGGCGCTCCAGCGCGTGCGTCGATCCGAGAACAGCGGCGCGTCGCCATCGCGTGCGGCGCGTGCTTGCAGCAAGGCCGGCAACGCGAGACGCTGTGCCGACTGCCGGGCCTCGCTCGACAGCGCGGCACCCTGGTCCATGCAACCCATAAGACCGTCCCCTTGAAATGGATGAGACGAGTCTAGGTTTGGGCTAAGATATCTGTCAAATTCATCAATATTATCAAGTGCATAAATATGGCGGATTTCAACGATGCCGATCTGAACCTCGTGCGCGTGTTTCAGGCGATCCTCGAGGAACGCAGTCTCACGCGCGCGGGCGAACGTCTCGGTCTTTCGCAACCCGCCATCAGTTATGCGCTGGGCCGCCTGCGTGCGCTATTCGACGATCCGTTATTCGTTCGCTCTCCTGATGGCATGTTGCCCACGCCCACGGCCCAGCAACTCGCCCTGCCGCTCGGGCGCGCGATTGCCTCGATACGCGAAGCGTTGCGGCATGCCGAACCGTTCGATCCGGGCACCAGTTCGCGCGAATTCCATTTGTCGATGACCGATGCGGGCGAGCAATTTTTTCTGCCGCCGTTGTGCGAAATGCTCCAGCGAGTCGCGCCGAACGTGACGCTCGAAGCGCGCCAGTCGCCGGTCGCCGACGTCACCGAGCAACTGCGCCTCGGCCAGCTCGATCTCGCCATCGGCAATCTCCCGGCGCTCAAGCCGCATACGCGTCACGCGCTACTCTTCGACGAGCCCTATGTCTGCATGACGCGCCGCCGCGCCGGCCTGCCCGCGCGGCGTATGTCGCGCGAGCGCTTTCTCGACATGCAGCACATCATGGTCGTGTCGAGCGAAAGCAGCCACCGCACGATCAACGATTCGATGCGTACGGCAGGCCTCAATCGCAAGATTGCGCTGCGCGTGCCGCATTTTTCCGTCGTACCGCAGATTCTTCTGCGCACGAACTGGATGGTGACGCTGCCGCAACGCGTCGCGCGTTTTTTCAACGAACTCGATCAGTTCGCGATTTTTCCGCTGCCGCTGGAAATGCCTCAGGTCGAAGTCACCGTGCACTGGCACGAAACCTTCGACAACGACGACGGCAATCGCTGGTTTCGCGAACTCGCGATCGCCACGCTACGCAAGGTGTGACGCGAAGAAAAAAGCCCGCAGATTCTGCGGGCTTTTTTCCAAAACGAAGTGGCGGGAAAGCTTCACCCGCGCCGCACGACACCCAGCACCAGCGTAACGAGAAACACAACGATGAAGATGAAGAACAGAATCTTCGCAATGGATGCCGCGCCCGCTGCAATGCCGCCGAACCCGAACACAGCGGCAATGATTGCGATGATGAAGAAAATGACTGCGTATTGAAGCATGACGTCCTCCGGTCTTCGATAAAGCGATTTAGAAAGTCACCGCCGCGCAATCATCGCGGCGCAGAATGCATGGGCTCGACGGTTCGAGTCGGATCGAAGTCGGCCCATTTGCCTTGTTGCCAGCGGCCGTGCGCGCGCTCGACTTCCACGCCGCCAGCCGCGTCCAATACGTCGGCGGCTTCGCACTGCGTCTCCGCACTCACATGCACGGCCACGAGCACGCCCGATTCGCGTCCGCGTGGCGTGCCGTCCGGGTCATGACTGATGTCGGGACGCTTACCGCGTCCGCCGCCTCGCGTTTCCAGCAGCGCGCCCGCGAGCGTGCCCACATAGGCCCCCACGCCGGCCGCGACGGCCAGCACGAGCAGCGAACGTAAAAAGAGGAGCGAAAGCACGATGGCGATGACCACGCCTGCAAGCGCGCCTACGCCTGCTCCCGCTCCTGCGCCAAGCGAGGCCCAGCGTGACTGGGGATCGGCAAAGCGGTCGCCGCCCACGGGAAAGCGAGCGTGTTGACCGCCTGGATTCACGTAGAACAGCGAGACGTCGTCGTCGACGAAACCGCTATTGTGCAACCGTCCGATAGCCGCTTCGGCGTCGTTGAACGTCGTAAAGCGGCTTGCAACGATCAGAGACATGGCCGTTCTCCTTGCTCGATCAATCCGACATGCGGAAGCGTCCGCTATGCAGCACCACACTGCCGCCGGTCTGTTCGATCGCCTCGCTGCACACCGTGCGAATTCGCGCACGGCCGCGCGCGTAGGCGTCCTGCAGCGGCCCTTCGAGCGCCGATTCCGCGCCGAAGTGATCTTCGAGTGCTTCGGCGGTGATCGCGCAATCGAGCAGTTCGCCGTCCACTTCGGCGACGAAATGCATCAGCAGGTTCGCACCGTCGAATTGCGGCGCATCGTTGCGGTAGTGGATATTCATAACGGCATCCTTATCGATAATCAGCGATGCGACTTGCCGGCTTCACGGCCCGCTTGCCCGCGCGCGCCCTCGCTCTTGAGCGACGCGGTGAGGCACGCGATCAATTCGGCATTGAAGGCCGGCAGATCGTCCGGCTTGCGGCTGGTGACGAGATTGCCGTCGCGCACCACGCGCTGATCGACCCACGTGCCGCCCGCGTTGCGAATATCATCTTGCAGAGAAGGCCAGCTCGTCATGGTGTGCCCCTTCACGATGCCCGCGGACACCGGTAGCCAGCCGCCATGGCAGATCGCCGCGATGGGCTTGTGCGCAGCATTGGCCGATTTCACGAACGCCTGCGCTTCGGGAATCAGACGAATCGCGTCGCCGTTGATAACGCCACCGGGCAGCACCACGGCGTCGTAGTCGTCGGGCTTCGCCTGGGCGAACGTGCGATCGACTTTCACGCGCGTACCTTTATCGACGTGACGAAAGCCCTGAATTTCGCCAGGCTCGCTCGATATGACCTCGACCCGCGCGCCCGCTTCGGTCAGCGCCCTTTGCGGCTCGGTGAGTTCCACTTCCTCGAATCCATCCACGGCGAGTATCGCCACCTTGCAATGCTTCAATTCGCTCGTCATCACGCACTCCTTCGACGGTGTCGCCGGGGCATCGGCTCACGCCATCATGGATGGACTAGCGCAAGCCGGATGCCTGAGGTTGAGTGAGGCGTTACGCGGATCACTGGGTCGTGTTCGGCGAGGTGCTTTGCGGCATCGACTGCATGTTCCCGCTGTTGCCGTTTTTGCTGCCCGGCGCTGTCGCGGGTGCCTTGTTCGGCGTCGAGCCCGTGCCGGTGCCCATGCCGCCGCCCACGCCCGTGCTGCCAGGCGAGCCGTAGCCGCTGGTGTCGCCGTTCGCGCCGGTGCTGCCCGTGGCGGTATTCGGCGCCATGCCCGCCGCGCCCGCCGCCGTGCCGCCGCCCGCACCCACACCAGCCCCGCCTGAACCGCCGGCGGCGCAGGCTGCGCCGGAAATCGCCATCGCAAGAATCCATGCTGCTGCCTTGATCGTCGGTTTGCTCATCATCGTTCTCCTTGAACGCGTTGTTTGCCGATGTTGTTTGCCGATATGCGACGCGCTGCCTGCCGATCAGAGACATTGCGCAACGCGACGCGCGGACACCTTTGCTAGCGCAAACGATGTGCCGCGCGAATCAACCCGGAAGCTCGCGGAGAAAATGAATGTTGAATGCGGAAATAAAAACGGGCCCGCATGACGGGGCCCGTTCGAGGACACATTAACAGCAGGAAGGATGAGTGTGCGAACGAATCAGATTCAGCGATTCACGCCAGATGCGCGGGCCCATGCCAGCCGTTCTGATGAAACGCGGTGGCGAAGAACAACACCTGATAACGAATCGAATTCGACCAGTAGGTCCAGGTGTGGCCCCCGGGCCGCTCCGCGTAATCGTGTGGCACGCCCAACGCAATGAGTTTTTCGTGCAGCGTGCGATTCGATTGCACGAAGAAGTCGCTGACACCGCAATCGATCGTGAGCGCGATGTGCGCGTGTTCGAAATTGCTTGCGTCTTCGACGATGGCATTGCGAGTCCAGAAGTCCGCATGGTGCGCAGGGTTGCCGAACACGCGGTCGATGCCGGGTTCATCTTCGCTATTACGCGGATCGACCGCGCCGCTAATGCTGCCCGCCGCGCCGAAGGTGTCCCGCCGGTCGAGCGCGATACGCAGCGCACCAAAGCCGCCCATGCTCAGGCCCGTGATCGCGCGCGTTTGACGCGTGGCGATCGTGCGGAAATGCGTGTCGATCCACGACACGACTTCGGTGCCGATATAGGTTTCGTAGCGGCTGGCCTGATCGAAGGGACTGTCGATATACCAGCTTTCGTGACCGCCGTCGGGCATCACGAGAATGACGTGATAGCGGTCCGCGAGTTTGCCGATCTGTGTATTCGAGGTCCAGTCCGCGTAATTGCCACCGGAACCGTGCAGCACATAAACGACCGGATAACGCGTGGTGCCGTTGCCGCGACCGTAATCGGCGGGGAGGACCACCGTGGCGTCGAACGCACGATGCATGGCGGCGCTTGGGATCGAGACGATTTTCGTCTGGAACGCCCAGGCAGGCGCACTGAAGAACACGACAAGAAACAGCCAGAACACACGCAGGGGCCGGAACGCGCGGGCTTTATTCATGAGGGGTCGCTCTTGTTCAGATAGCCACGAAGGGCACGACTTCAGCGACGACTCTAGCAACCGGCACTTACAACCAAATTTCGGCGAACCCTACGGCAACATTCGCAGCACTTTTCACGGCGCCCTGCACGCCCGCTCAATCGCCGTTGCGCCGCCGACGCCGTAAGCGCCCTTGTGATTCGCCTTCGTGCAGCAGCCCCTTCTGACGCGGCGTAAGCGGGTCGTTCAAACAGGGCTCGGCGTCGAGTTCCTGCTCGAAGCGCTCCCAGATACCCGCGGGCGTATTGGCCGTGCCCACGCGCGTGCCGATCATCATGCGGACCTGATTCGCGCGGCTGACGGTCGAGCGCAATCGATGAATCTCCCAGAGCAGCCGCAGCACCACGGGCAGCGGATGCCGGTCGTAAATATCGGCCAGCTCGGCTGCCGTGAGCGGAGGGAAATGACGATGATTTCGTCCCATGATTGCGTGTGGAATCCTGCGCCAGATACTGTATATATATACAGGTTAGCACACGCTTGGGGCGTCCTGGGAGCGTCGTCGAGTCGTTATTCACGACACGGAAATGGGTGCATTACGCCCTTTTAATGCATCGCGTGCGCGTCCTTATCGATCGGCGGATGATGACTTCCATACAGGCGCAACGCCAACGCACACACCGCCGCACCCAGGCCGCCCGCCACGCCGCCAAAAGTGCCGAGCCACGCAATACCGAAGTCGTTGGCAATATGGTTGCCCAGCAGCGCACCCGCGCCGATGCCCACGTTATAGAGGCCGGAGTAGATCGACACCGCGAGATCGGCGGCATCGGGCGCGAGGCGCAGCACCCACGCCTGCATGGCCAGCCCGAAACACACGACGGCGCCACCCCACACGGCCGTATGCACGGACAGCGTCACGATATTGAGCGCGCACGGAAACAGCACGAGCAGACAGACGCAAATTGCGAATACAGACGCTCGCAGGAATTGTTCGGGACGCTGCGGAAACACGCGATTGAAACCGATCGCGGCCGGAATGCCGGCAGCGCCAAACAGAATCAGCAAATAGGTAATACGGTCGTTGCTCTCGCGCCCCACATGATGAATGAACGGCTCGATATACGTGTACGACGTAAAGTGCGCGCACACCACGAGCACCGTGATCAGATAAAGCGATACCAGCATCGGTTTTTTGAACAGCACCGGCAGGCTTTTAAACGAACCGGTCTGCTGGCTTTCGAGTTTTGGCAACGCGAACCGCAGCATGAGCAGCGTCGCGGCGGCGGCGGCCGCAATCGCCAGAAACGTCTCGCGCCAGCCGAGCGTTTCGCCAATCACGCGGCCAAGCGGAATGCCCGCCACCATGGCGATCGATGTGCCCATGCCGAGCATGCCGAGCGCGCGACTTTTCTGACCGGGCGGCGCGAGCCGAACGACCAGCGAAACCGAAATCGACCAGAAAATCGCATGCGCGCACGCAATGCCGATTCTCCCGGCGACCAGCACGGGAAAATTCCATGCAACGCCGGTCAGGATGTGACTGGCAATAAATAAACCGAATACTCCGGTCAGCAACTTGCGGCGTTCGATATGGCGCGTCAGCAGCATCAACGGCAGCGAAGCCACGGCCACGGTCCACGCATAAATCGTCAGCATGAGGCCAACGTCGGTCGCCTTCATTTGAAGGCTGTCGCCGATCGCGCTGAGCAGCGCCACCGGGACGAATTCAGTCGTGTTGAAAATAAACGCGGATAGCGCCAGAACCAGCACGCCCCACCAGGCGTAACCGGATGCGCTCCGTTCAGGCGTCGACATAATCAATCTGGGGCGAGAAGCAAACAGCGGCAATTATCACGTAAAGCGCGTGCAAACCTGTTGCAGCGCGCAAAAATCCATCAAACGGACAAATTTACCGGTCTATAGCGCCCCAATAAACAGCCTTCATTTATTTCAGTTTGCGTAAGACGCAATCGCGAAAGCACGGGGGTTTGCGATCATTTTGTTACACCTCTTACCCCCGAACCTTGCATGCGTTACAGAGGCCTTTCAGGTTGGAAGTTATACTCAGCGCCGTATTAAAACCAATGAGCTCACTCATGAAGAAATTCTTCCCGATGATGGCGATTGCAGCGCTGGCTGCCACGGCTTCGATTCCGGCAATGGCCGGCGACATGAACAATGCGCTGGGCGGCGCGCTCGGCGGCGTGGCCGGCGCAGCGCTGGGCGGCGCGGTGGGCGGCAGCACGGGCGCCGTGATCGGCGGCGCAGTGGGCGGCGGCGCGGGCGGCGCAGTGACGTCGAACCGTCGCGAACGCACCGGCGCCATCATTGGCGGCGCACTCGGCGGCGGCGCGGGCACGGCGGCGGGCAACGCCATGGGCGGCCGCACCGGCGGCCTCGTTGGCGCGGCGCTCGGCGGCGGCGCAGGTTCGGCGCTCGGCGGCAATATCTCGCGCTCGAATTCGTACGCAGACGATTACTCGCGCGGCTATCACGGCAAGCGTCACCACGGCAACAAGCATCGTCATTGGGACTGATGCCGCGCGCTCCGCATTGAGCGCGCGGTGAGCATGCAGTGAGTCCGCCGCTATCGCATTCGCTTATTGCGTAATGGCGTGAATGCGCGGATCACTCGCCACACATACAAAACGGCAAGGCGAATCGAATCGCCGTGCCGTTTTTTTATTCGAACCGAACGTGTGCGGTATCAGGCGAGTCTGAACACGCCCACCGCCTCGCGCAATTCCACCGCCTGCTCGGCCAGTGCATGCGCGGCCGCCGACGCCTCTTCCACGAGCGCCGCATTCTGTTGCGTGACTTCGTCCATCTGCGTGACCGCCACATTCACCTGCTCGATGCCGGTGCTTTGCTCCTGCGAAGCCGTCGCGATTTCGTCGATGATCGTCGTCACGCGTTGCACGGCGCCCACCATGTCCTCGATCACGCTGCCCGCGTCGTTCACGAGCGACGAGCCGGCTTCGATGCGCTGCGCCGACGCTTCGATCAACTTCTTGATCTCCTTCGCCGCCGCGCCGCTGCGCTGCGCGAGCGTGCGCACTTCCGAGGCGACCACGGCGAATCCGCGCCCTTCCTCGCCCGCACGCGCGGCTTCGACCGCGGCATTCAACGCGAGAATATTGGTCTGAAAAGCGATCCCGTCGATAACCGCGATGATATCGACGATCTCGCCCGAACTCGTCGAAATACCGCGCATGGTCTCGACCACTTCGGCCATCAGATCCTTGCCGCGCACTGCCGTGCCCGCCGCGTCGCTGGCCAGCAGCGCCGCCTGTTTCGCATTCGCCGCGTTCTGGCGCACCGTGGCCGTGATCTGCTCCATGCTCGCGGCCGTTTCCTCGAGCGAGGCCGCCTGTTCTTCCGTGCGCGACGACAAACCCTGATTGCCCGCCGCAATCTGCCCGCTCGCCGACGCCACGCCTTCCGCGTGTCCACGCACCTGGCTCACCACGTTCACGAGGCTGCGCTGCATACCCTTGAGCGCGCCCAGCAGCAGCGCCGTTTCATCGCGTCCGCTTGCCCGCACCTCGAACGCGAGATTGCCGTCGGCGACCGCGCTCGCACAATCGAGCGCGCGTGCGAGCGGCTTCGTTACGGTGCGGCTGAATAACCAGCTACCCGTCATCGACACGATCAGCGCGGCTACCATCAGCACCGCGCTGATCGCCGTCGCGCGGTGCGCCTGCTGCTCGGCATCGGCGGAAATCTGCGCGCTGTCCGCGGCGATCTTGCGGGCGGCCTGATCGAGCAGCGCAGCGGGCGCGCGGTCCACGCCGGCCACGGCATGATCGCCGGCCGTGGGATCGAAACCCGCCGCCTTGAATGCCGCGAAACCGTTGCGATAGCCCTCGCCCATCGTTGCGTGCGCGCTGGCGAATTGATCGATCAGATCGCGGCTTTCGCCTGCGGGCAGACTCGCCTTGAGTTGTGCGGCGAGCGTATCCACTTCGTGCTCGCGCGTTTGAAACGCAGACCAATGCCTGTCGAGCATCGCCGGGTCCTTACCGCGCAGCAGCGTGTCCTTCCATTCCTGAACCTGCACCTTGAACGCGAGCAGCGTGTTCGTCACGGCGCGCTCGTTCGCCACGCTGTTTTGCACCGTCGTGCCGTAAACGGTCAGCGACTGATTCAGCGAGTAGATTCCATAGAACGCGCCCGCGAACATCAAGAGCAGCGCCGCTGCAAACGCGAGCGGAATCTTCAGGGTGAGCTTCATCGTCTATTCCTTGCAGTTGCCTTGTGCGGCGCGCCGGACGTGAATCGCCAGACAGCCAACGCCACGCCATGCTATCGGCATGGCGTTTGCAAAACTGAAGGGACCCGCCCGCGCAAAAGACGACTATTTGCGCCATTCTCTTTAGTCAGACAAAACACTTTTCCTCAGTCGATAACAATCATAAAAAGGGCCGCAATTGCAGCATGAAATCAGGGGAAAAGGCGTGAAAAAAAGACCCGGCATCGCCGGGTCGGTTTGTATCGCACTGAATCGCGCGACGTGTTCCTCTAATCGATCTTTCAGAAATTGAAATTGTCGATGTTCGATGCGTCGAACGTGGTGGGCGGTCCGAGAATCACTTCGCCGCTCTTGCCGACCGTGCGCTTGCCGAGCTTGCCCGCCTCGAACGTATCGCCTTCCTTGCCGGTGATCGTGCCCGAGGCGAGATTCGCCGCCGCATAAGCCGCGAGATAACCGAGTGCGCCCGGGTCCCAGAGCTGGAACGCCTTCACGGTGCCGTTCTTCACGAACGCGCGCATCTGGTTAGGCGTGCCGAGACCCGTGACTGCCACCTTGCCCTTGCTCGACGACGACGAGATATAACGCGCCGCCGCCGCGATGCCCACCGAAGTCGGCGCGACAATCGCCTTCAGATTCGGATACGCCTGCAGCAGACCTTGCGTTTCGACGAAGGACTTCTGGTCGTCGTCGTTGCCGTAAGCAATTTTCACGAGTTTCATCTTCGCGTATTCGGGCTTCTTCAATTCTTCCTGCATCCACTTGATCCACGTATTCTGATTCGTGGCATTCGGCGTGGCCGAAAGAATGGCGAATTCGCCTTCGTTGTTCATCAACTTCGCGACGAGTTGAATCTGGCCGCGTCCAATGCTTTCCGCGTTAGCCTGATTCACGAAGATCTGCCGGCCTTCGGGCGCCGTGTCGGAGTCGAAGGTCACGACCTTGATGCCTTGCGCCATCGCGCGCTTCAGATACGGCACGAGCGCGTTGGCGTCGTTGGCGGCAATGACGATGGCGTCCTGACGCTGCGTGGTCAGCGTATTGATGTACGAGACCTGCGACGATGCGCCCGCATCGGACGGGCCGACAACCTTGCCGTCGCCCTTGAACTCCTTGATGGCATCCATGCCGCCGTTATCGGCGATCACTTCATACGGATTGTTGATCTGCTTCGGCACGAAGGCGATCTTCAAGCCTTCCTTGATGCCGGCGGCGTGCGCGGTCAATCCCGCGCCCAACAGCGTCGCGCACAGCAGGGCCGTGCACATGTGACGTACTAGCTTCATCATGAACGTGTCTCCTCGATGGATGCCCGAAGCGATTCGGGCGCTTGTTGCTTCGCTTTTGCTTCGTGTTTTCCCAGCGGGTTTTGCTTGAATCAACAACCTCATAAACTACGCATGCGTGCTTGTAATTCACGTTTCAGGCAGTCTGACGCGCAAGCGCGCGACGGTCTCGCAGCGTGCGCCAGCGCGCCGCCAGATTCGGAATCAGCACCGAGGCGAGCAGCAACGCGCCCGTCACAATAGTGAGCGTTTCGCTGGACACATCGGCGAGCGTCAGCGCATTCTTCAGCACGCCAACAATCAGCAGCGAAAGCAGCACGCCGTACATCGAGCCTCGTCCGCCGAAAATACTCACGCCGCCAAACAGCACCGCCGCGATGACCGACAACTCGAAGCCTTCACCGTTGTCGCCGCGCGCACTCGTAAAACGCAGCGTATAGACAATGCCCGCGAGCGCGCTCATCACACCGGACAGCACGAAAAGGCGAATCTTCACTTTCGCCACGTCGATGCCCGAAAACGAGGCGGCCGTGCTGTTCGCACCGATCGCGTAGAGGCTGCGTCCGAACGCGGTGGCTTGCAGCAGCAAGGTGAAAATCACCGCGCAGACTGCAACGATCAAAAACGGCAGCGGAATAAACGTGCTGCCCAGATTGCTCATGCCGAACAACGTATAGGCCGGCGGAAAATCGGCAATTGCCTGGTCGCCGAGCAGCACATACGCCAGGCCGCGAAACAGCGCGAGCGTGCCGATCGTCACTGCCAGCGAAGGCAGATTCAGCTTCACGATCACGAGCCCGTTGAAGAGGCCCGCGAGACCGCCCGCCACGATCACGAGCACCATCGCGAGCGGCATCGGCACGCCCATGTGCCAGAGCACACCAAGCAACGCACTCGACGCGCCGAGTACCGCCGCCACCGAAAGATCGATTTCGGCCGCCACGATAATGAGCGTCATCGGCAAGGCCATCAGCGCGACTTCGGTGAGATCGGCAAGCACGTTGCTCAGATTCGCGCCCGTGAGAAACACATTCGAGAGCACGCGCCCCGCGATCAGCGAGATCGCGAGTATCGCCAGCAGCAGCGTTTCCCAACTGAGCGGCAGACCCGCGCGACGCGTGAGCAAGGCCGAATCGGGTTTGGAAGCAGGTTTAGCCATGATCGCGTTTCCTCATCATGCGTTTGGCGACGGAGCGGGCAAGCAGCGTGTCGGCGGTAATCGCCGCAACGATCAGCGCGCCCTGAATGGCCTGCTCCCAGAACGGCGAGACGTGCAGCACGACGAGCGCAATGCTGATGACGCCGAGCACCAGCGCGCCGAGCGTCGCGCCCAGTATCGTGCCCACGCCGCCCGTGATCGCCACGCTGCCCACCACGGCGGCGGCCACGACCTGCAATTCGATGCCCTTCGCCGTGCTCGCATCCACGGTGCCGAATCGCGCGAGCCACAGCGCACCCGCGAGTCCCGCAATCGCGCCGCTGATCATGAAGCCCATCGCCACGCGGCGTTCGACGTTGATACCTGCGAGTCGCGCGGCTTCCGGATTCGAGCCGATCGCATAGTATTCGCGGCCGGGACGGAATTGCTTGAGATACACCGAAAGCGCAATCAGCAGCACGACGGCAATCAGCGCGAGCACCGGCACGCCGAGCAGCGAGCCCGTCGCGAGACGCGAGAACGCATCGGGCAGACTCGTCGCGTTGATCTGTCCGCCATGCACCCACGCGTAATCCGCACCGCGAAAGATGTACAGCGTCGAGAGCGTGGCGACCAGCGACGGCACGCGTCCCACCGCCACGAGCAACGCGTTGATCGAACCCGCCACCACGCCGATCGCCAGCCCCGCGAGCAGCGCGACGATCACGGGCATATGCGGAAACGCCACGTACAGACTGCCGACCGCATACGCGCTCACACCCACCGTCGAGCCCACCGAGAGATCGATGTGGCGCATCAGGATCACGATGGTCATGCCGGCCGTGAGCAAGCTCACGATGGAGACGTTGAGCAACACGTCGCGCAGATTCTGCAAATTGAGGAATTGCGGTTTCGCGAGCGAGGTGCCGCCGATAATCAGCAGCAGCACCACGAACAGCGTGGTCTCGCGGCTTTTCGCGAGCGCTTGTACCAGCGCCGACGCACTATTGCGCCGCGCGCGCGGCTCGCCGCCGTGCAAGGGATGGGGAGAAGTGGAATGACCCATCATGCTGCATGCCCCAGATGAATGTTGGTCTGGCCAAGCGCCGCGCTCATGATGCGCTCCTCGTTGGCGTCGGCGCGCGCGATATCGGCCGTGATGCGGCCTTCGTGCATCACCAGCACGCGATCGGCCATGCCGAGCACTTCCGGCAACTCGCTCGAAATCATCAGCACTGCCATTCCTTCGCGCACGAGTTCGGCGAGCGCGCCATAGACTTCGGCTTTCGCGCCCACGTCGATACCGCGCGTAGGTTCGTCGATGATCAATACTTTCGGCCCCGTCGCGAGCCATTTGCCAAGCACCACTTTTTGCTGGTTGCCGCCCGACAAGGTGCCCACCGGCGCATTCAGATCGCTGGCCTTGAGACGCAGCCGCGTGCCCCACTGCCCCGCGAGCTGCACTTCGCGGCCCGCTGAAATCAGGCCAAATCGCACCAGACGACCGAGCACCGTGAGCGACGCATTGCGCGCGATGCTGAGTTCGAGCGCGAGCCCCTGCTGTCGCCGGTCTTCGGGCACGAGCGCGAGGCCCGCCTTCACGGCTGCCGCCGGCATGCCCATTTTCAGCGGCTTGCCCGCGATCTGCACCTGCCCGGCGTCGCTCGGATCGATGCCGAAAATCGCGCGCGCCACTTCGCTGCGGCCCGCGCCCACGAGTCCCGCGAGCGCGACGATCTCGCCCGCACGCACATCGAACGCGATGTCCTTGAAGACGCCGCGCCGCGTCAGGCCGCGTACGCGCAGCATCACGTCGCCGGGCTTCACCTCGGCTTTCGGATAGAAGGTCGCGAGATCTCGACCCACCATCTTCGCGACGATATCCTGCGTATTCAGCGTGGACGTGGGCGCGTCGAACACTTTCGCGCCGTCACGCATGATGGTCACGTGCTGCGTGAGCACGAACACTTCTTCGAGCCGGTGCGTGATGAACAGAATCGCCACGCCGCGCTCGCGCAGCTTGCGCGCGATCGTGAAGAGCCGCTCGACTTCGGGCAGCGAAAGCGCCGCCGTGGGTTCGTCCATGATCAGCACGTTCGCGTTGAGCGACAGCGCCTTCGCAATTTCGATCACCTGTTGATCGGCGATCGACAGACCGCGCACGAGGCGTTCGGCCTTGAGATCCACGCCGAGCGATGCGAGCAGCGCCGCGACCTCGCGATGCATGGTGTCGTAATCGATGCGCCCCACCTTGTCGACGGGCTGACGGCCCATGTAAATGTTTTCCGCGATCGACAGATCGAAAAACAAGGTGGGTTCCTGATAAATCACCGCGATACCCGCATCGCGCGCCTGCGCGGGCGAGGTGAATTCGCGCACTTCACCGTCGACGTATAACTCGCCACCATCGGGACGATGCACGCCCGCGAGTATTTTCACCAGCGTCGACTTTCCGGCGCCGTTTTCGCCGAGCAGCGCATGCACTTCGCCCGCCTTGAGCACGAGCGAGCCGTCGACGAGCGCGCGCACGCGCCCGAAGGATTTGCTCGCGCGGCGCAGTTCGAGACGTGGTACGTCTGCGGCCATGGCGGCCATGGTTTTCGATTCCACGCATGTCTCCTGATTCGCCGCTCGCGCCGGTTTGCGTGCGCGAGCGCGGCGTCGCTAGATGCGATAAATGCGTTCGGCGTTGCCGCGAAACAGCGCGGCTTTTTCGCTTTCGCTGGCGTCGTTCACAATCGCGGCGTAGGCGTGCCACAAATCGGCGTAACTGCCGAACAGACGATCGACCGGGAAATTCGATGCGAACATCGCGCGCTGCGCGCCGAACGCGTCGATGGCTTCGAGCACGTAAGGGCGCAGGCTTTCCACGCTCCACGTGTGATCGAACATCGCGAGCCCGCTGATCTTCACCGATACGTTCGGGCACGCCGCGAGCAGGCGCAGCCCTTCGCGCCACGCGCGCCAGCCCGCCACGCTGCTGCGATCGACGAACATGCCGCCATGATTGACGATGAGCGCGATGCCCGGATACGCGCGTGCGAGCGCGGCGGCTTCCTCCATCTGCGCCGGATACAGTTGCAGATCGAACGAGAAGCCGTGCTGCTCCAGTAACGCGAAATGCTCACGCCACGCGGCCTCGCGCATATAGTGGCGACCCACGTAGTCATAAAGCGGATTAGCGTGCACGTTGAGAATCTGGCGAATGCCGCGCACGCGTTTGAATACCGCATGCTGCGCGAGAATCGCCGCCGCATTGGCGGCGCTCAGATCGCAGGCGGCCACGATGGCGTTGGGCAAACCGCGTGCGGGATTGCCGTCGGCATCCGCGAGCGATTCGAGCCAGCGCGTTTCCTCCACCGGATCGGCGGGGTCGTGATTCGCCTCGACGTGGACCACTTTGAGCACGTCGATATCGCCGGCCTCGCGCACGAGATCGGCGGGCAGATAGTTATGCTTGAGTTCGCGCGCATCGCACACGAACGACGTGGCCGGCTTCGCGAGCCACGGATAGTGATGCGTGTCGAGGTCCCAGAAGTGGACGTGCGGATCGACGACCTGCATGGCATGCTCCTCAAGGCGAATCATGACGGCAGCGTGAAAATGGGCACGACGGGTAAGCGGCGCTAAGGCGCGAAGCCGCTACGCGCCGTTTCAAGGCAAATGAAACACCGGCACGAGCGGATGCGCCACGGGCACGTTGCCCTCGCCCGTCTGCATGATGTCGGCCATGTAATCCCACCATTTGCGCATGATGGCCGTTTCGGGCAAACGGTCCATGCCGTGATCCGCGGGCCGCTTGAGCACGGCAAACAGTGCATGCGTGTTTTCGTCGAGAAAGATCCAGTAATCGCTCACGCCCGCGTCGCGCAACGCCTGTGCGAGTTCCGGCCAGATTTCGCGGTGACGCCGCTCGTATTCGTCCCGTTTGCCGGGATTGAGCTGCATGCGAAACGCCATTGTTTCCATGATCGTGTCTCCGTCCAGCGTGCTTGCGCCGATCCGCTGTTCCGCTGTTCCGCTGTTTATGCGCGCGCCCTGGCGTTTGCCCTGGCCCGTCTTTATTCCATGTTTCGCAGCGATTCGAACGACTATAATTCGCCCATCGATAGCCAACCAATCCGATGTTGGGATCGGGCGATACTTAAACCGGATCGCAGGACCCATGAACCATCACACTGCCGTCGTCTCGCTCGTCAACCGACTCAAGTTCAAACATCTGGCCTTGCTCGTCGCGCTCGACGACGCACGCAACGTGCATCAGGCGGCCGACGTCATCAACGTGGCGCAGCCCAGCGCGAGCCGCATGCTCAGCGACATCGAAGAAGCCTTTGGCTTTCGCCTTTTCGAACGCAATGCACGCGGCATGCAGCCCACGGCGCTCGGTGTCGTCACGCTCGCCTACGCGCGCCGCGCGCTCTCCGACCTCACGCGTTTCGCCGAAGATCTCGACGTCAAGCGGCGCGGCGGTCACGGCCAGCTGACCGTGGGCGCCATCATGGGCGCTGCGCCTGATCTGCTCGCGCATGCGGTTGCCATGCTCAAAACCGAGCGCCCGCTGCTGCACGTGCGCATCCTCGGCGAAACGAGCGACCAGGTCGTACAACTGCTGCATCGCCGCGACGTCGATCTCGCGCTCGGACGCCTCACCACGCCGTTGCAGCACAACGATTTCAGCTTCGAGCCGCTCGCGCGCGAAACCCTCGTGCTGGTCGTGCGTGCGCGCCATCCGCTCGCGCGCCACGAGCACATCACGCTCGCCGAACTGATGGACTGGCCGTGGGTCGCCCAGCCCATCACGAGTCCCGCGCGCGAATTGTTCGAAGGCGAACTCGCGCGCGCCGGTCTCGCCACGCCGATGAATCTCACCGAATCGGCCTCGATCTTCGCCACGCTGCAACTGCTCGAAAGTTTCGACGCCGTGGCCATGCTGCCCGAGTCCGTCGTGCGCGATCACGTGCGGGGCAAACTGCTCGTGGTGCTGCCGCTCGAAATCGGCAAGAGCCTGCCCGGTTTCGGCGTGCTCACGCGCAAGAACGAAGCGCTCGCGGAACCGGCCGAGCATTTTGTCGGGCTGCTGCGCCGTTTCTCGCAGCCGTTCAAGGTCGATGATCCCGTTCACGATACGCCGGCCGCAAAATCGGTGAAATCAACGAAATCTGCAACCGTCGCGGGCAATTCGTGATTCATACGGATTACTGAAGATTGACGAACAGGCCGCCGTCCACCAATAGCGACGCGCCCGTGACATAGCGCGCGCGATCCGAAGCCAGGAACACCACGCATTCGGCCACGTCATCGGGCGCACCGAGACGGCCCAGCGGAATGCGTTTTTCAAAGTACGCGCGCTTCGATTCATCGGCGAGATCTTCCGCGTTGAGGTCGGTGGCGATCGTGCCGGGCATGACCGAATTGCAGCGGATGCCATACGGCCCGAGCGCGATCGCGCACGATTGCATCAACGAATGCACGCCCGCTTTCGTGGGCGTGTAATGCGTCTGCATGCCGCCGCCCACGAGCGCGCTGATCGAACTCGTCGCGACAATCGCGCCGCCCGTGCCCTGCTCCTTCATTTGGCGCGCCACGGCCTGCGTGACGTAGAACGCGCCGTTCAGATTCACGCCGATGGTGCGTTCGAGCACCGCGGGCGGCAAGTCGAGAAACGAATGGAACGGGCACACGCCCGCATTGCTCGCGAGCACGTCGACCTTGCCGAATTGCTCGACCGTCTGCCGCACGAGATCGACGCCCGTTTGCGGCGCGGCCACATTGCCTTCCACCGCGATCGCGCGACGTCCCAGACGCGCGATCTCGTCCAGCACTTCCGAAATCGCCGAACGCCGGCCATATGTGGCGTCGTTGTCGCCCCAGTAATTGATCGCGACGTCGGCGCCCTCGCGCGCGCTGGCGAGCGCAATGGCCCGCCCGATGCCGCGCGAACCGCCGGTGACGATCACCACCTTGTCCTTGAGCAGCACGATGCATTCTCCTTTCGTTATGTCGAGCGAGGCGCGCTTGAACGACGCCCGAATGGCGCCTGAATGCGTTCAGTGCGAGTAAGGGCGCGTCAGCTTGCAATCGGGATTCAAACGCACGCCGAAGCCCGGCGTGTCCGGCACTTTCAGGCGGCCGCGTTCGGGCACCGGTTCGTCGAGCAATAGCGGCGTGAACATCGGCACCACTTCGTCGGCCTTCGGCGCCATCATCAGGAATTCGGCGAAGGGCGAGTTGTGGCGCGTCACCACGAAGTGATAGCTGTACACCGAAGAACCGTGCGGCACGACCATCACGTTATGCGCGTCCGCGAGCGCGGAGATCTTGATGAGTTCCGTCATGCCGCCGCACCAGTTCACGTCCGGTTGAATGATGTCGCAACAGCCCATTTCGAGCAGCATGCGGAAGCCCCAGCGCGTGGCTTCGTGCTCACCCGTCGTCACCAGCATGCCGCGCGGCACGTTCTTGCGCAGTTCGGCGTAGCCCCAGTAATCGTCGGGCGGCAGGCATTCTTCGAGCCACTTGAGTTTGTATTCCTGCGCGGCCTGCGCAAGACGCGTGGCGTAACGCACGTCGAGACTCATCCAGCAATCGTACATGAGCCAAAAATCGTCGCCGACGCGCTCGCGCATCGTCGCAAGCGTTTCGATATTCTTTCTGAGGCCTTCCTCACCTTCCGCCGGTCCGTGTTGCAAAGGCAGTTTGCCGCCGATAAAACCCATTTCCTTCGCGAGATCGGGGCGCGCGCCGGTCGCATAGAACACGAGTTCGTCACGCACCGGGCCGCCAAGCAATTGATAAACCGGTTCCTGACGCAATTTGCCGAGCAAGTCCCACAGCGCGAGATCGACGCCCGAAATCGTATTCAGCACGACGCCCTTGCGGCCGTAATAAAGCGTCGCGTAATACATCTGATCCCACATCTTTTCGATGTCGGTGACGCGCTGGCCTTCGAGGAAGCGCGCGAGATGCTTCTCGACGATGAACGCGCCAATCTCGCCGCCCGTCGTCACCGCGAAACCCACCGTGCCGTCGCTCGCTTCCACTTCGACCACGAGCGTGCCGAGCACGTCGATGCCGAACGAGCGGCGGCTCTGCCGATACTCGGGATAACGCGCCATCGGCGTGGAAATGTGATCGTCGATCCAGTGACCGTCGGCTTGATCGTGATAATCGGCGCCGCCGCCGCGGACGGTGAACGCGCGCACCTGCTTGATGGTTGGCATGGCCATGTGACGTTGCTCCTGAAAGTGGATGTCCGTGCGTTCAGCGCGCGCGCCCGGCGGCCCGCTCGAAGGCAGCCGCGGTGCGTGCGCCCGCGCGAGGTACGACGATAAGTACGAGCACCGCCGCGGCGAGGCTCGCGAATCCCAGCAATACGAGGCCCGCCGCGTGCGAGCTGAAATGCTTGTCCGCGGCGGCGCGCATCAGCGGCGCGATGAAGCCGCCCAGGCCGCCCAGCGAGTTGATGAGCGCGATGCCGCTCGCCGACGCCGTGCCCGCGAGTTCGCGTGCGGGAAACGTCCAGAACAGCGGCTGCGCGGCGATAAAGCCGCTTGCCGCGCAACAGAGCGCCGCCATCGCCACGACGGCGCCGGCCGTAGACCCCACGCCGCCCGCCGCGCCCGACACAGCAATGCCGAGCCCGGACAGTACGAGCAGACGCACGGTCCACGCACGATGGCTGCCGAAACGATCGGCGCGGCGCGGCACGATCCACGTGAGCGCCACGGCGCACAGCCAGGGCACCGCCGCGAGCAGCCCGACTTTCAGGCCGACCTTCGCGCCCGCCAGCGAAGCCACTTGCTGCGGCAGGAAAAACACCACGCCGTAGACGCTCATCTGGATCAGCGCGTAAATCGCGGCATAAGCGAGCACGCGCCTGTCGACGAGTGCCGCGAGCGCATCGCGCGGACCGTGCGCCATCGCCTCGCCCGCATCGACGCGCAACGCCGCCACCAGCGCGCGCCGTTCGTCGATGTCGAGCCAGTGCGCGTCGTCGGGCCGGTCGGTCAGATACCAGAACGCCCACACGCCAACGACCGAAGCCAGCGCGCCTTCGACGAGAAACAGCCACTTCCAGCCCGCCAGCCCGCCGACGCCATGTAGATCAATCAGGAATCCCGACAAAGGTCCGCCGAAGATAAACGCCAGCGGTGCGCCGAAATAAAACAGGCCGATTGCACGCGCGCGCGACGACTGCGGAAACCACTGCGTGAGGTAAAAAATGATGCCGGGAAAGAAGCCCGCTTCGGCGACGCCCAGCAAAAAGCGCAACGCGTAGAACGACGCAGGCGATTGCACCCATGCCATCGCGGCCGAAACCAGGCCCCACGTGACCATGATGCGGCACATCCAGATGCGCGCGCCCATGCGATGCAACAGCAGATTGCTCGGCACCTCGAACAGCGCATAGCCCGCGAAAAACACGCCTGCGCCGAATGCGAATGCCGCATCCGACAAACCGGTGTCGTGCTGCAACGCCTTCTGCGCGAAACCGATATTCGCGCGATCGAGAAAGGCGAGCACATACATCAAGAGCAGGAACGGCAACAGCCTGCGCATGGCCTTGCCGACCGCGGACTGCGCGTGCAATGACGCCTGCGATGCTTCGCTCGACATCGAACTCTCCTGATCCGGCGGTAAGGTGATACGCCCGAAAAACGGGCGCATCGGCTGGCGAGCTCAGCGCTTCAATACGTCGCGCGGCCGCCCGACAAATCGAATACCGACCCGGTGCTGAACGCGCAATCTTCGGAACACAGCCAGACGATCATCGCGGCGGCTTCATCGGGCATCAGGAAACGGTTCATTGGAATTTTCGCGAGCATATAGTCGATATGCTCCTGTTTCATCGAATCGAAGATTTCGGTTTTCGCCGCCGCGGGCGTAACCGCATTCACGAGAATATTCTTCGTGGCGAGTTCCTTGCCGAGCGATTTCGTCAAACCGATCAAGCCCGCTTTCGATGCGCTGTAGTGCGAGGCATTCGGATTGCCTTCCTTGCCCGCCACCGAAGCAATATTGACGATGCGCCCATAACCCTGTTCGAGCATGCGCGGCACCACGGCGCGGCAGGTCAGATAGCTGCCGATCAGATTCACGTCGATCACGCGCCGCCAGACCTCGACCGGCAATTCCCACATCAGGCCATTGCCGCCCGTAATGCCCGCGCTATTCACGAGCGCGTGAATCCCGCCGTGATCTTTCACGGTTTGCTGCGCGGCGGCTTCCACGGAATGCTCGTCCGTGAGTTCGACTTTCACCGCGGAGACGCTGCCCAATTCCGACAATTCCTTGCGCGAACGTTCGAGCCGTTCGGCATCGATATCCCAGAGCGCGACGGCCGCGCCCGAGCGCAAGGCGCGCTGCGCCACCGCATAACCGATGCCGCGCGCGCCGCCGGTGATCACCATGACGCGGTTCTTCAGATCGAGTTGATTCATGACGCCCGCCCTTTATCGTGTGAATGCCGATGCCTGCGCCGTGCTTGCCACGGTGCGCTGCTGCTGCTCGCCGAGTCCTTCCACGCCGAGGCGCATAACCTGGCCCGCGCGCAGATAGACCGGCGCGGGCTTCTGGCCCATGCCGACGCCGGGCGGCGTCCCGGTGGAAATCACATCGCCGGGTTGCAGGCTCATGAAGTGGCTGATATAGGACACGACGGTGGCCACGTCGAAAATCATCGTGCGCGTATTGCCTTGCTGATAACGCTTGCCGTCGACGTCGAGCCACATGTCGAGCGCCTGCGGATCGGGAATTTCGTCGCGCGTGACGAGCCACGGGCCGAGCGGCGCGAAGGTATCCGCGCTTTTGCCCTTGTCCCATTGACCGCCGCATTCGATCTGCCACGCGCGCTCCGAGACATCGTTTACCACGCAATAACCGGCCACATGATCGAGCGCCCGCTCGCGCGAGACGTAGCGCGCTTCTTCGCCGATCACCACCCCAAGCTCGACTTCCCAATCGACTTTTTCCGCGCCGGGCGGAATCACGACGTCGTCGTTCGGACCGACAATCGAACTCGTCGCCTTGAAGAACAGCACGGGCTCGCTCGGCACCGGCATATTGGATTCGGCCGCGTGATCGGAATAATTGAGGCCGACGCAAATAATCTTGCCGACCTGTCCCACGCAGGGACCGAGGCGCGCATCGGCGGGCGCGAGCGGCAGACTGTGCAGATCGAGTGAACCGAGTCCGGCGAGGGAAGCGGACGAGAGCGCGGCGCCCGCGAGATCGGGCAGCACGCTGGAGAGATCGCGCACACGCCCATCGCGATCGAGCGCGCCCGGCTTTTCACTGCCCTTACTGCCCCAGCGGACCAGCTTCATGCGGTGTCTCCTGATATTGGATTTGAGCATTGCTCAAGCAATATAGGCAGTCCGCGATAGCGGAACAATCCGGATGAAGCATGGGGCAATAACAAAAGCGTATCGCGCCGATGCGAGTTGAATAATCAGCACGAAATGACCGGATACAGCGCGTTGCTGCATCGCCGCAAAAAAGGCGAACGAAGTCCAATAAAAAACGGCGCGCCCGGTTATTCACCAGGCACGCCGTTTTTAGAAACCGCGAATTTAAAAGACCAACCTCGATCAGTCGCGATTCGCTTGCAGCACCGTCAACGCCGTCATGTTGATGATGCGTCGCACCGTCGAGCTGGACGTGAGAATGTTCACCGGCGCATTCACGCCGAGCAGGAACGGACCCACGGCCACGTTGCTGCCCGCACCCGTTTTCAGCAGGTTATAGGCGATATTCCCCGAATCCACGTTCGGGCACACCAGCAGATTGGCCGCGCCCTTGAGCTTCGAATGCGGCAGGATACGCTCGCGCAGCGCTTCGTCCAGTGCGCAATCGCCGTGCATTTCGCCGTCGATTTCCAGATCCGGATTCTGCGCCGTGACGAGCTTGAGCACTTCGCGCATCTTCGTGCCCGACGCCGAGCTGCCCGAGCCGAAATTCGAGCGCGACAGCAGCGCGACCTTCGGTTGCAGATTGAGCCATTCCATCTGGCGCGCGGCGGCCAGCGTGAATTCGGCGATCTGTTCCGCGTTCGGGTTGTCGTTGATGTGCGTATCGACGATCGCAACCGTGCGCTTGTCGAGCAGCAGGATATTCATCGCCGCATACGTCTTCGCGTTGCGATGCATGCCGATCGCTTCGTCGACGAAACGCAGGTGGTCGTGATACGCGCCCACCGTGCCGCACACCATGCCGTCGGCGTCGCCGAGGCGCACCATCATCGCGCCGATCAGCGTGAGACGGCGGCGCATTTCCACGCGCGCCATTTCCTTCGAAATGCCGTCGCGGCAACGCAGTTCCCAATACGTGGTCCAGTATTGATGGAAGCGCTCGTCGTATTCCGGATTCGTGACTTCGACGTCTTCGCCGAGCTTCAGCCGCAGGCCGAACTTCTCGATGCGCGCCAGCAGCACTTCGGGGCGGCCGATCAGGATCGGACGCGCGAGTTTCTCGTCGACGATCACCTGCACCGCGCGCAGCACGCGCTCTTCCTCGCCTTCCGCGAACACGATGCGCGACTTCGCGCCGTCACGGACGAACTGCTTGGCCGCCGCGAAGATCGGCTTCATGAAGGCGCCCGAGTGGTACACGAACTGTTGCAGCTCGTTCGTATAGGCGGCGAAGTCGTCGATCGGACGCGTGGCCACGCCGTCTTCCATCGCGGCCTTCGCCACGGCCGGCGCGATACGCACGATCAGGCGAGAATCGAACGGCTTCGGAATCAGGTACTTCGGACCGAAGCGCAGGTCATACGCGCCGTAGGCGGCCGCGACCGAGTCGTTCAGTTCTTCTTCGGCGAGCTGGGCGATCGCGTGCACCGCCGCGATTTCCATCTTGCGCGTGATGGTGGTCGCGCCCACGTCGAGCGCGCCGCGGAAGATGTACGGGAAGCACAGTACGTTGTTGACCTGATTCGGGAAGTCCGAACGGCCCGTGGCCAGCACCGCGTCCGGACGCGCTTCGAGCGCGATCTCGGGGAAGATTTCCGGCGTGGGGTTGGCCAGCGCGAGAATCAGCGGCTTGTCGGCCATCTTCTTGACCATTTCGGCCTTGAGCACGCCGCCCGCCGAGAGGCCGAGGAACACGTCCGCGCCGTCGATCACTTCGCTCAGCGAACGCGCGGAGGTGTCCTGCGCGAAGCGCTCCTTGTCCGGATCCATCAGCGTCGTGCGGCCTTGATAGACCACGCCGTCGATGTCCGTCACCCAGATGTTCTTGAGCGGCAGGCCCAGATCGACCATCAGGTCCAGACAGGCCAGCGCCGCCGCGCCCGCGCCCGAGGTCACGACCTTGACCGTCGAAATATCCTTGCCGACCACCTTCAGACCGTTGAGGAACGCCGCCGAAACGGTAATGGCCGTGCCGTGCTGATCGTCGTGGAAGACCGGAATCTTCATGCGCTCGCGCAGCTTGCGCTCGACCGTGAAGCAGTCCGGCGCCTTGATGTCTTCCAGATTGATGCCGCCGAAGGTGGCTTCGAGGCTCGCGATAATGTCGACGAGCTTGTCCGGATCGCTTTCCGTGACTTCGATGTCGAACACGTCGATGCCGGCGAACTTCTTGAACAGCACCGCCTTGCCTTCCATGACCGGCTTCGAGGCCAGCGCGCCGATATTGCCCAGACCGAGCACGGCCGTGCCGTTCGTGATCACGCCAACGAGGTTGCCGCGCGCGGTGTAGCGGAACGAGTTCTGCGGATCGGTGACAATCTCTTCGCAGGCCACGGCGACGCCCGGCGTATAGGCCAGTGCGAGGTCGCGCTGCGTGACGAGCGGCTTGCTGGCCGTCACGGAAATCTTGCCCGGCGTGGGGAATTCGTGATATTCGAGGGCGGCCTGACGATCGGTCTTGTTCATGTTCCTCACTCTGATAGTGTGCCGGGCGCGCGGGCGGCGCGGCGGTCATGTTCGAATGAGGCGATTCTAGTGAGCCGGCATCAGCTCCCCATTTTGATTTAGTATGGGGCCATTATTTTTTCCTGATACCTCCCCGGATACCCCTCCGGTAGCCCCGTGGATAAGCAGAACGTGTCTTTCAGCATCGAAGAAGTTACCCGGCGCCTCAATACGCGCCTGAAAATGCGTCACCTCGTGCTGCTGCTGCAGATCCGCCAGCACGGGTCGCTGACCCGCGTGGCCGAGCACATGGCCACGAGCCAGCCCGCCGTCACCAATGCGCTGGCCGAAATGGAGAGCATGTTCGGCGCGCCGCTGTTCGACCGCTCGCCGCGCGGCATGACGCCCACGCCGCTCGGCAACGTCGTGCTGGCGCGCGCCCAGGCCATGCTGCACGATCTCGACCACCTCGCGCGCGACATCGAGGCCGTGCATTCGGGCCACGCCGCGCGCCTGCACGTGGGCGTGATTCCGTTCATTTCGGGGCGCACGCTCGCCTCGGCGATCCGGCTCGCGCAGTCGCGCCTGCCGCAGCGCGTGACCATGACGATCCACGAAGGCACCAGCGACGCGCTGCTGCCGCAACTGCGCGATCACACGCTCGATATCGTGATTGGCCGCGCGTCGGCGACCGTCGACGTCGCGCAATTGCGCTTCGAGGTGCTGCATCAGCAGACGCCGCGTCTGATCGCGAGCCGCCGCCTGGCCGCGCGGCTCGGCCGCAGCAAGGCGAACTGGCAGAAGCTCGCGGAACTCGACTGGATTCTGGGCGCGCCCAACACGCCCATCCGCGAGCAGATCGACGACCTGTTCCTGCACGCGGGCGTCTCGCCGCCGGTGCCGATCGTCGAGAGCTATACGTCGCGCCTGATCGGCGAAATGATCGTGGCCAACGACGACGCCGTGTCGATCGTGCCCGCCGATATCGCCGAGGAACTCGTGCATATCGCGGGCGTGGCGATCGTGCCCTACACCTTCGACTGGACGCTGCCGCCGATCGCGCTGTTCACGCGCGTGGGCGTGCCGCGCGAGGTCGATACCGTGTTCGGGCAGGCGCTGCACGAGCGTTATCTCGAAGTGGAGCGGGCGCGGCGCTGAATCGCGTGTTGAATTCGCTCGCTGGATGCGGACAGGGCGCGGTGTGAACCGTGCCCTGTTTGTTTTCGGGCATCGCCTGCATTGCGGGCGAGCGAAATGTACTCACAATGAAAGCACGAATGTTTTCACCGAATCTTTCATCACGCTTTCATTTCGTCGGCGTCGCCGCTTAATGTGGCGAATAACTCTCATCAACGTATCAACAAAACGCCTCCAACGGGAGGCCGGTTCTCCATAATTTCCGACGAAATACCCTTGCATCAAAACGTCCAGACACTTCGGAGACAGACCATGAACGATCAAGCGATACTCGACGCCCTGACCGCGCACTGGCAAGCGTCGGCGGCCGGCGACCTGGAAACGGAACATCAGATCTACGCCGAGGATGCAATCTGCGACTACCCGCAATCCGGCGAACGCATTCTCGGGCGCGCGAATCTGCAGGCGCTACGCGGCGCGCATCCCGCCCGGCCATCGGGCTTCGATGTGAGACGTATGCAAGGCAACGGCGACCTGTGGATTACCGAATACACGATTACGTACAACGATCGCGACGCTTTGACAGTCAGCATCATGGCGTTCCGAAACGGCAAGGTCGTCCACGAAACCCAGTATTTTTCCGAGCCTTTCGACGCCCCGGCCTGGCGCAGTCAATGGGTGCAGAAAATGTCGTGACATGCGCGCTGCGCAGGCGCTGGATTGGTGACTGAAAGCGTTCACGCGTTTCGTTCAATCGTCAGCGGCTGGAGGCGGTCCATCGTCCAGATCACGCTCACGATGAATGATTAAACGGTGCGGCCGATTCAACTGTCGACATCGCCGTTTCGATCGCCGACAATCAGCACCGAACAGCCATCGAGCACCGAACAGCCATCGCTTCTGTTTCTCCTGGAGCCGTCTCCATGCAGCCTGTCCTGATTGATCTACCCGATACGATTTACACCGAGCGACTAATCATTCGCGCGCCTCGGCCGGGTGATGGTCAGCAAGTCTTCGAAGCGACGGTTGAATCACTGGAAGCGTTACGCGCATTTCCAGCGTCGTTGCCCTGGGCAATGGAGGAGCCTTCCGTTGAAGCCTCGGAAATCTTCTGCCGGACTGGGGCGTCGAACTTCATCGCGCGTCGCGATTTTCCTTTTCTCTTTTTGCTGCGTGATTCCGGTGAATTGGTCGGGTGTGGCGGGCTTCATAACCCGCGCTGGAAAGCCGGCACGTTTGAGGCCGGCTGGTGGGGCCGAACCGCCTGGACC
Source organism: Paraburkholderia sp. SIMBA_027 (assembly GCF_046535315.1). Classification (NCBI taxonomy): domain Bacteria; kingdom Pseudomonadati; phylum Pseudomonadota; class Betaproteobacteria; order Burkholderiales; family Burkholderiaceae; genus Paraburkholderia; species Paraburkholderia sp. SIMBA_027. Next base: position 573,452 of record NZ_JAWRWY010000002.1, read on the forward strand.
AAACAAGGCTTGGTGAGCGAAGCCGTTAGCGCCATCGTCGATCTGGCCTTCACCGCGCTCTCGGCCCATCGCGTGGAAGTTTTCACCGACGACCTGAACCCGAATGCATGGCGATTGTGTGAACGAATCGGCATGGCGCTCGAAGGCATATTACGTCATTCGCGAATCGAGCCCGACGGGACGCTGCGCAATACGCGGGTCTATTCAAAAATTCGCCAATAGTCCAATAGTCCAATAGTCAGGCGCGTTTATAGACACTGAACATCAACCGCAGTCCAAGCGCAGCGATTGCAGCCGATGCGCAACGGTCGATCCAAACCCTGGATTTCAGGTAGCGGTCTCGAAGAACGTGGCCGGAAAAACACACGGCCACCGTGGCGTACCATCCGGCCTCTACGGCAAAGACGAGCGGCGGCAGCGCAACGTAGCACCACAACGGCGGATGCTGCGGCAATAAGGCCGCGAAAATACTTCCGTAGACAATGGCGGTCTTTGGGTTGGTCAGCTGTGTGGTCAATCCCGTCCAGAATGATCGCCCCAGACTATGCGCCGCCTCGGTGCGAATACGGTCAATCACAATTGACTCCGATGAACCTCGCCAGATTTTCAGGGCGAGGTAAATCAGGTACGCGCCTCCGGCCATCTTGAGTCCGCCATATAGCCATTCCACGCTGTTCAACAGCGTATAGAGGCCCGCCAGCGCGATGCCGCTGAAGCAGACTCCCCCAACGCCCATCCCGATGGCGGTGGCAAGCCCGTCACGCCGCGACAATCCCAGCGAACTTCTGACAACGAGAATAAAGCTCGGTCCCGGACTTATCGCGCCGAGCAGAAGTGCCGTGAGTATGGCGATGAGAGCCGACGAGACATTCATGGAGCCTCCACACACTGGAAAAGGATCGAAGGCCATATTGTGTGGGCTGACGGCTCTGATAAGCTAGCGCACAGTTCGACAACGAGGTGTGAATTTGAAACACATCCCCAAAGCTCGTCCGCCGCTTGCCAATCTCGAGACTGTCTGCCTGGTTGCTCAGGCGGGATCTTTCAGTGCGGCGGCGACCGCCAGCGGCGTCACGCATGGGGCCATCAGCCGGCGCGTAGCCGCTGTCGAAAATTGGCTCGGCGTGCGGCTTTTCGAGCGCCACGGGCGCGGGATCGAGCTCACACCAGATGGGCAACGCTTTGTCGGACAGGTGCTCCAGGCTTTCGATATCATCGATGTCGCGGCCGACCAATGGCGTACACGCGCCGTTGCAAGACTGGTGCGAGTGAGCGTTGTATCCTCGTTCGCCCAGCTTTGGCTCTTCGATCGACTCGCTCAACTCGAAGCTGGCGCGAATCCACTCAAAATACAGCTCGACGTCGGGTCACGTCACGTTGATATTGCGGGCGGCGAGGCCGATCTGGCCATTCGCTATGGTCGCGGAAACTGGCCTGGGCTTCATGCTGAATTGCTGTTGCCAGAAACGCTCACTCCGGTAGCACATCCTGATATCGCCGCGAAAATAAAGGCAAACGATCCCAATGGATTACTGGCTCACCCACTGCTGCACGATTCGGATTTGACGGGATGGCGTGCGTGGTTCGACGGCCATAACGTCTCGCTCAAGCGTCGGCAACACGACCGGCGATTCGAGGATTACACACTCGTCCTTTCTGCAGCGGAGGCAGGTTTGGGGATCGCCTTGGCCCGCCTGCCCATTGCGGCAACCCGGCTGCACGGAAGCCAACTCGTTCGATTGGACCGGCGTACTGTCGCGAATCCGCTCGCCAATTACATCGTCACAAGCAAGCAGGAGCGAAGGCCGGAGATACTTGAGCTTATCCAGCGATTGAAAGACAGCATCGATGAAAACGACCCGCCGATTCAACGCAAGCGTTTAGCGAGGAGCTAGTGGCGTCGATTTAGCGCGCACGCCACTTATCAGAAAGCGGCGAATTCACGACATCAAACACCATGCCGTTCCCGCAGAATTGCGGCAGCCTCTGCCAGCGTCCGCAGTTTGGCTTCTGCAATCTGGGCGCCGCTCACGGGCGCGTCGGCGAATGTCGCAAAACCGCAGTCCGGATTGAACAGCACGCGCTCTTTGCCGAACAGGCCGATCGCCTGCTCCGCCCTGCGCAACACCTCGTCGAGCGGTTCGACGTGCGCGTGCTTCTGATTGCAGAGTCCCACGCCGATACGCTGCCAGTCGGGCAAGCCTTTGAGAAGCGCCATCTCTCCGGCGCGCGGCGTGCAGAGTTCGAGGAAAAGCGTGCCGACATTCAACGCCGCCAGCGTATCGACAAGCGGACGATAATCCCCCGTCATGGCCTTGCTTTCGTCGGCCGTCCAGTTCCCCCGGCACATGTGGACGGCAACGCGATCGATCGGGAAGCCATCGACCACGGCATTCAGCAGGCTTCGTGCAAACGCCAGCTCGGATTGCGGATCGCTCTTTTCCGATAGCGCACCGCACATGAAACTGCGCTGACTCGTCGTTCCGGAAAACACCACCTCCGACAATACCGGCTCGTCGAACTGCACCAGCGCCGCACCCTGCGCGAGCAGCGCCGCCAGTTCTTCCCGCAGTATCCGCACGACATCGGCGGCGAGCGCTTCGCGGCTCGAATAGGCGCGGTCGGAAACGCACTCCATCCACATCGTCCGCGTCAGCAGATAGGGACCGGGCAGCGCGACTTTCACCGGCAGCGCGGTCAAGCTGCGCACGTAGTTCATCTCGTGCACCGCGAGTGGCTGGCTGCGCCCGAGCGGCCCGAACACGGCCGGATGCCGCACGTCGGCCGCCGGTACATCGAGCGCTCTCAATTCCTGCTCGAACGCCTGCGGATCATCCACATAGGGCAACAGATCGGTCAGCGGAATCAACTGGCAGTTGTCGAGCAGGCCGCCGACAAAACTCGCGTAGCTATCGCGCCGCTGCTCGCCGTCGGTGACCACATCGACGCCCGCACGCAACTGCGCCGCGATCGCGAGTTGCACGGCGTCGTCTGCGCTGGCCTGAAAAGCCGCGTCGTCGAGCCGGCCCTCGATATGATCGTGCAGCGCCTGAAGCATCCATCTCGGTCGCGGCCAGCTCCCGATCCCCATGACCGACAAAGGACGGATCGACGGCGCAGGCGACGGCGCGGGCAAGGAAGCCGGAATCGCGACGGGCACGATCTGGATCGACGCACGCTGACGCGCTTCGCGCTCAAGCGCCTCGTCGATCGGCCCTGCTCGCATCGCACCGCTCGCGAACGCGCCCTTGCTCACCAGAAAGCTGCGGCGCTTGCCGTCTTTCGTCCACGACACAAGCTCGTTGCCCGTCATACGGCACCATGCGGGCAGGTCCGATTCGACCGAGGTTTCCGTCGACTGGATCTCCAGCAACTGGCCGCGTTCGAGCGGGTCGATATGTTTGCGAATCAGCAGCAGCAGGCCGTTTCCGCAATCGAGATCGCCGCCGTCGAAGCTGACGGCCGGTTCATACGCGTGTTGTGAAGACGATTCCATCATGCCGATGCCCCGCTATTCTTCGAACTCGCTCGCCTGCACCGACTTCGGCGCAGGCGAGCGTGTCCCACCGTTATCGACAGGTACTCGCGCGGTGCGCATGCGCACCGGCCAGCGTCACTCGCTCTTGCCGGACGTCTGCGTGTAAGTCAGTTTGCGCGTCCAGCCGGTGTAACGCTTGCCGTCCACTTCGACGTAAAGCGTCGCCAGCGAATTGACCGGGCCGTCCTGTTGCGGCGGCTGCATCATCAGGTCGCGACCGGTCGACCACGAAAAGCGGCGATCGTCGAGATTGCCGAAGTAGTAGTCGATCTTGCTTTTGTCGAGTCCGTGATAGCCGGTCGCCGTGGTCCGCTCGACCAGCGTTCGGTTCTGGTCCGTGAGCGGAAATTCCTTGCCATAGACATTCGCGAGCGACACGTCGAGCGGAATCCAGCCGTAATTCGGCGCGTAAAACTCGATCCAGCAGTGATAGCTCGCATCGACTTTCACGCCGTCGAGCGTCGGCTTGAGCAGCGAGCCATACACCATCCGCGTCGGAATGCCGTCCGCCATCGCGAGCGACGAAAACAGCGAGTGGAAGTCCGTGCAATTTCCGCTCTTCGTCTGCAGGCAAAAGTCCGTGCTGCCGAAATCCGAGGGCTTCATACGGTCCGGATACTCCACCCAGTAGGTCACGTGATCGAGCGTCCAGTCGTAGAGCTTGCGAGCAGCGAGTATCGGATTCTGCTCGTCGCCGACAATCTGTTTCGCGAGGCCCTTGATCTGGTCGTTGACGATGACATAACTCGTCGGCAACAAATAACGCTGTAGCGCCGTGCGTTCCGCATCGGTGAGTGGACGCGTCTTCGACGGATCGAGACGCGTCTTGCGCTCGGTGAGCGTCTGGTCGAAATGCTCCGTGATGTCGATCGTCGCCGCATTCGGCTGCTCGACGTCGATATAGCCAACCCGATTGCCCCACGAATCCCGGTGATACTCAACGGGGTAAGCCGAGTCGACGCTAAATGACTTCACCTCGTTCCATGGCGTCTGCTGAGGAACGGGAAACCAGATGCGGACCTGCTTCGCACCGGCCGGCACCTTGACGACCAGCTGGTTCTCCGTGCGAAACGAAGCCTGCTGGGCGGGTGCGGAATCCGCCGCGCGCGCAGCGAGTGGCGCAATCGACGCAAGGAGCGCCAGCGATGTGCAGACCTGCCACCAGGTTCGGCGTGAGCGGGGGCGTTTCGCTTCTGAATGCGCTTCGGACCGTGAAGCGAACAGGCGTGACGATCCGGCGCCGGCGACGCCGGCGAGCGTGTGGAGAGATGTCATGGGCGCCCTCAGTAGCTGAGACTGGGGCAACCTTCACTCATGAATTCGACAAGCATGGCGCCACCCACGATCTTCGCGCCGGGAATCAGCTTGTCTTCATCGAGCGAGCGTTTCTTGAAGCACGGCGAACAGACGTAAATCTTGCCGCCGGCTTCGACGAAGCTCGTGATCAATTCCTTGAGCGGCGCAAAGCCGGACTCGTGAATATCGTCCGCATAACCGGACTGCGAGAGACGCGTGCCTTCGATATTCAGAAAAACGACAACGTCTTTCTCGCTGGCAACGGCCGCGTTCGCCACGACAAAGGCAACCGTCGCCCTGTCGGTGTCGTCTTTGGCTCGAGTCAGACTGACCACGAATTTTCCAGACACGTTACTCTCCCGGTTTTCTTGCACTGTGGATAAACGAAGGCTAATGCTTTTCGATGACAGCCAGTATTAACCCTTCGCTTTGATGAAAAAAATTCCTTTCTCTGGTTCTGCACGCAGCAGTTGATGCCCGGTAATCCGGCAGTATGAAGGGATATCCTCGATCGCGCCGCGATCCCGTGCGATCAGTCTGATGATTTTGCCCGGCATGGTCCTCAGTCTCACACGGAGCTTGAGCAGCAGTTCGCCGCAACCCAGATCGCCCGCATCCCATTCCACGTCGAATGGCGCGCTGGAATTTCCGGTCGGTAGCTGCACGGTTTCTGTCATGGCGGTGAGCGGCAAAGGCTGAGAGCGTTTCCCAGCGACATAATACGGCACATCGCGCCGCTCGCGCGCTCAAGCGTCCGATCCAATGAAAATGAAAGGCAACAGGCGGGGATTGGCACAGGGGCGCGGTTTCCGCCGAATATCGGTTCCCGAAGCGCACAGACCTTAATGCGAGCCGCGCCAAATGACGCGACGTCCGCAATGCGTGTCCTCTTTTGCTTGAATCGTGCGCGAACCGATCTCCGCATTGGCCGCGCGTTGAACGGCGCGAGACCGGCTATCGACGATGCAAACGCACGCCAGGCTCCCGACGCCCTACCAATGCACGCCCAGTTCTCCGCGCGCGACAAACTGGCCTTGGCCGCTCGGGCCCACCCACTCGCCATCTTCAATCAGGCATTCGCCACGCAGCAGCACGGTCTTGACCTGCCCCGTCACGTTGCGCCCTTCGAATAGCGTGAAATCGCACGCGCCATGCTGCGTTTCAGCGCTGATCGTCTGCGTGGCGTCGGGGTCGAACAGCACGATATCGGCGTCGCTGCCCACCGCAATCGTCCCTTTGCGCGGAAACAGTCCGAACAACTTCGCCGGCGCAGTCGACGTCAATTCCACGAAGCGGTTCAGCGAAATGCGGCCCGTGCCCACGCCGCCGTCGTAGACCACGGTCATGCGCGTCTCCACGCCCGGCACGCCATTGGGAATGCGCGAAAAGTCGTTCTCGCCGAGCGGCTTCTGATTCACGCGCCCGAGATGGCCCTCCTTCAAGCAATATGGACAATGGTCGGTCGAAATGAGTTGCAGGTCATCGGTCTTGAGCGCGGTCCATAGCGCGTTCTGCGACTCCTTCGAGCGCAGCGGCGGGCTCATCACGTAACGCGCAACATCGAAGCTGTCGTCGGCGTAGGCGGAATCGTCGAAGAAAAGATAATGCGGGCAGGTTTCCGCGAACACGGGAATCCCCAGATCGCGCGCCTCGATCACGTGCTTGAGCGCTTCCTTCGCGGACAGATGCACGAAATACACCGGCGCCTCCGCAAGTTCCGCGAGCTTGATGCCGCGATGCGTGGCCTCGCCTTCCATCAGCGCGGGGCGCGTGAGCGCGTGATAACGCGGCGACGTGTGGCCTTGTTCGAGCGCCTCGCGAATCAGCAGGTCGATGACCGTGCCGTTTTCCGCGTGCAGCGCGATCATGCCGCCGTGCTGGCCGACCATGCGCATCGCGCGAAAGATCGCGGCATCATCGGACATGACCGTACCCGGATACGCCATGAACATCTTGAAGCTCGACACGCCTTCGTGACGGATCGCATAGCGCATGTCGCCGAGCACCGATTCGTCGACTTGCGTCACGATCACATGAAAACCGTAGTCGATATGCGAGACCGACCCGGCCTTGGCCTGGGCGCGCGCGATCGCGTCGAGCGGGCTCGTACCGGTTTCCTGCAACGCGAAATCGATAATGGTGGTCGTGCCGCCGAACGCCGCCGAGCGCGTGCCCGTGTCGAACGTATCGCAGGTGACCGAGGGGCCGAAGGTGTTTTCCATATGCGTGTGCGCATCCACGCCGCCAGGCAGCACGAGCCGGCCCGTCGCATCGATCACGCGCGTGTCCGGCCCGGCTTCGAGCCGCGCGCCGATACACACGATGCGTTCGCCCTCGATCAGGATATCGCCGTGATAATCGTCGACAGCGGTGACGATGCGGCCGCCGCGGATAAGGGTTCGCTTCGCTTGGGTCATGAATGGCTCCGGTGGGAAACTGCGGAATCGGTGAGATCGGCTGAATGGGCTGAATCCTTGTGCAGCGCGTGCGCGAGCGCGGCTTCGAGCGCGTGCATCTCCTGCGCGTCGAGCGGCGCAACGGGCGGCCGCATCGCCGCCCCAGGCAGGTGGCCGAGCAGATGCAGACACGCCTTCAGGCGCGCATTCGCGAGAAAGCCCGGCGCGGTGCCGTAAATCGCTTTCGCGAGCGGATACACGCGCTCGTGCACCTTGCGCGCGGTCACGAGATCGTTGCTCTGCATCGCGCGATAAAGTTCGACGATCAACTCCGGCACCACGGCCGCGAGACTCACGAGCGAGCCCTCGGTACCCACGGCGAAACAGGTCATCAGATGCTCGTCGCCCGACGCCATCACCGCGACGTGCGGCGCGAGCGCCTGCACCAGCCGCCGATTCGCCTCATAACGCGCGGTCTCCCAACTGCCCTCCTTGATCGCGACGACGTTCGGCAACGCGACCAGCGCCGCCAGCATCTCCGGCGTGTACGCCATCGCCCCCGTACCCACCCCGGCCTGATAGAGCATCAGCGGCAACTGGGCGTTCGCGTTCGTGATGCGATGGTGCGTGACGACCGTCGCGAGATCGGTGGAAAGCGTCCACGAATACGGCGGAAACAGCAGCAGCGCGTCGGCGCCCGCCGCTTTTGCGTCGTCGGCATGCGCCTGCGCCTGATAACTGTCCTCCGAATTGATACCGGCGACGATGATCGACTGCGCGCCGCACACCTCGCGTGCGATCTCCACCACACGACGCTTTTCCTCGCGCGAAAGCGCGAAGTTTTCTCCGGCATGGCCATTGATCAGGAGTCCGACAATTCCATCGACCGACGCGACCTGCGCGAGATGACGGCGCAGCGCCGCTTCGTCGAGGTGGCGGCCCTCGGCGTCGAGCGGGCACAGCGTAGCGGCGTAGACGCCATGAAAGGGAAATTCTCGTGCGGGAATCATGGCTTCGGTTCTCGGTGAGCGCTGGAATGCGTGGACTGGGCACCCGGCGCGACGACCAGCCGCGCGGGATCGAAAAGCGGTAAATCGGGCTCGCTGCCGAGCATCGCCTGCGCGAGCAGCTTCCCCATGAACGGACCGCTCGTGTAGCCGGAATGCACGCAGCCGATCACCCAGGCGGCGTCGTGGCCCGGAATCGGCCCGAGCATCGGCATGGCGTCGGCGGTTTCCGATTCGAGGCCGAGCCAGATGCGCGCCACGCGTGCGTTCGCGAGCGCGGGGATCACGTGCTGCGCGAGGCGAAGATTGCCTTGCAGATTCTGCGGAATGGTTTCGACGGGGCCGTTCACGCGGTCGCCCACGCCTTGCCAGCCGCCGCCGATCAGCACCGTGCCGTTGTCGAACTGCTTCATCGACAGCAGCCCGTTGGCGATGCTCAACACGGTCCGCATCACGGGCGGTAGGCGTTCGGTGACGATCAACTGGTTGACGAGCGTTTTCACCGGCACGTGCACGTCCAGCATCGCGAGCATCGGTTCGAGCCACACGCCGCCGGCGAGGACGAGACGCGCGCCGTCGAGACGCTCAGGCGTGCCATCGCGGCGCTCGGCGTGCACGCGATACGCGCCCCGCTCGCGCTCGATGCGGCTGACCGCCGCGTATTCGACGATCTCGACATTCGCCGCGCGCAACGCCGCGCGATAGGCGCGGCCGGTCAGATACGCGCTCGCGAAACCGTCCATTTCGCAGTGCGCGGCTTCGAGCATGGCGGGATTGAGACCCGGCTCGACAGCGAGCGCGGCGGCAGGATCGAGCAAGCCGATCTGCGCGCCGTATTCGCGCCGCGCGGCGGCCCGCGCGCGCAACAGTTCCTGCTCGGCGGGCGTGAAGGCCAGCGAGAGGCCTGGCGCCGCGGTCGCGGCCACGCCCGCGCCGAGCCAGCTTTCGGCGTTCATCCACATGGGCCATGCGCGCATGGCGTAAGGCACGAGTGCGGCGCGCGTCATATGCAGCGTGAGCGTGCCCGCGTTCACGCCGGACGCCGCGCGGCACAGCGCATCGCGTTCGACGAGCGCCACGCGCATGCCACCGCGCGCGAGAAACAACGCGGTGGTGCAGCCCATCACGCCGCCGCCGACCACGACGGCGTCGAAGTCGCGCGCTGCTTGCGCGTCGGTCGCTGCGTTCGAATTGATTGCGGTATTCACAGCGGCGCCGCCTTCGGAATGGGAATGTCGTCGTAGGTGTAGGTGCCCGTGAGCGCGGCGACGGAGACCGGACGCAACGGCGTGCGCGCCGACCATGCGCCCACGTCTTCGCGCGTCTTTCCAGGCACGCAATGCGTCAGCAATTCAGCGGCGACGTCGCCGCAACTGCGACCCTGACACGGCCCCATGCCGCAGCGCGTCCATGCCTTCAGTTGATTGGCGTCCTGCGCGCCGGCTTCGCAGGCGGCTTCGATGTCCGCGCGCGTGACGTCCTCGCATCGGCATACGGTCGTGTCCGGGCCGATGCCTTGCACATGTCCCTCGCGCAGCGCCATCAGACGCGCCATCGCACGACCGAAACGCGCGTCGCGTTCGTGCGCGGCGCGCGCCGACGCGAGCGCGGCATCGGAGACGCCGGACGGGTTCGCGCCGAGATCGCGCGCGCATGCGAGTCCGGCGAGCGTGCCGTGCGCGGCGGCGGCCGCCGCGCCCGCGATGCCCGCGCCGTCGCCGCAGACGTAGAGGCGTTCGCGCGAGGTGCGGCCATCGCGGTCGATATCGGCGATCCAGCCGCCCGCCGCACGTTCGTATCGATGGCGCGCGCGCAGCAGCCGCGTGATCTCCGTCGACGGCACGAGGCCGTGCCCCACCGCGATACAGTCCACGTCGACGGTGCGCCGTGCGCCGGCGACCGGACGCCCGCTCGCATCGCAAGGCGCGAGCGTCGCGCGCAGGCGCTCGCCCACGGGTTCGACGCGCTCGAGCGTGTGACGCGCATAACGCGGCGTGCCCGCGCGGCGAATCGCGCGCCACCACGCAATACCTTGCGCGAGCAAGTCGGGACGCGTGACGAGCGCGGGCAGCGTGCGCAGCCAGTCCGCGCTGCTCGCGAGATCGGCGATGGCCACGACTTCGCCGCCGCCCGCGATCGTCTTGCCCGCAACCGCCGCGAGCAACGGACCGCAACCCGCCACCAGCGTCGTGCGCCCTGGCAGCACGCCCTGCGCCTTCAAGAGAATGGTCGCCGCCGCGAGGCCGATGACGCCCGGCGTCGTCCAGCCGTCGAACGGCACGACGCGCTCGGTCGTGCCCGTTGCGACGATCAGCGCCCGCGCGGTGCAATGCAACGGGCCGTCCGGCCCGACCGCATCGACGCGATAGTCGCCCGTCACGGCCCAGACCGAATGCGCCGCGAAGACACGCACGAGGCTCGCGGCCAACGCGTGCCGCAGCGCGTCGCCGGCCTGGCGGTCGGCCTCGCCGTGCGCCGGGATGCCCCCATGCGGCGCGCGATACACCTGGCCGCCCGCCTGTGCGTTCTCATCGAACAAAGCGACAGCAAGGCCGCTCGACGATGCGGCGAGCGCCGCTTGCACGCCGGCCGGCCCGGCGCCGATCACGATCAGGTCGAACTCATTCATGGCGCGCCGGGCCCTTGTCCAGATCCACGGTTTCCACGCGCATCTGCGCACGCACGGGTGTTTGACACGCCAACGCGCGCCGGCCGTCCACCATCACGAGACACTCCTGACACGAACCCATCAGACAAAACATGCCGCGCGCGCCGTGCGCCCGGGGACTCGTGCGCAGGCGCCGGATACCCGCCGCGAACAGCGCCGCCGCGACGCTCTCGCCGTCGCGCGCGGACACGGGCCGCCCGTCGTAAATCAGCTCGACGCACGGCGCGGCGCGCAGACCGTGCACATGCATCCCATCGTCCGAAGCCATCTTTTTCACCTCGCTTGACAAGGAATTTAGGCGATGTTTTGATCCTATCGTATACGAACCGTATACGACAAATCGCCAAAAATAAGGCGCACGCGCAGACGGTTCGTCACCTCGATCCACCCTCACGCTTCTCACGGAGTCAGCAGATGAAACCTTCGATGTTGGGACGCATGCTCGCCGCGACGGTCGCGGCAGCCGCGTTGTTCGGTTCTACCGGCGCTCACGCGCGCACGCTCGACGAAATTCTCGCCTCGAAAAAAATCGTCTTCGGGATCAATCCGAACCTGCCGCCGCTCGGCACCTATGACGCCAAGAACAACATCGACGGCTTCGACGTCAGCGTGGCGCGCAAGATCGCCGACGGCCTTGGCGTGAAGCTGGAAATCGTGCCGGTCGGCTCGAACGACCGCGTGCCGTTTCTGATGACCGACAAGATCGACGCGGTGATGGGCGGCATGACGCGCAACGCCGACCGCATGAAGGTGATCGATTTCACCGACCCGGTGAACACCGAAGTGCTCGGCGTGCTGACGACGGCGGGCAAGCCGTACAAGGACTGGACGCAACTCAACGACCCGTCGGTGCGGCTCGTGCAGGTGCGCGGCACGACGCCGGTGAAGCTCATTCAGGACAAGCTGCCGAAGGCGCAACTGCTGCTGCTCGACAACTACCCGGATGCCGTGCGTTCGATCGCGCAAGGCCGTTCCGACGCGCTGATCGACGTGCTTGATTTCATGCTCAGTTATACGAAGCAATATCCTGTTAAGTGGCGCGTGGTCGATACGCCGATCGAAGTCGATTACGACTGCGTGGGCGTGAAGAAAGGCAATACGGCGCTGATCGAACGCCTGAACAAGGAGATCGCGGCCATGCAGAAGTCGGGTTACATCGCGTCGAGCTGGAAAACCTGGTTCGGCAGCCCGATGCTGTACGACCCGACCGCCGCGCCGCCCACCGTCGCCGCCGCGCAGTAAGCAACACGCTCGCGGGCGCTGCAAGGCAGCCTGCGAGCATTTCACCTTGATTGTTTATTTCCGCTTCCAGGGAGCGCCCACGACATGACGCTTCAATTCGGGCCCGTTCTCGAGCAATGGCCGTATCTGCTCGGCGGCGCGTGGCTCAGTCTGCAGATCGCCGTGCTGGCCTTCGCGTTCGGCATGCTGATCGGTCTCGCGTGCGCGTCGATTCAGCGTTTCGGGCCGGCGTGGCTGAGCCGCATCGTGCGCCTGTACGTGACGTTCGCGACGAATACGCCGCAACTCGTGCAGATATTCTTTCTCTTTTTCGCGCTGCCACAAGCGGGCATCACGCTCTCGCCGTACGCGGCGGTGCTGATCGGCGCCACGTTCAACGCGGGCGCCTATCTTTGCGAAATCCAGCGTGCCGGGTTTGCCTCCGTGCATCGCACGGAAATCGAGGCGGCCGAAGTGCTGGGCTTTTCCTCGCTGCAAATCGTTCAGCACGTGATCTTTCCTCATGTGGTCAAAGTCATGTTCCCCCCCTTGTCGAACCAGTTCATCATGATGACGCTCGGCACCTCGATGGCGTCGGTGTTCGGCGTGGAAGAACTCACCGGGCGCACGTACAACATCAGTTCGGAAACCTATCTTTCCGTTGAGGCATTCACCGTGACGGCAGGGATTTATATCGTCATCACGCTGCTGGCCACGCTCGCGCTCGCCATCTTCGGCCGATACGTGTGCCGCGCCAGAGTGAAGGTGTGGTGATGGCAGATTCGACCATTCAGGAAATCGCGCAGCTGTTTTCGCATTACAACCTCCTGCTGCTACTGGAGGGATTCGGCACCACGCTCGCGCTCTCCGCCATCGGTTGCCTCGCGGGATTCGCGGGCGGCTTCGCGATTGCCGTCGTGCGCGCGACGCGTTCGCGCGCGGCCGCCCCGTTGCGCGTGCTGGCATTCGTCTGGTGCATGCTGTTCCGGCGCGTGCCCTTTCTCGTCACGCTGATGCTGGTGTTCTTCGCGACGCAATCGCTCGGTGCGAATTTTTCGACATTCACGGTGGCGCTCGGCAGCGTGTGCCTGATCGCAAGCGCGTATCTCGGGGAAATCGTGCGCAGCGGTCTCGACGCGGTCCACCGCAATCAATGGGAAGCCGCGCAAACCCTGAACTTCAGTTTCATGCAGACGCTGCGCCACGTCGTCATGCCGCAAGCGTGGCGCGTAATCCTGCCGCCGACCTTCGCGTTCTTCGTCATGTTCATCAAGGACACCGCGCTGGCCTCGCAGATCGGCGTCATGGAACTGACGTCGGCGGGCAAAGTGCTCAGCAACAAGGGATTTTCCGCGACGTTGGTGTACGGCACGGTACTGGTGCTCTATTTCGCCATGTCCTATCCACTCTCGCGTCTTGGTAAGCGCCTGGAGAAGAATTTTGCCGCAACTCGAAATCGTTGATCTCAAAGCATCCTATGGCACGCAAACGGTGCTGGAGCGCATCAACCTGCGTGTCGACAAAGGCGAGATCGTCAGTCTGATCGGGCCGTCCGGCTCCGGAAAAAGCACGCTGCTGCGCGTGCTGATGGGCCTGCTGCCGCCCGAAGCCGGTGCGGTGCGCCTGAACGGCAAAGAAGTCGATTACGCCAGCAAGGCCGCCGTGCGTGCGCTGCGCTCGGACATCGCCATCGTGTTCCAGCAGTACAACCTGTTCCAGAACATGAGCGTGATGGACAACGTGACCATCACGCCCACGCGTATCAAGGGCTGGCCGCGCGCCGAAGTCGAGCGCGACGCGAAGCGGCTGCTCGAACGCGTGGGACTCGGCCATCGCCTGAAAGCGTATCCCGACGAATTGTCCGGCGGACAGCAGCAGCGCGTCGCCATTGCGCGCGCGCTCGCGCTCAAACCCAAGGTCTTGTTTCTCGACGAAGTCACCGCAGCGCTCGATCCCGAACTCGTGAACGAAGTGCTCGACACGATTCGCGAACTGGCCTCGGACGGCATCACGATGTTTATCGTCTCGCACGAAATGAGCTTCGTGCGCGAAGTTTCGTCGAAGGTCGTGTTCATGGCGGGCGGCCATGTGGTCGAAACCGGTACGCCGCAGCAGATCTTCGACGCGCCGCAAGAAACGCGCACGCGCGAGTTCGTCGGCAAGATCCTGCGCCATTAACGGCATGTTCGGGCGTTTGCATCAAACGCCCCTGTTTTCAAGGCAAATCGAATGACAGACGCACACTTCACAACTGCATTGTTCCAGGCCGTCGATCACAACTTCGACAACGAGATCGCATTTCTCGCCGACCTCGTGCGCCGCCCTTCCGACAATCCGCCCGGCTACTGCGCCGAGCACGCCGAACTCACCGCGCAGGCGCTCGAGGCACTCGGCTTCGACGTCGAACGCCATCGCGTGCCGACGCCGGTCGTCGAGCGCGCGGGCATGATCAGCGTGACGAATCTCGTCGTGCGGCATCGCTTCGGCGCGGGCCCGGTGATCGCGCTCAACGCGCACGGCGACGTGGTGCCGCCCGGCGAAGGCTGGAGCGCCGACCCTTATGGCGCGGAGATTCGCGACGGCTGGATGTACGGGCGCGGCGCGGCCGTCTCGAAGTCCGACTTCGCAACCTACGCGTTCGCGCTCAAGGCGCTGATCGACGCGCGCGCGCCGCTCGCCGGCACGGTCGAACTGCACCTCACCTACGACGAGGAAAGCGGCGGCCTGATCGGTCCTGGCTGGTTGCTCAAGGAAGGCATCGTGAAGCCCGATTACGCGATTTGCGCCGGGTTTTCCTATGCGATCACGACGGCGCACAACGGCGCGATCCATCTCGAAGTGACCGTGCGCGGCAAGTCGGCGCATGCGGCCCGTCCGGACACCGGGCACGACGCGCTCGAAGCCGCCGTGCGCGTGCTCAACGCGCTGTACGCACATCGCGAAGACCTGCGCCAGATCCGCTCGGCCACGACCGGCATCGAGCACCCGACGCTCGTGGTCGGGCTGATCGAAGGCGGCATCAACACGAACGTCGTGCCCGACAAGGTGACCTTCCGGCTCGACCGCCGCGTGGTGCCCGAAGAATCCGCGCAAGACGTGCTGGCGCAGTTGCGTGCCGTGATCGAGACGGCCGCGGCGCTGCCCGGCATCTCGGTCGAGATTCGCGAAGTGCTGGTGACGTCGCCGCTGCGTCCGATCGACGGCGCGCAGCGTCTCACGTCGGCGTTGCAGGCGGCGGCGGAAGTCACGCTGGGCGCGCGCATCCCCGAGGAAGGCGTGCCGCTCTACACCGATGCGCGGCTGTATTGCGAAGCCGGCGTGCCGACGGTGATCTACGGCGCCGGTCCGCGCACGCTGCTGGAAGCGAACGGCCATCGCGCGGATGAGCGCGTCAAGGTCGAGGACGTGCGGCTGGCCACGCGCACGGTGGCGCTGGCGTTGACGAATCTGCTGGGCGTTTGAGCCATCGGGAAAGAAGCGGCGCGCAGGCGCCGCTTCTTGTGACGCGACTGCGCGGCGTGGCGACCGGATTCAGCCGACCGATCCTTCGGCAAGCCGTTCGAGCACGAAACGGCGCAGATTCTGAAGATGCGTGCGCATGGCGCTGCGTGCGAGATCGGCATCTTCCGCGAGGCAGGCTTCGAGAATCGCGACGTGTTCGGCGCGATCTTCTTCGATCCGGTTGAACGGCGTAGCAAGTTCGAACAGGCGGCTGTTCGTGCGCACGATGTCGATGGTGCGCGCCAGCACTTCGTTGCCGCCCGCGCGCGCCATGAGCGTGTGAATCTGGTCGTCGACCTGCCAGTGCGCCTGCTCCTGCTGGCCACTGCTCAGGGCACGCGTTTTCTTGATGAGCGCCTGAAGCTGCTTCTTGTCGATCTTGCCGACCGCGAGACCCACGGCTTCGACTTCGAGCATCTCGCGCACTTTCATCGCCTGAAAGTATTCCTGCACGCTCACGAAGCGCACGGAATAGGAACGCGCGCCTGCGCGCACGAGCAGGCCTTCGCCTTCGAGACGCAGAAGCGCCTCGCGCATGGGCGTGCGCGAGATCTTGAGATCTTCCGCGAGCCGCCCTTCGACGACGGCGCCGCCGCTGCGCAGGGCCTTGTCGAGAATCATGCGGCGCAGCGTCTGATAGGCGAGCTCGCCTAACTTCTCTGAACTGGATGTGGACGGATTGGACACGATATCGAATGACAATGTTATGCGCTAAGTATACGGTAAGTATACGATCAGGCATAGAGCGCAGGACGAGCGCTCACGCTCCACGCCCTGAAATTTGAACGAGGAAGGTGACATGCCCCTGTACGACTATCGATGCGAGCGTTGCGGTGTCTTTGAATGCACGCGCAGCGTGGCCACGCGAGACAGTGCGCCGCCGTGTCCGGAATGCGGCGAGGCCACGCAACGCGTGACGGTGACGATGCCGCGACTGGCTCGCTCCTCGGATCAGGACAGCCAGGAGACCCCGCCCGAAGGGCGCTACGGCATGCGCCACGCAGCCGCGTGTTCCTGCTGTTGAACGCCGACTCCAACGCGTTCGCCGCGAGCGGCCGGATCGGCACGCGCTGCCCTGCGGTCGCCCCACGCATCGGCTTCCGGCTGGCGCTCCGGTCGTTTTAGGTGTTTACCCGTAAGCGTATTGTCAGACCGCTATCGATATGTCGATAATGCTATCATGGATGTGAAAACCGCAGTCCGCGTCTTCGACGTGATCAACCTCTTTGCCGAAGTCCGGCAACCGATGATCTACAGCGAAATTGCGCGTCGAACCGAGATCCCGCTTTCGAGCTGTCATGCCCTGTTGCAGACGATGGTGGCCAAGGGCTACCTCTACGCGCCGGGCGTGAAGGCGGGCTATTACCCCACGCAACGCCTGCTGCACGTCGCGCGCGACATCTGCAGCGAGGACCCGTTGACGCTGATGTTCCAGCCGCTGCTCTCGGCGCTGCGCGACGCGACCGGCGAAACCGCCGCGCTCGCCACGCTCGCGGGCAATCGCGTCGTCTATCTCGACGTGATGGAGTCGCGCCAGAAGATCCGCTACAGCGACGAGCCCGGCGGTTTCATGTCGATCGCGAGCGCCGCGGGCAAGGCGCTGCTCGGCGCGCTCGCGCCCGCCGCGCGCCGCAAGCTGCTCGACAGTTGCTCGCCGCCGCTGCTCACGACCGACGGCCGCGAGATCGACCGCGCGGTGTTCGAGCGCGAAGTCGACCAGGGCGTGATCGACGGCTGGCATCGCTCGACGGGCGAAAGCGTGGAAGACGTGGCCGGCCTCGCGCGCGGTTTCCTGATTCACGGCGAAGCGTTCGCGCTCGTCATCGGCGCGCCCAAGGCGCGGCTCTTGAAGAACGAGCAGCATGCCGTGCAGGCGCTGCTCGAGGTGTACGCACAAATCCCGCCGTCGCTGCTCGCGATCTGAGCGCGCCGCCGCGCCATATCGTGCGCCGCGTGCGCCGCGCGCGAAGGCGGGGAATGGAGGAAGACAGCATGCGTTGGAAGAATCGGCCGGACGGCTCGAACTGGGGCGACTTCGGTCCCGACGATCAATTGGGACGCCCCAACCTCATCGGCACGGAACAGGTGCTCAAGGGCGCGCGCGAGGTGCGTGCGGGCCTGAGCTTCACGCTCTCGCTGCCGCTCGACTTTCCGGGCGAGAGCAAGCTCAACGTGCGCCGCCATCCGCCGGTGCTGCGCCCCACGATGCGCGACGGCCTGCCCTACGTGAATTTCCCGTTCGCGCGCAACGAAGCGGGCGCGACCGATGTCGTCAGCGACGACCAGGTGCTGCTCTCGCTGCAATATTCGACGCAATGGGACGCACTCGCCCACGTGGGCGCGCGCTTCGACGCCAATGGCGACGGCGTGGCCGAAAGCGTCTATTACAACGGCTATCGCGCGAACGAGCACATCGTCGGGCCGATGGACTATCGCGCGGAAAACAACTTCGCGCCGCACGCCTGCGGCGGCGAACACAGCCACGCGGATGTGCTCGGCATCGAGAATCTCGCGGTCAAAGGCATGCAGGGCCGCGGCGTTCTGATCGATTTCGCCGCGCATTTCGGGCGCGAATTCCGCACGGTCGGCTATGACGATCTGATGCGCGTGATCGAAGCGGACAAGGTCGAAGTCGAACGCGGCGACATGCTGGTGCTGCGCACGGGCTTCGCCGAAATGGTGCTCGAAATGAATCGTCAGCCCGACGAGGCCGTGCTTGCGAGCCATTGCAGCGCGCTCGATGGCCGCGACGAAAAACTGCTGCAATGGATCACCGACACGGGCATCGCCGCGCTGGCCGCCGACAACTACGCGGTCGAGCGTTATCCCGCGCGCGCACCGGCCACGCCGGGCGAGCATCCGCTGATGCCGCTGCATCATCACTGCCTGTTCAAGCTCGGCTTGCCGCTCGGCGAGCTTTGGTACTTGCGCGATCTCGCGTTTTGGCTGCGCGAGCATGGGCGCACGCGCTTCATGCTCACCGCGCCGCCGCTGCGTCTGCCGGGCGCGATGGGTTCGCCCGTCACGCCGGTCGCCACGGTGTGATTCGAATTTCAATTCGATTCCTTTTAGTTAGCATTCCTGCTATTTTCGATTGACCGACATGGCTAAAGAACGAGTTCTGATCACCGGCGGCGCTGCCGGCATCGGTGCGGCATGCGCCGCGCGCTGCGAAGCCGACGGCTACGAAGCGGTCGTGATCGATCGCATCGGCGACGGCATCATCGCCGATCTTTCGGATACGCAGGCGACGGCCGCCGCGCTCGAACGCGCGCTGCAAGGCGGCCCCATCACGCGCCTCGTCAACAACGTGGGCGTGGTGCTGCCCGCCGACGCCGAACATCAGACGCTCGACGAACTCGAACGCGCGTGGGCGCTTAACGTGCGCTGCGCGCAGCAATGCATGCAGGCGCTGTTGCCGGGCATGAAGGCAGCGGGCTTCGGGCGCATCGTCAACATGTCGTCGCGCGCGGCGCTCGGCAAGGAATTGCGCACCGCGTACTCGGCGACCAAGGCCGCGCTGATCGGCATGACGCGTGTGTGGGCGCTCGAACTGGGCGCGTTCGGCGTGACCGCGAACGCCATCGGTCCCGGCCCGATCCGCACCGAACTCTTCGACCGCGCCAATCCGCCCGGCGCGCCGCGCACCCAGGCGATCATCGACGCCGTGCCCGTCAAGCGCGTGGGCACGCCCGACGACGTCGCGCACGCCGTTTCGTATCTGCTCGACGCGCGCAGCGGTTTCGTGACCGGCCAGGTGCTCTACGTGTGCGGCGGGATGACCGTCGGCGTCGCGGGAGTCTGACGATGTCACCGACTTCGTCGAACGCCATCGCTTCCCCGCAAGATTCGCGCCGCGCGGGCATCGTCGGCGCGGGCAGCATCGGCGTGGCCTTCGCCGTCGTCTTCGCGCGGGCGGGCTGGCGCGTGCGTCTGTTCGATCCCGACGCGCAACGCCGCGCCGCCGCGCCCGCCGAAATCGCGCTGCGTCTCGACGACCTCACGCGTTTCGCGCTGATCGACGAAAGCGCCGCGCAAATCGCCGCGCGCGTGGAGATCGTCGATACGCTCGAAGCCGCGGCCGCCGACGCCGATCTCGTGCAGGAATGCGCGCCCGAGCGCGCGGAACTCAAGCGCGACCTGTTCGCACAACTCGATCGCGCCGCGCCCGCGCAGGCGATCCTCGCGAGCGCTTCGTCGTTTCTCGCGGCGTCGAAATTCGTCGACGAAAGCCTGCCGGGTCACGCGCGCTGTCTCGTCGCGCATCCGGGCAATCCGCCTTATCTCGTGCCGGTGGTCGAGATCGTGCCCGCGCCCTTCACGTCGGCGGCGGCCACCACGCGCGCGATCGCGCTCTATGGCGAAGCGGGCCTCATGCCCGTGCGCGTGAAGCAGGAAGTCGCCGGCTTCATCTTCAACCGCCTGCAAGGCGCGGTGCTGCGCGAAGCGTATTGCCTCGTGCGCGACGGCGTGGCTTCCGTGGACGACATCGACACCGTGATGCGCGAAGGACTCGCGCCGCGCTGGTCGGTGATCGGTCCGTTCGAAACGGTCGATTTGAATACGCGCGGCGGCATTGCTTCGCACGCGCAAAAGATGGGGCCGTCGTACGAACGCATGGGCGCCGAGCGCGGCCAGCACGATCCGTGGACGCCCGAGCTGGTCGCTCAGGTGGAAGCCGCGCGCCGCGCTGCGCTCCCGCTCGATCAATGGGACGCGCGCGTGGCCTGGCGCGACCGTCAACTGATGCAACTCGCGCGTCAGCGCAAAACCGCTTCGAACAAGGACGCCGACACGCCCAACAGCCGCGACGATTGAACCACACGCTCGCGGCATGGACCGCGAGAGAGACCCAAGAACTACTACGAATTGAAAGAGACACAGCCATGCAAAGAGTCACCGCCTTCTTCACCGAGCTGATGCGCCGGTATCTGCCCGATCCTTTTGTCTTCGCCATCGGCCTGACCTTGCTCACGATGGCGCTCGCCGTGATCGTCCAGGGCCAGGCTGTCACCGCGCTCACCACGAGCTGGGGCAAGGGCTTCTGGGCGCTGCTCGCGTTCACCACGCAAATGGCCGTGATTCTCGCAATGGGTTACGTGCTCGCGACCGCGCCGCTCACGGACCGCTTTCTCGATCGCCTCGTCTCGCACGTGAATTCGCCGCGTATGGCGATCATCGTCGCGACGCTGGTGGGCGGCATCGGCAGTTATCTGAACTGGGGCTTCGGTCTCGTGGTGGGCGGCATCGTCGCGCGCAAGCTCGCGATGCGCGTGAACGGCGTGCATTATCCGCTCATCATCGCCTCCGCCTATAGCGGCTTCACGCTCTACGGCCTCGGGCTGTCGGCCAGCATTCCCGTGCTGATCTCGACGAAGGGCCATCCGCTCGAAGCACAAATGGGCGTCATTCCGTTGTCCGAAACAATCTTTTCGCCGACGATGCTGATCACGAGCCTCGTGACCATCATCACGCTGCCGCTGCTCAATGCGTGGCTGCATCCGAAGGCCGGCCAGCCCGTGAAGGAAATCGACCGCGCGCGCGAAGCGCAGTCGAAGGCGGACACACCCGCCATCGACGTGGACGACGGCAAAACGCTCGCCAACCGCCTGAACAACAGCCGCGTGCTGAGCTACGTGATCGGTCTGATCGGCATGGGTTATGTGGCGCTGCATTTCGTGCAGGGCGGCAGCATCGACCTGAATCTCATCAACTTCTTCATTCTGTTCCTCGGCATCCTGCTGCTCGGCACGCCGATCCGCTATGTGGAGAAACTGAACGAAGGCATTCGCACGATCAGCGGCATCATTCTGCAATATCCGTTTTATGCGGGCATTATGGCGATCATGGCGTCGTCGGGGCTCGTCAACACGTTTTCCGAAGCGTTCGTGAAAGTCGCCACGCCGGCCACGCTGCCGTTCTGGGGCTTGATCAGTTCGTTCGTGATTAACTTCTTCGCGCCCTCGGGCGGCGGCCACTGGGTCATTCAAGGCCCGTTCATGATCGAGGCGGCCAAGACCCTCGGCGCGTCGGTCGGCCATACGTCCACGGCCGTGATGCTCGGCAACGCGTGGAACGATCTGGTGCAGCCGTTCTGGATTCTGCCGGCGCTCGCGCTGTCGAAACTCAAGCTCAAGGACATCATGGGCTACACGGTCATCATGATGATCTGGATCGGCATCGTGTATTCGGCGGCGATTCTCATCTGGGGCTAACGCTCGAACCGGCATTTTTCTTCGCTCGCCTCATTCGAATCAACAGGAGTTCACGATGCTGTTTCTCGTTCATATGCAAGTCCAGATTCCGGCCGACACCGACAAGGCTTTCGCCGACGCGCTGAAGGCCGAGGAAAAGGCCTTTTCGCAGAAGCTCCAGCAGGAAGGCAAATGGCGCCATCTGTGGCGCGTGGTGGGCGAGTATGCGAATTACAGCGTATTCGACGTGGAATCGAACGACGAACTGCACACGATGCTTTCCGCGTTGCCGCTGTTCCCGTTCATGAAGATCAGCGTCACGCCGCTCGCGCAGCATCCTTCGGCCATTGCGCCCAATTAAGCGGAGTGCGATTGCCATGCCCTTTCTGATCGAAACCTTCGACAAGCCCGGTCACGCGCATGTACGCGCCAGCGAGCGCGAGGTGCATCTCGCGTTTCTCGAAGCCAACAAGGCGCTGCTGCTCGCCTGTGGCGCCAAGCTCAACGACGACGGCAGCAGCGCGGGCGGCGGCATTTATATTGTCGACGTTGAAACGCGCGACGCGGCCGAACAGTTCATCGCCCAAGATCCGTTCTGGAAAGTGGATCTGTTCGAGCGCGTGAGCATCGTGCGCTGGCGCAAAGCCTACGTGGACGGCACCTGCTACCTCTGAGCACGACGCTCGTTTAAAGCATCAACCCTCGGACGGCGCCGTGCCTGTACGGCGCCGCTGTTTGGCCCGGCGTGCGCCCCTCCTGCGCGTCTGGGCCGTTTTTTATCGGGCTTCGATACTGCCCGCCGCTTCCGGCAGGATCATCTGCTCGGGCACGTTCGAGCGGGCAAACCGCGTCGCGCAGTAATACAGTGCGCCCGGCACCACGATGCCGACGATCCACGAAATATCCACGCCGCCCAGCCGATCGACCCAGGGCCCCGTATAAAAGCCCGTGGCGACAAACGGCAACTGCACCAGCACGCCCAGCACGTACACCGCGATGCCCACGCCGTTCCAGCGTCCATAGCGGCCATTCGCGTCGAACAGCGCCGGGACGTCGTAGCGTTCGCGCGTCACGCAGTAGTAATCGACGAGATTGATCGCGCTCCACGGCGTAAAGAAGATCAGCAGAAACAACAGAAACGACGAGAACGCTTTCAAAAACGCGTGCTGCCCCGCGAGCGCGATCGCGCTTGACACGCTCACCGTGAGAATCACAAATGCAATCCGCGTGCGGCCCGAAATCTCGCGGCGCTGGCCGATGCCGGTAATGATCGCCGCCACCGACATCACGCTGCCGTAGGCATTGAGCGTGGTGATCGTGAGCTTGCCCAGCGCGATCGTCAGATAGAGAACGCCCGCGATCGCACCCGTTGCGCCGAGCCCGACCACGAAGGCCACCTCGTGGCCCGCGAAGCGGTCACCCGCCAGCGCGGCGGCGAACACGCCGAAGGTCATCGCCACCTGCGCGCCGACCACCGTGCCGCTGAACACGGCGAAAAAGGTTTTCAGCGGCGACGTCGACTTCGGTAGATAGCGCGAGTAATCGGCCACGTAAGGGCCGTAAGCGATTTGCCACGACGCCGAAAGCGACACCGCCAGCAGAAACGAAGCGGGCGTGAAATGCCGGTTGGCCGCCAGCGTCGCCCACGCGTGACCGTGCAACAAACTCGCGAACAGATACAGAAACGCCAGCGTGCCGACCACGCTCGCCACACGCCCCATCGCATGTATGGTGCGATAACCGAGACCCGCCAGCAGGATCACGATAGCCGCGAAGATCAGGATGGCCGAGGTATTGCCCACGTTGAGCAATTCAGCAATCGCCTGCCCGGCCAGCACGGTGCCGCCCGCCGAAAATCCCACATACATCACGCAAACGAGCACGAGCGGAATAATCGCGCCGTACACGCCGAATTGCACGCGACTCGAAATCATTTGCGGCAAACCGAGTTGCGGACCCTGCGCGCCGTGCAGCGCCATCACGACACCGCCCAGCAATTGCCCGATGAGCAAACCGATAACCGACCAGAAAACGTCGCCGCCCAATACCACCGCGAGCGCGCCGACCACCACGGCGGTGATCTGCAGATTCGCGCCGAACCACAGCGTGAACTGACTGCGCAGGCTGCCGTGGCGTTCGGCGTCGGGAATATAGTCGATCGAGCGCCGCTCGACCAACGAGGCTTTTGCAGTACGTGTTGCGGTGCGAACCATGCTTCGCTCCTTGTGGGCAGAACTGCTGGGGTATGAGGGTGCGAATAAAACGGCTTAAAAGAACGGCTCGATGAATTTATATGAACAAAAACTGTGTGTGCCAGACTTGATAAACCCTGTGTGCGTCCGGCATCCGCAGCACTCAGGCGAGCACGGCGCGCGCGATCACCGTGCGTTGAATCTCCGATGAACCTTCGTAGATGCGCAGAATCCGCGCGTCGCGCACGAGTCGCTCCAACCGCAGCTCGCGCGTGAAGCCGTATCCGCCATGCATCTGCAACGCGGCGTCGGTGACGAATCCCACCATTTCCGAGGCGTAAAGTTTCGCCATCGACGCGGCATCCGTGAACGGTTCGCCCGCGCCTCGCCGCGCGGCCGCCTGCAAGGTGAGCAACCAGGCGGCTTCGAGCCGCGTCTTCATATCGGCGAATACCCACTGCAAGCCTTGCTTGCGCGCGAGCGCTTCGCCGCCCACTTCGCGTTGCTTCGCCCATTCCACCGCGTCGGAGAGCGCCGCTTCGGCAA
Organism: Paraburkholderia sp. SIMBA_027; assembly: GCF_046535315.1. Lineage (NCBI taxonomy): Bacteria > Pseudomonadati > Pseudomonadota > Betaproteobacteria > Burkholderiales > Burkholderiaceae > Paraburkholderia > Paraburkholderia sp. SIMBA_027. The sequence continues at coordinate 598,011 of NZ_JAWRWY010000002.1, forward strand.
TGCCGAGACTCGTCGCCGCCACGTCGAGGCGGCTGTTATCGAGCACTTTCATCGCCGTGCGAAAACCCGTGCCCTCTTCGCCCAGACGATTCGCCTCAGGCACAAAGCAATCGAGCGCGACTTCGTGCGCCGGTGCGCCGCGTATGCCCATCAGCTTTTCCGCGCCTGAAATGGTGACGCCCGGCGTGTTCGTATCCACCACGAATGCGCTGATGCCGCGCGTGCCCTGCTCGGGCGACGTCTTCGCATACACCACGATAAAGTGCGCCGCGCCCGCGTTTGAAATGAAATGCTTGGTGCCGCGCAGCCGGTAGCCGTCGCCTTCGCGCAGCGCGACGGTTTTCATGCCCGCGGGATTCGAACCAGCCTGGGGTTCCGTCAACGCGAATGCGCCGAGTTTGACGCCCGCCGCCGCGTCGGGCAAATAGCGCTCGCGCAATGCGTCGTCGGCGCCGATCAGCAGCGAGTCGGTGGCGAGATAATGCGCGCCGATCATCGACGATGTGGCTGCGCATGCGGCCGCGATTTCCGAAAGCGCGAGGATGATCGCGGCAGGCGTCGCGCCAATGCCGCCCCATCGCTCCGGCAGATTCATGCCCATCACGCCGAGTTCGGCGAGCGCGCTCACGTAGCGCGTCGTGGCGATTTCCTCGTGATCGACCTGTGCCGCGCGCGGCGCAAGTTCGGTTTGCGCGTAACGGCGGATTGCATCGGCGATCTCCAGATCGGCGTCGCTCACGCCCAGTCGCTTAAGCATGCGTCTTCTCCTCTTTTATTTCGTTATACGAATCTTTGTTCGCGTGATGATGTAGCGCGGCGATTGCACCGGCATCGCAAAACGCGGCGATCTGTTCGTCGTCGAGTCCAAGCTTTTGCGACAGCACGGCCAACGTATGCTCGCCGAGGCGCGGCGCGCGCGTCGAACGCGTGTTCGGATACGCGGAAAATTTCACCGGCTGGCGCGGCAGACGCACGGTCTTACCGTTGCCTGAAGGTGCGTCGATCAACAAGCCGCGTTCGCGCGCCTGGTCGCTTTCGAGCGCCGCGCGCACGCTTTGAATCGGCGCGACAGGAATGCCGGCGTCGCTCAACGCCGCGTTCACCTGTGCGACGGTCAATTCGCTCGACCATGCTTCGATACGCTCGCGTAGCGCCGCTTCGTGTTCGCAGCGCAAACTGTCGCTCTCGAAGCGCGGGTCGCCGGGCAGTTCCGGCGCGCCGATCGCCTGCGCCAGCCGCGCAAATAGCCGGTTATTCAGCACGGCCACGACAAAGTGGCCATCGCACGCGCGGAATGCCCCGAACGGCGCCGATGACGGATGGCGATTGCCCACGCGCCGCTGCGAAGCACCGGTCGTGGCGTAGCGCGAGACGAGCGTGGCGGTCAGGCTCAGCGTGGCGTCGAACATCGCAACATCGACGTGCGTGCCTTTGCCCGTGCGCTCGCGAGCCAGCAGCGCGGCGAGCACGCCCCACGACGCGAAGATGCCGCTCACCACATCGGACACCGATTCGCCGATGACCGTGGGTTCGCCATCGGGCGCGCCGGTCGCGTCCATGAGCCCGCACATCGCTTGCAGGATGATGTCGTAAGCGGGTCGATGCGACTCCGGGCCGCTCTGCCCGAAGCCCGACACGCTCGCATAGACGAGCGCCGGATTGCGCGCCGCCAGCGTCTCGTAGCCAATGCCGAGCCGCGTCGCCACACCGGGGCGAAAGTTCTCGACCACCACGTCGGCCTGCGCGCAAAGCGACTGCGCGAGCGCGCGCCCCGCGTCGGTCTTCAGGTCGATCACGACGCTCTGCTTGTTACGGTTCATCGCGCTGAACAAGCCGCTTTCGCCTTCCGCGAAGGGGCCGATCGCGCGATAGTCGTCGCCGCCCGGCGGCTCGATCTTGATGACCTCCGCGCCCAGATCGCCGAGCAGCGCGGAGCACAGCGGCCCCGCCAACACGCGGGAAAAATCGATCACACGAATACCTTGCAGCGGCAACACGGAATCAGTCACGGCGGAGTCTCCTGAACATCCGGTCGAGTCGACCGGTGAGCCGATTCTGCACCGCGCCAGCCATAAGATAAAATACTGTAATAAATTAACGCCTATACGTTTTTTATATAGCCTCGCGCGCACCGATCCGAGCTAGCCGAATGAGCCTTTCACTGCGACTGCTGCGTTACTTCGCCACCGCCGCCGAAACCGGCAGCACGACTGCCGCCGCCAAACATCTGAACGTTTCGCAGCCGTCGATCTCGGTGGCCATCCGCGAACTCGAAGCGCATTTCAGCGCGCCACTGTTTTCGCGTGACGCGGGCACGGGCATGACGCTCACGCAGTTCGGGGAGCGCAAACTCACGGAAGCGCGTGCGCTGCTCGCCTCGGCCTCGGCATTCGAAACCGACGACACGGGCGACGAAGACGGCGGCCACGTACAGGTAGGCGTGTTTCGCACGATTGCGCCGGTCTATCTGCCGCGCGTGCTCAAGATCGCACAAGCGCGTTTCCCGCGCCTGTCGATCCGGTTCGTGGAGGGCGATCTCGCCCAGCTCGACACCTGGCTGCACAAACGGCAGATCGACTTCGCGCTGATGTACGACGTGGGCCTGCCCGACGACATCGAACGCGAGTGTCTCGCCGAACTGAAGCCGTATGCGCTGGTGCCCGCCGACTCCGCGCTCGCGAAGCGCAAGCGCGCCGTATCGCTGCACGATCTCGCGAAAGAGCCGTTTATCCAGATCGACCTGCCGCAAAGCCGCGACTTCCTGATGGCGCCGTTCTGGCAATGCGGGCTGTCGCCCAACGTGCGTTATCGCGCGACCTCGATCGAACTCGTTCGCTCGATGGTGGCGAGCGGGCTGGGCGTTTCGCTGCTCATCACGCAAAGCCCCGGCGTGGCGCAGACGACGCTCATCGCCGAACGCCCGATCCGCGAATCGACCATCGTGCAGCCGCTCGTTATCGCGCGCCCTGCTCGCGCGGCGCACACGCACGCGTCCGATCTGCTTGCGGCATGTGTGCGCGAAGCCGTGGCGCAGGCCATGCGCGAGCGCACCGGGCGTTGAAGCGCCGGCGAAACCGCTCCGGGAACACCGTTTGCTCTCTGTCCGGAAGGTCAAACTGGCCTTGGCCGGGCGCCTGAAGCAATCAGGCGGTGTCCGGCTCGCCCACGCTCGTCAGGAGAAAACGAATGCTCAAGATGGCATTGTTCTTTGCTATTGTGGCCGTTGTTGCGGCCTTGTTTGGTTTTACGGGAGTCGCCGCCGGTGCGGCCGCGATCGCCAAGATTCTGTTTTTCATTTTCCTCGTGCTATGCATCGCGTTTCTGGTGCTCGGTGTCTTCGTGGCTAAAAAGATCGTCGATTAGCCGTTCGTCGCGTTCGTCGATTAGCGCGTCAATCAGCGCGTCAATCAGCGCGTCAATCAGCGCGTCAATCAGCGCGTCAATCAGCGCGTCAATCAGCGC